>NZ_CP108514.1:2925833-3619166 GCF_035989305.1 Streptomyces sp. NBC_01233 | reverse complement strand
TGCGGTGACGGCCAGGGGGGTCCTCGGCTAGCGTGCCGGGATGATCATTGACGGCGTGGAGATGAGGGGCGTCGCGCTCGGCGACGCCGCCGGGCTGGCGGAGGCGTTCGCGCGGAACCGGGCGTTCATGGCGCACGTGGAGCCGGTCCGGCCGGACGCGTACTACACGGAGCAGGGGCAGCGGGAACGCATCGAGGGGATCCTCGCCGAGCGGGACGCGGGGCGGATCGTCCCGTACGTGCTCGTGGAGACGGCCACGGGCGCACCCGTCGGCGCGATCAACCTGGGCTCCATCGCCCGCGGGCCGCTGTGCAGCGGCGGCGTGGGCTACTGGGTCGACCCCGCCTGGCACGGCAAGGGGCTGGCCACCGCGGCGGTGGAGGAGGTCTGCCGGATCGCCCGCGACGAGGTCGGCCTGCACCGGGTGGAAGCCGGGACCCTGGTCGACAACCTCGCCTCGCAGCGGGTGCTGGCGAAGGCGGGCTTCGAGCCGTACGGGCTCGCGCCGCGCTACCTCCACATCAACGGCGCCTGGCGCGACCACCGCCTCTTCCAACGCCTCCTGCACGACGACCCGCCGGCGGCCTAGCCATTTCAGCCCCGGCGGGGCTGGATTTGGCCGGCGTCAGCCCGCAGGTCCGGGCAGAGCCCGGGGACAGCTCCGCTCAGCCGCAGCCCGGGCGTACCGGTTCGGGGGCTTCCGCTGCGACCCGCAGGGCGGCAATCTGGTACGGCACCCCACGACGGGAGGCTGACGGCATGCGGTTCGATTCCGGGCGCGTCTGTCTGGACCTGGTGGCCACCTTCACCCCCCACGAGGGGATCCCGGACGGCGACGAGCTGCGGGTGTGGCTCGCCGGGGCCGGGCTGGTGCCCGACCGGACACCGCTGGCGCGGGTGGGACCCGACTGGGCCGCTGCCTTCCGGGCCCTGCGCGGCGACGTGGAAACCCTCGTACGGGCGGAGCTCGCCGGCGGCGGCTCCGACGAGAACGCCCTCGCCCGGGTCAACGCGCTGGCCGCCGGACCACCCCCCGGACTGTGTGCCGTACGGGACCAAGAGGGGCACCTCGTGAGGGAGTTGTGCGGCGGTGTGGAATGCGGCGCGCTGCTCGCCGCCGTCGCCCGGGACGCCGTCGAGCTGCTCACCGACCCCGGCGACCTGGCGCTGCTGCGGGCCTGCGAGGGCGACGGCTGCACCCGCGTCTACCTGGACACCTCCCGCGGCCACCGGCGCCGCTGGTGCTCCAGCGAGCTGTGCGGCAACCGCGAGCGCGTCGCCCGGCACCGCCGCCGGGCCCTGGCGTCCGGATCCCGGTAGCGGGCGTATCACTCAGCGAGACCGGTTCCGGAACGGGCGTGCGGACAGGGGGCCGGTTCGCGTACGGTTGACGGTCGCCCATGCACGTCAGAAGGGGGCCTTGGTGGCCGCGCAGAATGCCGCTGTCGACAGCACGGTGGATTCCGTCCGCGATCGGGAGATCGCGGTCGAGCAGACGCATCTCGACCACGTGTACCGACGCCTCGAGGAGAAGATCCACGAGGCGGAGTTCCTCATGAACGACGCCGCCCAGCGCGGCCAAGTGGGGACGCCCGGCGCACTCGCCGAGCGAGACGCGCAGGTCTTCCGGGCGGGCATCCACCTGAACCGGCTCCACAACGAGTTCGAGGACTTCCTCTTCGGCCGCATCGACCTGGTGCTCGGCAAGGACGGGGAGCGCGGCCCCGACGGCGCGTACACCTCCGTCGAGCCCGCCGACGACGCGATCCGCGCGGACCTCACGGCCGACGTCGCCGAGACGCTGCACATCGGCCGCATCGGAGTCCTGGACTCCGACTACGCCCCGCTGGTCATCGACTGGCGCGCACCGGCCGCCGCGCCGTTCTACCGCTCCACGCCCAAGGAGCCCGGCCGCGTCGTGCGCCGCCGCGTCATCCGCTCCAAGGGCCGCAAGGTGCTGGGCGTCGAAGACGACCTGATGCGCCCCGAGGTCACCGCCTTCCTCGACGGCCGGGAGCTGCCCGCCATCGGCGACGGCGCCCTGATGGCCGCCCTCGGGCGGGCCCGTACGCACTCGATGCGGGACATCGTCTCCTCCATCCAGGCCGAGCAGGACCTGGTCATCCGGGCGCCCGCCGCCTCCGTCGCCGAGGTCGCCGGCGGACCGGGCACCGGCAAGACCGCCGTCGCCCTGCACCGCGCCGCCTACCTGCTCTACCAGGACCGGCGCCGCTACTCCGGCGGCATCCTGATCGTCTCCCCGACCCCGCTGCTCGTCGCGTACACCGAGGGCGTGCTGCCCTCGCTGGGCGAGGAGGGCCAGGTGGCGATCCGGGCCCTCGGCTCGCTCGTCGACGGCGCGGAGGCCACCACTTACGACTCCCCGGCCGTGGCCCGCATCAAGGGCTCCTCACGGATGCTGAAGGTGCTCCGCAAGGCCGTACGCGGCGCACTGGAGCTCGGCGGCGCCCCCGACCGGCTGCGCGTGGTGGCCTTCGGCCGCCGCCAGGAGCTGGAGGCGGCCGAGCTGAACCGGATCCGGCAGAACGTGCTCAGCGGCACCGCCCCGGTCAACCTGCTGCGCCCGCGCGCCCGCAAGCTGCTTCTCGACGCCCTGTACGCGAAGTCCGGCGGCGCCGGCCGGCACAGCGATCCGGAGCTGGCAGCCGAACTGCGCTCCGCCTTCGACGAGGACGTCTCCACCGAGGACGCCTTCATCGGCTTCCTGGGCGCCTGGTGGCCCGAGCTGACCCCGCGCACGGTGCTCGCCGCGCTCGCCGACGAGCGCCACCTCGGCCGCTGGTCGCGCCGGGACCTGAACCCGCGCGAGACCCGCCAGCTGGCCCGTTCGCTGCGCCGGGTGGGCCCGGACGGCAAGGGCCCCCTGTCGGTGCACGACGTGGCGCTGCTCGACGAGCTCCAGCTGCTGCTCGGCGCCCCCGCGCGGCCCAGGCGGAGGCGGGAGATGGACCCGCTCGACCAGCTCAGCGGGCTGGAGGAGCTGATGCCGACCCGCGAGGAGACCCAGTGGGAGCGGGCCGAGCGGCTCGCGGCGGAGCGCACCGAGTACGCGCACGTCATCGTGGACGAGGCCCAGGACCTGACGCCGATGCAGTGGCGGATGGTGGGCCGCCGGGGCCGGCACGGCACCTGGACGGTCGTCGGCGACCCGGCGCAGTCCTCCTGGACCGATCCGGAGGAGGCGGCGGCGGCCCGCGACGAGGCGCTGGGCAGCCGGCCGCGCCGGCGGTTCACGCTGACGGTCAACTACCGCAACCCGGCGGAGGTCGCAGAGGTCGCCTCCCGCGTGCTGCGGCTGGCGATGCCCGGCATGGAGCCGCCGTCGGCGGTCCGCTCCACGGGGCTGGAGCCCCGGTTCACGGCCGCGGAGGGCGATCTGGGCGCGGCGGTCCGCGAGGAGACCCGGCGGCTGCTGGAACAGGTGGACGGCACCGTCGGCGTGGTCGTGGCCATGGACCGGCGCGCGGAGGCCGCGGGCTGGCTCGCCGACCTGGGCGCCCGGGCGGTGGCGCTGGGCAGCCTGGAGGCCAAGGGCCTGGAGTACGACGCCACGGTGGTCGTCTCCCCGGCGGAGATCGCGGACGAGTCCCCGGCGGGCCTGCGGGTGCTGTACGTGGCGCTGACGCGTGCCACGCAGCAGCTGACGGTGGTCTCGGCCGACCGGGACAAGCCGGACGCGGACGGGGTGCCGGAGCTGCTGCTGCCGTAGGGGGCCGCCCCGCGGGGGCGGTTCACGGCACGGCTCCGGCCCTGCTCAAGGCCCCGTACATCCGTATGGTCCGCGGCCAGGAGCGTGGCGGCGCGAACCGACTGCGAGCAGGGGGATCACATTCGGCGATCCTTTGTTAGCCTGGGTACGGCACCGACTCGATCCAAGCCCCCGGGCCCAACCTTCGTCGCTTAGAGCGACCACTTGCCGCGAGGCGAGCATGGCGGGTCGGTGTCATAGACGTACGCATCACCAGGTCCGCGCCCTCCATCAGTGGAGGGCGCGGACCTGTTTTGTATGGACCCACCCTTCCGAACACCCCTTGTTATCTCGTATGGTGGAAGAGTCTTTCCGAATTTTGTAGCTGGTTACCTTGTACTGGCTGGTAGGTGGGACGATCGGACAACAGGTCCTGCCGCACCTGCTGTGCAGCGGGGCTCTGTGTGTTACAGCGAACCAGGGACAGAAGAAGAGGAACACGGCCATGGCAACGGCGCCCAGCGTCTCGTATTCGATGACGGTCCGTCTGGAAGTGCCCGCGAGCGGAACCGCGGTCTCCCAGCTCACCACCGCCGTGGAGTCCTCCGGCGGATCGGTCACCGGCCTCGACGTGACCGCCTCCGGCCACGAGAAGCTCCGGATCGACGTCACCATCGCCGCCACCTCCACCGCGCACGCGGACGAGATCGTCGAGAAGCTGCGCGGGATCGAGGGCGTCAGCCTCGGCAAGGTCTCCGACCGAACCTTCCTGATGCACCTCGGCGGCAAGATCGAGATGGCGTCCAAGCACCCCATCCGCAACCGTGACGACCTCTCCATGATCTACACCCCGGGCGTGGCCCGCGTGTGCATGGCGATCGCCGAGAACCCCGAGGACGCGCGCCGCCTCACCATCAAGCGCAACTCCGTCGCAGTCGTGACGGACGGCTCCGCCGTGCTGGGCCTGGGCAACATCGGACCCATGGCCGCGCTGCCCGTCATGGAGGGCAAGGCGGCCCTCTTCAAGCGCTTCGCCGGCATCGACGCCTGGCCGATCTGCCTCGACACCCAGGATTCCGACGAGATCGTCGCCATCGTCAAGGCCATCGCCCCGGGCTTCGCGGGCATCAACCTCGAGGACATCTCCGCGCCGCGCTGCTTCGAGATCGAGGCCCGGCTGCGCGAGGCCCTCGACATCCCCGTCTTCCACGACGACCAGCACGGCACCGCCATCGTCGTGCTCGCCGCGCTCACCAACGCACTGCGCGTGGTGGGCAAGGCAGTTGGCGACGTCAAGGTCGTCATGTCGGGCGCCGGCGCGGCCGGTACCGCCATCCTCAAGCTGCTCCTCGCGGCGGGCGTCAAGAACGCCGTCAGCGCCGACATCCACGGTGTCGTGCACGCCGGCCGCCCCGACCTCGTCGACGCGGCCCCCGACTCGCCGCTGCGCTGGATCGCCGACAACACCAACCCCGAGGGGTACACGGGCACTCTGAAGGAAGCCGTGGTCGGCGCCGACGTCTTCATCGGCGTCTCGGCCCCGAACGTGCTGTCCGGCGAGGACGTCGCCGCGATGGCGGAGGGTGCGATCGTGTTCGCGCTCGCGAACCCGGACCCCGAGGTGGACCCGGCCGTCGCCCGCCAGACCGCCGCCGTCGTCGCCACCGGCCGCTCCGACTTCCCGAACCAGATCAACAACGTGCTGGTCTTCCCGGGTGTCTTCCGCGGCCTGCTGGACGCCCAGTCCCGCACCGTGAACACGGAGATGATGCTGGCCGCCGCGAGCGCGCTGGCGGACGTCGTCGGCGAGGACGAGCTGAACGCGAACTACATCATCCCGTCGGTCTTCAACGACAAGGTCGCGGGCGCGGTCGCGGGCGCCGTCCGCAAGGCGGCGTCGGGCTCCTGACGCCCACTGTGAGAGCCCTCACGGCCCACCGCTCCCGGCGCGTCGCGAGATGCGGGCCCGGCGGGGCGCCTCTAGGGTTGCGGGGATGCCCGCGGGGTCCGCGGTCCGCAGCGGCGTGCGAGCGAAGGCATGGACGGAGCGTCACCGCGGCGTGACTGTGGCGCTTTTCGTGTGACCCCGGCGGGTGCCGGATTGGCTTTCCCGCCGCTGGTGGGGGCAGGATGCGTAACCGGGCGAGAGGGTCTGACGTTCAGACCCGGGTCCGGGGACTGTCCTAGGGCCCTGGCAGCATCGGCTTCGATCTCACGCCTCTAAGGCAAGTTGAACACGGGAGTACAACATGAACCGCAGTGAGCTGGTGGCCGCTCTGTCCGAGCGCGCCGAGGTGACCCGCAAGGACGCCGACGCCGTTCTGGCCGCGCTCGCCGAGACCGTCGGCGAGATTGTCGCCAAGGGCGACGAGAAGGTCACCATCCCCGGCTTCCTGACCTTCGAGCGCACCCACCGTGCCGCTCGCACCGCGCGCAACCCGCAGACCGGCGACCCCATCCAGATCCCGGCCGGCTACAGCGTGAAGGTCTCCGCGGGCTCCAAGCTCAAGGAAGCCGCCAAGGGCAAGTAGTCCTGCCCCCGGCGCCGACGGCCGCGCAGGCCTTCGGAACGCCAGCAGTGCCCAGTAATACGTAGAACGCCGAAGGGCGGCCACCCCCGGGCGGGGTGGCCGCCCTTCGGCCTGTCCGGGCCGCGCGGCGCCGGGTGCGCGCCCGGGCGCGTGGAGGTCCTGGGCGGGCGCCGCAGGCCCCGTGAGGGCCCGTCAGGGCGCCGTTGGACCCCGCCCGGCCCCTCTCGTCCCCGTCGGGTGTGCGCGGGCGCAGGCGGGCGCGTGAGTGCGTGTCAGGCGGGAGTACGGGAAAGCCCCCCGGCCCTTGAGGGGCCGGGGGGCTTTCGCGTACGCGGGTGCGGCGTCAGACGAGGTCGCCGCCGGGCAGCTCGACCTTCGCGCCGAGCTCCACGAGCTTCTCCATGAAGTTCTCGTAGCCGCGGTTGATGAGGTCGATGCCGTGCACGCGCGAGGTGCCCTCGGCGGCCAGCGCCGCGATGAGGTACGAGAACCCGCCGCGCAGGTCGGGGATGACCAGGTCGGCGCCCTGCAGCTTGGTGGGTCCGGAGACGACCGCCGAGTGCAGGAAGTTGCGCTGGCCGAAGCGGCAGGCCGAGCCGCCCAGGCACTCGCGGTACAGCTGGATGTGAGCACCCATCTGGTTGAGCGCCGAGGTGAAGCCGAGCCGGGACTCGTAGACCGTCTCGTGGACGATCGACAGGCCGGAGGCCTGGGTGAGGGCCACGACGAGCGGCTGCTGCCAGTCGGTCTGGAAGCCGGGGTGGACGTCCGTCTCCAGCGCGATCGCGTTGAGCGGGCCGCCCGGGTGCCAGAAGCGGATGCCGTCGTCGTCGATCTCGAACGCCCCGCCGACCCGGCGGAAGGTGTTCAGGAAGGTCATCATCGAGCGCTGCTGGGCGCCGCGCACGTAGATGTTGCCGCCGGTGGCCAGGGCCGCGGAAGCCCAGGACGCGGCCTCCAGACGGTCCGGGAGGGCCTTGTGGTTGTAGCCGCCGAGGCGGTCGACACCCGTGATCCGGATGGTCCGGTCGGTGTCGAGGGAGATGATCGCGCCCATCTTCTGCAGGACGCAGATGAGGTCCTCGATCTCCGGCTCGACCGCGGCGTTGCTGAGCTCGGTGACGCCCTCGGCCAGGACGGCCGTCAGGAGCACCTGCTCGGTCGAGCCGACGGACGGGTAGGGCAGGCGGATCTTGCAGCCGCGCAGGCGCTGCGGGGCTTCCAGGTACTGGCCGCCTTCGCGCTTCTCGATGGTCGCGCCGAACTGGCGGAGCACGTCGAAGTGGAAGTCGATCGGCCGGCCGCCGATGTCGCAGCCGCCGAGGCCCGGGATGAAGGCGTGGCCGAGGCGGTGCAGCAGGGGGCCGCAGAACAGGATCGGGATGCGCGACGAACCCGCGTGGGCGTCGATGTCGGCGACGTTGGCGCTCTCGACGTGGGTGGGGTCGAGCACCAGCTCGCCCGGCTCCTCGCCGGGGCGGACCGTCACCCCGTGCAGCTGGAGCAGCCCGCGTACGACACGCACGTCACGGATGTCGGGAACGTTGCGCAGCCGGCTGGGTTCGCTGCCGAGCAGAGCGGCGACCATGGCCTTGGGCACGAGGTTCTTCGCGCCGCGGACACGGATCTCGCCCTCAAGCGGGGTGCCGCCGTGGACAAGCAGGACATCGTCGGTGACGGTCATGAATCTCGCGTTCCGAAGAGGGGTGGGCAGGGGGCCAGGGGAAAAGGGTAAGGGCCACCACCCCCTTGTTCGTAAGGCCGACGTTGCCTTGGGACTGTCATGAATTCGGTACAACACCCTGCGTATCCACCACATGGCGGAGCGTTGCGTTCCGTCTACTCCGTCCGTGCGCGCTCCTTGCTGCTGCCGTGCGCCCTGAGCTGCGTGCGATCCGATCTCTCCGCCGGGGCCCCGCAAAGCGCGAATGTGCGGGATCATGGCGGCATGACCGAGGTGTCCTCCCTCACAGGGCGGCTGCTCGTGGCCACCCCCGCCCTCGCGGACCCGAATTTCGACCGCGCGGTGGTGCTGCTGCTCGACCACGACGAGCAGGGCTCCCTCGGCGTTGTCCTGAACCGGCCCACGCCCATCGGCGTCGGCGACGTCCTGCTCGCCTGGGCGCCCTTGGCCGGCGCCCCCGGCGTGGTCTTCCAGGGCGGGCCCGTGGCGCTGGACTCGGCCCTCGGGCTGGCGGTCATCCCGGGCGAGGAGGGGCCGCTCGGCTGGCGCCGGGTGCACGGGGCCATCGGGCTCGTCGACCTGGAGGCACCGCCGGAGCTGCTGGCCGCGGCCCTCGGCGGCCTGCGGATCTTCGCCGGCTACTCGGGCTGGGGCCCGGGCCAGCTGGAGGAGGAGCTGGGCGACGGCGCCTGGTACGTCGTGGAGTCGGAGCCCGGCGACGTGTCCTACCCCGACCCCGAACAGCTGTGGCGGGCCGTGCTGCGCCGCCAGCGCAGCGATCTCGCGATGGTCGCCACCTATCCGGACGACCCGTCGCTCAACTGACGGGCGCGGGGTTAAGTACCCTGGGTTCCATGAGCACTCTTGAGCCCGAGCGCGGGACTGGCACGGGGACCCTCGTAGAGCCGACGCCGCAGGTGTCGCACGGTGACGGCGACCACGAGCGCTTCGCCCACTACGTCCAGAAGGACAAGATCATGGCGAGCGCGCTCGACGGCACCCCCGTCGTCGCGCTCTGCGGCAAGGTCTGGGTACCGGGCCGGGACCCGAAGAAGTACCCGGTCTGCCCCATGTGCAAGGAGATCTACGAGTCCATGGGCCCCGGCGGGGACAAGGACAAGGGCGGCAAGGACAAGTAGTCCGACCCCTCTTCCTCCCTCTTTCGCGGGACCGAGGCCTCCGGTGCGCCACAGCGCGCTCGGGGGCCTTTGCCGTGCCCGCGGGGCGCGTTAGGGTCGGCGCCACGAGCACTCTGCGGAACGGGCGTTGCGCAGGGCGCAACACGCTGCCGTGAAGGGCCGACGCATGGACCTGACCCGCATGGACCTGATCCCCGCGCCCCGGGTCGCTCTCTTCGACGAGGACGGGGGCCGGTTCGCCTTCGGGCCCGGGCCGTGCCTCGCCGCCGGGCCGGGGACCGGGACGGCCGCCCGCTGGCTGCGGCGGGAGCTCGGGGCGGCCACCGGCTGGGACCTGCCCGCCGCCGCGGCCGGCCAGAGCGCGGAGCTGCGCCTGCGCCTGGACCCCGACGGCGTGGGGGACGCGGGGCCGGAGGCGTACCGCATCGACATCGGACCGGACGGCGCCGAGCTGACGGGCGCGACGGCCGCCGGACTGTTCTGGGCCGCCCAGACGCTGCGTCAGCTGCTCGGGCCCGACGCCCACCGGAAGGCGCCGGCGGCGGGGCCGGGGCGGGTGTGGAGCCTGCCGCACGGCACGGTCGCGGACAGCCCGCGGTTCGGCTGGCGCGGGATGATGCTCGACGTGGCCCGGCACTTCATGCCCAAGGACGGGGTGCTGCGGTACATCGACCTGCTCGCCGCCCACAAGCTCAACGTGCTGCACCTGCACCTGACGGACGACCAGGGCTGGCGGGTCGAGATCAAGCGGTACCCGCGCCTCGCCGAGGTCGGCGCGTGGCGGGCGCGCAGCCGGTGGGGGCACCGGGCCTCGCCGCTGTGGAACGAGACGCCGCACGGCGGCTTCTACACGCAGGACGACATCTGCGAGATCGTCGCGTACGCCGCCGAGCGGCACGTCCGGGTGGTCCCGGAGATCGACGTACCGGGGCATTCGCAGGCCGCGATCGCCGCGTACCCGGAGCTGGGCAACACCGACGTGGTCGACACGGCGGCCCTGGGCGTGTGGGACGACTGGGGGATCACCGAGAACGTCCTCGCGCCGACCGAGGCCGTGCTGCGCTTCTACGAGGGGGTCTTCGAGGAGCTGCTGGAGCTGTTCCCCGCGGAGGTCTCGCCCTTCGTGCACGTGGGCGGCGACGAGTGCCCGAAGGTGCAGTGGAAGGCCTCCGCCGCCGCGCAGGAGCGGATCCGGGAGCTGGGGGTGGACGGGGAGGGCGGCCTGCAGGCGTGGTTCATCGGGCACTTCGACGGCTGGCTCGCAAAGCGCGGGCGGCGGCTGATCGGCTGGGACGAGATCCTGGAGGGCGGGCTCGCGCCGGGAGCGGCGGTGTCCTCGTGGCGCGGCTGCGCGGGCGGCATCGCCGCCGCCGAGGCCGGGCACGACGTGGTCATGTGCCCCGAGCAGCAGGTGTACCTGGACCACCGCCAGGCGGGCGGCGGGGACGAGCCGATGCCCATCGGGTACGTGCGCTCGCTGGAGGACGTCTACCGCTTCGAGCCGGTGCCGCCGAAGCTGTCGCCGGAGGCGGCCGCGCACGTGCTGGGCGCACAGGCCAACGTGTGGACCGAGGTGATGGAGAACCAGGACCGGGTCGACTACCAGGTGTTCCCGCGGCTGGCGGCCTTCGCGGAGGTGGTGTGGTCGTGGCAGCCCGCCCCGGAGGAGCGCGACTTCGCCTGGTTCGAGGGGCGGATGGCCGCGGCGCACTACGCGCGGCTGGACGCGCTCGGGGTCGGTTACCGGCCACCGGGCGGGCCCCTGCCGTGGCAGCGGCGCCCCGGGGTGCGGGGACGTCCGATCGAGGGCGCGCCCCCGAACGTGTGACACGGGGGTGCGGCCGCGGACCTGAACAGAATGGGTACGGGTCCGGAACTCTGCCTGGATTTCCCGCTATACGGGGAAAATCGGACGTTCGGGGAGGAGGTCCGGCGAAGGCGGCAGGGCCGGCCGTACGGGGCGCCGGGCACGGGACGGGCGGGCCCGGGGCGCAGGCGTGCGGGAGCCGGGCACGGGGGCGTGCGGGGGGTCGCACGGGGGGCGGGGGCACCGGGTGGACCCTCGCGCCGGGTGGCCCGGAAGATGTGCCAGAGTTGCCACGTCCCGGCGGTGAGCACGTACCGTACGGCGGACAGGCGTGAGCGCCGGGACCGGGACATCGGGAAGGGGCAGCTGGGTTGACCACGCACGCACCGCATGCACTGCACGCACCGGATTCATCTCAGGGCCCCCAGGGGCCCCAGGCGGCGCAGTCCGTGACACTGCCGGCCTCGCTCGACGAGGCCGTGGCGGCGCTCACCGCCATGCCCGCGGCCGTGCCCGTCGCGGGTGGCACCGACCTCATGGCCGCCGTCAACGCAGGGCTGCTGCGGCCCGCCGCGCTGGTGGGCCTGGGCCGGATCAACGAGATCCGCGGCTGGCAGTACCAGGACGGCCACGCGCTGCTCGGCGCCGGCCTCACCCACGCGCGGATGGGACGGCCGGATTTCGCCGCCCTGATCCCCGCGCTGGCCGCCGCCGCGCGTGCCGCCGGGCCCCCGCAGATCCGTAACGCGGGCACCCTCGGCGGGAACATCGCCACCGCCGCGCCCACGGGAGACGCGCTGCCCGTACTGGCCGCGCTGGAGGCCGTCCTCGTGATCGTCGGCCCGGGCGGGCAGCGGGAGATCCCGGTGTCGTACCTGCTGGCCGGCCGCGAGATGCTGCGGCCCGGCGAGCTGATCGGTTTCGTCCGCGTCCCGCTGCTGCATGCGCCGCAGGTGTTCCTGAAGGCCACGGGACGTACCGGGCCGGGGCGCGCCGTGGCGTCCGTGGGGCTCGTACTGGATCCCGCGCGCCGGGGTGTGCGCTGTGCGATCGGTGCGGTGGCCCCGATGCCGCTGCGGCCCCTGGAGGCCGAGCAGTGGGTGGCCTCGCTGATCGACTGGGACGGCGAGCGGAGCCTGGCCCCCGAGGCGCTGGAGGCCTTCGGCGAGTACGTCGCGGCCGCCTGCGTGCCCGACCAGGGGGAGCCGGTGGCTCCCGGTGTACTGCATCTGCGGCGGACGGTGGCCGTGCTGGCACGCAGGGCCCTGGGGAGGGCACTGACCTCATGAGCGAGAACGAGAACGAGAACGCGAACGTGACCCAGGGGAACGGCACGGCGAGCTGGGGCTGGGAACCGGTCCCGCAGGGCGGCGAGTACGACTCGGACGCCACTGCCTTCGTGAAACTGCCGCAGGACATGCTGGACGCGCTCGGCACCGGGGAGCCCCTCGCGGCGCCCGGGCACGGGTACGTGCCGCCGCCGATGATCGTGCCGCTCGGCTCGGCCACCACGGATCCGGCGGCCACGGGCACGTGGACGATCCCGGTGCAGTGGCCGGAGGCGGGGGGCTCGGCCCAGGCGGCCGAGCCGGGGTCCGCGGGCGGTTCGGGTCCGGGGGCCGGATCCGGGTCGGTGGGCGGGCCGATTCCGGCGTCGATCCCGATTCCGGCGTCGGTCGCGGCGGCGTTCGCCGAGGCGGAGCCGGAGCCGCTGTCCGATCCCGGTGCGACGGCGGAGTGGCGGTTCCCGGAGGCGGCGCAGGAGCCCGAGGCCGCCTCTTCGGCGACCGGCCAGTGGGCCGTCCCCGAGTTCTCCGAATTCCCCGGACAGCAGGGCGACTTCCGGCCGGGCGGGCTGGACGCGGACTGGAGCCAGGCCCCGGCGACGCTGCCGGGCGGCGCTCCGGCGCCGTGGGCGTACCTGACGCAGCAGCCGGCCGGGGACCCGGACGCCCACCTGGACGGGAACCTGGACGCGGGCGTACTGCCGGGCGTTCTGCCGGGCACGGACGAGGCCGCGGCGGCTTCGGCCGCCGCTGCCGCCGCGACGGCGCACGGCGCCGGGCGGCTGCTCGGGGGACCCGGAGTGGGCGCCGCCGGGCGCGGGCCGCGCGTGCTGGGCGGCCCCGGTGTGGGCACCCCGCTCCCGGACGGCGAGCCGGTGCACCCGGCCCCGCACGACATCGAGGCCGCCCACGGCCCGGCGGCGGAGCAGGCCGAGGGCGCCCGGACGGCCGATCACGCGGAGCGCGCCGGGTACGTCGGGAACATGGGCCCGGCCGGGCACGCGGAGCACGTCGGTCACGCGGAGCAGGGCGAGCACGCCGGGCACGGCGAGCCCGTGGACCACGCCGGGTACGCGGGGCACGCCGGGCCCGGCGCGTACGCCGGGCCGGCGCTGCCCGCGGGCACCGACGGGCGCGGTTTCACGGCCTTCGGCGAAGCGCCGGAGCCGGGCGGGGCCGCCGAGCCCGCCGCCGCGCAGCCGGTGGCTGCCGGCGGCTTGGACCTCTTCGGCGGAGTGCGGGCCGAGGCGGCTCCCGCCGGGCCCGCGCAGCCCGCCGGGCCCGCGCAGCCCGCCGGGCCCGCGCAGCCCGCCGGGCCCGCGCAGCCCGGGGGCACCGACGGCCACGGCTTCGCGGCCTTCGGCCACGCGGTGCCGGAGCCGGAGCCCGAGCCGGAGCCCGAGCCCGTGGCGGACGACGCCGCGCCCGGGGCGGAGCCGGCCCTGCCGGAGCCCGGCCCCGCGGCTGCCGACGCCGGTTCACCCGAGGAGCCGGCCGCGGCGGAGCCCCCGGCCGGCCCCACGCCGAGTGCGGACACCGCCGACAGCGACGCGGCACTCCCGGACGCGGGGACCGGCCAAGGGGTCCCGGCCGAGGTGGCGACGTACGAAGAAGGAACGGCGGCCGAGGCCGTCGCCCATCACGAGCACCCGCAGGCCTCCTACGTCCTGCGCGTCAACGGCGCCGACCGGCCCGTCACCGGTGCCTGGATCGGCGAGTCCCTGCTCTACGTGCTGCGCGAGCGCCTCGGCCTCGCCGGCGCCAAGGACGGCTGCTCGCAGGGCGAGTGCGGCGCCTGCGCCGTGCAGGTCGACGGCCGGCTCGTCGCCTCCTGCCTGGTCCCGGCCGCGACGGCCGCCGGCAGCGAGGTCCGCACCGTCGAGGGGCTCGCGACGGACGGGGAACTCTCGGACGTGCAGCAGGCGTTGTGCAGGTCGGGTGCGGTGCAGTGCGGGTTCTGCGTGCCCGGCATGGCCATGACCATCCACGACCTGCTGGAGGGCAACCACGCCCCCAGCGAGCTGGAGACCCGTCAGGCGCTGTGCGGCAACCTCTGCCGCTGCTCCGGCTACGCGGGGGTCGTCGACGCCGTGCGCGAGGTCGTGGCCGAGCGCGAGGCGGCCGCCGCCGAGTCCCCGGACCAGGCCCCGGGCCAGGCTCCGGGCCAGGCTCCGGAGGCGCGCATCCCGCACCAGGCAGCGCCCGGCGAGGGCGGCATCCACCACGGAGGCACGGCGTGAGCGGGCAGGACGCGGCTACGGCGACGGCGACGACAACGCTGAACGGCACGGTGACGGCCCTGGCCGCCCCGTCGGCGGAGGCCTCGGAGCAGCAGGTGCCGCGCGGCATCGGCGCGTCCGTGCCCGCCACCGACGCCCGCGCCAAGACCGAGGGCACCTTCCCCTACGCCGCCGACCTGTGGGCCGAGGGCCTCCTGTGGGCCGCCGTGCTGCGCTCCCCGCACGCCCACGCCCGCATCCTGTCCATCGACACCACGGCCGCCGCCGCAATGCCCGGCGTGCGCGCCGTCGTCACCCACGCCGACGTCCCCGGCGCCACCACGCACGGCCGCCGGATCGCCGACCGGCCGGTGTTCGCGCACGACGTCGTTCGCCACCACGGCGAGCCCATCGCCGCCGTTGCCGCCGACCACCCGGACACCGCGCGGCTCGCCGCGGCCGCGATCGCCGTCGAGTACGAGCTCCTCGACCCGGTGACCGACCCCGAGCAGTCCTTCGGCGCGCCCGCCCTGCACCCGGACGGCAACCTGATCCGGCACATCCCGCTGCGCTACGGCGACCCGGAGGCGACCGGCGACGTGGTCGTCGAGGGCCTGTACCGGATCGGCCGCCAGGACCCTGCCCCCATCGGCGCCGAGGCCGGACTGGCCGTGCCGCGGCCCGACGGCGGCGTGGAGCTCTACACCGCCTCCACCGACCCGCACACCGACCGCGCCCTCGCCGCCGCCTGCTTCGGCCTGGAACCGGACCGCGTACGCGTGGTGGTCACCGGCGTGCCGGGCGCCACGGCGGACCGCGAGGACGCCGCCTTCCAGCTCCCGCTCGGCCTGCTCGCCCTGCGCACGGGCTGCCCGGTCAAACTGGCCGCCACCCGCGAGGAGTCCTTCCTCGGCCACACCCACCGGCACCCGACCCTGCTGCGCTACCGCCACCACGCGGACGCGGAGGGCCGCCTGGTCAAGGTCGAGGCGCAGATCCTGATGGACGCGGGTGCGTACGCCGACGCCTCCGCGGAATCCCTGGCGGCGGCGGTGGCCTTCGCCTGCGGCCCGTACGTCGTCCCGCACGCCTTCGTGGAAGGCTGGGCGGTCCGCACCAACAACCCCCCCTCCGGCCACGTCCGCGGCGAGGGCGCCATGCAGGTGTGCGCCGCGTACGAAGGCCAGATGGACAAACTGGCCGCAGCCCTCGGCATGGACGGTGCGGAACTGCGCATGCGCAACGTCCTGGCGACGGGAGACCTGCTCCCCACCGGCCAGACCGTGACCTGCCCGGCCCCCGTGGCGGAACTGCTGCGCGCGGTCCGCGACTTCGAGCTGCCCGCCCTCCCGAAGGACACCCCGGAGGACGACTGGCTGCTGCCGGGCGGCCCGGAGGGCGCGGGCGAGCCGGGCGCGGTGCGCCGGGGCGTCGGCTACGGCGTCGGCATGGTGCACATGCTCGGCGCGGAGGGCACGGACGAGGTCTCGACGGCCACCGTGAAGGTCGTCAACGGCGCGGCCACGGTCATCTGCGCGGCCGTCGACACCGGGCAGGGCTTCGGCACGCTGGCCCGCCAGATCGTCCAGGAGGTGCTGGGCGTCGAGGAGGTGGCGGTGGCCCCCGTGGACACCGACCAGCCGCCGGCGGGCCCGTCGGCACACGGCCGCCACACGTGGGTGTCGGGCGGCGCGGTGGAGCGCGCGGCCAAGATGGTCCGCACCCAACTCCTGCAGCCCATGGCCCACAAGCTGGGCATGTCGACGGAGCTCCTGCAGATCGCGGACGGCCGGATCACGTCGTACGACGGCGCCTTCTCGATGAGCGTCTCGGAGGCCATAGAGGGCAAGGAGCTCTGGGCCACGGCCCAGTGCCGCCCGCACCCGACGGAGCCCCTGGACGCGGACGGCCAGGGCGACGCCTTCGTGGGCCTCGCCTTCTGCGCGATCCGCGCGGTGGTGGACGTGGACATCGAACTCGGCTCGGTACGGGTCGTGGAGCTCGCGGTCGCCCAGGACGTGGGCCGCATCCTCAACCCCCGCCAGCTGGAAGCCCGTATCGAGGCCGGCGTCACCCAGGGCGTCGGCGCGGCCCTGACGGAGAACCTCCGCACGGTCTCCGGCCTGGTCCGCCACCCCGACCTGACGGGCTACGCACTGCCGACGTCGCTGGACGCCCCGGCCGTGCGCATCGTCAAACTCGTCGAGGAACGCGACGTGGTGGCCCCCTTCGGCGCGAAGGCGGCGAGCGCGATCCCGGTGGTGACGACCCCGGCCGCGATCGCCTCGGCGGTACGGGCGGCCACGGGCCGCCCGGTCAACAGGCTCCCGATCAGGCCGTCGGCGGCGGTAGCATCGCCCAACTCGTGACCGTGTGACCCACATTGCACGTGCAACCCCGGACTTGGGGCTGTCGTTGCCTGTCGCTAGAGTGATCGGTACGCGTGTGCACGTGCGCGTGGACACGGGTGCGAACGGGGACGGGGAGCGGCGGAAACGCCGCGACCACGGGGAGACGGGGAGGCCAACGTGGCAGACGACAACGGGGCGAGCCTGGTAGGAGCGAGCCTCGCGCTGGGGCTGGCGGGTCCGCTGGGCGCGTTCGCGGGGGCGGCTTACAGCGCTGCCTCTGCGGCGTTGCGGGTCGAGTTCGACTCGCTGAGCGAGTACAAGAACATGGTGGACGCCCTGTTGGACGACCTCACCGGCTCGGACGCGGACCACAAGAAGCTGGCGGACGGCAAGCTGCCGGCGGACAAGCTCGGTAAGGGCTTCCCGGAGGTCGACGCGCTGTTCAAGTCGTACGACACGGTCATCACGGAGCTGCAGAAGCTCTCGAAGGGGCTGGCGGTGCAGATCGAGGCCCTGGGCATCGCGGTCCTGTCGGCGGGCAAGAACTACAACGGCGTGGACGAGGAGACCAAGCGGCGCATGGCCCTCCTCGCCAAGCAGGCCCATGACCAGTACGTCGAGGATCGCGACCCGTGGCCGGAGGAAAAGCGCCGCCTTGATGCAGCCAACCAGCCGCAGACGTCCACGACTCCGACTCCGTCGCCCAGCACGTCGGGAGGTAACCACTGATGACGGATTTTGAAGGCTTCACGCACCAGCAGATGCGGGACATGATCGCTTCGCTGGACCCTGCCTCGGTCCAGACGCGGGCCGACCAACTGGCGGCGGCCGCCGCGAAGATCAATGCGATCGGCGATGCGCTCAAGCGCCACGTCGTGACCGGCTGGGAGGGCGAAGGAGCCGACGCCTTCCAGTTGTGGGTGGGCCGTGCGGGCAACGCGACGCTGCGCCTGGGCGAGTACAGCGCCAAGGGCGGGGAGTGGATGGGCAAGGTCGTCCAGACGATGACCGAGGCCACGAAGATGGTCGCCGTCGACAAGACCGCGACCAAGAACCTCGAAGCGGCCCTCAACCACCCCAACGACCCGGATGCGTCGACGGTCCGCGCGGAGGCGCAGTCGATGCTGGACGCGGACCACCGCGAGGCCGTGCGGCTGATGACCAACCTGGCGCAGTCGTACCAGCTGTCGTCCACGGAGATGGACAAGGCGACGATCCCGACGTTCCCGCCGCCGCCGGGTGAGCTTGTGCCTAAGGTGAGCTATGGCGATCAGGACATGGCGAGGCCTGGAGGCGAGTCTGGCGGAGGGGGCGGCTCGACAGGCTCCTCGTACACGACGACGGGGGCGTCGCACAGTACGTCCTCGAGTGACCCCGGATCGGTGACCGGGCGTTCGCTGCAGCCGGACAACACGGTCCCGTCGGCGTCCGTTCCGTCGATTCCGGACCGCGAGGTGGACGTGGACCTCGACAGCGTCGCGGTGCTTCCGGACCGGACTGTGCCTCCAGTGACGACCACGCCCGGCCCGCTGCCCACGGGTCCCGTCAGCCCCACCCCCGGACCCGTCCTCCCGCCCATGGGCTTCCCGCCGGTCGGCGGTATGAAGCCGCCCAGCCTCACCGGCCCGGGCATCGGCCCGTACCCGGGACTGGGCGGTCCCGGCACTCCTCCTCCCGGTGGCAAGCCCCTTGGCACGCCCGGAATGCTCCCGCGCGACAGCGGTATCACGGGCGGCAAGCCTGTGACGTCCACTGGCCCCAGCTCGGGTATCCCGCGTGGCAACGTCATCGGTGAAGGCACTCACGCCGGCCGGGGCATGGGTGGCGGCATGGGTCCCGGCTTCGGCGGTGGCCACGGCGGCCAGAACGGCTTCGCGGCAGGTCGTCGACTCGCCTCGGAGCCGGGAGGCATCGTCGGAGGGAAGCCGGGTACGGGAGCTCGGCCGATCGCGGGCGGCCAGCCGTTCACCCAGGGCGGCTCGGGCCTCGTGCGCAACGGCGCTGGTGCCATGGGGCACGCGGGTGCACGGGCGCAGACCCCGGGCAAGCGGCGGGACGACCAGGGGGGCGAACGCGCCGACTACCTGGCCGAGGACGAAGAGACCTGGCAGGCCAACCGTCGTGTTGTCCCGCCTGTGATCGACTGAGCAGAACGGACGTTGCACGGGATGCGCATGCGTAAGGCGACCTCGGCCCTGGTGGGCCTCCTGCTGACCGGGGTCGCCGCGACCCCGGCCCACGCGGAGACCATTCGATCGCGGCAATGGCATCTCGACACCATGAAGGCCGACGAGATTTGGAAGATTACCACCGGGAAGGGAATCACCGTTGCGGTGATCGATACCGGCGTTAACCGCATCCCGGAACTGGAAGGGCAGGTTCTCCCCGGCGCGGTCTTCCCTGTTGGCGATGCCCCGGGCGACAAGGACAACGACTATTACGGCCACGGCACCGGCATTTCCGCGATGATCGCTGCTACCGGAAAGCACCCAAGTGGTGACGGTGCATTCGGGCTTGCACCCGGAGTCAAGATTCTTCCGATCCGTGTGCCGGACATGCTGGAAGGGGCGAACACCCCTTCGATGGTCCAGGGTATTCGGTACGCGGCAGACTCGGAGGCCAAGGTCATCAATATTTCCATGGGTCTGCCCAGCAAACCTGAGGAAGATGCGGAGCGGGCCGCCGCTGTGAAGTACGCGCTCTCGAAGGGCAAGCTAATCTTTGCTGCCGTTGGCAATTACGGTGATTCGACCAACGAGCTGGCCTACCCAGCCGGGACCCCCGGAGTCGTGGGCGTCGGAGCCGTGGACAGCAACGGCAAGCCGACCAAGGAGTCTCAGCACGGCCCCCAGGTGGACATGGCCGCACCTGGCATCGACATTGTCACCGCATGCAAGGGTAAAACGGGCCTCTGTAAGACCTCTGGCACCAGTGACGCCTCCGCCCTAGCCTCCGCCTCCGCCGCCCTCCTCTGGTCCGCTCACCCCGACTGGACCAACAACCAGGTCCTGCGCGTCCTCCTGAACACCGCAGGCAAGCCCACCGACGGCGTCGAGCGCAACGACTACATCGGCTACGGCATCGTCCGCCCCCGGATCGCGGTTCCCACCCCCGGCGACCCCGGCCCGGCCGACGTCTACCCGCTGCCCGACCTGGCGGCTGCGGAGAACGCGGGCAAGTCCCCCTCGCCCTCCGCAGACGGCAAGGCCCCCGACGCCGCCGCGTCCAAGCCGGCGGCGAAGGCCGAGGAGAAGAAGAGCGGTAGCTCACTTCCCTGGATCGCGCTCGGCCTGGGAGCCTGCGTGCTCATCGGTGGCGCCGTGACCGTGGTCGTCGTACGCCGCAATCGCTGAGCTTTGGTTCGACCCGGCTTGACCTGACTTGACCTGACCCTGATCTACCGGCTCTGACTCGGGAGTTCGCGCGATGTCGTTCGACAAGGAATGGTCGGCGGCTCGCGCCACGGCCACCGCCAACGTGGCCATGCGGCTCAACCAGGCGCCCGCCGATCCAGGCGGTGGCGGTGGCGGTGACCTCGAGCTCAATCAGGACCACATCGGTGCCATCGGCTCCGACGCGTACGAGCTGCACACCCGTCTCCAGACGGACGGCAAGCACGCCGCCTCCGCCACCTCCGAGGCCGCCGGGGCCCTCACCAAGGAGGGCTTCGCGAGCGGGGCGGCGCTGCTCAAGGCCAACAGCACCTGGGAGAGCCAGGTCAAGACCCTCGTGGCGGCCTGCGCCACCATCTCCAACGGCCTCAACTACTCCCTCTCCTCCCACGCCAAGGACGAGCAGCAGCTCCACGCGGACTTCACCGCGTCCGCCATCGACAAGTACCTGAAGTAGGCGGGGTGTCGACATGCTGACGTACGAGAACGTGATGAACACGCCCCTGGACAAGCTCCAGACGGCGGTCACCGACTGGACGGCGATGGCCGGCAAACTGGACGAGATGGCCGAGGCCGCCCGCAAGGGCATGAAGGCGAAGTCCGACAAGGCCGAGTGGAGCGGGGTCACCGCAGGGGTGGCGCGGGGGTTCGTCGACAAGACGGCCAAGGAGTTCGAGGACGCGGCCAAGGCCGCCAAGGGCATGCACCGGGTCCTCGCCGACGCGCACGCGACGTTCAAGGCCGTCCAGGACGCACTGAAGAAGCTCGCCGCGGACGCGCCGGCGGCCGGCTTCCGGATCGATGCCACCGGGCGGGTCACCGCGATCCCGTTGCCCACCGAGGCGGACCGGAACGCGGCCCGGCACGACCCCGACTACCAGCAGACCCTGAACGCGAACCGCAATGCCTGGCAGTCCCGCGTCAACCGGGCGGTCGAGGACGCCCAGGACGCCGACGACTCCCTGGTCCGCACCCTCCGGGCGAACGTCGCGGACGAACACGACTTCAGCGGACCCAGGTTCGGCACCCTCGACGCCGAACAGGCGGCCCGCGCCGCCGACCTGATGAAGAAGGTCACCGGCGAGGGCGGCACGGCGCGCAACGTCGAGGCGCTGCGCGAGCTGGAGGAGCTGCTCGACGACAACCGCGGGGACCCCGAGTTCTCGACGGGCTTCTACCGCACGATCGGCGCCGAGGGCACGCTGGAGATGTACTCCAAGCTGTCCCTGGACGCGACGAGCCTGGGCGCCGCCGGCAAGGACCGCGCGCTGATGGTCGCGAACATCCAGAGCGACATGGGCGCGATGCTCGGCCTCGCGACGCACAAGGACGTCCCCCACCACCTCGACGCCGCCTGGACGACCCAGCTGATGAGGGCGGGCCGCAAGGAGATGGACGTCTTCGGGGGCGTGCGGCAGATCTACGGCTACCAGGCCCTCGGCGCGCTGATCCGCGAGGGGAAGTACGACACGGAGTTCCTGACCTCGGTCGGCCGCGACATGGTCGCCATGGACCGCAAGGACCCGCAGGCGTGGGAGTTCCACACCCCGTACGCCATGGAGGCGGTCCTCAGCCAGGGCACGGACGGCCGCGGCTTCTACCCGCTGACCGGGCTCATGGAGGCGCTGGGCAACAACCCGGACGCGGCGACGGCCTTCTTCAACGAGCCGGTCCGCGAGGACAGCGACAAGGACGGCATCGTCACGAAGGACGACAAGCCGGTCGGCGGCCAACACGGCAAGGACCGGGGCATGGTCGACTACATGCTCGACAAGAAGCCCTACATGGACAGCTTCGACATCACGAGGACCGGCGAACTCCACCCGGCCCAGCAGGCGCTCGGCGACGCCCTCATGGCGGCGGTCTCCCACCGGAGCCCCGGCGACGAGGACTCCCCGCCGGTCGCGCACACGAAGGAGATGGCGGCCGTCATGGAACGGGTCGTCGAGAAGATCGGCGACAAGCCGGAGCTGGTCGTGAAGGCGCCCGACAGCGAAACAGACGCTCCGCTGGCGGGCCTGTCCGGGCACTTCGGCCAGATGGCCGCCGAGTACATTCCCGACCTGCAGGCGTCCGCCGAGAACGGCGGCGGCCAGATCAAGGTTTCCGGAGAGATGGCCGAGTTCAACAAGTCGGATATGGCCCGCTTCCTGGGCGCCGTGGGCCAGGATCCGGAGGCCTATGGAGCGATCACCAACGCCAACCAGGCCTTCACCGGGGTCCTCGTCAGCGACCTCATCGTGCATCGTGGTGACAACGGGCTCGTGGACGCGGCGATCGGCAACGCCGTCCATCCCGGCGGCGAGATCGCCGGAATGCTTACGGAGGCCAGAGCCCAGAACATGCACTCCGAAGCCGCCCACAAGGCGGAGGAGTACGTCAAGGGCGTCGAGGACAACGCCAAGTGGATCAACCGCGGCATCACCGCGGCGGGCGGCAAATACCTCGAACTGGTGCCTCTGGCCGGCGACATCGTCGAGTGGGTGCAGGAGGACGTCACCGAGCACTTCGTCGACGAGGCCAAGAAGGATGGCCAGGAGCTGACGGGTGACACGGAGAATGACGTGTCCAGGATGTACGCCGATGCCCAGACGAGGGCGAGTGATGCGGCGAGAAGCGCTGTGATCAACGCGGCGGCCGGAACGGGTATGTCGCAGACGGACATCGACGTACTGGCTGGAGCCGCCTCCCGGGAGACCACCAACGGCCATTCGGCCGGACGCGACCAAGTGGCATCGGCGGCCGGCAAGTCGTGAGCGGCGCAGCAGCCCGAAGCACCGGTGCGGAGAAGGGGCGAGGAATGGCTTGGACGAGGACACGGGCGGTGCGGCTCTCGGGGCTCGTGGCGGGTGCGCTCCTGCTCGCGGGATGCGGGTCCGACACCGAGGGGAAGGAGCCTCCGGTGAAGAACCCGATCGCGGCGACGGGCGACGCCTGTCCCGGGTTGCTCGACGCGGCGGCCGGGGAGGCGTTGCAGCGCGTGCTCCAGGCTTCGTACCTGGTGCCGGACGACGACCAGGCCGTGAGCGCGGCGGTCATGGCCAAGGCCGTGGACGACGCACGTCCCGTACCGGTGTGTCTGGCGACGGGACAGGTCGGATCGGGCAGCCGGGTCGGGGAGATCCGGCTGCGGCCGGGTCCCCAAGGGGAGCGCGGCAAGGGTGTGCGTGTGATGAGCAGGGAGAACGCGCGGGCGATCGCCTTCGACTGCGAGAGCTCCCGGGTCGGGACAGTGGGGACCCTGAGGGTCACCACCACCTTCGAGAACCAGTGGGAACAGGGCACCTGGAAGGCCGAGCTCGGGAACGACTACCTGGTCATCGCGCACTCCGCCGCCCGCGCCCTGGCCCAGGAGCTGGGCTGTCGGGACGGCGGTGGGCTGCCCGGGCAAGCCACGGGGCTGCCCGCCGCGACGCCGTGACCGGCATCCAACCGACGAACGGGCACGGCGCGGGCCGGGACCTCGTCGATTCCTCGCAGGGGAGTTCCTGAATGCCCGGTGTTGCCGCCCGTACGCGCGCCACGCTGGTGGTGACGGTCGCCCTTGCCGCGGGCGTCGCCCTGCTCTCCGGCTGCGCCGAGGAGAAGAAACCTTTGGCCGCCTCGAAGGTACGGCCCGAGACGTGCTTCGGCGCCTTCACGCCATCAGACCTGTCCCCCCTGCTGGGCAGGGGCGACGAGGTCACGGTCGACTCTCCGTACGACCTCAGGCTGAATGCGCAACGACCCGGCGTGACCTGCAACATCTACGTCGACGGCAAGAGCGGGGTGCTCGCGTGGGCCGAGCGCCAGCCCCTCGGTCAGGGGGTCTTCTGGCCGCTGGAGAAGGTGGACGCCGAGCCGATCCCCACGGTGGAGAACGGCAAGGTGTGGAACACCGGAGCCGCCGCCCTCCTCTCCTGCAAGGGGGCCACGGACTCCTTCGAGCTGGAGCTGTGGCTGAGCGGATCCGTCGACGGGAAGAAGCCCGGCGAGTCCCGCCCGGTGCTCGTCGAGCTCATGAAGAAGTACGCCGACTACGCGAAGCAGCAGACCGGGTGCGGCAGCACCTAAGGCGGCCGGACAAGGCGAAAGCCGCTCGGGGGTGCGCCTGCCCCCGAGCGGCTCGCCGCGAAGCCGTGACCGGAATCGAACCGGCGTAACCCGCTTTGCAGGCGAGTCCCTCAACCACTCGGGCACACGGCTGTGAGGTGGTGATGTGCACGACCGTACGGGGGGCGCGGGGGAGCGGGAAGGCTTCCGCGGCGGGTGCAACACGACTGCCATGCCGCGTTCACAGGGACCGCAGGCCTAGGTCTCCGGGAGGAGGGCGGGATCCGTCGAATAGACAGGGTCGAGATGGGGCTACGCACCTTACGCTGGGGCGATGAGTGCCCTTGAGCCGCGCGTGCCCCAGAGAACCGAAACACCGATCCCGCCCCTGCAGCAGGGCGGGATCCTCGGGCCCGCGTACCGGACGCTCAGCATCGGGATCATCTCCGTCGTCTTCCTGATCGCCTTCGAGGCCACCGCCGTGGGGACGGCCATGCCCGTCGCCGCGCGCGAGCTGGAGGGGATCGGGCTGTACGCCTTCGCCTTCTCCGCCTACTTCACGACCAGCCTCTTCGGCATGGTCCTGTCCGGGCAGTGGGCCGACCGGCAGGGGCCGCTGCGGCCGCTGGCCGTCGGCATCGCCGCGTTCGCCTCCGGGCTCGTCGTCTCCGGGACCGCCGGCGCGATGTGGGTGTTCGTGCTCGGCCGGGCCGTGCAGGGCTTCGGCGGCGGGCTGGTCATCGTCGCCCTGTACGTGGTGGTCAGCCGGGCCTACGAGGAGCGGCTGCGACCCGCCATCATGGCCGCCTTCGCCGCGAGCTGGGTGGTCCCCTCGATCGTCGGGCCGCTCGCCTCGGGGACGGTCACCGAGCACCTCGGGTGGCGGTGGGTGTTCCTCGGGATCCCCGCCCTGGTCGTCGTACCGCTGATGGTGGCCCTGCCCGCGATCCGGCGGACCGCGTCCGGGCCCGTCGACCCCGGCGCGCCGCCCGTGGCCTTCGACCGGCGGCGGATCCGGCTGGCCCTCGGGATCTCGCTGGGCGCGGGCCTGCTCCAGTACGCCGCCCAGGACCTGCGGTGGCTGTCGCTGGTGCCGGGCATCGCCGGGGCGGCCCTGCTGGTGCCCGCCGTGCTGGGGCTGCTGCCGCGCGGGACGTACCTGGCGCGGCGCGGACTGCCGTCCGTGGTGCTGCTGCGCGGGGTGGCCGCGGGTTCGTTCATCGCGGCGGAGAGCTTCGTACCGCTGATGCTGGTCACCCAGCGGGGGCTGAGCCCGACGCTGGCCGGGTTCTCGCTCGCGCTCGGCGGTGTGACCTGGGCGGGCGGCTCGTGGGTGCAGTCGAAGGGGCGGATGGCCCCGTACCGGGAACGGCTGATGGTGACCGGGATGGTGATGGTGGCCCTGGCCATCGCCGCGGCGCCCGCCGTGCTGATCGAGTCCGTGCCGGTGTGGACGCTGGCGCTGGCCTGGGCGGTCGGCTGCCTGGGCATGGGACTGGTGATCGGCTCCACGAGCGTGCTGCTGCTGAAGCTGTCGGCGCCGGAGGAGGCGGGGGCCAACTCCGCCGCGCTGCAGATCTCCGACGCGCTGGCGAACGTGGTCCTGCTGGCGGGTGGCGGCGCCGCCTTCGCCGCACTGGGGGGTGGAGCCGTCGGCGCCTCCCACGCCCTGACGGACGGGGCGTCGGCCTCGCACCCCGCCGCCTTCGTAGTGGTGTTCCTGCCGATGGCCTGCGTGGCACTGGTGGGGGCGTGGGTGGCGACCCGGCTGGAGCCCGCCGAGGCGTGAGCACCGGGGAATTCGGCTGCGTCTCGGCCGACCGCCGCATTACCGTTCCGGCCATGAACGAGCTGATCATCCGGCTGTCCGACGCCGAGCGCGCGGAATGCGCCGACCTTGCCGACGCCACCGGCCAAACGCCCGAGGAGCTCGCGCTGGACGCCGTACGGGCGCGGCTGCGGGCCGAGCGGGACCGGGTCGGGGCCGAGGCGCTGCGGCTCGCGCAGCGGCACGCGCCCCTGCTGAAGCGGCTCGGCGCATGAGCGCCGCCGCCGTCCCGGTGCGCCACCTCACGCTCGCCGAGGTCCTCGACCTGGCCCGGCACGCCTGCCTGGCCCAGGACCAGCCCGTCGAACTGCGCGCCCCCGGGCTGCTGGAGTCGGCGGTGCACCGGCCGCGGGCCCGCATGTTCGGGACTCCGGCGTACGAGGACCCGTACGAGCAGGCCGCCGCGCTGCTCCACGGCATCGCGACGAACCACCCCCTGGTCGACGGGAACAAGCGCACCGCCTGGCTCGCCGCGGCCACCTTCCTCGCCGCGGCCACCTTCCTCGCCGTGAACGGGGCCGACCCCGGCGACGTGGACCAGGAGGCCGCCTACGGTCTGGTCGTCGACGTGGCCGCCGGGCACGAGACGGATGTCGCGCGGATCGCCGGCCGGCTGCGGGCACTGCTGCGCCGGTCGGTGTGACGCTCGCCGCACCGCGCGAGGTCACGGGCCTGTCCCTCCGCGAGGGGCGGGCCCGTCCCGGTAAGGTGGCCCGGTTGTCCTACGTACGACTGCCGAGAGCGACGAACCGGAGACCGTGACTACTACCGCCTCCCACCACCTCTCACCCGCCTTCCCCGGCCGCGCCCCTTGGGGTACGGCGGGCAAACTGCGCGCCTGGCAGCAGGGAGCGCTGGACCGCTACATCGAGAAGCAGCCGCGGGACTTCCTCGCGGTCGCGACCCCCGGCGCGGGCAAGACCACCTTCGCGCTGACCCTCGCCTCCTGGCTGCTGCACCACCACGTGGTCCAGCAGGTGACCGTGGTCGCGCCGACCGAGCACCTGAAGAAGCAGTGGGCGGAGGCCGCGGCGCGGATAGGCATCCGGCTGGATCCCGAGTACTCCGCCGGGCCGCTCAGCAAGGACTACCACGGGGTCGCCGTCACCTACGCGGGTGTCGGCGTGCGCCCGATGCTGCACCGCAACCGGTGCGAGCAGCGCAAGACCCTCGTCATCCTCGACGAGATCCACCACGCCGGTGACTCGAAGTCCTGGGGCGAGGCCTGCCTGGAGGCCTTCGACCCGGCGACCCGGCGCCTGGCCCTGACCGGCACGCCCTTCCGGTCCGACACGAACCCGATCCCCTTCGTCTCGTACGAGGAGGGGAACGACGGGATCCGCCGCTCGTCCGCCGACTACACCTACGGCTACGGGAACGCGCTCGGCGACGGCGTCGTCCGGCCCGTCATCTTCCTCTCCTACAGCGGCAACATGCGCTGGCGCACCAAGGCGGGCGACGAGATCGCCGCCAAGCTCGGCGAGCCGATGACGAAGGACGCCATCTCGCAGGCCTGGCGCACCGCGCTGGACCCGCGCGGCGACTGGATGCCGAACGTGCTGCGCGCCGCCGACCAGCGGCTGACGGAGGTCAGGAAGGGCATCCCCGACGCGGGCGGCCTCGTGATCGCCTCCGACCAGGACTCGGCGCGCGCCTACGCCAAGCTGCTGCGGGAGATCACCGGCAGCAAGGCGACCGTGGTGCTCTCCGACGACACCGGCGCATCGAAGCGGATCGACGAGTTCAGTGAGGACGGCAGCCGCTGGATGGTCGCGGTCCGGATGGTGTCCGAGGGCGTCGACGTACCGCGCCTCGCGGTGGGCGTGTACGCGACGACGATCTCGACCCCGCTGTTCTTCGCCCAGGCCGTCGGGCGCTTCGTGCGCTCGCGCAGGCGCGGCGAGACCGCGTCCGTGTTCCTTCCGACCATTCCCTATCTCCTCGGCTTCGCCAACGAGATGGAGGTCGAGCGCGACCACGTCCTCGACAAGCCGAAGAAGCAGGGCGAGGACGACCCGTACGCCGAGTCCGAGAAGGAGATGGACGAGGCGAACCGGCAGGAGGACGAGGACACCGGCGAGGACGAGCAGATGTCCTTCGAGGCGCTGGAGTCCGACGCGGTCTTCGACCGGGTGCTCTACGACGGCGCCGAGTTCGGCATGCAGGCGCACCCGGGCAGCGAGGAGGAGCAGGACTACCTCGGCATCCCCGGACTGCTGGAGCCGGACCAGGTGCAGATGCTGCTGCAGAAGAGGCAGTCGCGGCAGATCGCGCACAGCCGCCGCAAGCCGGACTCCGAGGCGGACCTGCTGGAGCTGCCGGCGGAACGGCGGCCGGTGGTCTCGCACAAGGAGCTGCTGGAGCTGCGGAAGTCGCTGAACACGATGGTCGGCGCGTACGTCCACCAGAGCGGCAAGCCGCACGGGGTGATCCACACGGAGCTGCGCCGGGTGTGCGGCGGGCCGCCGAGTGCGGAGGCGACGGCGGGGCAGCTGCGCGAGCGGATCAAGAAGGTGCAGGAGTGGGCCACCCGCATGCGGTGACCTGGCGGTGATGTCACACAGAACAGGGGACGGGGTCCGTGCGGAGCGTCGCGCGGGCCCCGTCCCCTGTGACGGTCTTATGCCGTATCCCCGTGGTTACGCGGTGGGGCGACGGCGGCGGCCGGTGCCCGCGACCAGGGCCGCGCCCATGGCGAGCGCCACGCCGGCCCCGCCGAGGGCCCAGCTGGTGGCCGCGTCGGTGCCCGTCTCGGCCAGCTGACCACCGGTGGTGACCGGGGGCGTGTCCTTGACCGGGGTGGAGCCGCCGTCGGGCTTCGGCTGGTTGCCGGTGTTGCCGGTGTCGCCGCCGCCGTCGGGGGTGCCCGCGGTGATCGAGCTGTAGGCGAAGGCCACGTCGGACGTGATGCCGTCCACGCCGTGGTCGTCCGCGAGCACGACGAGGAAGATCGAGCCGACCGGGGCGTCCGCGGTGAACCTGGCCCGCAGCTGGATGTCGAACTTCGCGTCCTTGCCGACCGCGCGGTCGATGATCGTCCAGGCCGCCTGGCCCGACGGGTCGTTCTTGGCGTCGACCCAGCGCTCGCCGTCCCAGACCTCGATGGCGAGGTGCTTCGACTTGAGGGTTTCGCTGTTGTTGTCGAAGAAGACCGCGAAGCCGTAGTCGTCGATCTTCTCCTTGCCGGAGTTGTCGACGCCGAGCGAGAACGGCTGCCACGCGCCGCCCGCTGTGAAGCCGCCGGCGGGCAGGCCCTGCAGGGCGACCTTCGGTCCGTTGTTCTGCTGCTGCTCGTCGGGCGAGGTCACCTTGGACTCGTACCGGACGCGGTCCGCGGTGCCGCCCTCGGCCGTCGTGGACAGGGAGAAGCGGGAGGGCGGCGTGTCCTTGCCGAACTTCATACGAAGCTTGAGGTCGAAGACCTCGTTGTTTTCGACGTCGACGTCGGCGAGGCCGAGGCTGTAGACCTCCTCGGATCCCTCCGCCGCGACGGCGTGCCAGCCCCAGGTGCCCTTGGAGTCGGGCGCGTAGACCTCCGTCCGGATGTCGCCGGCCTCCCACCCGAAGGTGTCGAGGGTCCACAGGACCAGTTCGAGCGAGTAGTCGTCGACGGCGGGGCGGCCCGAGTTGTCCACGTGCAGGGAGAACTCGCTCCAGCCGGCGCCGGACGTGAACTCCTTCGGGAGGCCGTCCAAGGTCAGCTTCGGGGCCGAGGCGGCGGCCTTCCGGTCGGTCGTTCCGGCGCCCCCGGGCGTGACCGTCTCGGCCGGCTGCGGCTTCGGCTGGGCCTCCGGGGCAGTCGGCTGCTGCCCGGCCTCGGGCTTCGACGCCTCCGGGGCCTGCGGGGTCTCTCCGGTCTCCGGGGCGGTGTCGTCCTTCGGCGCCGCGTCCGGGGTCGTGACCGCCGGGTTGCGGACCTCGTCGGCCATGGCCGGCGTGGCCATCAGGACCGTCGGGCCGACCACCGCGGCGGCGGCGACCATGGCGATGCGCTTGAGCTTCATACGGATTTTCCCCCTTGGAACGGCCCAGGTGCGCGTGAGCGCATCCCCCCCGAGCCGAATGACCATCCTTTTGAACATGATCAGAGTAACGGGGCGGTAAAGAGCTCCTGTGGCAATTGAGGTTACGAATCGACACCGGAAGCGATCAGGAACCGGCATAAACAGGTAGCACGCGCCCGGATTCTGGACGAGCCCTTCCGCTGAGCGGACCTGCTCGCTACTGTCCCCGCATCGAACGCACCGTGGCAGCGCCGCCGCGGGAGCGCAGCCGGTGCCATGGCCGCTACCGGCGGCCTCTCCGTGCGCCGCCGCGGGACCGGCGGCGTTCCACCCCGAGAGTCACCGCCGCCCACCGAAAGAGGGAGAGGCGTCGTGACCGCGGAAACCTCCCAGACTCTCGACAGAGGGCTCAGAGTCCTCAAACTGCTCGCCGACACCGACCACGGTCTGACCGTCACCGAGCTCTCCAACCGCCTCGGTGTGAACCGCACCGTGGTCTACCGGCTCCTCGCCACGCTCGAACAGCACGCCCTGGTCCGCCGTGACCTCGGCGGCCGGGCCCGCGTCGGGCTCGGCGTGCTCCGGCTGGGCCGGCAGGTGCATCCCCTCGTACGCGAGGCCGCCCTGCCCGCGCTGCGATCGCTCGCCGAGGACATAGGGGCCACCGCGCACCTGACCCTCGTCGACGGCACCGAGGCGCTCGCCGTCGCCGTCGTGGAGCCGACCTGGACGGACTACCACGTGGCCTACCGGGCCGGCTTCCGCCACCCGCTGGACCGCGGGGCCGCCGGGCGGGCCATCCTGGCCGCCCGTCAGGGCTCCCTCATCGAACCCGGGTACACGCTGACGCACGGCGAGCTCGAAGCGGGCGCGAGCGGCGCTGCCGCGCCGCTGGTGGGGATCACCGGGCTGGAGGGCAGCGTCGGGGTCGTGATGCTGGCCGATGCGGTGCCGGAGCGGGTGGGGCCGAGGGTGGTGGACGCGGCGCGCGAGGTGGCCGACGCGCTGCGCTGAGCCGCGGGCTCGGCGGGGCTCCCGGTCGTCTGCCGGGTGCGGCGCCGTTTCCTGGGGCGCTGCCCCCGGACCCTCCCCCAGACTCCGTCCGGGGGGACCCCCAGCGCCTCACACGCCGACGGGGCTGAAAGAGCGCCTCACACGCCGGCGGGGCCGAAGTGGCCCGGCGGGGCTGAAGGGGTGGTCCGGCCGGGCCGAAGTCGTGTGCGGCTAGATTGGGCGGGTGCTCTCACGCCTCACACGTCTGTCGCGTCCCGTTGCCCTGGCCGTCTGTGCCGTGCCCGTGGTCGGGTTGTTCGTCGCCGCGGCCTTCGCGCCGTTGCCCTTCGTGGTCGCCGTTCCCGGCCCCACGTCCGACGTGCTGGGGTCCGACAAGGGCAAGCCGGTCATCACCGTCACCGGGGCGCCCGTCCGGGATACCGAGGGCCAGCTGCGGATGACGACCATCCGGGCCACCGGTCCCTCCTCGACCATGCGGCTGCACGAGCTCGTCGGCCACTGGTTCAAGACCGATCAGGCGGTCATGCCCAAGGAGGCCGTCTACTCCTCGGGCGGAAGCGACGAGGAGATCGAGAAGCACAACCTGGAGGAAATGGCCAAGTCGCAGTCGGCCGCGGCCGAGGCCGCGCTCGGCTATCTCCGCAAGGACCCCAAGGACGTGAAGGTCGAGCTCAACCTCGCCGACGTCGGCGGTCCGAGTGCCGGGCTCCTCTTCTCCCTCGGCGTCGTCAACAAGCTCGACGGCGACGGCAGTGGCGGCGATCTCACCGGCGGACGCAGCATCGCCGGTACGGGAACCATCACCGCCGACGGCACGGTCGGCGCCGTCGGCGGGGTGGCCCTGAAGACCCAGGCAGCGCGGCGCGACGGGGCGAGCGTGTTCCTCGTACCGAAGGCCGAGTGCGCGGACGCCCGGTCGGAACTCCCCGAGGGGCTGCGGCTGGTCCCCGTCACTTCGCTGACGGACGCGGTGGACTCCCTGCGTGCGCTGAAGCGGGGAGAGGACGTTCCGTCCTGCTGACGGAAGGCCCCCGGTCCAGGCCGCGCCAGGCCGGGAAGACCAGCGGGGCGAGCGTCGTCAGCAGGTAGGTGCCGCCGAACAGCAGCAGCGCCCGGCCGACCCCGAACCCGTCGACCAGCAGGCCCGCCGCCAGCCCGCCCATCGGCATGGTCAGCTCACAGCCCGCCATGGTCACCCCCGAGACGCGGCTGCGCAGCTCCTCCGGCACCTGCTCGTACATGACCGTGGTCAGGATCGGGTTGAGCACGCCCACGCCCAGGCCGGCCAGGGCCATCGTCACCGCGAGCGGCAGCGGCGTGTCGGTGAAGGCGGCCACCGCGTACCGGGTCGCCCCGGAGAGCAGGAAGGCCCCCGTGAACACCGCTCGGCGCGGGAACCGCTCGCCCCACACCCCGTAGAGCAGGGCGCCCAGCAGCGCGAAGCCGCCGAAGAGGGAGATCATCAGACCGAGCGTGGTGGCGCCGCCGAGGTGGTCCCGGCCGTGCACGGGCAGCAGTACCGAGGACCAGCCCTGGTCCAGGCCGTTGGTCATCATGACCATCACGGTGATGCCCAGCAGCAGCCGGGAGCGGATCAGGAAGGCCCAGCCCTCGGCGAGTTCGGTGCGGTACGCCGCGAAGGACACCTTCCCGGCGGCCGGCTGCGGCTCGGCGGCCGGGACCCCGCGCAGGAACGCGGCGACCAGGAGCGCCGACGCCCCGAAGGTCGCCGCGTCCAGCAGCAGCACGGTCTCGGCGCCGAACGCCGCGATCAGCACGCCGGCCACGGCGGCCCCGATCATCCGCGCCCCGCGCGAGACCGCGTCGTAGAGGCTGGCGGCGCGGGCGACGGTGGTGCCGGCGTGCTCGGCGAGGTTCGGCAGGAGCACGCCGCGGGCGGTCAGGCCGGGGGTGTGCACGAGGCCGCCGACGGCCATCAGCGCGCACAGCATCCAGAAGTCGAGCACGCCCGCGTGGTGCAGCAGCGGGATCGCGCCGACCGACAGGCCGCTGATCAGGTCGGAGGCGACGGAGATCCGGCGGCGGCCGATCCGGTCGATGACCGGTCCGCCGATCAGGGCCGCCAGGACGACGGGGAGGGTGGCGCAGAAGGCGACGACCCCGGCCCGGCCGGCGCTGCCGGTGGTCTGCAGCACGAACCACGGGACGCCGATGAGGGTGAGTGAACTTCCGGCTATGGAAATGGTGTTGGCGGCCAGTACGGCGGCCAGCGGGCGCCGGTTCACCGGGCGTGCGGGGTGCCGTCGGACCGGGTCGACGGGCGGCTGCCGGCGCCCCCGGGCGCCTCGCCGGTGCGGCGCGGGAGGGCGTGGGTGTGGAAACGGACCGTCTCCGTGCCCTCCTCCGCGGGCAGATCGCGGTAACGGTTGATCACGTCGTGCAGTTGGTGGACCAGTTCATCGGTCTGCGCGGCGGTCAGCCTCAGGGTGAAGTCGCTGAAGTCGGAGCCGGTCCGCCACTCGGTGGGCCAGGTGTGCGAGGTGGAGAGCCAGGTGTCGACCTCCTGCGCGTGGGTGGCGGCGATCTGGCGCAGGAAGACGTCGGCCGCGGTGCGCGTGGCCTCGTCGGCGCCGTCGACGAGCGTCTCGTCGAAGCGGGTGCCCTCGTGGGCGGCCCGCCACCAGCGCTCGCGGCCCTTGCCGTGCTCCGGCGCGTCCTCGACGAAGCCGTGCGCGGCGAGCTGGCGCAGGTGGTAGCTGGTGGCGCCGCTGGACTCGCCGAGGCGTTCGGCCAGCTGGGAGGCGGTCGCGGGGCCGTCCCGGCGCAGGGTGGCCAGCAGGCTCATCCGCAGGGGGTGGGCCAGGCCGCGCAGGGCGCGGGCGTCGAGGGCGCGGAGCTCGGGCTCGACGGGCTCCAACGGGTCGGGGTTCTTGGCCATGGCCCCACCGTAGAGTTGCAAAGAAATCTCTGCAATCATTTCTTTGCAACGTCTTCTTTGGAACTTTGGGCTCCGGAAAACCGGGGTCCTTCCGGGCTCAGGGCCGGGTGTCGTCCTTGGCCGCCTGCTCGACCAGCGGGATGATCCGCAGGGGTACCGGGTTCTCCATCACGATCGCCGTCGACGCCCTGACGATCCCCTCGAACCCGACGACGCGGTCGATCACCCGCTGCAGGTCGGCGTTGGACCGGGCCACGAGCCGGCACAGCATGTCCCCGTGCCCGGTGGTGGTGTGCAGCTCCAGTACCTCCGGCACCCCGTCCAGGTGGGCCCGTACGTCGGCCCCCTGCCCCTGCTTGATCTCCAGCGTGGCGAAGGCGGTCACCGGATACCCGAGGGCCGTCGGATCGACCTGCGGGCCGAAGCCGCGGATGACCCCGTTCGACTGGAGCCGGTCGAGGCGGGCCTGTACGGTCCCGCGGGCCACGCCGAGGCGGCGCGAGGCCTCCAGGACCCCGATCCGGGGCTCGCGGGCGAGCAGGACGATGAGCCGGCCGTCGAGTTCGTCGATGCCCATGGACGCCTCCGGGTGCCCACGCGTGCTCGTGGGTGGTCATAGTGCACAGATGTTTCAGCCATCCTGCGCTCAGACTGGTCAGCTTGTACAGGCAAATAGGAAACTATTGCGCAGCTTGTGGATCGGCGGGACTCTGCGCTCATGACTGAGACCCTCGACACCACCCCCCACACCGTGCGTGAGGCAGATCCCTTCCCGGTGAAGGGCATGGATGCGGTCGTCTTCGCCGTCGGCAACGCCAAGCAGGCCGCGCACTACTACTCGACCGCCTTCGGCATGAAGCTCGTGGCCTACTCCGGACCGGAGAACGGCAGCCGCGAGACGGCCAGCTACGTCCTGACCAACGGCTCCGCGCGCTTCGTGCTGACCTCGGTCATCAAGCCGGCGACCGACCACGGCCGCTTCCTGGCCGAGCACGTCGCCGAGCACGGCGACGGCGTGATCGACCTCGCCATCGAGGTCCCGGACGTCCGCGCGGCGTACGCGTACGCCGTCGAGCAGGGCGCCCGCGGCCTGGACGAGCCGTACGAGGTCAAGGACGAGCACGGCACCGTCGTGCTGGCCGCGATCGCGACGTACGGCCAGACCCGCCACACGCTGGTCGAGCGCGGCGACTACACCGGCCCGTACCTGCCGGGCTACGTGGCCGTCGACCCGATGGTCGCGCCCCCGGCCAAGCGCACCTTCCAGGCCATCGACCACTGCGTCGGCAACGTGGAACTCGGCCGGATGAACGAGTGGGTCGCCTTCTACAACAAGGTCATGGGCTTCACGAACATGAAGGAGTTCGTGGGCGACGACATCGCGACCGAGTACTCGGCGCTGATGTCCAAGGTGGTCGCGGACGGCACCAAGAAGGTCAAGTTCCCGATCAACGAGCCGGCGATCGCGAAGAAGAAGTCGCAGATCGACGAGTACCTGGAGTTCTACGGCGGCCCCGGCGTCCAGCACATCGCGCTGGCCTCGAACGACATCGTCGCGACGGTGCGCTCGATGCGCGCGGCCGGAGTCCAGTTCCTCTCCGTCCCGGACAGCTACTACGACACGCTCGGCGAGTGGGTCGGCGACACCCGGGTGCCGATCGACGAGCTGCGCGAGCTGAAGATCCTGGCCGACCGCGACGAGGACGGCTACCTGCTGCAGATCTTCACCAAGCCGGTGCAGGACCGCCCGACCGTCTTCTTCGAGATCATCGAGCGCCACGGCTCGATGGGCTTCGGCAAGGGCAACTTCAAGGCGCTGTTCGAGGCGATCGAGCGGGAGCAGGAGAAGCGCGGCAACCTCTAGGCCGCCCGCGCGGCTTCCGGGCCCCCCGGCCGACGCCGGGGGGCCCGCCCGTGTCCCGGCCGACGGCGTCGCGGCCCCGCGAGGGGAGGGCCGCGGCCGGACGGCCGGTCCCGGTCAGCGGGTGGACGGGGAAGGAGCCGGCTTCGGCTCCTGCGACGCCTTCGGTTCCTTCGGTTCCTGCGACGCCTTCGGTTTCGGCGTCGGGTTGGGCTTGGGCAGTTCCGGCTCGACCCACGGAGTGGCCGGCTGCAGGTGCTCCGGGCCGCCCGGCGCCGGCTGGCCGATCGCCGTCAGCGCCTCCTTCGCCAGCGGCCCGCGCAGCGGCGAGAAGTACGGGTTCGTCCGCATGGTCTCCTGGAGGTGGCGGCGGGCCGCCGCCACGTCCCCGAGGCCGCGCTCGATCATCGCCCGGTGGTACGAGAAGTCGGCGCTGCGCAGGCCCTGTTCCGTGGCCTTCTTCGCGTACTCCAGCGCCGCCGCGTCCTCGCCCGCCCGGTGCAGGGCCCACCCCAGCGCGTCCGCGACCTGCACGCTCTTGTGCCGCGACCACTCCTGCGACAGGCGCCGCACCGCCGCCTCCGGATCACCGTGGTCCGCCTCGTACAGGCCGAGGACCACGTCGTCGTCGACGCCGTTCTGCCCGTCCCGCGCCGTCATCGAACCGAGCATGTCGTACGGCACGCGTGCCTCCTGGGCCCGGCCCAGCGACTCCAGCAGCTCGCCCAGCTCCCGCGCCAGCTGCGGCACCGGGGTCCGCCCCAGCGCCAGCCGGTAGTCCCGCACCGCCTCCCCGGAACGTCCCAGCGCGGCCAGCGCACGGGCCCGGCCGCCCAGCGCCTCCGCCTGCGCCGGATCCGTCCGCAGCGCGCCTTCGTAGTGCCGCAGCGCCTCCGTCGCGTCGCCCCGCTCCCAGCACAGCTCCCCGAGCCGGAACAGCGCGTACGCCTTCTCCGCGGGCGCCTTCGCCGCGCCCGCCGCCTGCTCCATCGACATCACCGCGTCCTCGCGCCAGCCGCGGTCCCGGTAGACCTGCGAGGCCCTCACGTACGCCGCCAGGCCCGGCCGCAGCTCCAGCAGCAGCTCCATCGCCTTCTGGGCGCCCTTGTAATCGCCGAGCCCGGTGTACGCGTCCACGAGCACCGGGTACGCCGTCCACCGCTTCGGCGCCTGCGCCCGTACGAGCTCGCCCCACTTCTTGGCGTTCCCGAAGTCCCGACGGGCATTGGCCAGCGCGCCCATGCCCGTCATCGCGTCGAAGTTGCCCTTCTCGGCCGGGCGGACCTCCAGCGAGCGCTTCAGCGCCTTCTCCGCCTTCGGGAACCAGCCCGAGTCCGCCGTGCGCCGGGCCTGTTCGAGGTAGGCGGAGCCGAGGACCGCCCACGAGGCGTCGTCGTCCGCGTGCTTCGCGACCCACTTCTCCCGGTCCGCCACCAGCGCCGTCAGGTCCACCGCGGCCGCGGGCGCACCCATGCCCACCGCCGAGGCCGCGCGCTCGCTCGGCCCCGGCGGGCGGGCGTCGTCACCGGTCCGGGCGGGGCGGATCAGCAGGGCCCCGGCGATCAGGACCACGGCGACCGCGGCGGCCACGAGCGTCTTGCGGCCGGTGAAGGTCACGGGCGGCGCCGGTGTCTGCGTTTCCTCGTCGATACGGTCCATGGGGTCACTGTGCGTCAATATGAAGAGTTCGCGGAGGTGCCCGAAGAGGGGCGCGGGCGTGTTCACACCGATGGTCCCGCGACGACCTCTGGGAGGGGCCCCACCGGGGTGCCAGGCTGGTCCCATGGATGACGATCTCTCCGCACGTCTGCGAGCGAACCTCCTCGAAGGGCTCCCGGCCGACGCCCTGCTCACCGACCCCCAGGTGACCACCTCCTACGCCACCGACATGGCCGGCTTCTGCGCCGCCGGGACCCCGGCCGTCGTCGTACTGCCCCGGACCGTCGAACAGGTCCAGCACGTCATGCGCACCGCCACCGCCCTACGGATCCCCGTCGTCCCACAGGGCGCCCGCACGGGCCTGTCGGGCGGCGCCAACGCCTGCGACGGCTGCATCGTGCTGTCCCTGGTGAAGATGGACCGGATCCTGGAGATCAGCGCCGTCGACCGGATCGCCGTCGTCGAGCCGGGCGTGGTGAACGCCGTGCTTTCACGTGCCGTCGCCGAACAGGGCCTGTACTACCCGCCCGACCCCTCCAGCTGGGAGCAGTGCACCATCGGCGGCAACATCGGCACCGCCTCCGGAGGCCTGTGCTGCGTCAAGTACGGGGTCACCGCCGAGTACGTGCTCGGCCTCGACGTGGTCCTGGCCGACGGGCGGCTGCTGCGCACGGGCCGCCGAACCGCGAAGGGCGTCGCCGGATACGACCTCACCCGGCTCTTCGTCGGCTCCGAGGGCAGCCTCGGCGTCGTCGTCCAGGCCGTCCTCGCGCTCAGGCCCGCGCCGCCCCGGCAGCTCGCCCTGGCCGCCGAGTTCCCCTCGGTCGCGGCCGCCTGCGAGGCCGTCTGCGCCGTCATGGAGGCGGGCCTGACCCCCTCGCTGCTGGAACTGATGGACCGTACGACCGTCCGCGCCGTCAACGCCCTCGGCAAGATGGGCCTGCCGGAGGCCACCGAAGCCCTCCTCATGGCCGCCTTCGACACCCCGCACGCCCCGGAGGACCTCGCGGCCGTGGGGGAGCTGTGCACCGCCGCCGGGGCCACCGCCGTCGTGCCCGCCGAGGACGAGGCGGAGTCGGAACTGCTGCTGCAGGCCCGCCGGATGTCCTTCCCCGCGCTGGAGGCCCTGCGGCCCGCGACGATGATCGACGACGTGTGCGTACCGCGCTCGCGGCTCGGCGAGATGCTGGACGGGACGGCCGCCATCGCCCGCGCCCACGACCTGCTCATCGGGGTCTGCGCGCACGCCGGAGACGGCAACACCCACCCGATCGTCTGCTTCGACCCCGCCGACGAGGACGAGGTGCGGCGGGCCCGCGAGTCCTTCGGCGCGATCATGGCGCTGGGGCTGGAGCTGGGCGGGACCATCACCGGCGAGCACGGGGTCGGCGTCCTGAAGAAGGAGTGGCTCGCCCGCGAACTCGGCCCGGTGGGGCTGGAGATGCAGCGCGCCGTCAAGCAGGCCTTCGACCCGCTGGGGCTCCTCAACCCGGGCAAGCTCTTCTGACTCCGACTCCGACTCCGACTCCGACTCCGGCGCCGGCCGTACGGTACCGGGGCCGTCCGGCATCACAGGTCCCCGTCCGCAGACTCGTCCGACGGCCACGGGTCGCGCAGCCACAGGTCATCGGCGGGGGTCGGGGTGAGCAGCTCGGCCAGGGCCGCGTCCAGGCCGAGCCGCTCTGCCTCGGTGCCGGGCGGGACCATGCGCAGGGTGCGCTCCAGCCAGGCCGACACGGAGCCGGCGGGGGCCTCCAGGAGGGCGTCGCCGTCGGGGGAGCTGAGCGCCATGCAGAGGACGGACTTGTTGTCGACCTTGGTGGGCCAGATCCGGACGTCGCCGTGGCCGCACGGGCGGAAGACCCCCTCGACGAGCAGCTCGCGGGCGAAGGTCCAGTTGACGGGGGTGCTGGAGCCGGTGTGGAAGGTGATGTGGACGGCGTACGGGTCGTCCGTGAGGTAGAGGAGCCGGGCCGGGACGGGGATGCTGCGCTCGGGGGACAGGACCAGCTTCAGTTCCAGCTCGCGCTCGATGACGGGGTGGTGCATGACGGCCTCACTTCGGTTCGGTGCCGGGGCCTGATGGCGCCCCACACCCCGAGAGAGCGCCGATGTGCCCGGGTATGACGCGAGTTCCTGCAACGAACCGGAGATTGGCTGAATTCATTCGGCTGACCGAAAAGCGTTGGGGCGACGTTCGCTCAATGGCTTGGATTCTCCCGTTACCGGACCTGTCGGGCCGAGGTTCTTGGCTATGGTCCTCCCTTGCACAAGCCTCAAGCCACGATCGGAGTTGGGGACATGACGGCCTCCCCTGGTGACGGCGAGCACGCGGCCCGCGAGGGCTACTACCCCGATCCGTCCATCCCCGGATTCATCCGGTACTGGAACGGTGCGGCCTGGGTGCCGGGCACGAGCCGCCCCGCCCCCGCCCAGGAGACGGGGCCGGTGTTCCTGGACGAGACCTCCGTGACCGAGGCGCTGCCGGAGCCCGAAACGGAACGCGCGCGCGAACGGGAACGCGAACCGGAACGGGAACGCGAACCGGAACGCGGGCCGGAAGCCGTCGCCGAGCCCGAACCCGCGGTGTGGCAGGCCGACCCCCTGCACCAGGCCGGCTTCGGCGGGCCCCGCGACCACCGGGTCTCGTGGGGCAGCCCGCCCGAGCCCGAGCCCGAGCCCGAGCCCGAGCCCGAGCCCGAGCCCGAGCCCGAGCCCAAGCCCGAGCCCGAGCCCGAGCCCAAGCCCAAGCCCGAGCCCGAGCGGGGGGCCGGCCAGGCCGCCGCCCGGCCGACGGGGATCTCCCTGGCCCGTACGGCGGCCGCCGCGGCGGCGCCCGCACGGCTTCCCGCGCAGGCCTCCACGGGAATCCTGTCGGCGCGCTCCCCGGCCGCGCAGGCTCCCGCCCCGGCCGCTGCTGCCCCGGCCCCGGTCGCCCCCGCCCCCGTCGCCCCGGCATGGCCCGACGCACCCGGAGCCGGAGAGTCCGGAGTCACCTCCTCCTGGCCCGGGGCAGCCGCCCCCTCCCGGCCCGCCGCCCCGGCCCCCGCCGCCTCCCGGGCCGCCGCCCCCGCCCCCGCCCCCGCCCCCGCCCCCTCCCGGCCCGCCGCCCCGGCCGATCCGCACCCGGAGGCCGAGCTCCCCGCCGCCCCCCGCCCCGGCACGGCGCAGGCCGCCGAGGCACCCCGGCCCGAGGTGTGGGCGCCCCGGCCCGCGGGAGTCCGCCCGAAGGTGCCCGGCGCCGCGGCGCCGGCCCCGGCGGAGCCCCGGTCCAAGGGCTGGGAGCCGAGCGGGTCCGAGGGCGACCGCCCGGGGAGCTCCGCCTCCCGCCCGGCAGGCACCCGTACGCACCGTGAGGTGTTCGAGCGCATGGCCGAACGGGCGGTGCGCCCCGCCGGGCTGGTGCGCAGAGCCGTGGCCCGCGCGCTGGACTCCCTCGTCCTCGCCGCCGTCGCCGCGGCCGTCGCCCGGCCCCTCCTCCCCGAGGCCACCGCCCACGTGCAGGCCAAGGTCGACGCCGCCCGCACCAGCGGACGCACCACCACCGTCTGGCTGTTCGACACGACCATCGCCGGCCACCTGGGCGTGGTCCTCGGCGCGGTCCTCCTCTTCGGAGTGCTGTACGAGGCGCTCCCCACGGCCCTCTGGGGCCGCACCCCGGGCAAGAAGCTGCTCGGCGTGCGCGTGCTGTCCACCGCCACCCTGCGCCCGCCCGGCTTCGGCGCGGCCCTGCTCCGCTGGCTCGTCTACGCCTTCCTCGGCGTCCTGGGCAGCCTCTGGTGCCTCGTGGACCGCCCGCGCCGCCAGGCCTGGCACGACAAGGCGGCGAGGACCTACGTGGCCCGCTAGCCCGGCACGACCGGCCCCCTGCCGACCCGCCGGAGGCAACCGGCGCAGCCGACCGGACGTCTCCCCCGAACGGACGCCGTCCCGTTGCGGGGGTGACGGAGCCGGGTTCGACTCGGGCCATGAGTACCGACCAGCCGCCGCCGGGCGAGCCGCCCGAGGAGGACCCGTTCCGCAAGAAGCCCCAGGAACCGACGCCTCCGCCGGGCGGTTCGCCGTACGGGGCGCCGCCCCCCGGAAGCGGCGGAGCCCCGCCGCCCCCGGGAGGCCCGGGCGCCGGCGGATACCCGCCCCCGCCTCCCCCGTACGGCGGCGGTGACCCCTACGGCGGCGGCTCCGGCATGCCCGACCCGCTCGCAGGCATGCCGCCGCTCGCGGACACCGGCAAGCGGATCGTCGCGCGCATCATCGACTGGCTCGTCGTAGGCATCCCGGTCTGGCTCGTCTGGTTCCTCCTGGTGGGGTTCAGCGTCAACTGGGACATGGGCGACGCCGATGCGGGGGAGGACGTGCCCGACGCGGCCGCCGGCTGGTACAACGGCGCCTTCTTTCTGTGGTTGTTGATCGCGATCGTCGCCTACATCGCGTACGACTGGTACTTCAACGCCAAGAGCGGCAGGACCCTCGGCAAGAAGGCGATGGGTCTGCGCGTCGCCATGCTCAACGACGGCAGAGTGCCCCCGTCCAAGAGTTCCCTCGGCCGGGCGTGCGCCCTGTGGCTGCCGTGTCTCGTCCCTTGCTGCGGCGGCCTCTGGTGGATCGTCGTGTTCATCTCGATCCTGGTCGACAAGCCCTACCAGCAGGGCCTGCACGACAAGGCGGCCAAGACCGTCGTCGTCCAGTCGACCTGACGCGTACGCAGCGCGGCACCAGAGCACCGGAGCAGCGGCGCAGCACACAGCGGGCGGTCTCCCTCCGGGGAGGCCGCCCGCACCGCGTCGCTCAGTGGTGGACGGGGTGTTCGGCCTCGGCGGTCCGGGGGTCGGGCACCCGGGCGGCCGGCGTCGCACCCTCGTGGGAGGCGGGCTCCGCGGCGGGCGCGGGGGCCGCGGAGGCCCTCGTACCGGCCGCGTGGCGGCCGCGGCGGCGCGGCACGGGCACGGTGAGGGCGACGAGCAGACCCAGGGCGAGCGCGGCTGCGGAGATGACCGCGACCCCGAGCCCGGTGCTCGTCTGCGAGAGCAGCAGCATGGCGATCGTCGACACGATGACCGTGGCGGACCCGTAGGCGAGCTGTGCGACAGTCGGACGCGGCATGGCGATATCCGTCCTCGGGAGGGGAGGGGGAGTCGGCTCAACTAGGTCGCGCGTCAAGTGACTCTATGACGGGAGATGCCCGAGAGGAACCGCCGGTAAGCGTGACCTAACACACGGTGCCGGAGCACGGGGGGCGCACGGGATCATTTTCCGCGCCGCGGCAGAGGGGGAAATGGGGACGGGACGGACCTTCGGCGGGGTCGGGAAGCGCCCTTCGCCCCGTATGGCAGCGGAACGTCCGGATACCGGAACTCCCTGACCGCATAGTGCAGTTGTAAGGGGCAAGTCAAGGTCTGTCTTTTCTTGCTTCTCTCCGGTCAAATGTCGTCACTTGAGACGCGCGCCGCGCGGAACCCCCCGCTCCTATGGAGAAGTTCCGACCTACGTCGCGGCCGCGGGAGGGGAACGACATCAAGTGACCAGCAATTCCGCCAGACGGCGTGCGATACGCGCTGCCGCCGTCACCGTGACCATGGCTGCTTGTGCGACAAGCGCCACCTTCTTCACCGTCACCGCGGCCCAGGCCGAGGGCAAGGCCCCGGCTCCTGCGGCCGACCGGCAGGACCCGACCGCTCCTGCCAAGGTCGTCGAGCACGACCTGAAGGGCCCGTTCAGCGAGCAGCAGGCCCAGCAGCGCAAGGCCGCCCTGGACCAGGTGCTCCAGGGCAAGAAGGGCGTCGAGCAGCGCGGCGCCTCCAAGGTCGTCAAGCTCGACGACAAGAAGTACGTCGAGCTCGGCCGCGAGAAGACCGACAAGATCTTCACGATCCTCGTCGAGTTCGGCGACCAGGTCGACAACACGACCATGTTCGACCCGGACGGCCCCGGCCCGCAGCCGGCGGTTCCGAAGTACGGCGGCACCCCCGGTCCGCTGCACAACACGATCGCCCAGCCGGACCGTGCGAAGGACAACAGCACGGCCTGGCGCAAGGACTTCAGCCGCGAGTACTTCCAGGACCTGTACTTCGCGTCGGGTCAGGGCAGGGACTCGCTGAAGACCTACTACGAGAAGACCTCCTCGGGCCGCTACTCGGTCGAGGGCGAGGTCGCCGACTGGGTCAAGGTCCCGTACAACGAGGGCCGTTACGGCTCCAACTACTGCGGCCAGACCAACTGCTCCAACGTGTGGGACACCGTCAAGGACGGCGTCACCGCGTGGGTGGAGGCCCAGAAGAAGGCCGGGAAGACCGACGCCGAGATCAAGGCGAAACTGGCCCAGTACGACCTCTGGGACCGCTACGACTTCGACGGCGACGGCAACTTCAACGAGCCCGACGGCTACATCGACCACTTCCAGATCGTCCACGCGGGCGAGGACGAGTCGGCCGGCGGCGGCGTGCAGGGCACGACCGCGCTGTGGGCGCACCGCTGGTACGCCTACGGCACCGCGGCGGGCAAGACCGGCCCGGACAACAACAAGGCCGGCGGCACCCAGATCGGCGACTCCGGCATCTGGGTCGGCGACTACACGATGCAGCCCGAGAACGGCGGCCTCGGCGTCTTCGCGCACGAGTACGGCCACGACCTCGGCCTGCCCGACCTCTACGACACCTCCGGTGGCGGCGAGAACTCGGTCGGCTTCTGGTCCCTGATGTCGGCCGGCTCCTGGCTCGGCACCGGCAAGGACTCCATCGGCGACCTCCCGGGCGACATGACCGCCTGGGACAAGCTCCAGCTGGGCTGGCTGAACTACGACACGGCGAAGGCCGCGACGAAGTCCACCCACAAGCTGGGCGTTTCGGAGTTCAACACCAAGGACAAGCAGGCCCTGGTCGTCGAGCTGCCGAAGAAGCAGGTCAAGACCGAGGTCGTCGCGCCCGCCGAGGGTTCCGCCCAGTGGTGGAGCGGCATGGGTGACGACCTCAAGAACACCCTCACCCGGTCGGTGGACCTGACGGGCAAGACGTCCGCCGCGCTGTCCCTCAAGGGCTGGTGGGACATCGAGGCCGACTACGACTACCTCTACACCGAGGTGTCCACGGACGGCGGCGCCACCTGGACCGCCCTCGCCGGCACCGCCGACGGCACGGCCCTCCCGGCCGACGCCTCCGGCAGCCCGTCGCTCACCGGTGTCTCGGGTGCCTGGAAGTCGCTGAACTTCCCGCTCGACGCCTACGCGGGCAAGAAGGTCGACCTCCGCTTCCGTTACCAGACGGACGGAGGCGCGGGCGGCAAGGGCTTCACCGCCGACGCCGTGACCCTCACCGCGGACGGCTCCGCGCTGTTCACCGACGGCGCCGAGAACGGCGACAACGGCTGGACGGGCAAGGGCTTCTCCCGCATCGGCGCCAGCTTCAGCAAGGAGTACGCGCAGTACTACCTGGCCGAGAACCGCCGTTACGTCTCGTACGACCAGACCCTCAAGGTCGGCCCGTACAACTTCGGCTTCGGCAACACCAAGCCCGACTGGGTCGAGCACTACCCGTACCAGGACGGCCTGCTCATCTGGCAGTGGGACACCAGCCAGAAGGACAACAACACCAGCCAGCACCCGGGCCAGGGTCTGATCCTTCCGATCGACGCCAACGCCAAGCCCATGAAGTGGGCCGACGGCACCCTGCTGCGGAACAAGATCCAGCCGTACGACGCCGCCTTCAGCGCGTACTCGACGGATGCGTTCACCCTGCACAAGAACGGCGAGTCGCTGTTCCTGAAGCCGAAGCCGGCCAAGCTGGTCTTCGACGACCGCAAGGGCACGTACTACTACGACGAGAACCCGACCGGATCGGTGAAGGTCACTGACACCAACACCAAGATCAAGATCCTGAAGGAGACCTACGACGGTGAGGTCATGACCGTCGAGGTTGGCCCCTCCTCGAAGTAATTCGGTAAAACCGCAGGTCAAAGCGTGATCGGCCGTCGCCCTCTAGCGGGCGGCGGCCGATCGCGTTTAGATGCCCGGTACGAGTTTCTTATTGACGGGGGAGATGACAGCCATGCCCGATGGAGGTTTCGTCAGATTGCCAGGCGGCAGCGTGGTCGTAGCGCTCACGCTGCCGAGGCCGTGCGGAGAGGGCGGAAGTGTCCGCGTTCTGGTGCACGCCGCGAACCGGGCCCGCGCCCTGACCAGGCTGCGGAACCTCGGGATGCGTGCGGTGTACCTGCGGGGCAACGCGCACCCGCCGACGCCGGACGAGGTCACGGCCGTCCTGCACCACCCGGACGGCCTGCTGTGGCGCGGGGCGCCCGACCGCGCGCAGGAGCTCTGGCACCCCATCCGGGCCCTGCTGGGGACCTAGGACGGCTCCCGGGACGGCCCCCGGCCGCGTCCTAGCCGCCCTGGGCGTCCTCGTGGCCGCCCCGGCCCGCCTGGTGGCCCACCAGGGTCACCCCCGCCGCACGGAGCTCCTCCAGGGCCCGTGCGGCGGTGTGCGGGGCGACGGCGGCCGTCAGGTCCAGCAGGACCCGGGTGCCGAAGCCGGCGCGGGCGGCGTCGAGGGCGGTGGCCCTGACACAGTGATCGGTGGCGATCCCGACCACGTCCACCTCGGTGACCTGCCGGTCCCGCAGCCACTGGCCGAGCGTCGCCCCGTTCTCGTCGGCGCCCTCGAAGCCGCTGTACGCGGCCTCGTACGCGCCCTTGTCGAAGACGGCGGCGACGGCGCCCGAGGCCACGGCGGGGGCGAAGTTCGGGTGGAAGCCCACGCCCTCGGTCCCGGCGACGCAGTGGACGGGCCAGGAGGTCTCGAAGTCCGGCTCCGCCGGGGGGTGCGCGAAGTGGGCACCGGGATCGATGTGGTGGTCCCGGGTGGCGACGACGTGCCGGTACGCGGGCGTGGCCTGGCCGATGTACTCGGTGACGGCGGCGGCGACGTCGGCTCCGCCGGTGACCGCGAGGCTGCCGCCTTCGCAGAAGTCGTTCTGTACGTCGACGACGATCAGTGCGCGGTGCATTTCGCGTGCCCTTCGGCTTGACGGTGTGCTGCGGCGGGCCCTGCGGGAGGCTCTTCCCCCACCCCGCCCCTTCCCGAAACTGGGGCTCCGCCCCAGACCCCCTGCGGCGCTCCGCGCCCGCGCCCCCAACGCCGGCGAGGCCGGATTTCCAGCCCCTCCGGCGTGCGAGGAGCGGGGTCCGGGGCGGCGCCCGGGCTGCGGAGCTGCGGCTACACGTACTCCGTGGGGAGCACGGCCTCGCCGCGCGAGAGCTGCGTCGCGGACAGCGGCAGCCCGGCGCGGGCGGCGCAGTGGCGTTCGCGCGCGGCCTCCAGCGGCTCGCGGGCGACCACCTCGCCGGCCTTGACCAGCTGGGTCAGCAGCTGGTGGTCGGCCAGGGCCGAGGGGACCGGCCCGGTCCCGACGACCTCCGCCTCGGCGACGCCCTCCGCGTCCCTGCGCCGAGCCGCCCACTTGCGGCCGCCGATGGAGGTCTTGCCGCCCGTGGACTTCTTCGCCACCGGAGCCAGCGTCGCCTTGGGGTCCGCGGAGACGGCCCGCGCCACCAGCTTGTAGACCATCGAGCACGTCGGGTGCCCGCTGCCCGTCACGAGCTGCGTGCCCACGCCGTACGCGTCCACGGGCGCCGCCGCCAGCGAGGCGATGGCGTACTCGTCCAGGTCCGAGGTGACCACGATCTTCGTCGCCGTCGCCCCCAGCTCGTCCAGCTGCTGCCGCACCCGGTGGGCGACCAGCAGCAGGTCGCCGGAGTCGATCCGGACCGCGCCGAGGTCGGTGCCGGCCACCTCGACGGCGGTGCGGACGGCCTCGGCCACGTCGTAGGTGTCCACCAGAAGGGTGGTGCCCCGTCCCAGCGAGGCCACCTGCGCGGTGAAGGCGTCCCGCTCGCTGTCGTGCACCAGGGTGAAGGCGTGCGCGCTCGTGCCGACCGTCGGGATCCCGTACCGGAAGCCGGCCGCCAGGTCCGAGGTCGAGGCGAAGCCGCCCACGTACGCGGCCCGCGACGCGGCCACCGCCGCCAGTTCGTGCGTGCGCCGCGCGCCCATCTCGATCAGCGGGCGGTCGCCCGCCGCCGAGGACATCCGGGAAGCGGCCGCGGCGATCGCCGAGTCGTGGTTCAGGATCGAAAGGATCACGGTCTCCAGCAGCACGCACTCCGCGAAGCTGCCCTCGACCCGCAGGATCGGCGACCCGGGGAAGTAGACCTCCCCCTCCGGGTAGCCCCAGATGTCGCCGGAGAAGCGGTACGAGGCCAGCCAGTCCAGGGTCCGCATGTCGATGACGGCCCGCTCGCGCAGGAACTCCAGCACCGCGCCGTCGAAGCGGAAGTTCTCCACCGCGTCCAGCACCCGCCCGGTTCCCGCGACCACCCCGTAACGGCGCCCCTCGGGCAGCCGCCGGGTGAAGACCTCGAAGACCGAGCGGCGGTCGGCGGTGCCGTTGGCCAGGGCGGCCTGCAGCATCGTGAGCTCGTAATGGTCCGTGAAGAGCGCTGTCGACGGCACGTCCACCGGCAGGCCCAGGTCCGCAGGGTTCATGTCACGGATGCTAGCGCACATCTCGTCAAAGTGACGAGATCTAGGACCCGTTTGTGCGACGGGCCCTTCGCGGTGGCAGCATGGGACAAGTGAGTGTTGCTCCTGTAGAGATCGAACGCACCGAATCGGCCGAAGAGACCTTCGCGGTACCCGAACCCGACGTCCCCTGGGTGACCCTGGTGCACAACGACCCGGTCAACCTCATGAGCTACGTGGCGTACGTGTTCCAGGCGTACTTCGGCTATTCGAAGGACGTGGCGCACAAGCTGATGCTCGATGTCCACCACAAGGGGCGGGCGGTCGTGTCCAGCGGCACCCGCGAGGAAATGGAGCGCGACGTGCAGGCCATGCACGGCTACGGCCTGTGGGCGACCCTCTCCCAGGACCGCAACTGATGGGCGGCACGTTCCAGCCCCTGAAGGGCGGCGGCGGCGCCGCCATCGCGCTCGACGAGATCGAGATCTCCATCCTGCGCTCCCTGGCCGTCCAGATGCTCGAACTCATCGGCCCCGGCGAGCCGGAGCCCGCCGAGGACGCCGACCCGCTCGCCGCGCTGTTCGCCGAGGGTCCCTCCGAGCCCCCGACCGACCCCGCGCTGGCCCGGCTCTTCCCCGACGCCTACGGAGGCCCGGACGGGCCGGGGCCCAAGGAGGACCCGGAGGAGCTGCGCGCCCACTCGGCGGAGTTCCGCCGCTTCACCGAGAACGACCTGCGCACCCGCAAGCGGGAGGACGCGCTGGCCGTCGTGCGCAGCCTGGACGGGCTCACCCCGGCCGGTGACGGGGCGGCGGTGCTGGAGCTGACCGGGGAGCTGCCGCTGCGCTGGCTCGGCGCGCTCAACGACCTGCGCCTGACCCTCGCGGCCCGTCTCGACATCACCGAGGACGACGAGAGCGCGGCGCTGTTCCGGCTGCCGGACGACGACCCGCGCAAGCCGATGGTGATGGCGTACCTCTGGCTGGGCGGGCTGCAGGAGACGCTCATCGAGACGCTGTGACCCGAGCGCCGTGACCCCGTGGCCCGCTGTGGCCCGCCGAAGATCCTCTGAAGATCCTCAAGTGGGTACGACGTTCGCTCAGCGGACGCTCAAATCCGGATAACGATCAGATCACCGCGATGCGGTGATCTGATCCATTCACTCGCCTTTGTCCTGAATTTTTGATGCCCTGCGCCACATTTCTCCCCCTCGGGCAGCCGTAAGCACGTGATAGATCTTCACGACTGCCGAAGGGACGCCACCCATGTCCCCCGGCTCGCTTGGACCGGCGGACCGCCGGCGTGCAACTCCATCCGTATCCGGGGGGATCGAGGACCCGATCCGCAGCCAGTCAAGGCGCGGGTCGGCGTGGAGAAAGGCGCACCAGACATGACCTCTGTGCAGGTCGAGCAGCACGGCAAGACGCCCGGCGAGGGCACTCAGGGCGAGGGCGGCGAGGGATACCACCGCACGCTCGGCGCCCGGCAGATCCAGATGATCGCGATCGGCGGAGCCATCGGCACCGGCCTGTTCCTGGGCGCCGGCAAGGCGATCTCCAAGGCCGGCCCCAGCCTCATCCTGGCGTACGCGATCGCGGGCCTGGTCATCTTCTTCATCATGCGGGCCCTGGGCGAGCTGCTCATGTACCGCCCCGTCTCCGGCTCCTTCTCGGACTACGCCCGCGAGTTCCTGGGCCCGTTCTGGGGATACGTCACCGGCTGGACGTACTGGCTGTTCTGGGTGGTCACCGGCATCACCGAGGTCACGGCCGCCGCGCAGTACATGTCGTACTGGACCCACGACAGCTTCCCGCAGTGGGCCTACGCGCTGATCTTCACCGTCATCCTCTACGCCGCCAACCTGATCTCCGTGAAGCTCTTCGGTGAGCTGGAGTTCTGGTTCTCCATGGTCAAGGTCACCGCCATCGTCGGCATGATCCTGATCTGCGCGGGCATCCTCACCATCGGCTTCTCCGACGCGGCCGACACCGCCACCGTCACCAACCTGTGGAACGACGGCGGCTTCTTCCCCAAGGGCATCGGCGGCACGCTGATGACCCTGCAGATCGTCATGTTCGCCTTCCTCGCGGTCGAGCTGGTCGGCGTCACCGCCGGCGAGTCCAAGGACCCCGAGAAGACCCTGCCCAAGGCCATCAACACCGTGCCGTGGCGCATCGCCGTCTTCTACGTCGGCGCACTGATCATGATCCTGTCGGTCGTCCCGTGGACGCACTTCCAGCCGGGCGTCTCGCCCTTCGTCGCCGCCTTCGAGCGCATGGGCCTCGGCATCGGCGCCGCGATCGTCAACTTCGTGGTGCTGACCGCGGCCCTGTCCTCCTGCAACTCGGGCATGTACTCCACCGGCCGCATGCTGCGCGACCTCGCGCTCAACGGCCAGGGCCCGAAGGTCTTCACCAAGCTCACCAAGAGCGGCACCCCGCTCATCGGCACCACCGTCTCCGCCGGGCTGATGCTGGTCGGCGTCTGGATCAACTACGTCGCCCCGGGCAAGGCCTTCGACTACGTCGTCTCCTTCGCCACCATCTCCGGCATGTGGGCCTGGATCATGATCCTGGTCTGCCAGATCCGCTACCGGGCCAAGGCCGACCGCGGCGAGCTGCCGCAGTCCGCGTTCCGCGCGCCCGGCGCCCCGTACACGAGCTGGTTCGCGCTGCTCTTCATCGGCATGGTCATCGTGATGATGGGCGCCGACAAGGACTCCCGCGTCTCGCTGTACTGCGCCCCGCTGTGGGGTCTGATCCTGGGCGTCTCGTACCTGGTGATGAAGTCCCGCGACCCGCGCGGCGCGGCCTTCACCAAGGCTTCGTAGCACCCGAAGACCGTGGGTCCCGGCCGCCCGCCACGGCCGGGAACCGCGCTCCCGTGGCCCTTGTGTCCACCATGTGGGCCCTTGCGTACCACTCCTCGGTACGCAAGGGCCCGTCTGCTTATCCTGTCGCTCATGCTGACCCTCACCCAGGCCCTGTACGACCAGATCGTCGAGCACGCCCGCCGGGACCACCCCGACGAGGCGTGCGGCGTCGTGGCGGGCCCGGCCGGCACCGGCCGCCCCGAGCGGTTCATCCCGATGCTCAACGCGGCCCGCTCGCCCACGTTCTACGAGTTCGACTCGAAGGATCTGCTGAAGCTCTACCGCGAGCTGGACGACCGGGACGAGGAGCCGGTGATCGTCTACCACTCGCACACCGCCACCGAGGCCTACCCCTCGCGCACCGACATCACGTACGCGAACGAGCCCGGCGCGCACTACGTCCTCGTCTCGACGGCGGACGAGGACGGCCTCGGAGCGTTCCAGTTCCGCTCGTACCGGATCGTCGACGGCGTGATCACCGAGGAAGAAGTGCAGGTCGTCGAGGCCTACTGACCATCATGTGAGCGGTCGGCGTCCACGATGCGGGATCACACTCCAAACCCGGGACCGGGAATCGTTAACATGGCCGCATGGTTTCCCACGACGTGAGCATCGAGACGCCCGGCAGGCTGCTGCTCGTGGCGCGGCTGCACGTCGACCTGTGCCGCCTCGCCAGCGCCATCTGTCCTGCCGTCTGAGCACCAGAGCCCCTCCGCGGGGGGCCGACGAACCGCGCGCCGCACCTTCTCACGCCCCTGCATACGCCCTGACGACTGGAGACAGCCATGGCCATCGAGGTCCGCATCCCCACCATCCTCCGCACCTACACCGAAGGCGAGAAGGCCGTCTCCGGTGAGGGCGCGACCATCGCCGACCTCTTCGCCGACCTGGAGACCCGCCACAAGGGCATCCAGGAGCGCATCGTCGACGACGCCAAGGGCGGCGAGCTGCGCCGCTTCGTGAACGTCTACCTCAACGACGAGGACGTCCGCTTCCTCGACGGCATCTCCACCGCGCTCAAGGACGGCGACAGCGTCACCATCCTCCCGGCCGTGGCCGGCGGATCGAAGTAATGCGCTACGACTCCCCGCTCGCCGCGGTCGGCAACACGCCGCTGGTCCGGCTGCCCCGGCTGTCGCCCTCGGACGACGTCCGCATCTGGGCCAAGCTGGAGGACCGCAACCCGACCGGCTCGATCAAGGACCGCCCCGCGCTCCACATGGTCGAGCAGGCCGAGAAGGACGGCCGGCTGTACCCCGGCTGCACCATCCTGGAGCCGACCTCGGGCAACACCGGCATCTCGCTGGCGATGGCGGCCAAGCTCAAGGGCTACCGCATCGTGTGCGTGATGCCGGAGAACACCAGCCAGGAGCGGCGCGACCTGCTGGCCATGTGGGGAGCCGAGATCATCTCGTCGCCGGCCGCCGGCGGCTCGAACACCGCGGTCCGGGTGGCCAAGGAACTGGCTGCGGAGCACCCGGACTGGGTGATGCTCTACCAGTACGGCAACCCGGACAACGCGGGCGCGCACTACGCCACCACGGGCCCGGAGATCCTCGCCGACCTCCCGTCGATCACCCACTTCGTGGCGGGCCTCGGCACCACCGGCACCCTGATGGGCGTCGGCCGCTACCTGCGCGAGAACGTGCCCGGCGTGAAGATCGTCGCGGCCGAGCCGAGGTACGACGACCTGGTGTACGGGCTGCGCAACCTCGACGAGGGCTTCGTCCCCGAGCTGTACGACGCCTCGGTCCTGACGACCCGCTTCTCGGTGGGCTCGGCGGACGCGGTGACCCGCACGCGGGAGCTGCTGCAGCTGGAGGGGATCTTCGCGGGCGTCTCCACGGGAGCCGCCCTGCACGCGGCGATCGGCGTGGGCCGCAAGGCGGTGGCCGCGGGCGAAACGGCGGACATCGTCTTCGTGGTGGCCGACGGCGGCTGGAAGTACCTCTCGACCGGCGTCTACACGGCCGCGACCACCGAAGAGGCCATCGAGGTCCTCCAGGGCCAGCTCTGGGCCTGACCCCTGCGGGGCTGCCCGGCCGTCTCGGGTGCGGCCCCGCCCCCGGGGCTCCGCCCCGGACCCCGTGCCTCAAACGCCGGCGAGGCTCGATCTTTCAGCCTCGCCGGCGTTCGAGGACCGGGTCCGGGCCGGCCCGGCTAGGCGGACAGCAGGTCAGCGAGCACGGCCGCATGGCTGGCGGCCGGGTCCTTGACCGCGGTCAGGAGGGTGAGCGGGCCCGCCTCGGCCAGGGACCGGAGCCGCGCCAGCTCCGCCACCGCCTCCGACCCGGCCAGCTCCGCCTCGTACCGCTGCCGGAACTCCCCGGCGGAGCCGCCCCCGTGGAACCACTTGCGCAGCTCGTTCGACGGCGTGACCGCCTTCGGCCACTCGTCCACCCCCGCCGCCTCCTTCGCCAGGCCCCGCGGCCAGAGCCGGTCCACGAGCACCCTCAGCCCGTCCGCGCCCGGCTCCGGCGGGTCGTACACGCGCCGCAAGCGGATCACCGGTTTCACTGCCCGCCTCCCAGTCCCTTGATCTCGTCCCACACCGCCGGATCCAGCACCCCTCGCCGCGTCCGGAAATCCCACAGCGACACCTCCGCCGGACGGTCCGCCTCCAGGAAGGCCGCCCGGCCCTGCGCCCCCACCGTCCCCGGGGGCAGCGGGATCACCCCGGCCCGCCGGTCGTCGTACTTCCCGGTGATCCACGCGACCCGCGCGCGGTGGCCCCGTACCGACCGGACCGCCAGGACCAGACACGTACGGCCGTCCGCCAAGGACCACAGCTCGCCGGCGCGCGGGTGCGGCGGCGGACCGGACCCGTGCGCCGACGGGGCGCGGCGGGGGAGCCCCAGCCGTCCCCCGGCGACCAGCACCACCAGCGCCACTGCCACGACCGCGGCCACCGCCGGCCACCAGGACGTGTCCATGTCTCGACCGTAGCCGCGCCACCGGCACCCGGCACCCGGCACGGCCGCACGGCGGCATGGGCACTGTGCTCTAGGGCCGCACACCTGACCGCTTGCCATTACTGGGTATGAGTGGTGCAGGCGGTGACTTCCCCCACAACGGCCCGCCGCGGAGGAGCGACCGGACGTTTCGCGCCTTACGCTCGACGCACGCACGGCCCGCATTCCGTCCACGGACCGTCCACGGAGGTTCACGCTCCATGAAGCTCACCGTCGTCGGCTGTTCGGGGTCGTTCCCGTCCGCGGAATCGGCCTGTTCGAGCTACCTCGTCGAGGCCGACGGCTTCCGGCTGCTCCTCGACATGGGCAACGGCGCCCTCGGCGATCTCCAGCGCCACTGCGGTCTCTACGACCTCGACGCGATCTTCCTGAGCCATCTGCACGCCGACCACTGCATCGACATGTGCGCGTACTTCGTCGCCCGTTTCTACCGGCACGAGGGCGGCCGCTGCGGCACCATCCCCGTCTACGGGCCCGAGGGCACCGAGCGGCGCCTGACCACCGCCTACGACGACGTCCCCGACGAGCGCTCGATGAGCGAGGTCTTCGACTTCCGCACCCTGAAGTCCGGGAACTTCGAGATCGGGCCGTTCCAGATCCGCGCCGAGCGGGTCGCCCACCCCGTCGAGTCGTACGGCATCCGCATCGAGCACGGCGGCCGCTCGCTCACGTACTCCGGGGACACCGGGGCCTGCCCCGAGCTGGGGCTGCTCGCCGACGGCACCGACCTCTTCCTCTGCGAGGCCTCCTTCACGCACGGCAAGGAGGACATCCCGGACCTCCACCTGAACGGCCGCGAGGCCGGCGAGTACGCGCGCGGCGGCGACGTCGGCCGGCTCGTCCTCACCCACATCCCGCCGTGGACGGACGCGGCGCAGAACCTCGCCGACGCCCGCGCGGTCTACGGCGGCCGGGTCGACCTGGCGTACGCGGGCGCGGTCTACGAGGTCTGACGCATCCGAAGCATCCGACGCATCCGACGCATCAGCATCTGACGTACCGGAACACGCGGAAGCCCCCGCCCTCCCTTCTTGGGAGAGCGGGGGCTTCGACGTGTGGACGAGCGGGCCTACTTGGCCTCGGCCTTCAGCAGCTCGGCGAGCTCCTCGTCGGACTCGCGGCCCGGCGTCGGGAGGTTGAACTTGACGATCGCGAAGCGGAAGACGACGTAGTAGACCACCGCGAAGCAGAGGCCGACGCCCGCCAGCATCCACGGCTTCTCCGCGATGCCCAGGTTCAGCAGGTAGTCGACGAGGCCGGCCGAGAAGCCGAAGCCGTCGCGCATGCCCAGGGACCAGGTGAGGGCCAGGGAGATACCGGTCAGCACCGCGTGGATCGCGTACAGCACCGGGGCGATGAACATGAAGGTGAACTCGATCGGCTCGGTGACACCGGTGACGAAGGAGGTGAGCGCGAGGGAGAGCATCATGCCGCCGACGACCTTGCGGCGCTCGGGGCGGGCGCAGTGGACGATCGCGAGGCAGGCCGCCGGGAGGGCGAACATCATGATCGGGAAGAAGCCGGTCATGAACTGTCCGGCGGTCGGGTCACCGGCGAGGAAGCGGCCGATGTCACCGTGGACGGCGCCGGTCGGGGTGTCGAAGGAGCCGGCCTGGAACCACGGGAAGGAGTTCAGCAGGTGGTGCATGCCGATCGGGATGAGCGCACGGTTGGCGACACCGAAGATGCCCGCGCCGACGGCGCCGGAGCCGACGAGCCACTCACCGAAGTTGTGCAGACCCGTGCCGAGGACCGGCCAGATGAGACCGAAGACGATGCCGGCGAGCAGGCCCGCGAGGGCGGAGAGGATCGGGACGAGACGGCGGCCGCCGAAGAAGCCCGCCCAGTCCGGCAGCTTGGTCCGGTAGAACTTCTGGTAGAGCAGGGCCGTGATGATGCCCATCACGACACCGCCGAGGACACCGGCGTCGACCGTGGCGTCCACCAGCGCGACCTTGTGGTCGATGACCTTCTCGACCTGCGGCAGGTTGCTGTCGGTGAAGGTGGCGAGGACCTTCTTGAAGACCAGGTATCCGGTGACGGCGGCGAGGGCGGTGGAGCCGTCCGCCTTCTTGGCGAAGCCGATGGCGATGCCCACGGCGAACAGCAGCGCCATGTTCTCGAGGATCGCGCCGCCACCCGCGGCCATGTAGCCGGCGATTTTGGTGACGAACGTGGGGAAGACGTCCGCGTCGCCGAGCATGTCGGGAGCACCGAGGCGGAGCAGGAGTGCGCCGGCGGGCAGCACGGCCACGGGGAGCATGAGGCTCCGGCCGATGCGCTGCATGACGGCCATCACGCCAGCGCCCTTCTTCTTCTCGGCCGCGGGGGCGGCAGCCGTGGTCACAAGGTCCTCCAGTGGGCAAGGCGTCGCCAGGGGAAACGGGGACGGCGGCGTCTTCGAAAGGGGGGATACACGGGGGCTCGAACGCACCTCGTGGTCTACACCAATTGTGGTGTAGACCAGTTGTAACACGGTGAGGGATAGATAAGGAACCTTCGATTTCCTGTGGCCTGGATCACACGTCCCGGGGTATGCCGAAGGGCCCCCGGATCGTGATCCGAGGGCCCTTGACGGACCGGGTTCCCGCCCTGCCGGGGAGCGGGTTCAGGCCTTGGTGGTCTCCTCCTGCATCGCCTCGATCTCCTCGTCCGACTCCCGGCCCGGGGTCGGGATGTCGAACTTCGTGATCGCGAAGCGGAAGACCGCGTAATAGACGACCGCGAAGCCCAGGCCGATCGGAATGATCATCCAGGGCTTCGTCGCCAGGCTCCAGTTGATGACGTAGTCGATCAAACCGGCCGAGAAGCTGAAGCCGTCGTGGACGCCCAGGGCCCACGTCACCGCCATGGAGACGCCCGTCAGCAGCGCGTGGATGACGTACAGGGCGGGCGCCACGAAGAGGAAGGAGTACTCCAGCGGCTCGGTGATGCCCGTGACGAAGGAGGTCAGGGCCACCGACAGCATCAGGCCGCCGACCTCCTTGCGCCGCTGCGGCTTCGCGCAGTGCGTGATCGCCAGCGCTGCCGCGGGCAGGGCGAACATCATGATCGGGAAGAAGCCGGAGAGGAACTGCCCGGCGCTCGGGTCGCCCGCCAGGAACATCGGGATGTCGCCGTGAACCTCCTGGCCGTCCGGCTTGGTGTAGGTGCCGAACTGGAACCACACCGGCACGTTCAGGAACTGGTGCAGGCCGATCACCAGCAGCGCGCGGTTCGCGACGCCGAAGATGCCGGCGCCCCAGGAGCCCAGGCCCACCAGCCAGTCGGAGAAGCTCTCCAGTCCGGCGCCGATCGGCGGCCAGATCCACAGGCAGAGCACGGCGAAGGCGATCGCGACGAAGGTCATGATGATCGGGACCAGCCGGCGGCCGTTGAAGAAGCCGAGCCAGTCCACCAGCTTGACCCGGTGGTAGCGCTGCCAGAACCAGGCGGAGAGCAGGCCCATGACGATGCCGCCGAAGACCCCCGGGTTCTGGAACGTGTACTCGGCGAGGGTGAAGTCGGGCCCCAGGCAGCCGCCCCCGACGTCCCTGGTCCCCTCCGGGCAGGGCTTGGGGAAGGCCCGCAGGACCCCCCGGTAGGCGAGGAAGCCGACCACCGCCGCCAGCGCGGTGGAGCCGTCCGCCTTCTTGGCCATGCCGATCGCGACGCCGACGCAGAAGAGGAGGGGGAGGCCGAGGTCGGCGTTGAGGAGGGAGCCGCCCGCGCTGGCCATGACCCTGGCGACGTTCGTCCAGCCGAGCCCCTCCACGCCGAAGACGTCGGGCTGTCCCAGCCGGGTGAGGATGCCCGCCGCGGGCAGGACGGCGATCGGCAGCTGGAGGCTCCGCCCCATCTTCTGCAGGCCCTGGAACAGGCCGTTCCACCGCTTGGGTTGCGGCACTGCGGCGGCGCTCTTCGCGCTCATCGGCGTCCTCCCTGACCGGCCCGTTTTTGGCAGCCGCAACACTTGCGGCACACTGGTGTAGACCAGTTGTGGGCAGGTTGCTGCTGATCGTCATCATTCGACAGAGGCCGGTCATGCGCTCGCATAGATGCGCCAACCGTGCGTTACCGTGACAAAGCGGACCGCACGGGTGGCTCTCCATGTACCGGCCGCGCCGAGACCCGTTCTTCGAAACACTCAGGGAGAAACACATGGCCACCAAGGCTGAGAAGATCGTCGCCGGGCTCGGCGGCATCGACAACATCGAAGAGGTCGAGGGCTGCATCACCCGCCTGCGCACCGAGGTCGTCAACCCCGACCTCGTCGACGAAGCCGCACTCAAGGCCGCCGGCGCCCACGGCGTCGTCAAGATGGGCACCGCGATCCAGGTCGTCATCGGCACCGACGCCGACCCGATCGCCGCCGACATCGAAGACATGATGTGACCCGGACCCCCTAGTCCGGGCCCCACGCCCCACACCACAGCGGACCCCGTCCCGGAACCACCCGGACGGGGTCTTCGCGTTCCACCGCAGGGACTAGGCTCGGAGCCATGTCTCGCATCGACGGCCGTACGCCCGAACAGCTCCGCCCGGTCACCATCGAACGCGGATGGAGCAAGCACGCCGAGGGCTCCGTCCTCATCTCCTTCGGAGACACCAAGGTCTTCTGCACCGCCTCCTTCACCGAAGGCGTCCCGCGCTGGCGCAAGGGCAGCGGCGAAGGCTGGGTCACCTCCGAGTACTCGATGCTGCCGCGCTCCACCAACACCCGCGGCGACCGCGAATCCGTACGCGGCAAGATCGGCGGCCGCACCCACGAGATCTCCCGCCTCATCGGCCGCTCGCTGCGCGCCGTCATCGACTACAAGGCCCTCGGCGAGAACACCATCGTCCTGGACTGCGACGTCCTCCAGGCCGACGGCGGCACCCGCACCGCCGCCATCACCGGCGCCTACGTCGCCCTCGCCGACGCCGTAGCCTGGGGCCAGCAGAAGAAGCTCATCAAGGCCGGCCGCAAGCCGCTGACCGGCACCGTCGCCGCCGTCAGCGTCGGCATCGTCGACGGCGTCCCGCTCCTCGACCTCTGCTACGAGGAGGACGTGCGCGCCGAGACCGACATGAACGTGGTCTGCACGGGCGACGGCCGCTTCGTCGAGGTCCAGGGCACCGCCGAGGGCGAGCCCTTCGACCGCAAGGAACTGAACGCCCTCCTCGACCTCGCCGCCGGCGGCTGCGCGGACCTGGAAGCCATCCAGCTGGGCGCGCTCGAACTCTAGGCGGCAACCGCCGGGCCCGGCCCGGCGTCTAGGAAGACACGGGCGCACGGTGTCACAGCCGTGCGCCCGTCCACGCATCCGAATCCTGCTCCCGGGGAGAACCGCATGAAGCTCCGCATCGCGGCCATAGCCGTGGCCGCCGTACTGACCGTCCCGGCCCTGTCCGCCTGCGACGCGATCTCCACGGCGATGGACTGCGCCAACACGGCGGTGGCCATCACCGACGGCGCGAACGACCTCCAGCAGGCGGTCTCCCAGGCGGGCAACAGCCCGCAGGACGCCCAGAACGCGCTCGACCAGATCGAGGCCAACCTCAAGAAGATCGGCGACCAGACGGACAACGCCGACCTGGGCAAGGCCATCGACTCGATGAACACGGCCGTGAAGAACGTCCGCACCTCCATCGAGAGCGGCAACAGCGTCCCGGACATCCAGCCGGTCGCGGACGCGGCCAGCGAGATCTCCAAGGTCTGCACCCCGGGCTGATGGGGTCGGCGAGCCGGAAATAATGGGGGACATGACCTCCATGCCGCCCCGCCTGATCCTGGCCACCCGCAACGCGGGCAAGGTCTCCGAACTCCACGCCATCCTGTCCGAGGCCGGTCTGCCGCACACGCTGGTCGGCGCGGACGCGTACCCGGAGATCCCCGACGTCAAGGAGACCGGGGTCACCTTCGCCGAGAACGCCCTCCTCAAGGCGCACGCCCTCGCGCAGGCCACCGGTCTCCCGGCGGTCGCCGACGACTCCGGCCTCTGCGTGGACGTCCTGAACGGCGCCCCCGGCATCTTCTCGGCCCGCTGGGCCGGCGCGCACGGAGACGACAAGGCGAACCTCGAACTCCTGCTGGCCCAGCTCGGGGACATCGCCGACGAGCACCGCGGCGCGCACTTCTTCTGCGCGGCCGCCCTCGCCCTCCCCGACGGCACGGAACGCGTCGTCGAAGGCCGCCTCCTGGGCACCCTGCGCCACACCCCGTCCGGCACGGGCGGCTTCGGCTACGACCCGATCCTGCAGCCCCTGGGCGAATCCCGCACCTGCGCGGAACTCACCCCGGCGGAAAAGAACGCCATCTCCCACCGGGGCCAGGCCTTCCGCGCCCTCGTCCCGGCGGTCCGCGAACTCCTGGGCTGACGCGCGAACGGCGACGGCCGGTCACCTCATGACGAGACGACCGGCCGCTGCTGTGGGCCCGGTGGGACTCGAACCCACGACACACCGGACCTAAACCGGCGCCCTCTGGCCAGCTGGGGTACGGACCCGTGCGACCACCTTACTGGTCGACGGGGGTCCGTTGCGATGGGATGGTCGCCCTTGATCGTTTGGCGAAGGTCGGCGTCTGACTGTGGCAGGAGGGGCACAAATATCGGAGGTTCTCCCGGCGGTTGTCCAGCCGGTCACCGTTCACGTGGTCGATCTCCAGGACGAGTCTCTGGCCGCGCCAGACGTCCCCAATGCCGCACTCCGTGCATACATGTGGCACTCCGAGGTCGTCCAGGGCTCGGCGCAGGATCGCCGTCTTGGTGCGGGAGGAGCCGACTTCAAGTCGCCTCAGGATCTCCGTCGACGACATGCGTGCGGGGGAAGGGCGGCCGATCGTGTGTCCCTGCCCCGTGAAGTGCTCTGTCGACAGCGCGTATTCCTCGATGCTCCGCCTGGCTTTGGCGCGTGCGGCGCCGTCGAAGGGGTGGTGGCCGAGTGTGCGCATGACTCCCGCCATGCTCTTGGAGCCGGCGACCGCGGGTGCGATCTGCTCATGGTCGAACAGCCGACGTGACGAAGGGGTGTCCCGGCTGGGGAAGTGCGGCGTGTCTATCCCGAACCGTTCGAGGAGCCTGGCGATATGGACGGGGGCGCTGTTGTAAGGCTCGACGCCCATGTAGGCCAGCATCCCCGTGATGCTGTCCGTGTGGGCGGCCGCTTCGCGGAGCCGTTCCTCCGTGTAGCGCTGTCGGACCCGTTCAGGGAGTGGCTCGTCGACGAAGTGGGACGTGTCGATGCCGTAGTGAGCCAGCCTGTCACGCAGGTATCGCCGAGGGCCGGCCAGCAGCGGGGCGTCCAGAAGCCGCATGAGGTCGACCAAGCTGTTCGCCAGTGGCGCGGTTCGGCTCAGTAGGTCCCGCGTGTACTTGACCTCGCTCATGCCGCCCTCCTCGCCTTGCGGCCGCGGTACGTGTCCGTAGCCGCATGGCAGTTGGGGCACAGGATCCGGAGGTTTTCCCGCCGGTTGTCCCACCACTCGCCACTGATGTGATCGACCTCGTGTCGGAGTGGTTTGCCGTTCCATACCGTGCCAGCGCCGCACTCGGCGCATTCCTCGGGAACGCCGACTTTCAGCAGCTCTCGTCGCAAGCGCTCGCCGGGGACTCGGCCGTCCTGCGGGTCCCTGAGTGAGAGCGCAGGCCCCAGAGAGCCCTTGGGGCGCCCCCGGGTGGTGAGGAAATGCGATGTGCCGATGCCGAGAGCCGCGATCCGCCGCGCGATGTGTGTCTGGTTACCGCCGACGTTGCTGATACCGAGTCGGCTGACCACCTCCGAGATGGACGTGGATTCGGCCGCCAGCTCCCGGAGCCGCTCCTCCGTGTGCCGGGCCCATTTCGTGGGGAAGTGGGAACAGTCGATCTCCGCTTCCCGCATCTTCGCCCGCAGATAGCGCCTGCTGCCGCTGGTCGGCGTGCCGCCGCACCATCGGACTGCGTCGTCCCAGTTGTTCGTCTCGCGGGCCGCGGCTTCCAGCAGCTCTCGCGTGTATCGGACCGCCATCACTCTCCTTACCGGCCGCGTGCGCGGCACTCGTATGGAGTAACGGACCGATAGTCGGGCGGTTACGGCCGGTTTCGTCCGATAAGCGGAGCGGCCCCCACCGGGTGGGGTGCGGGCCGCTGCGTCGGGCGGGGGTGGGTCAGATGCCCAGGTCCTTGATGATCTTGGCTACGTGGCCCGTGGCCTTGACGTTGTAGAAGGCGTGCTCGACCTTGCCCGCCTCGTCGACGACCACCGTGGAGCGGATGACTCCGGTGACCGTCTTGCCGTACAGCTTCTTCTCGCCGTACGCGCCGTACGCCGTCAGGATCTCCTTCTCCGGGTCGCCGACCAGGGTGACCTTCAGGTGCTCCTTCTCGCGGAACTTCGCGAGCTTCTCCGGCTTGTCCGGGGAGACGCCGATGACGTCGTAGCCGGCCGTGGCCAGGACGTCCAGGTTGTCCGTGAAGTCGCAGGCCTGCTTGGTGCAGCCCGGGGTCAGGGCGGCCGGGTAGAAGTACACGATCACCTTGCGGCCCTTGTGGTCGGCGAGCGAGACCTCGTTGCCGTCCGCGTCGGGCAGGGTGAAGGCGGGGGCGGTGTCGCCCGGCTGGAGTCGCTCGCTCATCTGGACAGTCTCCTCAAGAGGGGATCGCTACGTCTCGAGACTAAGCTGACAGACTGTTCACCGGGGACTACCCCCCACCCGGACCACGACGACGGAGGCAGCGCGGTGCCCGAAGCCAGGACTCCCGCACAGATCGAAGCGGACATCGTCCGCCGCCGCGAGCAGCTCGCCGAGACGCTCGACGAGATCGGCGTGCGCGTGCACCCGAAGACGATCATCGGGGACGCGCGGGCCCGGGTCGTCTCGACCGTCGACCACACGGCCGGGCGGGCCTTCGCCACGGTGAACCGCGTCTTGACGGACCTGCGGGACGGCCTGCGCCACGACGACGGGACTCCGCGCCCCGAGCGGATCGTGCCGGTCGCCCTGCTCGCGGTGGGTGTGGTCGGTGTGGTTGTCCTGTCGGCACGACGCAGGCGCGCGTGACCCTGAGCGGCACGGGGCGGCCGCGGGCAGGTAGGTTCGGGTCGTGAGCGAGAACACCACCCACGACAAGCTGCCCATCCGCATGCTGCACGACCGCGTGCTCGTGAAGTCCGACCTGCCGGAGGGCGAGCGCCGCTCGGGCGGCGGCATCCTGATTCCGGCGACGGCCGCGGTGGGCAAGCGGCTGGCCTGGGCCGAGGTGGTCGCGGTCGGGCAGAACGTACGGACGGTCGAGCCCGGGGACCGGGTCCTGTACGACCCCGAGGACCGTGCCGAGGTCGAGGTGCGGGGTGCGACGTACGTGCTGATGCGCGAGCGGGACCTGCACGCCGTGGCCGCGGAGCGGCTGGAGGGGTCGGAGGACTCCACCGGGCTCTACCTCTAGCACCCGAACGGAAACGCAGAAGGGCCGGTGGCCTTTGTCACCGGCCCTTTTCGCTGCCCTTTGCCCGCCTTTTGCTACGGTGGAGGAGAACCCGACGAGACGCGCCGTACCGGGTACGACAAGACGACGCACCCCGTATCGCTCGATGTCTCGGAGGTGCCGTCATGGCCTGGGTTCTTCTTGTTGTCGCCGGTGTGATCGAAGTCGGCTGGTCGATCGGCATGAAATTCACCGAGGGCTTCACCCGGCTCTGGCCCAGTGTGTTCACGGGCGCCGGGATCGTCGCCAGCATGGTGCTGCTGTCCTACGCCGCGAAGACCCTGCCCATCGGTACCGCGTACGGGGTGTGGGTGGGCATCGGCGCCGCCGGCGCGGCCGTGCTCGGCATGGCGGTGCTGGGCGAGCCCGTCACCGCCTCCCGGATCTTCTTCATCTGTCTGCTGCTGGTCGCCGTGGTGGGGCTGAAGGTGACTTCCGGTCACTGACCGCGCTCGTCGGCGCTCATTCGAGGAACGCCGACGGTGGAGGGCGCAGGCCTTCGGCCGGCCCGCCGTCGGCGCCCTGGGTGCCCGTCGTCCCCTGGGTGCCCTGGGTGGTGCCGCCGTTGTCCTGCCCGCCCTGCGTCTGGCCGCCGTTGTCCTGGCCCGCGTTGTTCTGACCGCCCTGCGTCTGGCCGCCGTTGTCCTGGCCGCCGTTGTCCTGTCCTCCCTGGTTCTGGCCGCCGTTGTTGCGACCCCCTTGGTTCTGGCCTCCGTTGTCGCGGCCGCCCTGGGTCTGTCCGCCCGTCGGCGGGCTCGGCCGTACCGGAGGCCTCGGCGTGAACTCGTCCTCCGGCGTCTCCTGCGGAGGGTTGGATTCCGGGGAGGGGGGCGGGGGCTGCGCCGCGCCCGGCTGGAGTTCCAGGTCGAAGTCGACGGGGTCGGTGGCCTCCAGGGCGGTCTTCGTGTACGCGGCCCAGATCCGGGCCGGGTAGCCGCCACCGCCGATACGGGCCTCGCCGAGGGCGCCGTAGAGCGACTGCAGGGTCCCGGTGTCCGGGTCCTGGCCCATCATCGAGACGACCGTGACGAGGTTCGGGGTGTAGGCCGCGAACCAGGCCGAGCGGTCCAGTTCGCCGGTGCCGGTCTTGCCGGCGGCCGGGTGGCCGGCGGCCAGGGCCGCCGTACCGGTGCCGTTGTCCACGACGCTGACCAGCATGGAGGTGGTGGTGTCGGCGGCTTCGCGGCTGATGGCCTGGGTGGGGGTGCGCTCGGGCAGGCCGATCGTGTCGCCGCCCTTGGTGATCTTCTCCAGGAAGGTGTACGGGGTGCGGCGGCCGTGGTCGGCGAGGGTCGCGTAGGCCTGGGTCATGTCCAGGACGCTGGCCTGCATCGTGCCGAGCGCCATGGCGGGGCCCGGAACGAAGTTCGGGGTGTCCGCGGGGATGCCGAGGTCGATGGCGGTCTGCTTGACCTTGCTGGTGCCGACGTCGACCGCCATCTGTGCGTAGACGGCGTTGACGGAGAGGTCGGTGGCCGTGTTGACGGTGATGTTCCCGTACGAGACCCGGCCCTCGTTCTCGGGGTTGAAGCGGATCCGGCCGCCGACGACCGGGCGCCTGTTGTCGCCGTTGTAGACGGTGTTCGGGGTGATCCGGCGGCCGTCCTGGGTGCGGGAGTCGTTCTCGACCGCGGACGCGAAGACGAACGGCTTGAAGGTGGAGGCGACCTGGTAGTCGTGCCGGGTCGCGTTGTTGACGTACTGCTTGGTGTAGTCGATGCCGCCGTACATGGCGACGACCTTGCCGGTGGCCGGGTCGATGGAGACCCCGCCGGCCCGCACCAGCCGGTCCGCCTTGCGCTTTTCGGGGTCGAGTTTGCCGACCATCTGCTCGTCGACGGCGGCGACGAAGGCGTTCTGACGGCGCTTGTCGATGGTGGAGGTGATGCGGTAGCCGCCCTCGGCGAGGGTCTTGTCGTCGAGGATCTTGTTCTCGACGATGTAGTCCTTGATCGCCTCCACGAGGTAGCCGCGCTGGCCGGACAGGCCCGCGGCCGCGCGGACCTTGCCGGGCTCGGGGAACTGCGTCGCGGCGCGCTCGGTCTCGGACAGCCAGCCCTTCTTGACCATGCCGTCGAGCACGTAGTTCCAGCGGGCGAGTGCGCGGGGGCGGCTCTGGGGGTGGGCGACCACGTCGAAGGCGCTGGGGGAGTTGAGGAGGGTGGCGAGGTAGGCGCCCTCGGCGGTGGTGAGGTTGCTGACGTCCTTGCCGTAGTAGGCCTGGGCGGCGGCCTGGATGCCGTAGGCGTTGCGGCCGAAGTAGCTGGTGTTCAGGTAGCCCTCGAGGATGTAGTCCTTCGACTTCTCGCGGCCGAGTTTGATCGCGATGAAGAACTCTTTGACCTTGCGTTTGATCGTCTGTTCCTGGCCCAGGTAGTAGTTCTTGACGTACTGCTGGGTGATGGTGGAGCCGGACTGGGTGCCCTTGCCGGTCGCGGTGTTCCAGGCGGCGCGGAGCATCGCCTTGGGGTCCACCGCCCGTTCGGCGTAGAAGTCCCGGTCCTCGGCGGCCAGTACGGCCTCCTGCACGGTCCGCGGGATCTGGGAGAGCGGCACGTTGACGCGGTTGACCTCGCCGTCGCGGGCGATCTGGGAGCCGTCGGAGTAGAGGTAGACGTTGGACTGGGCGGTGGCGGCGGCGTTGGCCGGCGGGATGTCGACCAGCAGGTAGCCGGCGACGAGGGCGCCGCCGACGAGCAGGGCCAGGAGCAGGACGGCACCCAGGACCATGCGCCAGGTGGGGATGAGGCGGCGCCAGCCGGTCCGCTTGCGGCGGGGCTTCTTCCCCGGTGCGGGCGGGCGGGGTTGCGGCTCGGACTGACGTTGCTGCCGGTCCTCCGGTTGCCGGTCCCCGGGTTGCTGCCGGGGCCGCTGGTTCGCCCGTGGTCTCCGTGCTTCGGGCGGGGTGTCCGGGTCGCGAGGGGTCCAGCCCGGGGGTGGTGACTGGTCGCTCATCTCCAGGACTCCTCGACGCCGTTCGAAATATCCACTTCTGTACCTCATGGTGTCTACCCGATGGCCGGTGATTCCGCTCCGGACGGGCGTAAATCGGTCGCGTGGATCGCCCCTCCGCACTAAGCTCGCGCGCTTTGGCCGACGTAGGAACGACGTGGAAAACGGAGGGATACGGTGCGCCGGAGAGTGCGTCTCTACCTGGCGGTCGCGGCAGGGGGATTCAGGCGGTACGCCACCTACGGGACGGCGACCGCGGCCGGGGTGTTCACCAACACCACGTTCGGATTCATCGTCGCGTACACGTACATCGCGCTGTGGGACGAGCGTCCGGGGCTCGGCGGCTACGGCCAGGCGCAGGCCCTGACCTTCGTGTGGGTGAGCCAGTCGCTGCTCGCCGCAGGGGCGTTGATCGGTGGCGGCTTCCAGGAGGAGATCCAGGAGCGGGTGCGCACGGGCGACATCGCCGTCGACCTGTACCGGCCGGCGGACCTTCAGATGTGGTGGCTCGCGGCCGACATGGGCCGGGCGGGCTTCCAGCTGCTGGGGCGCGGGCTGGTCCCGCTGGTGGCGGGGGCGCTGGCGTTCCGGTTGGCGCTGCCCACCGATCCGCTGCGCTGGCTGCTGTTCCTGCTCTCCGTCGCGCTCGGACTGGTGGTGAGCTTCGCGGTGCGCTACCTGCTGGGGCTGCTCGCCTTCTGGCTGATGGACGGGTCCGGGATCAACATGATGGCCACCGTCGTCTCGATCTTCTTCTCCGGGATGCTGCTGCCGCTGACCGTCTTCCCGGGCGACTTCGGCGAGTTCGTGCGCGTCCTGCCGTGGGCGGCGATGCTGCAGGTTCCGATGGACGTCCTGCTGGGCAAGCACGCGGGGGCCGGGGGCGCGGCCGGGGCGCTGGGGTTCCAGGCCGGGTGGGCGCTCGTACTGCTGGGCGCCGGGCGGCTGCTGCAGTCGGCGGCGACGCGGAAGGTGGTGGTCCAGGGTGGCTGAGGCGGAGGCGGAGGCGGTGGAGGCGGCGGAGGCGGTAGAGAGGGTGGAGGCGGCGGGAGCAGTGGCGGCCGGGGTCGTCGAGGCGGTGCCGGGGCGGGAGTTGAAGGCCCTGGGGGCGGGTCCGCGCGGCGGGCGCGATCGCGTACGGGAGGTCCGGGAGGGGCTGCGCGGCTACGGGCTGATCGTGGCGATGTGGATCCGGTCGACGATGACGTACCGGGCGTCCTTCGCACTGTCCGCCTTCGGGAACGCGGCGATCACCCTGCTCGACTTCGTCGCGATCTTCATCATGTTCTCCCACGTGGACGTCCTCGGCGGCTTCACGTTGCCCGAGATCGCCCTCTTGTACGGGTCCTGCTCGGCCTCCCTGGGCCTGGCGGACCTGCTGATGGGGAACACCGACCGGATCGGTGCCCGGATCCGGGACGGCTCGCTGGACACGATGCTGGTGCGTCCGGTCCCGGTGCTCGCACAGGTGGCGGCGGACCGGTTCGCGCTGCGCCGGCTGGGCCGGGTCATGCAGGGGCTCGGGGTGCTGGGCTGGGCGCTCTGGACCCTGGAGGTGGACTGGACGGCCGGGAAGGTGCTGATGGTGCCCGTGATGATCGTGGCCGGGGCGGCGATCTTCGCGGCGGTGATGGTGACCGGGGCGGCCTTCCAGTTCGTCGCCGGGGACGCGGCGGAGGTGCAGAACTCCTTCACCTACGGCGGCTGCACGATGCTGCAGTACCCGCCGACGGTCTTCGGGAAGGACCTGCTGCGCGGGGTCACCTTCATCGTGCCGCTCGCCTTCGTCAACTGGCTGCCCGCGCTGCACGTCCTGGGGCGGCCCGATCCGCTGGGACTGCCCGGGTGGGTCGCGTACCTGAGCCCGCTGGTCGCCTTCCTGGTGTTCCTGCCCGCGTCGCTGGCGTGGCGCGCGGGAGTCCGTTCGTACCGAAGCACGGGGAGCTAGCTGTGGCTGACACGGATGCGCTGATCTCGCTGGACGGGGTCGAGAAGGTCTTCGACGTACGGCGCCGGGTGAGCCTGATGCGCCGGGAGAAACGCCGGGTGAGGGCGGTGGACGGGATCAGCTTCGAGGTCGCCCGGGGCGAGATGGTCGGCTACATCGGGCCCAACGGCGCCGGCAAGTCGACCACGATCAAGATGCTGACCGGCATCCTGACCCCGAGCGGCGGCCGGCTGCGGGTCGCGGGCATCGACCCGTCGCGGGAGCGGATGCGCCTCGCGCACCGGATCGGGGTGGTCTTCGGGCAGCGCACCACGCTGTGGTGGGACCTGCCGCTGAAGGACTCGTACGGGCTGATGCGGCGGATGTACCGGATCCCGGCGGCGCGGTTCGCGGAGAACCTGGAGCGCTGCGTGGACCGGCTGGACCTGGCCGAGCTGCTCGACGTACCGGTACGGCAGCTGTCGCTCGGGCAGCGGATGCGCGGGGACATCGCGGCGGCGCTGCTGCACGATCCGGAGGTGCTGTACCTGGACGAGCCGACGATCGGGCTCGACGTGGTGAGCAAGGCGAAGGTACGGGGCTTCCTGCGGCAGTTGAACGAGGAGCTCGGGACGACGGTGCTGCTGACCACCCACGACCTCCAGGACATCGAGCAGCTCTGCGAGCGGGTGATGGTGATCGACCACGGGCGGCTGATGTACGACGGGGCACTGGACGGTCTGCACGCGGCGGGCTCGGCGGGCTCGGCGGGGGAGAGCGAGCGGACCCTGGTGGTGGACCTGGAGCGGGAACTCGCGCCGATCGAGGTGGCGGGTGCGCGGGTGGTGAAGGTGGAGGGGCCGCGGCAGTGGCTGGCGTTCCCGGCGGGGACGTCGGCGGCCCCGCTGGTGGCGGCGGTGGCGGCGGAGTACCCGCTGGTGGACCTGTCGGTGCGGGAGCCGGACATCGAGGACGTGATCGCGCGCATGTACGCGGGCCGCGGCTGATCCTTCGGCTGGTCCGGCGGCTGTTGCGGCGGCTGGTTCGTCGGCTCGATCAGGGGAAAACCGGGGTCGATCTCAGGGACGTGCCCAGGGCCTCCCCATACAACTCCCGGGAAACCCTGCATAGTCTGGTGCGCATGAGTGACGATCGGCCGGAGAAGCCGTTGCCGGAGCTGAGGGCGTCGGATGCCGACCGGGACCGGGTGGCGGAGCGTCTGCGGGACGCCGTCGCCGAGGGCCGGCTCGACATGGAGGAATTCGAGGAGCGGCTGGAGGCGGCGTACAAGTCCCGGACGTACGCGGAACTGGAACCGCTGACGCGGGACCTGCCGGCGGCGGAGGGGCCGGCCGCACAGCCGGTACCGGTCGCCGGGTCGGCGGCGGCGCCGTGGGCGGGGCGGATCGGCGGGGCGGGCACCTCCACGCTGGCCGTCGCGGTCATGTCGGGGTTCCAGCGCAAGGGCCGGTGGACGGTGCCCGCCCGCTTCGACGCGGTGGCGTTCTGGGGCGGCGGCGAGCTGGACCTGCGCGAGGCGGACTTCGCACAGCGCGAGGTGGTCATCAACTGCGTCGCGATCATGGGCGGCATCGAGATCACGGTGCCGCCCGGGGTGGAGCTCGACGTACGGGGCTTCGGCTTCATGGGCGCCTTCGACCAGCGCCACAGCCCGGGCCCGTCCCGGCCGGGCGCCCCGCGGGTGGTCGTCACGGGCTTCGCCTTCTGGGGCGGCGTGGAAATCAAGGTCAAGAACCCGAAACCCCCGCTGGGCGGCCCCTCCCTCCGCAAAGAGCTGTAGCGGCGGGGCCTGCGGCAGCCCCCGAAGCCGGGCCTGCCCGTCCTCGCGGGGCCTGCGGGGCTGGCGCCCGACCCGGAGGCCCTGCCCGTCACCGGGCCTCCGGCTGGACGGTGCGTCGGCCGCCGGAGCCTGCGTCCCCGCGGCGCCCCGGCCGCCGCCGGCCGGAAAGGGCACGGGACGGCTGGTGGTTCGGGCCCGGGAACACCGGCCGGTCGCGGCAGCGAGACGGGACAGGGGCCGGTGGCCGGGCTGGGGGCCTGCTGCCCGGCGCGCCTGCGGCGGTCGGCTTGGGGGCACCGCCCCGTCGGCCGCGGCGGTTCGCGGCAAGCCCGGCGGTGGCTCGGCTCGTCGGGCCTGCGGCCCGAGCCGTCCTCCGGCGGTGCTCGGGGCCGGGGGCGCAGCCCCGTCCACACCGCGGGCCCGGGGCGAACCGTACCGCAGCCCCGCGGGAGCGAAACGGCGGGGCGCGGGGCAGCCCCGTACCGCAGCCCCCGCGGGAGCGAAAGGGCGTGGCGGGAACTCCTCGGGGTTCCCGGGAGTCGGATGCTGTGCAGACAAAACCGGCGCCCCCGGGGGAAGGCAGGAGCACGTGGAGAACCGCAGCACAGCCGGAGGCACCGCCCCGCCACCACCATCACCGTCCGCACCACCCGTACCGCCCCCCGCCCGCGGAGCGTTCGTGTTCAACGCCGCCGACGAGGAGCGCCGGCGCGGGGTCCGGCGGATGAAGACCATCGCGACCGGTCTGCTGGTCCTGGTCGCGCTGGTCTACGTACTGGCCAAGTACGCCCAGCACGCCTGGGGCGCCGGCGGCTGGGCCGCGTACGTGGCGGCCGCGGCCGAGGCCGGCATGGTCGGCGCGCTCGCGGACTGGTTCGCCGTCACCGCGCTCTTCAAGCGGCCGCTCGGCCTGCCCATCCCGCACACGGCGATCATCCCGACGAAGAAGGACCAGCTCGGCGTCACCCTCGGCGAGTTCGTCGGCGAGAACTTCCTCTCCTCCGACGTGGTCCGGGCCCGCCTCCACGCCCTCGGCATCGGCGGCCGCCTCGGCGCCTGGCTGGCCGAGCCCGCCCACGCCGACCGGGTCACGGCCGAGCTGGCGGCAGCCCTGCGCGGGGCCCTGACCGTACTGCGCGACTCAGACGTACAGGCCATTGTCGGCGAGGCGATCACCCGGCGCGCCGAGACCGCCGAGATCGCGCCGGGCATCGGCAAGACCCTGGAGCGGGTCGTCGCGGACGGCGGCCACCGCCGGGCCGTCGACCTCATCTGCGCCAAGGCCCACGACTGGCTCGTCACGCACGGGGACTCGATCACGGACGCGGTCCAGGGCGGCGCCCCGGGCTGGACCCCGCGGTTCGTGGACCGCAAGGTGGGCGAGCGCGTCTACAAGGAGCTGCTCCGTTTCATCACGGAGATGCGGGACATGCCCGAGCACCCGGCGCGCGGGGCGGTGGACCGTTTCCTGCGGGACTTCGCGGCCGACCTCCAGTCGGACACGGAGACGCGCGCGAAGGTGGAGCGCCTCAAGTCCGAGATCCTGGCGCGGGACGAGGTCCAGGACGTGATCGCCTCCGCCTGGTCGGCTATCCGGTCGATGATCATCTCGGCGGCGGAGGACGAGCAGAGCGAGCTGCGCCTGCGGGTCCGCGCCTCGCTGACCTCCCTGGGTGCGCGGCTGGCCACCGACAGCCGGCTGCAGGCGAAGCTGGAGGGCTGGATCGAGGGCGCGGTGGTCTACGTCGTCACCACCTACCGGACCGAGATCACCTCGCTGATCACGGACACGGTGGCGGGCTGGGACGCCGAGCACACCTCCCGCAAGATCGAGGCCCACATCGGCCGCGACCTGCAGTTCATCCGGATCAACGGCACGGTGGTCGGCGCCCTGGCGGGCCTGTTGATCTACTCGGTGTCCCGCGCCTTCGGGGCGTAGCCAGGGGTGGGCCACGGCCCCGGAAGCGGCAGCTCCGGCTGGGCGTGCCCGCGGGCGGTGACGCCCGGCGGCGCGGGGCGGGCCGCGCCCAGGGCGAGGAGTGATCGCAGCGCTGCGATCACGTCGGCCGGTCGGTCCCGGAGGATCGCCGGGGTCGTACTGGCGACCAGGACTCCGCGGGACTCCAGGCGCAGCCGGCGGTGCAGGGTCGCCTGCCAGGAGTCGCGCGTGTAGTGGTACTCCGCGGAGTCGACCTCCAGCGCCACCCCCTCCTCGGGCCAGTACGCGTCCGGGCTGGCGAGGAAGGCGTCGTTCGGGCCGTAGAGGCGGGCGTTCCACAGCGGGGCGGGGAGGTCCGTGGCGGCCAGGGTGTCGCGGGCGCGGCCTTCGGCGATCGAGCGGACTCCGGCGAGCAGTTCCGCGGCGGCCGTGCGGACGGCGGGGCGGTGTCGGATGCGGCCGGCGCGCAGTTCGGCGTGCAGGTCGTGCGGGTGGCACCAGCCGCCCTGGACGACGTTCGCGAGTACGGAGCGGACCAGGTCCGGGTCTTCGGTGCGGGCCGCGAAGTCCGCGGCGGCCCGGACCGGGCGGGTGCTGGGGACGCCGTGGATGTGGAGGGTCGCGGGCCAGCGTGAGGTCGAGCCGGGGCGGACGCGGCCGGCGGCCGCCACCGTGCGCGGGGAGCGGACGAGTACGTGCAGGGGGTCGGGCGGGGCGCCGCGGATGCCGAGGAGCGCGAGTGCGGCGCCGCCGGTGAGTGCGGCGGTCGCCCCGGACAGCGGATCGGCGGCGGGCTCGGCGGCGTACAGGACGGCGGACAGCGCCTGTTGCCTGGGGTCCGGCGGGCCGGTCTGCAGGAGGTACACCCGTGGCAGGAGCCTTTGCCAGGGCCCTCCGTGGCGGCTGCGGCCGCTGATGGTGGCGGCCGGGATCCCGGCCCGCTTGAGCTGGTGGTGGGTGGCCGTGTTCTGCTGGCGCTGGGCGACGGCGATGCGCGTGATCATGCCCCGGGTATGCCCGGTGGGGTGCGGGCGACGCTCAGGCCGAGGGGTGGTTCGGGGCGAGGAAGACGACGACGCCGTTCTCCGTTCCGGGCAGCGGGGTGACCTCGTGCCAGCCGAGCCGGCGGTAGGTGGCGACGGTGTCGGTGGCCACGCGTGCGGTGAGGAGCCAGGCGCGGGCGTCCGGGGCGTCGGCGGTGATCTCGGCGAGGAGGGCGCGGCCGGTGCCGTGGCCGCGCGCGTGCGGGCGTACGGCGAGCTCGTCGATCTCCAGGGCGCCGATGAGGAGTTCCCGTACGCGCTGCCGGCCGAGCTGCGCGGTGACCTGCCCGTAGGCTCGGTCGGTGGGGAAGGCCTTGGGGGTCAGCCAGGCGGTGGCGAATCCCTCGATGCCGACGGCCGACTGGGCGAAGGCGGTACGGAAACCTGTGCGGCGGCTGTCGGCCTGGAGCCGGGCGGCGAACTGGCGAATGGTTTCTTCGTCTTCGTTCCACGGCGGCGCGGAGAAGACCTCGCTGTAGGCGTCGGCCAGTTCGTCCGACAGGTCCAGTACGGCCGGTCCATAACAGATCACGTTTGCAGCTCCTTGGGCCGGCTTGGGCGGCTTCGGTCGTATCGCCCCTCTCAGAGAGTGAATCTACGCCGGGGAGGTTCCCTGGAGGGCAGGTGCGCGGATCCGGAGGGTGTGCGACAAATCCGACTTCCGTACGTTGCCGCGGACCGCCCGTATCGGCGGCGCCCGGGCGGGCGTTGAACCGGTGGAGCGCGAGGCCGAACGCGTCGCACGAATCACGAATCACGAATCGCAGGAACCGCACGACAACCCGGAGCCCAGCGTGCCCAACACCCTCATCACCCGCGTCCTGGTCGCTCTCGGGGGCTGCGCCGTGGCGTTCTTCATCATCCTGGGGGTGATGGCCGTGCTTCCCCGTGCGGTTCAGGACACCCTCCCGCCCGGTGTCCTCGGCGGAGCCGTCGTGGTGCTGGGGGTGGCGGCCGCGCGCCGCTTCACCCGCCGGCCGCGTTAGCCTCGACCGGTGACGTCCGAACGGCTGGAGGCCCCCACCATGGCGCAGATCCCCACCTCACTCGTGGCCGCGGGCGGCCTCGTCGGCGGCTACGCCGCCGCCCGCTGGACCGGCAAGCGCCCCCTCGGCGGCGTGGTCCTCGCGGCCGCCGGCACCGTCGCGGCCCGCGAATGGCACCGCCGCACGTCCCCGACGACCACGGCCCTCCTCGGCGCGGCCTACATCGCCGCATTCGCGGGCTCCCACCCCCTGGCGAAGAAGATCGGCCCCTGGCCGGCGGTCTTCACCGCGGCCGCCACGGTGGCCCTGGCCGCATACGCGGCGGCGGACCGCTAGGGGGCATCCGGCCCTCAGGCCCTCAACAGCCCCTCAAGCTTGTCGAAGCCCTGGGACCAGCCCTCGTCGTGCAGGGCGAGCCGCCCCTCGGTGGCGAAGCCGCCCTGCACGAAGACGAGCCGGGTCGAGCCCGTGCCGTCGTCGTGCAGCTCCAGGATCACGATCGTCTCCCGGTCCTCGGGGTCGGGGTCTTCCCAGCAGAAGGTGTACGACAGCAGGGCGGGCGGCTCCACTTCCAGGAATTCGCCGGTGAGGAAGAAGGACTCCCCTTCCGGCGGTTGCATCTCGATCCGATAGACCCCACCGGGCCGCAGATCGCTCTCCACCCGCGGAATGCTGAACCCGTCCGGCCCCCACCACTTCGACAGCTCCACGGGATCGGTCAAGGCCCGGAACACCACCCCGGGCGCTGCCGGGAACATCCGCACCATGCGAAGCCTGTGCGAGCCGTGCTGAGTCATCGCGCCCCCTGGGCACGCGGCGGAAAAAGCGACTCATTCCATTGTAGGAGGCTGGAACCGCACTGTCGCAGGGACGCCGCAGCTACGGGATGCGCCATCGCAGCTGCGCCGCCCCGGCGGATCAGCTTCAGCAGTCTCCGTTCCGGGGACCGAACCGTCTCACCCCCTGAGCCAGGGGGCACGCGCCGCTGCTCACCGCCAGCCTGGCAGCGCGCACGCCCAACCCCACGAGGGGCCAGGCGCCCTGTCTAGGCGCGACGCATTACAGCCAACCTGACTACATGCATGGCGCATTGAGCCGCCCACCTGCTTGGGTGAGAAGCGTGCAAGATGTCGCAATCGGCTCGACGCAGGAGGCGGTCATGGCACTACGGTTCGTCGGGATCGACCCCAACACGGACACGGGCCAGTGCCCGACCGTGTGGGTTGATGAGAACAATGCCGATGTGGTGTTGCAGGGGTGGAAGGCCGACCAGGCCACCGAGGCCGAGTGCCTGGAGACTGGTTCGATTCCGGACACCGAGGCAGTAATCCGGATTCCAGTCCGCATGGTGCAGATCTTGAGGGAGGCGTGCGATGCCGCGGAACAACGAGCCCGTACCGAGCTTTGACGAACTGCTCGACTCAGCACAGTACTCAGCCGTCCACCTGGAGATGCGCGACGCGTACGGCGTCGCGCACGAGTCCGCGGGCTTCGCCTCGTGGCTGAGCACCGGGGAGCGCGAGACCGACCCGGATTCCGACTACTGGCGCGGGTGGGTCGACCTGGTCCGTCGGACCGTAGCCCGGGGCGTGCAGGTCCGACGGGCTCGCATCGTGTCCGAGCCGCTGAGCGACTATGCCCGGTACGGCCACGCGGGCGCCTCGGTCAACATCGCGGCCGGGGAACAAGTGCGGTACCTGCCCCGTCGCGAGGCGTCGGACATCGCACTGCCTGGCAATGACTTCTGGCTCATTGACGACCGTGTCATCCGGTGGAACCACTTCACAGGCAACGGGGGCTCCGCGGGCGGGGAGATGTGCGAGGACCCGCGTGTGGCGGACCTTTGTGCCACCGCGTTCGAGACCGTGTGGAAGCGCGCCGTACCGTTCGCTGACTACAAGGTCTGACCGCCCCAAGCGCCAACTGGATCGCCGTCCATGCCCTCCCCTCTGTCCAGCGTCCAGGCAGCCCGTTCCGCACTCGCGGCACGGCTGCGGGACATGCGCCTGGACGCTGGGCTGGCCGGGCACGAACTATCCGTTGCCTGCGGCTGGGACCCTGCGAAGACCTCCCGCATCGAACATGCGAGGGCTGTGCCGTCCGATGCCGACATACGCGCCTGGTGCCGGGCGTGTGGTGCTGAGGACCAGTCCGCTGACCTGATTGCCGCTGCCCGTACCGCCGACTCCATGTACGTGCAGTGGAAGAGGCTGAACCGGGCTGGCCTCCGCCACCTTCAGCAGGAAGTCGTGCCCCTCTTCGAGCGCACGCGATCGTTCCGGGTGTACTGCTCCAACGTGGTACCCGGCTTGCTCCAGACCGAGAGATACGCGCGTGCTGTCCTGGGTGCTTACGGCGCCCTCCACCAGATCGCCACCGACGTGGAAGAAGCAGCCGCAGCCCGAGTGGCCCGGTCACAAGTGATCCGGGATGGCCGCCACCGCTTCGCGCTGCTCGTGGAGGAATCGGTCCTCCACTCAGGGATCGGACCAGCCGCCACCACGGCCGAGCAGCTCGCGTATCTCCTAGAAGTCATGTCCCTGCCGTCGGTCTCCCTCGGGATTCTCCCCGTCAGAACCGAACGGCCACTGTGGACGCTGGAGAGTTTCACCATCTACGACGACCTTCAGGTTGGCATCGAGTTGCTGTCGGCCCGCGTCACCATCACATCGCCAGGGGAGATCTCGCTGTACGCGAGAGCCTTCGGTGAACTGGCTGGACGGGCCATCTATGGGGCGGCAGCCCGTTCCGCGATCACCGCCGCCATCGACACCATCGCGTGAACGTGCGCAATTTTCCGCAAGAACATTGAGGCCCAACTTCGGCTATCCGTAGCTTCGTTGGAACAACGCCAACCCGTACAAAGGGTGGTGTCGCCCCCTCAGTGAGGCGGGGAACGGCGGATGCATTCGCAGCCGTCGAAGATCAAGTGATGGAGGTACGCGATGCACCGCGTGAAGCCCCCGATGAAGACCAGCCAGACCGTTACCGCCGAGGCCGTCCGCAGGCTTCAGCAGCGCGTGACGGCGTTCGCCGCGACTGGCACGACCAACAACTCCCCGACCACCTATCACCGGTAGATCCTGCCGATCGGCGTACCGGCGCGGAGGGGGCGTCCGATGTCCCCCTCCGCGTCACACCCCCGGCAACCCTGACCGACCGTGCAAAGGAGTTCGTCATGGCAGCCGCCCCCGTCGGCCTGGAACTGACCTTCCTGGGCCACCAGACCTGGCACATCACCGACGGCCTCTCCTCCGTCCTCCTCGACCCGATCCTTGCGCCCGCCTTCGGAGCCGGGAGCCTGGAGTTCGCGATCTGGCCGCCCCGCACCGTGGACACCCAGGGCATGCCCGCCCCGAACGCCGTGATCCTCAGCCACGAGCACCTGGACCACTTCCACCTGCCCTCTCTGGACCTCCTCGCCCGCACCGTTCCGGTCTACACCGGCACCACCACCCCGGCCGCCGTCACCGACGCGATCGAGGCCCTGGGCTTCGCCGTTCATCGCCTGGACCACACCCAGCCGCTGCACGTCGGCGACATCGAGATCACCCTCTACCCTGCCGGCGCCCGCACCCTCTTCTGGGAGAAGCGCGTCTCCCAGCCCCTGGTACGCCTGTCCGGCACCACCGGGAACGACGTCTTCATCGGCGTCGACGCGGACGTCTCCGACCTCTACATCGAGCAGCTGGCCCAGGGCGCCCTCGCCCCGCCCAGGCTCGCGGTCGTCTCGAACAATGCCCAGACCGTCCCCTTCGGAGCGCTCGGCGCTGACAACAATCTGCTCCCCGGCCTAGATGGCCCCCGCAACCGCACCACCGGCGTCCAGATCCTCAACGGTCTGCTCATCGACTACCTCAAGCCCCTGGACGGCGTTCGCGACGTCGCCCTGTGTGGCAACGGCTTCACCGCGCCGCGCAGCCCCCACGGCCCCTTCCTCTACGCCGACCACAAGGCCCTGGCCGCCACCGCAAACAAGCTCCAGCACCTCTTCCGCGTGCACGGCCCCCGCCCCGGCGACCGCCTGACCGTCCCGGTCGGCGACGGCCCGCTCACCACCTCCCGCGTTGCCTGGGTCACCCCCGACCCCGTGGCGGAGCAGACCGCCCTCGCCGCACTCGCGTCGTTCATCGACTCCCCGCAGCGCGTCGAGCCGACGCCTGTCACCCCGCCCCTGGACAAGGAGGAATGGGAGAAGGCCGAGACTCTGGTGGCCGAGGAGTTGCCCCGCCTGGCCCGCGAGCTGATCGCCACCCGCACCGGCGCCCTCGCTACAAGCATTCACGACTACCTCCACGGCGCCCTCGGCGCCCACCGCGCCGCACTCCGCTTGCTCGACCCGCCGGGCCGCCCCGGTGACGTCGACACCTACGCGTGGAACATCACCGGACCCAGGTGGGACAAGGCGGAGCCGACCAGCAGGGAGGAGGCCATGGCCGCTTATCCCTTCGGCATCGAGATCTACTTCCAGGACCTGGCCGCCGTCTTCCTCGGCCGCGCCCAGGTCTGGGATGTCGTCGGCGGCTCGTACCAGGGCTGGCACATCGGCGAGAACCTCGACTCCCCGGTCTACGCCCTCTTCGCGATCTACGGCGAGCACCAGCGCCCCGACCTCGCCGCCCGCTGCTACGCCCACAGCCTCGCCGCGCTCGGAGTCCACCAGGAGACCCCGGCATGACCACCGCCCCCGCCGGGCCGCTGGACGGCGCCGCCCGCACAAGGCCCGACGGGTGGCTGGCCACCCCGCTCACCACCGACCGGGCCGCCGCCGAACGCCAGGCCCACGTCATCCTCGCCCGCCACCACGACAACGAGCCGGGCCCGGTGTACTGCCTCACCGCCCGCTACCGCACCGCCGTCTTCGCCCTCGGCAGCCCTCCCCGCCGGGTCCTGAAGCGGCACGCGGACGAAGCCGCCTACCAAGGCGAGGTCCTCGCGTATGAGCTGCTGGCCGGCGAGTGCGTCCTGCCGGACCTGCACCGCGTCTGTGACACCTCCCGGACCCTGCTCGTTGACTACCTGGATCAGGCCGTCACCCTCACCAGCACTGATGCGTTTGACGAGCTGATCCGGGCGGTTGCCGCGATCCACACGGTCGCCGCCCGCTGGCATCCGGCGGTCATTGAGGCTATGGCGAGGTGGCGCGCCGGCGCCGCCGTCGACGCCCCGCCCCCGGAGTGGATCAACGACGCCGACGGCTGGCATCGGCTTCTCCAGCTCGTCCGAGAGGCTCACGGTCCCGACCACGTCCCCCTCGGACACCTCGACCTCAAGCCGGAGCACGTCCGTCGACGCGGCGACGGGCACCTGGCTCTCATCGACGCCGAAACCCTCCGCCCCGACATCACGGGGCTGGCCGACCTCATCACGCTCGCCTACATCGCAAGCGACGAGCCGCACCTGTCGCCCCGCTGGGTCCGCCACGCCTACCTGCACCACGTCAACGAACTCGGCGCCCAGTGGAACGACCACACCCTCAGACGCGCCCTGACAGCGTTCGCCGGCGCCACCGGCCTACGTTCCCTGCACGGCGCCCACGAGTGACCGGCACAGCGGTACCGTGCCAACTTCCCGACGCATAGGAGAACCCCAAAGTGCTGCGCGGCATCCGCACCGTCATGGTCTTCGTCGACGACCCCGAAGCCGCCGCCCGTTGGTGGGGCGACATCTTCGGATCCGAGGTCAAACTCGACATCAACGGCACCGCCGTCTACGCCTGGCTCGACCTCGACGGACTCGAGTTCGGCTTCCACCAGGCGTCCCCCAAAGCCAACCCCCACGGTGGAAGCACCGTCCCGTACTGGCCCGCCGAAGACCTCGACACCGAACGCAAGCGCCTCCTGGACGCTGGCTGCATCCACCACCGGGGCCCCCTCGACGTGGAACCCGGCCGGCGCATCTGCCAGCTCGTCGACCCGTTCGGCACGATCTTCGGACTCGACGGGCCCTGACTCCGGAGCCTGCCCATGCGCCACTGGCCCATCACCGGCCTGGAACTCACCACGCCTGACCTGATCCTCCGTCTCCCTACGGACACCGAACTCGACGCCCTCGCCCAAGTGGCCGCCGAAGGCGTCGTCCCCGACGGGGCCGTGTACTTCCCGCAGCCCTGGGCGTCAGCACCACCACCGGAGCGAGCGCGGAACGTCGTGCAGAACCACTGGTGGGCGCGAGGAGACTGGACCCACGACAGCTGGCGCCTCCTGCTCGCCGTCTTCCATGGCGAGCAGGTCATCGGGCAGCAGAACCTCTCCGCCCGCCACTTCGCCACGACCGGCGAAGCTCGCACCGGCTTCTGGCTCGGCAGCCGGTTCCAGGGACAGGGCTACGGAACCCAGATGCGGGCCGCCGCCCTCGCCCTCGCCTTCGACGGCCTTGGCGCTACCCGTGTCACCTCCACCGCGTTCGCCGACAACGCGGCTTCCCGGGCCGTGTCCCGACGGTTCGGCTACCAGCCCAACGGGGTGCACCGTGTCGCGGTGGACGGCTGCCCCTTCGACGAACACGAGGAAGTCATCGAGACGGCCGACTGGCGGGCCCACTCCCATCTCGTAACCGTCGAGATCAGCGGCCTGCCCGCCTGCATCACGTACTTCCGCTGACCGACCGCCGACACGTTGCGCCCATCCGCCGGTACGACCGAGGGATGCAGGCGCAGGGGAAGCTCCGCGCAGCGAGGCGTGCCTAGACCCAGTCGTTGTGCAGCCTGTCCAAGAATGCGCGCCAGGCAGCATCCTTGAACCAAATTGTGCTTCCTGCCGGTCGCTTGGAGTCCCGCACAGCGGTTGAGCCGGCGAGGAGGGCGGCCTCGACACACTCGCTATGCTCGGCCCCGCTGTAGGAGGACTTGACCCAGCCGTCGCTGCCTATGGCCGGTGAAATGAGGTGCATTACAACTCCTCGTGGACACGCTTGATTAGGGCTGATGATGCAGCCATGTCCAACGCTTGTGCGCGGAGGTACTCGAAGGCAAGCCGGTAGCGGTCCAGCTCTTTGTCCTGCTCCATGAACAGCGAACCTACGTGAGTGTCCACGTACACGACATCCAAGGATGGCTCGGGCCCGCCGATGATCACGAAACTGCCCATGGCGGCAGAGTGCGCACCCTTGGAGAAGGGCAGCACCTGCAAGGTGATGTGCTGAGACTCGTTGGCCTCAAGGAGGCGCTCGAGCTGAGCTTTCATCACCTGTCGCGAGCCCACAACACGTCGGATCACCGACTCGTCGAGGATGGCCCAGAGGTGCGGTGGCTTGGGGCGGTCGAGGATCTCCTGACGCTTCATCCGGATATCGACGAGCCGTTCGATCTCCTCGGGCGGCAGCCTCATCTCCGAGGCGTACTGGACGGCCTCTGTGTAGGCACGTGTCTGGAGAAGCCCGGGAACGTAGAGGCAGTTGAAGTGGTCCTCCCTCACGGCCTCGTCCTCCAGGGTGAGCAGCAGGTTCATGCTTTCCGGAATCGAGTCGGCGATGGAGTTCCACCACCCTTGCCGCTTCGCGCCCTTCGCGAGCTCCACGACTGCCTTCAGCTCGGCATCCGTGGCCCCGTATTCGCGGCACAACGCCTCCACGATGGGCCACTTCACCGGCCCTGCCTGAGTCTCGTAGCGGCTGACGGTTGCCTTGGAAACTCCGACGAGGTGGCCGGCATCCTCCAGAGTCATGCCCGCGCGGGCGCGCAGCTTGCGCATGGTCGCCCCGAGCTGTCGGCGTCGGGTGGTTGCTCTGGCTGACATGCGTACCGTCTCCCGAGGTGCTGTTCTGCTGCCGGAGTGGAGGCAACAAGGCTATGCGCGACGGACGTTGCGCCGTCGGGATTCACCCGGACGATTCTCGTGAGAAGTTACATGGTGAGACTTCTCAATGCGATACTCCACTCGTGACGCTACGCAGCGCAGTCGTACGGATACGGCTGGTGCCGGTGCTGTCGTGGCATGGGAGGGAGCTCCATGAGTGGATATCCGTCTGTCGACCGCCGGTCCCGCTGTGTTCTGCCGTTCACGGCGGAGGCTGCGGAACTGTGTCTCCTGCGACGCATCGTCAGAGATCAACTTGTTGTCTGGGGCCTCCCGGCCCTCGCTGAAGATGCGCAGCTGGCCGTCACGGAACTCACGGCCAATGTGATCAAGCATGTGGGTGCGGGCACGTCCGCGACGCTGGTCATGGAGTCAGAGCCTGCCGAGGCACGTCTTCGAGTAGAGATCCACGACAAGAGCCACACCACCCCCGTGATGGAGCGGCCGTCCCGTGAAGAAGAGTCCGGCAGGGGCCTGCACCTGCTGGCTGCGCTGGCGGTCGACTGGGGCACGGTTCTGACGGCAACCGGCAAGGCGGTCTGGTGCGAACTCGCACTCCAGCCGGACCGGCAGTACCGTCGGGTGCAACGCGGAGCGGCCGTCCTGGCGGCCTACCGCGGTCTCTCCGATAGCCCGCACCCTCCCGCCGCCTGGCGCCCGCAGGCCGTGGAGCAGTCGGTGGCTGATCTCATCGCCGACGTCCTCCACTGGCTAGCAGCACAGGGCTGCGACCCGGACGACATCCTGGACCGCGCCCAGACCCACTACGAGGCCGAGACGGGCGCGGCGTGAGGTGGGTGCAGTCGCGGAGTCCTGGAGGCTATCGCTGCGGAGGGCCCGCGACCTGCTCCATCTCTGCCCTCAGCTCATCGGGCGTACGCCATGACGCTCCGCGGTGGCTGCGATGACACATGCGGTGGCAATTGGCGCACAGCAAGGCAAGATCATTCAGCTTGGTCTCGCGCGGGCCCGAAATGTGGAGTGGCAGCGCGTGGTGCACTTCGATGTAGCCGTCCCCAAGCTCCCCGTACGCAGAACTGAAGTCGAAGGTGCAGACAGCGCACTGAAGAGGCAGTCCAAGTTTGTGGATCTGGCTGATCTTGCGCCTGCGCAATGCGGGGTTCCGCTCGCGAGAGATCGCCCACCGTGCAAGCAGTCGACCTTCAGCAGCGGTCGTTCCGTCCTCGTCTGCTTCATCGGGCTGCTCGGGGATCAGGGCAAGCTGGCCGGACCCGATGCCGGCCTCGATGGCCTGTGCAGCTTGAAGCATCGCGGCCTCGCGAGTGAGGAACTCCTCGATGATCCGCTTGTCCAGGCTCCCGCCCTTCGTGGGCCTGCCCGAGTAGCCGGGATGGTTGGAAGCAAGATCCGTGGTCTTGCGGGAGACACTCCCAACCGACCGGTACTCGGGAAGACGCTCGGCCAGGCCGCCACGCTCGGGCAGAGGCAAGGACCGGAGCAGGTCAGAGAGCTCGGTCACAGCTGGATCGCCGACCCGCAGCTCCCGCCAGCCGTTCTTGACTACGAGCGCGCAGGCCAGCAGCAGTTCATCCCATGTCCAGGCAGGGCTTCGCATGACGGATATCGTACAAGCGTTCGTTGTGACGTGGGGGAGTAATGGTTAAGCCGAATCGTGTCGCACACTTGGAGGGTTGTCAGTGGGGTCTGTCACCCTCTGTAAGGGCGGATTGCAAGGTGTGTCCGTCGCGTAAGTCTGGAAGGAGGGTGCATGACCAGCACTGACTCAGGTTCGAGGTTCACGTCGGTCGAGATCTGTGCTGGAGCCGGCGGGCAGGCCATTGGACTGCATCAAGCGGGTTTCAGGCACCTCGCGCTCGTAGAGATCGATACGCATGCGGTTGGGACGCTGCGTAAGAACATCGATGAGCGGAAGGAGTGGAGCTGGGAGAAGGAGCACTGTGACCTCCTACCTCCAACCGACGTCAAGCTGTTCGACCCCGACAAGCATCTGGAGAAGAGCGGCAGGCTGCTGCGGCAAAACGGTCTGGATCTTCTGGCCGGAGGCGTTCCGTGTCCGCCGTTCTCCCATGCGGGCAAGCAACTGGGCAAGGATGACGACCGCGATCTCTTCCCCCGGATGCTGCAGCTGGTTGAACAGCTGAATCCCCGCGCGGTGATGATCGAGAATGTCCGCGGGATCATGGACCCGAAGTTCTCCGACTACCGCGACTGGATCATGGCCCAGCTGCAGGGTGGTAAGTACCGCGAAGAGGACGGGAATGTAGTCGAGGTCAGAGGCCTCGACTACACGGTGTGCAAGTGGGGTGTCCTGGAGGCAAGTGATTTTGGCGTCCCGCAGCTGCGCCCGCGTGCCATCTTGGTGGCCATCCGGAACGACGTACTCAAGGACCTGAAGTACGAGTGGCCGTCCCCGACGCACGAGGATCCGGTGAGCGTCGCGGATGCCCTCAAGCAGACCATGCATGACCGGTACAAGGCCTACTTCAAGGGCGCCTACGCGGAACGCGCTCGCGAGGCGTATGACGCGTGGCTCGAGAAGGCGACAGACCGTGACGCTGAGCTGAAGGGCAAGGGGGGCGGCATTGCGCCCACTCTTGTTGGCGGTTCGAAGAAGCATGGTGGCGCTGACCTCGGACCCAGCCGGGCCAAGGCAGCCTGGAAGCAGCTTGGTGTCTCGGGACTCGGCGTTGCGAATGATGCCGAGACCTGCCAGAAGAAGGAATCCGAGGGCAGGGATCTCTTCGGACCCGATGGGCCGATGCTCACGGTGGAGCAAGCAGCGATCATTCAGGGATTCCCGAGAGGCTGGCATTTCGACGGCGGTAAGACCGCCCAGTACCGGCAGGTGGGGAACGCCTTCCCGCCTCCAGTGGCCGCTGCCGTAGGCAAGTCGATCATTGAGGTCCTGCAGGCTGCCCGGGAGCGAGATCGCGGACAGGCGTGATCAGACCGCGCCCGTGCCCGTATTCCTTGTGCGGGCACGGCGCTTCTGGACCTCTGCGGCAATCCGAACGGCGCATTCCCCCGACGGCTCGTGCTCCCAGAAGCGGAGCACTGTCCAGCCTGCCTCGCGGAGGCGCTGATCGGTGTCCCGGTCGCGGGCCATGTTGCGGGCCACTTTGTCTGACCAGTAGCCGGGGTTTGTCTTGGGTGGTACGTAGTGCTCGGGACATCCATGCCAGTAGCAGCCGTCGATGAACACTGCCACCTTCGACGGACGGAAGACGATGTCTGCCGTCCGTCGAAGACCGGGCAGAGGTCTCGCGGCTACGCGGTAACGCAGCCCTTGTGCGTGGAGCAGGCGTCGGACCAGCTGCTCAGGCTTGGTGTCCCGGCTACGGATCGCTTGCATGTTGCGTCGCCGGGCAGCAGAAGACGCCCATGACCCCTCTGGCGGTGACCACGCATCGCCGTCAGGCTCGTGCAGCACAAGACTCATCGGGATCTGCCTTTCCGGCTACCAGCCTGCCAGAGTGGCGGCCAGTTCTTCGTACGGCAGGACTCGCCGCTGCTCGACGCACTCCTGCCAGTCGTCCTTCTGCTGGCTGCTGCCCACTGCGTCGACGGCCGCGGTGAGGGAGTCGAAGGCGATGTGATAGACGGCGTCTACTTCGCCAGTTCCCCGTGCGATAGCTGCGATGCGGCTAGGCATCGGCTCCGCCGTAACTGTCACAAGGTGTGGCAGCCGCCCTCGGCGGTGCCTGATCATCTGGAGGAACTCATGCCGAATGTTCTGGACTCGGTCTGAACGGATGGTCCACTTGCAGGACACGGCGGCGTGCAGAAAAGAGTGCTTGTCCTCGGGGTCAGGGGACTCCTCGATGCCGACGGTGACATCAGGCTTGATCAGATAGTCCCGTCCGAGTTCAGCACGTAGTTCGGGGTGCTGGCGAAGCAGTTGCGAGAGCCTGGCCAGATGTGCGTACTGGCTGAATGAAGTGACCAGCTCTCGGTGATCCACTTGCCAGGCTCGGGCAGGGGCCAGCCGGCTGAGAGTGTCAGCCAGGTCGCGGCTTACAGCGTGCTCCAGGGCTGGGCCCAGCTCCTTGGGGTTGGTCCTGTGTACTACGGGTGCGATGTCAAGGTGCTCGAGTATTGCGGCGGCCAGAGCCTTGGACGGTTCGCTATTCGTATCTGCGGTGTTGGCGACGAGGGCCGGCGACTTGTCCAGTCGCTTCCAGCCCAGCAGGTGGCTGGCGAATGATGTGGTCATCTTTCGGGGTCCGCCTATTCGCTATGGGACGGAAGGGCCGGGGCCACAGCCGATACTTCTCCTGCGAGCGCGCAGGTCCACATCCGGCCGGCCAGGTGAACGCTCGGCTGCCCATTGTGGAGGTGCGTCACTTCGACGAGGCGCGTGCTTACGAATTCACCTTCCTGAGGAACTGGCAGACCGAGTTCGGCTGCGATCCGGCGGTGACTCCCGTAGTCCCCCATGATGACGATGCCCTCCTCTTTGAGGGCTGACCGGGCGCCGCCATTTCCGCGGACTCGCTTCATGTAGTCCTTTTGCTGCGCGACCGTACGTACAACACTTCGTCCGATGCGGCGATTCTGTGCGCGCCGGAATAGTTCATTGAGCCGAGCCTGGCCTGATTTTGGCGTCATGACCGCATCTCGGTCGGCTTCCTTCATGTGTAGCAGTACGTTCTCCGGGAGCTCTGTGTCATGCCAAAGCCAAAGAATCTTGTTCCGGTGCTCAGCCTTCACCGTGAGTTTCAGATCGCGGTTATTGCCCTTGTTCAGCCAGTCCGGCGTTATGCGTAGCAAGCCGGCGCTCCAGCGGCTCTTGTAGTCGTCTGCCCACACCAGAAGGCAGAGATGGCCCATTGCCTCGGGCGGGATCATCCAGGCGCCGAACTGCTGGGAGTATTTACAGTCAACATCGACGCCCGCGATCTCGTAGTCCATGTCGATGCCGTCGTCGAATGTGAACTCCCGCTGGAGATTGATCTCGACGAGCGTCCCCGCGTGAGTCTTCTCGGTCTTGAAGAGCGTCTTCCAGTCGTACCGGCCAGTGACCTCGCCGTTGAGAAGCTGGTCGATCGTGTCGCGGAGAACGGCGGCGAATCGCTGGCCTGCTGGGTCAAGTCGGAGGATGTGCTTGTGCACCGCTGACAGCTCCGGGTCACCCTCTAAGAGTGCCTGGGCGTGGATGTTGGTCGCGGCTGAAACATCCAGAGGAAGCAAGAGACTGTTCCTTGTCTGATGATGTGTACGTTGGTGCTGTGCATGGCGAACACGGCAGCCCCGATGCTTGTCAGGGCTGCCCGTGCCTGTTGTCTCAGCTACCTGACCGCATCGCCTGATAGCGGAGCAGGCGACGTGAAGAATCGTTGGCTGCGGTGGGCGGGACCACTGTGAACGCCATGATCACTTGCTGGGGATCTGCCGTCCCGTTTGTGACGGCAGAGAGGAGCCCTGTGTCGTTAGACGTGTCGACCACCGGATAGAGCAGGACGATGCCCGTGCGAGGCCCCACACCCAGTGCGCCCGCTCGGGCGCTGGTGACGTCCTCGCCTGCTTCCCTGATGACGGATTCGGCCCATCGACGGTGTTCCATACCGGAGATACGGCCGAAAGCGGCTTTGTCGAGCTGACGCTTGCGCCGGACCAGCGAGGTCGGTGCGGAGCCCAGCACGCTCGCTTCCACCCGTCGGCTCGATGTCGTCTGCGGTGCGACGAGCAGCCAGTCGTCCACCCTGGCGAGTTCGCCGTCGAGCTTGGAGAGGTAGCTGAGGTGCGGAGCGAAGTGGTTGTCGCCTTCCCACTCCAGCTGACGCAGGACGCTGACCAGGCTGGCATGCGGGATCAGTGACGTCCTGGCCTCGAACCTCCGGGTGAGGGGGCTGGTCTCGTCCGGAGGCAGCTCCAGCGTCTGCGCGGCCCGGCCGAACACGTCGAGGAGCGGCAGCCAGCGCTTGCCGTTGGCCTCGATCACCGAAGCATCGCGGGGATAGGCGGCCGGCTCGATAGGCCGCCCCGGTGACCGGATTTCCGTCAGTTCGGCGTTGAACATCTTGTTGCGTGCTGTCGGCTTGATGAGACCGAGATGCTGCGAGACCAGCGGGAGGACCTGAGTAGGCGTCAGCTGAGGCTCGCCGTCGATCATCTCCGCGTACTGGGCGAGTTCGGAACGGAATGCCTCCTCGTCCTGGCAGATCGCCTCGAACGCCTCGTACAGGTCGAGCGTCTTGTCCCTCCCGAAGGGTTCCTCCCGGCCGATGTAGAGGCGCACGAGGTCCCGGTAGCCGGAGCGGAACCCGAACCAGCGGCCCATCTGCATCAGGGTGTCGGCCTGCTGGGTCTTCCGGCGGTAGTAGGTGACGGTCAGACCCTCCACGGTGAAGCCGCGGGACAGTTTGGTGCCGCCAACGAGGATCTTCCAGACGTGCGGGGTGCGGTCGAAGTCCAGTCCGGGCTGCGCGTAGTCCTTTTCGTTCGCGCCATTGACGACGAGGACGGGACTCCCGCCGGATGCGATGAGCTGCCGGGCGCGGCTGACGTGGGGGCGTAGCCCCTCGTACGAGCCGGGGACGGGCAGACCGTCAGCTCGGGCGCCGCACACCAGCTTGTGGTCCGCTTCGAAGAGCGCGGCCAGGCGGCCGTGAGATTCGCTGCTCATGTAAGAGGAATCCCAGAGCGCCTTGATGCGGTCGGCGAGTACTGCGTGGTCCGCTACGCGCACCGACTCGTGAATCAGCATGGTGTGGTGGCGGAAGGCGCCTTCGGGAACGCCGTTCGCCGCTCGGTAGAGCTTCAGAGCTCCGGCCAGCACGAACGCGTCCATCGCTTCCAGCAGGCGGTCACCCGTACCGCTGTCGATGCCGCGCACGTGAGCGGCTTCCTGAGAGGTGGCGACCGTCCGCTCGGAGCTGGGCAGGTCGGAGTGCAGGTCGTGGAAGTCCTCCACTCCCATATATCCGACCGGGCGAGGGAGGGAGATCAGGAAGTCGCGCGGGAAGAGGTCGGCGGAGTCGTCGGGGTCGACGAATACGTTGGCGAAAGGGGTCGCCGTGTAGCCGATGTACTGGGCTCGCGGCATCAGGCGAAGAAGTTCGCAGACGAGACCGTTGATGGCGGACCGGTTGGCCTTGCCCCCTTCCCACGTGGCCGGGTTCGTGGTGTTGACGGACGCCTGGTCGGACTCGTCATCGATGATGAGTGCCGGTACCTCGCTGAGGATCGGGCCGATCTTCTTGAGGTCGTTGACGAGTTTCGTCAGGACCGACTTGTTCTTCTTGACCACCATGACGCGGGCTGCCGCATGGTGTAGGTTCGCCGGGTCATGGAGCGGAAGGGCCTTTTCCACTTTCTCGATGTCGAGCGCCCGGATGCCCCGCTCCAGGGACTGGTAGTCCTTGTCCTTTGTCGTGAGGCGTTCGATGTCGAACGCTCCCCGATGAGAAGGCCGGCCGCCGTGCGAGACGAACTTCGCGGGCCAGTCCTCGTCGTCCTGGTAGTCGACACCGATCAACGCGTCGAGATCGTCCGGGTCCGCGCCGCGGAGGATGTTCTCCTGTCCGATCAGCTCCATGTCGAGCCGCCGCTGCGTCTGGCCGCGCAGCAGGTTCAGCGTGCCACCCAGCACGATGACCAGCCGGTAGCCGGCGTCCATCGCCTTGGCTATGACACCGGTGAAGTTGGCGGTCTTGCCGGATTGCACATAGCCGACGACCAGACCCCGGGCCGCGTACGCCTCCGGCCGTGCCGGGTCCGCCAGCCGTTCGACGACATTGTGGGCAGCTTCCCCGAGGCTGGTGATTGCCGTCTCACTCCAGCCCTTGCGCCGCAGGAGGTCCTCGTACGCCGGCCAGTAGAACGCACGGGCCAGCGCCTTGTCCCGGGTGTACCAGGCCTGGTTGCTCTCGCTGATCACCACGGGCTGGGAGCCCTTGTCGACGGGAACAGCGGTGTCCAGTGCCTTGGACAAGTCGTCATCGAAGCGCAGGAGCGCGTACACGTCGGCCCGCCGGGCGTCCGAGCAGGGCGGCGCGCTGGACCAGTCGGCGGTCAGGACGGCGTCCCACTGGGCCAGGGAGCGGCTCCAGACCGTGATAAGCCCCGGGTCGCTCGCGGCGAGGCGTGCCCGGAAGACGTCAAGGTCGGCGTCGTGGCCGTCGTCCGTCTCCGACAGTCCGGCCGCGATCCGGCTGAAGCCCCTCGGGGCACGGCGCATGGCGGCGAGCACGTCGGTGTGAAGATTGAGCAGATTGTCAGTCACAGGGGGCTACGGCTCCAGTCCACGAGACATTTCACAACGCGCGGCAGACACCAGCACGCTGTTCCACAAGGCCATCTCGTCGTTGCGCTGGGCGCTCGACCGGCCCAGCCGGAAGTTCTTTTCGAGCATGAGGTAGAGCAGGCCTTTCAGCGCCGGAGCGTCATTCGCCCCCGCTCTCCGGCCGTTGTTGAAGGCTGGGCGGTACTCCTTGTTGAGCCGGACGGCGTGTTCCTCGCGGTCGATGTCGAAGAAGACGTCCGGCGGGAGTGATTCCCAGCGGAACGTGATCGGGTCCTCTCCCTCGATCTGCGGCAGCTCGTCCCGGAGGGTGCGCTTGAGCTTGGGATCGATTCCCTTTCCGGGCGGGACGGCACTCGTGCGCTGCACTTCAGTGGAACGCCGGGCAGCCTCGCGATAGACCGCTTCCGCTTCTGCCACGTACGCGGCAAAGGGATGGCCGTCCGTGTCGGAGGCCTTCTCGATACCGCGAGCGAATGCCGGTGTAACGCTGACCCCGTCCTTCTTCACGGTCAGGCTGAACACGCCGTTGGGTGACGAGGGAAGATCCAGCGAGATCCGGGCCAGGCTGTGGTGCGTCTCCGCGCTGCGGATGCCGTTCCAGCCGCCGGCCTGGACGAGGCGGTCATTGCGGTAGATGTAGAAGCCCTGCCGGTCCGCCAGTGGGCCGATGCCCCGGAAGGACACGAGCTGGGACCGGGGCGGCCACACATGGGCCTGAAGAGCCACGCCGCCGACGCCCTCGATGGGAGCCGTGTATGTCCGCGGGTAGCCCGCTCGCCCCGGAACCCGGTAGCCGAAGGGGTCGATCGGCTCCACCCCCCGGTGATCGAGTTCCTCCTTGGTGCGGACGTCCTCCACGACGAGGTCGATGTGGAACCCGTCCCGGGCCAGGAACCTGTGCAAGTAGAGACCGAGATGGGTCTCCAGCTTCTCGATCTGTTCGTTGAGGAACCGGTCGCTCTGGCCGGAAAGCACAGTGTCAAAGGCGCGGACGGCATCCCAGCGGACGATGGTGCCGTGCCATCCGATGACCCCGTCGTAGCGGTCGACCAGATCCTGGCAGTACCGCGGATCCACGATGTCGCAGCTGAAGTCCTGCTGCGCATGAGCGGTCAGCCAGCGCCGCCCCGCGGCGGGACTGCGCTTGGTGCGACTCACGACGGTCAGGGACTCGGCGTGCGAGAGCGAGGCAGCCTTCAGGCCGGCTCCGAAGTGGCCTAGCGCTCCGTCGGCATAGCCCTCGCGGCCGCCGACGATCATCGCGACGTCGAGAGCGGCGTCGTCCATTCCACGGCCGTCGTCGATGACCAGCAGGCTGACGAGCCGGTCGTCGGCGCGCAGAAAACTAATGACGACGTTGCGGGCGCCTGCGTCGATCGAGTTGTCCACGAGGTCGGCGATAGCGGCCTCGAATCCGTATCCCTGATGTGCCAGCGATTTGACGTAGCGGGCAGCTGGCGGAAGCTGCTTGCTGCCCAGTGTGGGTATCTCGAACTGCCAGTCGCCGGATGGTGAATAGGGCATATGAGCAGCAAACCTCTAGAGCGCAGGGATGGATTTATCCGAGAGTGGAGGAGCTTCCACTCCATATCTGCGGATGTCCGATGACGCTAACGCATAGCCAGATTTTCGGGCAGCCCTATGAGGTCACTGTCCGGGATGCGATACCGGCGGGTGCCTGAGCCGTCACCTCCGAGAGGCGCCGTGGCACTCCGCGTACGGCTTGCCCGAGGTGCACCAGCAGGGGGACGTGGGGGTGGGGGGCCAGGGGGTGGCCTTGCCGCGGGCTGCCAGGGTTGTGGCGTATTCGGCCAGGAGGGACGGGGAGGCCGGGGAGGTCTTTTCGGAGGCCGCGAAGGCCTCGTAGGACGGGACGCTCGCGGTGACGATGCCGAGGTTCGTGGTGCCCGAGGCGGCGAGGGCGCGGAGGGAGGTTTCGATCTCTCTCAGGTGGGCCTCGTGCGAGGTGTACTCCGAGGCGAGCGTGGGGTACGAGGTGAGGAGTTCGGCCAGTTCGCGTACGGGCCAGTGGAGGATCGCCACCGGGAAGGGGCGGGAGAGGGCCGCGCGGCGGTCGCCCAGTTCGGCGCGCAGGCGGGCGATCTCGGCGCGCAGTTCGGCGGGGTCGTCGGAGCCCAGCGCCCAGATGCGCTTCGGGTCGTGGAGCTCGTCGAGGGGGATCGGGCCGATGTGGCGGGTGTCGGCGACCATGTCCCAGTCGTCGTGCGGGCGCCCGAGGAGGCGGCGTACCCGGTGGCGGCCCGTCAGGAGGGCGGTGGTGGCCTGGGTGAGCGGGTCGTCCTCCGTGATGAGGAGGGTCGCCGCTTCGGTGAAGCACTCGTGCGAGGCCTCCAACTCGTCGTGGGCCTCCAGGGCTTCCGCGATGACCTCCCACGGCGCCGGGTCCTTCGGGGAGGCGGCGCGGATGCCCGAGATGAGGGCGCGGGCCTCCGCCTCGTGGCCGTACTCCCAGAGGTTCGCCGCCTGCAGGGCCTTGATCAGGTGGGGGTCGGACGGGGAGGAGGAGAGGAGTTGGTCGTAGAGGGTGCTCGCCCGGTCGCGTGCGTCGGCCAGTTCGAGGTGGGCCGCGGCCTGGAGGAGCAAGGGCTCCTGGTCCTCGGGGTAGCGGGTCGCCGTGCGGATGAGGCGCTCGGCTTCGGCGATGTGCTCGGCAGGCGTGTCGGGGCGCATGGTTCACACCGTACTGCTGCTGGTCAGTTGACGGGGGAGGACTTAGACCGACCGGCAGTAGGCGTCACTTGAGTCGTCGGGTGGTGGGGCGGGTGTCCCAGCGGTATTGGAGCGTCGCGCGGCGGATGAGCATGCGGAGCGTGACGATCGTGGCGGTGAGGTGCAGGTAGAAGTCCACGACGTTGCCGTTCTTCTCGGTGCAGCGCCGCAGTTTGCCGAAGCCGTTCATCCACGAGTGTGCGCGCTCCACCACCCAGCGTTTCCCGGCTTGGATTGGGGCGGGCACACCCTTGCGGGCGATCTCGACGGTGAAGCCGAACTCCTCCAGCGCGGTCCGGGTCTTCGCGCTGTCGTAGCCGCGGTCCAGGTTGACGTTGACCTGCTCGGGGAGTGGTCCGACCTGGGTTTTCACGGCGTCGAGGGTGGGGATGAGCAGGGGCGAGTCGTGCCGGTTGGCTCCGGCGGAGACCAGGCCGAGCGGAACACCGCGGGCCTCGGCTGCTACCGAGCGTTTCAGGCCCTGCTTGCCGCGGTCGACCGGGGAGCGGCCGGCCTTCTCGCCGCCGCAGGGCGCCTTGGTGATGCAGCCGTCGACCGACAGTTCGTCGAGTTCCAGGCCGATCATGCGGTCGTACGCCTCCAGGGCCAAGGCGTGCAGTTGCTGACATATCCCCAGGTCGGCCCAGTGTCTGACGCGGCGTCGGATAGTGCGGTCGGAGCAGCCGGGACTGGCGATGCGTTCGTAGCCGGAGCCGTGCACGAGGGCAGCGATCACGTGCTCGAAGACGATCCGGTCGGGGAGGCGCGGATTGTGGCAGCCAAGCGGATGGCCGTCCACGTGCGCGGGCAGCAGCGCCGCGAACTGGTCCCACAGGGGTTCGAGCAGGCATGATGGCAGGACAGGCACGAGCCCTCCGGTGATCACTGAGCGTAGAGAACTCCATGATCACTCAGGCTCGTGCCTGCCTTGCGCTCGGGCCGCCGATCACCGACACCCACGGCCCTACTGCCGGTCGGTCTTAGGGTGCCGCCCGTGCGAGATCGCGTACCTGTGGTGGTGCAGGGGAGCGGCCGGCGGGGGCGCCGGGCCGGTCTCGCGGGGGTGCTGTGGGCGGGCGCCGAGCTGATCGTCACCGTGGGGGTGGCGATCCTGTTGCTGGTGGTGCATCAGGTGTGGTGGACCAACCGGCAGGCCGCGGCTGCCGCGCAGGAGCAGGTCCAGGCGCTGGAGCGGGCGTGGGGTGAGGGGCCCGTCGCTGGTTCCGGGGTCGGTGGCGGTGGCGGGGACGAGGCCGGGGTCGGTGGCGGGCCGGTGGTGGGGCCGGAACCGAGCGGGCCGGCGGATTCCGGGGCGGCGCCCGCGGCGACCCGGGCCGCCGCCCGGCCCGCCGCCGGGCCGCCTGCGCGGGACCGGGCGTACGCCGTCCTGCGCGTTCCGCGCCTCGGCCTCGTCGTCCCCGTCGCGCAGGGGGTCGACAAGCGGGCCGTCCTCGACAAGGGCTACGCCGGGCAGTACCCCGGGACCGCCGGGCCCGGGGAGCGGGGGAACTTCGCGCTGGCCGGCCACCGGAACACCCACGGCGAGCCGTTCCGGTACATCAACCGGCTGCGGGCGGGCGACGAGCTGATCGTCGACCTGCGGGGGCGCAGGTACACGTACGTGGTCGGGAAGATCCTGAGCGAGACGACCGAGCGGGACACCGGGGTGATCGCGCCCGTGCCGCAGAGCCTGGTGAAGCCGGACCAGGGGTACGGCGAGCCCGGCGCGTACATCACCCTCACCACCTGCACGCCCGAGTACAGCTCCAAGTACCGGCTGGTGGTCTGGGGAACCCTCAAGTCCTCCTGACCCGTTCCGTTGTCAGCGGGGCCGGTTACCATCGAACGCGTACGTGACATCGCGCGCGGGAGCGGAGAGGGGGAGGTTCGTATGGCCGGCGTGTTCGCCAGGGCCTCGCGGGCCCTTGCCGTACTGCTCCCGCTGGTGCTGCTCGGGGGAGTCCTCGGACTCTTCGCCGGGGAGAGCGGGCTCGGCGCCGTCGTGGTGGCCCTCGCGGCCACCGTGGCCGTGGGCACCGAGGCCCTGGCCGCCGCCGCACGGCTCGTGCGGCCCGTCCCGCCGCACCGCATACGCACCGCGATGCGTGATCGCGAGCAACGCACGGCGTTCCTGCCGCAGCGTGACCCCGACGCCTCGGGCCGGTCGCGGCCCAGGGCGCCCGGCCGTGCCCTCCTGACGGCCGCGTAGGGGCGCGCAGTACATCTCGTTCCGTTCTCGTTCTCGCCTTCTGCTGACTGATCACTGTTGTCGCCCCTCGCGGGTCGTCACGCCGAAATGCATCTCTTTCGACGTTCGACGAGACCCTCCGGAGGGCCCACGTGTCCGTTTTCCCCCACCTTGTTGCTGCGCTGGGCCGGCTTCTCGAGCCGGTACTGGCCCAGTCCGCGACCGCTGCCGCGATCGTGCTGTTCACCGTGCTCGTACGGCTCGCCCTGCACCCGCTGAGCCGGGCGGCCTTCCGCGGGGCGACCCCGGCGGCGGGATGTCTGCCGCTGCTGCTGCAGCTGCCGGTGTTCTTCGTGATGTACCAGGCGTTCTCCTCGGCGAAGGTCGGCGGCGAGGCCAACGAACTGCTCGGGCACCGGCTCTTCGCCGCGCCGCTGGGCTCCCGGTGGACCGAGGCGTTGGGTGAGGGCGGCCCGTTCGGGGCGCAGGGGCTGGTGTTCCTCGGGCTGTTCGGCGCGATCGCGGCGGTCGCCGCGTGGAGTGCGGTGCGGGGCCGCGAGGCGGCGGCCGCGGCCGCGGCCGCCGCAGCCGCTGCCTCCGCGGCGACGCCGGCCGGCCGTGGCAAGGCCAAGCCGGGGGCGGCGAAGGCCAAGCCGGGCGCCGAGCCGGGCGCCGAGCCGGGCGCCAAGGCCGGGGTCGTGGCCGAGGTGAGTGCCGAGCAGCAGGAGGTCATGCGCAAGCTGGGCGGCGTACTGCCCCTGCTGTCCTTCGGGACGCTGATCACGGCTGCCGTGGTGCCGCTGGCCGCCGGGCTGTACCTGCTGACCACCACCGCGTGGTCGGTGGCGGAGCGGATCTGGCTGCAGCACCGCAAGGAGCGGGCCGAGCGTGCGGAGGCGGCCGAGCAGGCGGAACGGGTGGGACAGGCGGCGTAGGCGGAGCGGGTGACGGCCGGTGGAGCGGCGCGTTCCAGTCCGTGAACAGGGTCTTGCGGATTGGGCAGGCATCTTGGAGGATCAACCAATCCTCCGATGGCCGCAACCCATCGGCCGGCCCGGGGCACGCCCATGGGCCGACCACCCACGACCACGGGAGAATGCCCATGAAGCTGCTGCGTGTCGGACCCGTCGGGTCGGAGCGCCCCGCGCTGCTCGACCAGGACGGGACCCTGCGTGACCTGTCCCGCCTGATCACGGATGTGGACGGCGGCCTGCTCGCCGACGACTCCGTGCTGTCCCGGGTACGGGACGCGGCCGAGTCCGGTGAGCTTCCGGTCCTGGGCGCCGAAGGGCTGCGGATCGGTGCGCCGGTCGGCCGTATAGGCAAGGTCGTGGGCATCGGGCTGAACTACTTCGGGCACGCGGCCGAGATCGGCGCGGAGCCGCCAGCCGAGCCGATCCTGTTCCTGAAGGCCGCGGACACCGTGGTCGGCCCCGACGACACCGTGCTGATCCCGCGCGGCAGCGTGAAGACCGACTGGGAGGCCGAGCTCGGCGTCGTCATCGGCAGCACCGCCCGCTACCTGGACTCCGCGGAGGAGGGCCTCGCGCACGTCGGCGGCTACGTGCTGGTCAACGACGTCTCGGAGCGCGAGTTCCAGATCGAGCGCGGCGGCACCTGGGACAAGGGCAAGAACTGCGAGACCTTCACCCCGCTCGGCCCCTGGCTGCTCACCGCCGACGAGGTCCCGGACCCGCAGGCCCTGGACGTCAAGCTGTGGGTCAACGGCGAGCTGAAGCAGGACGGCAACACCTCGGACCAGATCTTCCCGGTCGGCGAGGTCGTCCGGTACCTGAGCCGGTTCATGACCCTGTACCCGGGCGACGTCATCGTCACCGGTACGCCGGCCGGGGTGGCCATGGGCCAGCCGGAGCCGAAACCGTACCTGCGGGCCGGTGACGTCGTGGAGCTGGAGATCGAGGGTCTCGGCCGCCAGCGCCAGGAGTTCAAGAGCGCGTAGGTCTTGGCGGCAGACGGCAGGGCCTGTTCGCGTGGTGTGGTGATGTGCTGCTCAGCCCTCGGCCGACAAGCCTGCTTCCTGTGCCCGGGCTTCCCGTCCGGGGGCGCCTGGTCGGACACGGTCGGGGCCGACCTGGCGGACGGCCAAGCGGCGTCGGTGGCATGTCACGGCGATTCAGGCAGGGTGGCGGGAAGCTCCACCACCACTCCCTCCCGGGACGACCTGTGGGCCGCCTCCAGTACGTCGAGGCACTGGGCGGCCTCGTACGCGGTGACCGGGTTCGGCCCGCCCTCGCGGAGGGCGGCGGCCACCATCGCGTAGTACGCCGGGTAGTCGCCCTGCTCGGTCGGCACCGGGGTTCCGCCGCCGGTCAGCGGGGACTCGCCGGAGCCCACCCGCCCCCACAGGTGCGGGGGCTCCTCGCCCCAGGGCGTCTCGCCGTCCGGCCGCAGCCCCTCGCGCAGGGCGCCTTCCTGCGGGTCGAGGCCGTACTTCACGTAACCGGCCCGCGAACCCAGTACGCGGAACCGCGGTCCGAGCTGGGCGGTGGTGGCGCTGACGTAGAGGTGGGAGCGGACCCCGTTCGCGTGCGTGACGGCGATGAAGGTGTCGTCGTCGGTCTCGGCGCCCGGGCGGCGCGCGTCGGCCTCCGCGTAGACCCGTACGGCCGGACCGAACAGCACGAGCGCCTGGTCCACGACGTGGCTGCCGAGGTCGTACAGCAGGCCGCCGATCTCCTCCGGGGCGCCCGACTCGCGCCAGCCGCCCTTGAGCTGCGGACGCCAGCGCTCGAAGCGGGACTCGAAGCGCTGGATCTCGCCGAGTTCGCCCTCCGCCAGGAGGCGGCGCAGGGTGAGGAAGTCGTTGTCCCATCGGCGGTTCTGGAAGACGGAGAGGAACGTTCCGCTGCGGTCCGCGAGGGCGGCGAGCGCGCGGGCCTCGGCGGCGGTGGCGGCGAGCGGCTTGTCCACGACCACCGGGACGCCGGCTTCGAGGGCGGTGGTGGCGAGCGGGACGTGCGTCCGGTTGGGGGAGGCGATCACGACCAGGTCGAGGTCCCGGTCCCACAGCTCGGCGGCGGTGGCGGCGATGTGGACGTCGGGGAACTCCGCGCGGGCCTGGGCCTGGCGGGCCGGGTCGGAGGTGACGACCGTGTCGAGGGAGAGTCCGTCCGTGGCGGCCACGAGGGGGCCGTGGAAGACGGAACCGGCGAGTCCGTAGCCGATGAGGCCGACGCGGAGGGGTGCAGGGGAGGAAGGGGAGGCGGGGTTGCTCATGGAACCACTTTGGCAACAGTGTTGCCGAAGTGCAAGGAAGGTGGACAATGGACTCGTGAACAGGGGTAGCGGGGACGAGCGCGGCGGGGTGAACCTGCCGGCGCTGCGCGGGTACAACGAGGCGCTGTTGCTGGATCTGCTGCGCGGCGCCGGACCGGTGGGCCTGGGCCGCACCGAACTCGCGGCCCGTACCGGGCTCACCCCGCAGGCCGTCAGCAAGATCACGGCACGGCTCGGCGCGGACGGGCTGGTCGCGGAGGCCGGACGCGCGGCGTCCACCGGCGGCAAGCCGCGCACCCTGCTCCGGCTGATGCCGGACGCACGTCACGCGGTCGGAGTGCAGCTGGACCGCGACGAGCTGCGGGCGGTACGGGTGGACCTGGCGGGCCGTGTCGTCGCCGAGAGCGGTGGCCCGCTGGACTTCGGGGCCGGCCCGGAGGCGGCGGTGGAGGCGGTCGTACGGGCGGTCGCGCGGGTCAGAGACCCGGCCGGGCCGCCGCTCCTGGGCGTCGGGGTGGCCGCACCGGGGCCGCTCGACCACCGGGCCGGGGCGATGGGGCGGGTGACGGGGTTCCCGAGCTGGAAGGGCTTTCCGCTGCGGGGGGTGCTGGAGGGGCGGCTGGGCCTGCCGGTGCTGCTGGACAAGGACACGAACGCCGGTGCGGCCGCGGCCGCCGGGGCGTGGCTCCGGGCCGCCTGGCCGGCTGCGGATGCGGCTGCGGATGCGGATGCCGGGCGGGACGCGGATGCCGGGCCGGATGCGGATGCCGGCGGCGGGCCCCGCACCTGCGTGTACCTGCACGTCGGGACCGGGCTCGGCGCGGGGTTGTGGCTCGCCGGTGGGGTCTACCGGGGTGCCCGCTCGGCGGCGGGGGAGTTCGGTCACCAGGTGCTCCTGCTGGACGGCCCGATGTGCCGGTGCGGGGCCCGGGGCTGCGTGGAGGTGCTGTGCCTGGGGGCAGTGGCCCGAGGTGATCTTCCCGAGGCGGCGCGGATCCTGGGGGAGGGTGCGGCCAACCTGGTCGCGCTGCTGGATGTGGACCGTGTGCTGCTCGGCGGGCGGGTGGTGGCGGCGGCGCCGGAGGTCTTCGTGGCCGGGGTCCGGGCCGTTCTCGCGGCCCGCGCGCTGGATCCGGCCCGGCCGGTGGTTGCGCTGGCGGGGGCCGGTGTGGCGGAGGGGGCGGCGGAGCTGGTGCTTGCGCCGTTGTTCGGGCGGGCGGGGTGACGCGGTGCCGGTGCCGGTGCCGGTGCCGGTGCCGGGTGCGGTGTGCCGGGTGCGGCGCCGTTGCCGGGGGCGCTGCCCCCGGACCCCCGCGCCTCAAACGCCGGCGGGGCTGAAGGAGGGTGCGCCTCAAGTGCGGGCGGGGCTGAAGGAGGGTGCGCCTCAAGTGCGGGCGGGGCTGAGGGGGTGCCTCAAGCGCGGGTGGGGCTGAGGGGGTGCCTCAAGCGCGGGTGGGGCTGAGGGGGTGTCTCAAGCGCGGGTGGGGATGATCGGCGGGGTTGACCCGTGCGGCATTCGGGCGTAAACCGGAACGACTCGGGCGTGGCTCCCGGGGAGGGGTTGCGCGGGGGTGGCAGGGTGCGGGCAGGGCCGGGGTGATTGTCACCTGGTCCGATCATCGTCCCGTCCGGCGAGCAGCGAAGGTCTTCCATGCGACTACGCAAAGCCCTTGCCCTCACCGCCGTACTCGTAGCCACCACCGCCCCCACCGCGGCCGCGGACATCGGGACCGGCGGCGGGGCCCGACCCGCACCCGCGCTGCCCTCCCGCGCGCACGCCACCTGTGGAGACGGGAAGAGCCACGCCTTCCCCATCGGGGCGCGCATCCGCGGCGGCCCGGCCGTGTACCGCACCGGCGGCGGCCCGCAGACCTGGTACCTGGACCTGACCAACACCACGGACTCCGAGTGCACGGCCATCCACCCCGTCGTCGTCTTCACCGACAAGGCCCGCACCCTGCGCCCCGCCCATCTGCGGATGGAGTTCGACGCGCCGGGCGGCACGTTCCCCGTCAGCCTGGAGCGGAGCGACCGCGACGAGATCATCGCCGTCTTCGACGGCGGCGACGCCTTCCCCGGCTTCACCGTCGGCCCCGGCGGCTCCAAGACCGTCAAGGTCGGGCTCGCCTTCGCCCCCGACGCCCCCACCGGGGAGGTCCTCGCCGACGCCGCCCTCGTCCAGCGCAAGGGCGACGACGGCGACTGGATCGGCGAGGCCGGAGGCTACCGGTTCTCCGTCGAGGGTCCGGAGGATCCCGTCGAGGCAGGCTCCCTCGCCCACACCGGCCCGCGCGAGTGGGCGTACGGGGCGGGCGCCGTCGCCGCCCTCGCCGCCGGCGGCGGGCTCCTGCTGGGAGCCCGTCGGCTGCGTACCGCCGATCGCCCCTGAGCGCCCCCGCGCCGCCCGCCAGCGAAGTCGGCTCCCGCGGGGCCGGGTGTGTGTCGGGGTGATCCCCGCAGGGTGCCCTTGGCCTCGCCGGCCGGAACGCAGCAGCCACGGACCCCGACGCGCCCCCGGGTTCCAGCGGGGCCGGGTGTGCCGGGGCGCTCCCCGCAGGGCGCCGAACGCAATCCCCTCGGCCCTCCGACCCCCCGCCACGTTCGGCGCCCGAGGAGACGCCCCGGCGCGCGCCCGACCCCACCCGAACCGACCCCGCCGCACCCCGACAGAGCCCCCGGCCCCTCGGCCCCCGGCCCCTCGGCCCCCGGCCGACCGGCCGACCGGCCGACCGGCCGACCGGCCGCGCCCGTGCAGCGACCCGTACGACGGTCCCGTACGGCGTCCCGAACCGCCCCGCATAGAGTCCCACCGTGGAAGAACAGACCCCGCGCCACCGCCCCGGCTCACCCGTGCGTTCCGGCATCCCCGAGCACGGCCGCATCCCCAAGTACTACGCCGTCAAGGCCCGGATCTCCGGGCTCCTCGACGAGCTCGGCGAGGGCGGCGCGCTGCCCACCGAGCGGGATCTCGCCGAGCAGTACGAGGTGTCCCGCGAGACCGTCCGCCAGGCCCTGCGCGAGCTGCTGCTGGAGGGCCGGCTGCGTCGTGCCGGCCGCGGGACCGTCGTCGCCGGCCCGAAGCTGGAGCAGCCGCTCTCCCTCGCCAGTTACACCGAGGGCGTGCGCCGCCAGGGCCGCCGCCCGGGCCGTCACCTCATCGGCCTGGAGCAGTTCCCCTGCCCGCCCGACCTCGCCCCCGGCATCGGCGCCGAACCCGGCGAGCCCGTCTGGCACCTGGAGCGGGTCCTGCTGGCCGACGACGAGCGCGTCGGCCTGGAGAGCACGTACATCCGGGTGGCCCGCGCCCCTCGCCTGGACAGCGATTTCCAGCCGGACTCCTCCTTCTACGGATACCTCCGCGACAGCCTCGACATCGCCTTCGGCGAGGCCGACGAGAAGTTGGAGACCGTCCTTGCGACCCCCCGCGAAGCGCTGCTGATCGGCACGCCGCCGGCTCTTCCCATGCTGCTCATCCACCGCTTCTCGCGGGATCAGGACGGCCGGCCCCTGGAGCGGGTCCGTTCGCTCTACCGTGGTGACCGGTTCAGCTTCACGACCCGCCTGCGGGCCGAATAGCCGCAGGTCGATCGACTCTTACCGGTTGTAAAGGGATATATGAGCACCGCACTCTGGTCACAGGAAGATAACGGGTCTAGTCCAAGTGTCGAGGGTCGTTCACCGGCGCGTTGCCGGACGGATCCTTCCGGGTCACGGTCCGCGCCCACCGTTGGCGACGTGAGAGTCATAGTCGTCGGAGGCGGCGTGGTCGGCACCATGCACGCCTGGCAAGCAGTCCAACGCGGCCACGAGGTCGTCCAGATCGAGCGAGAGGCGGAGGCCCGCGGCGCGTCACTGCGCAATTTCGGCCAGATCTGGGTCAGCGGACGGGCCGGGGGAGAGGAGATCGACACCGCCCTGCGGGCCCGCGAGCTCTGGGAGCGCATCGGCGCGGAGGTGCCCGGCCTGGGCTTCCGCGCCAACGGCTCCCTCACCCCCGTCCGCACCGACCGCGAGCACGCCGTAGCCGAGGCGGCCCTGGCCCGCCCCGACGCCGCCGCCCGCGGCTACGAGCTGGTCACCGCCGAGGAGGCGCGGCAGATCAACCCGGCCCTGCGCGGCGCCTTCGAGGCCGCCCTGTGGTGCGAGCGGGACGCGGCCGTCGAGCCGCGCACCGCGCAGCTCCACCTGCGGGAGGCGCTCCAGGCCACCGGCCGGTACACCTTCCTTCCCGGCCGGGAGGTGCGCGAGGTGACGGGCCCCGCCGCCGTCCGCGACGACCACGGCGACGTGCACCGCGGCGACGCGGTCGTCCTCGCCACCGGCGCCTGGCTGTCCGGCCTGGTCCGAGAGCTGGTCCCCGACCTGCCCGTGCGCCGCGTCCGGCTCCAGATGATGCAGACCGCCCCGCTCGGCGAGCGGCTGACGACGTCCGTCGCCGACGCCGACAGTTTCCGCTACTACCCCGCCTACAAGTCCCCCGCGCTCGATGCCCTCAACGCCGGGCAGGACCAGGCGCCGACAGCCGCCGCGCACAAGATGCAGCTGCTGATGGTCCAGCGCCGCGACGGCGGACTGACCATCGGCGACACCCACGAGTACGAGCACCCCTTCGCCTTCGACACCCTCGAAGACCCCTACGAACACCTCACCGGGGTGGTCGAGGGCTTCCTGGGCCGCCCGCTGCCGCGGATCCAGCGCCGCTGGGCGGGCGTGTACGCGCAGTGCACCGACACCACCCGCGTCGTCCACCGCCAGCAGGTGGCCGACGGCGTCTGGCTGGTGACCGGACCCGGCGGACGCGGCATGACCTGCTCGCCCGCCATAGCCGAGACCACCGCGAACGAACTGGGCTGGTAAGCCGGATGACCGACACCACGCACGCCACGCACACCACGCACGCCACGCACACCACGCACGCCACGCACACCACAACCGCCACGGCCACCACCGACACCCGCAAGCTGATCGTCCTCGACATGGCCGGCACCACCGTCGCCGACGGCGGCCTCGTCGAGCGCGCCTTCGAACGCGCCGCCGAGCGCCTGGGCGTCGAGCCCGGCACCCCCGACCACGCGGCCAAGCTCCAGTACGTCCGCGACACCATGGGCGAGTCCAAGATCACCGTCTTCCGTCACCTCTTCGGTACGGAGGAGCTCGCCCGGCGCGCCAACTCCGCCTTCGAGGAGGCGTACGCGGAGCTCGTCGACGGCGGCCTCATCGCCTCGGTGCCCGGCGCCCGCTCCGCCATCGAGAAGCTCCGCGCCGACGGCCGCACCGTCGTCCTGACCACCGGCTTCGCCCGCGTGACGCAGGACGCCATCCTCGACGCCCTCGGCTGGCAGGACCTCGCCGACCTCACCCTCTGCCCCGCCGACGCGGGCGGCCGCGGCCGGCCCTACCCGGACATGGTGCTGACCGCGTTCCTGCGCACCGGCGCCGTGACCGACGTACGCGACACGGTGGTCGCGGGCGACACCGCCTACGACATGCTCAGCGGCCGCCGCGCCGGCGCCGGGACCGTGGCGGGCGTCCTCACCGGCGCCCACGACCGCGCGGCGCTGACGGCGAACGGCGCGACCCACGTCCTCGGCTCCGTCGCGGAACTCCCGGACCTCCTGGCGGAGTCGTCGTGAGCGGCATCCGCTTCGACGGGGTCAGCGTCGCCTACGGCGGCACGACCGTCCTGGACTCCCTCGACCTGACCGTCGAGCCGGGCGAGGTGATGGCGCTGCTCGGCCCCTCCGGCTCGGGCAAGACCACGGCGCTGCGCGCGGTCGCCGGTTTCGTACGGCCCGTCGCGGGCCGGGTGCTGATCGGCGGCCGGGACGTCACCGCGCTCCCGCCGCACAAGCGCGGCATCGGCATGGTCGTCCAGCAGTACGCGCTCTTCCCGCACATGCGGGTCGAGGACAACGTCGCCTTCGGCCTCCGGGCCCAGAAGGCACCCAAGGGCGAGATCCGAGGCCGCGTCGCCGAGGCTCTGGAACTGACCGGCATGGGCGGCTACGCACGGCGCTACCCCCGCGAACTCTCGGGCGGCCAGCAGCAGCGCGTGGCCATCGCCCGCGCGCTCGCGATCCGCCCGGGGGTACTCCTGCTGGACGAACCCCTCTCGGCCCTCGACGCGCAGCTGCGCTCCGGGATGCTCGCCGAACTGGCCCGCCTGCACCGCGAACTGCCCGACGTCTCCATCCTCTACGTCACCCACGACCAGGTCGAGGCGCTCACCCTGGCCGACCGGATCGCCGTCATGGACAAGGCCCGGCTCCAGGACTGCGGGACCCCGCAGCAGCTGTACCGGGCCCCGCGCACCGAGTTCACCGCGTCCTTCGTCGGCAACGCGAACCTGCTGCCGGTGACGGTGGCCGAGTCCGGCGCGGTCTTCGAGGGCCGCGCACTGACCCTCGACCGCGGCCGCGCGGCGCCCGGCTCCACGGCCACCCTGTGCGTACGGCCGCACCTGCTCGGCCTCGGGACCGGCCCCAACGCTCTGAGCGGCACCATCGCCGAGGTCCAGTGGCGCGGCTCGACGCACCGGCTCTACGTCGACGTCGACGGCCACCGGGTCAAGGCGGACCTCCCCGAGCTGCGGGAGACTCCGGCGCTGGGGGACAGGGTCACGCTGCACTTCGAGCCGCGCGACGCCGTGCTGCTGGCCGCAGGGGTGTCGGATGGCTGAGACCATGCGGCGCGCGGCCGTGCCGACCCCCGCCGGGGAGGCTCGGGGCTCCGCCCCGGACCCCGTGCCTCAATCGCCGGCGGGGCTGGAATGTGCGGCGCGGCTGAAAGATCGGGGCTCCGCCCCGGACCCCGCGTCTCAATCGCCGGCGAGGCTGAATCGTGCGCTGGTATGGGCGCTGCCGCCCGTGGCCGTGCTCGCGCTGGTGTTCCTGTATCCCCTCGCACTGGTCGTCCGGCAGTCGCTCAGCCCCGAGAACGGCGGCGGCGCCTTCGACGCGTACGCCTCCGTCTTCGCCTCGCAGAGCTTCCGCGAGGCCCTCGGGACCACCGTGTGGCTGGCCGTCGGGGCCACCGCCGGCTGCCTCGTGCTCGGCTTCGCCCTCGCGCTGATCATCGCCTTCGTGCCCTTCCCCGGGGCCCGCGCCGTCGCGAAGTTCATCGACGTGTTCCTCTCCTTCCCCTCCTTCCTCGTCACCCTCGCCCTCCTCTTCATCTACGGGACCGTGGGCATGGCCAACGGGGCCTGGACCGGCCTCACCGGCGCCGCCGAGGGGCCCTTCCACTTCCTCACCACCCCCTGGGGCGTCCTCCTCGCGGAGATCACGTACTTCACGCCCTTCGTGATGCGCCCCCTGCTCGCGGCCTTCTCCCAACTGGACACCGCCCAGCTGGAGGTCGCCGCCGGCCTCGGCGCCCGGCCCGCCCGGATCGTCCGGCGGGTGATCCTCCCCGAGGCCCTCCCGGCGCTCGCCGCGGGCGGCAGCCTCGTCCTCGTCATGTGCCTCAACGAGTTCGGGATCGTCCTCTTCACCGGAGCCAAGGACGTCACGACCCTGCCGATGCTCATCTACGGCAAGGCCATCCTCGAATCCGACTACGCGGCCGCCTGCGTGGTCGCCGTCGTCAACATCGCGATCTCCGTCGGTCTGTTCGGCCTCTACCGGGTGGTGGGCAAGCGTGCTGGTGCATAGCAAGACCGGCCGCTGGGCCGCCTGGGGCCTCTTCGGCCTCCTCTTCCTGCCGCTGTTCGCCCTGCCGCTGCTCGTCGTGGTCGCGGCCTCCTTCGCCACCCACTGGTCGGGCGCCTTCCCCTCCGGGCCGACGACCGCGAACTACGCCTCCGCGGTACGCGGCGAATCCCTCCGGGCGCTGACCACCAGCCTGGTCACCGCCCTCGCCGCCAGCCTCCTCGCACTCGCCGTCGGCACCTGGGCCGCGCTGGCCGCCGCCACACTGAAGAAGCGCGGGAAGCGCGCCCTGGACGCGCTGTTCATGCTGCCCGTCGCGGTCCCGTCCGTGGTCGTCGGCCTCGCAGTGCTCGTCGCCTTCAGCCGGCCGCCGGTCCTGCTCAACGGCACCAGCTCGATCGTCATCCTGGCGCACACGATCCTTGTCACGGCGTTCGCCCACCAGTCGGTTTCGGCCGCGATCGTACGGCTCGACCCCGCGTACGAGCAGGCGGCGGCCTCCCTCGGCGCCCGTCCCGCGTACGTGCTCTGGCGGGTCAGGCTCCCCCTCCTGCTGCCGTCCCTCACGGCCGCGGCCGGGCTCTGCTTCGCCCTGTCCATGGGCGAGCTGAGCGCCACGATGATGCTCTACCCGCCGGACTGGATGCCCCTCCCCGTCCGCATCTTCACCGCCACCGACCGCGGTTCGCTCTTCGGCGGCTCCGCCGTCGCCGTGGTCCTGATGGCCGCCACCCTGCTGGTCCTCCTGGCCGTCTCCCGCATCCGTACCAAGGCCTCGTACCGCTGACTCCAGCCGGCCCCCACAGACTCCGGCCGGTCCCCGCAGATCCCGCTGATTCCCCGCTGACTCCCTTTCCCCGTAAGGAAGTTCCATGCCCAGCAAGCTCCTGCTCCGCAGTGCCGCCGCCGTCGCCGGCAGCCTCGCCCTCACCGCCTCCCTCACCGCCTGCGGCGGTTCCTCCTCCGCGGACTCCGCCGACTCCCGGGGCGGCGAGAAGGTCGTCACCGTCTACAGCGCCGACGGCCTCAAGAGCGAGAAGGGCGACGGCTGGTACGACAAGGTCTTCGCCGACTTCACCAAGAAGACCGGCATCGAGGTCAAGTACGTCGAGGGCGGCTCGGGCGAGATGGTGCAGCGCGCCGTCCGCGAGAAGACCAACACCCAGGCCGACGTGCTGATCACGCTGCCGCCGTTCATCCAGCAGGCCGACGGCAAGGGCCTGCTCCAGGCCTACGTGCCGCAGGGATCCGACAAGGTCAACGGCGCGGACAAGGCGCCCGACGGCAAGTGGACCTCGGTCGTCAACAACTACTTCGGCTTCGTCCACAACAAGAAGGAGCTCCCCGAGGCCCCCAAGACCTGGGAGGAGCTGCTCGACCCCAAGTACAAGGGCAGGCTGCAGTACTCCACCCCGGGCGTCGCGGGCGACGGCACGGCCGTCCTCGTCAAGTCGATGCACGACTTCGGCGGCAAGGAGCCGGCGATGGAGTACCTGAAGAAGCTCCAGGCCAACAACGTCGGCCCGTCCTCCTCCACCAGCAAGCTCGCGCCGAAGACGGACAAGGGCGAGCTGCTCGTGGCCAACGGCGACGTCCAGATGAACTTCGCGCAGTCCAAGTCCATGCCGAACCTGGGCATCTGGTTCCCGGCGAAGGACGGCGGCAAGCCCACCAGCTTCGCCCTGCCCTACGCGGCCGGCCTGGTCGCCAAGGCCCCGCACTCCGAGAACGGCAAGAAGCTCCTCGACCACCTCCTCGGCGAAGAGGCCCAGAAGCTGGTCAGCGAGGTCGGCGGCGGCTTCCCGGCGCGCACCGACGTCAAGCCGACCGACGCCAACGCCGTCGAACTCACCAAGATCATGGCGGGCGTGGAGATCTTCGAGCCGGACTGGGCCGACATCGACAAGAACCTCACCGGCTACGTCGACGCGTGGAAGTCGGCAACCGGAAGCTGACCGGTTACTTCCTGGCCACCCACGGCCGGCAGAGTGACCTGCCTGGGGGTCCCCCCCGGACGAAGTCTGGGGGATGGGTCTGGACCGAGGCCCGCACCTTCGGTCCGGACCCGGCGCACGTCCCCAGCGCCTTCCCACGATCACTCCCGGAGGAGTTCGTGCCCACTGCTGTCCCCGCCGGACGCACCCTCGCCGTGGCCACCACCGTCACCGCCCTGCTCGCCACCGCACTCGGCGCGCACGCCGCCACCGCCGACGAGGCCGCGGCCGCCGCCGGCACCGGCAAGGTCCTCGTCATCGGCATCGACGGCGCGGTCCTGGACCGTGTCAAGGCCGCCAACGCGCCGAACCTGCAGGGCCTGATGGCCCAGGGCCTCACCGCCCGCAGCACCCTCTACGCGAACCCGATGGCCGCCACCTCCTCGGGCCCCGGCTGGTCCACCATCGCCACCGGAGTCTGGCCCGACAAGCACGGCGTGAAGGACAACTCCTTCACCGGCAAGAACTACACCGCGTACCCGGACTTCCTGACCCGCATCGAGAACGCCAAGCCGGCGCTCAACACGTACGCGGCCGCCGACTGGGAGCCCATCACCTCCACCGACCAGAACGGCCCGATCTTCTCCGCCAAGATCGACAAGCGCCTCTCCCTCAAGGGCGACCGCGACGGCTACCGGGGCGAGGACCCGAAGATCGCCGCCGCGGCCGCCGCCGAGCTGCGCGACCAGAACCCGGACGCCGCCTTCGTCTACCTCGGCGAGATCGACGCGGCCGGCCACTCCTACGGCGCCGCCAGTCAGCAGTACCTCGACACCATCGCCCGCGTGGACGGGCTGGTGGGCCAGCTGCTCACCGCCGTCCAGAACCGCCCGACGTACGCCCAGGAGAACTGGAAGGTCCTGGTCACCACCGACCACGGCCACACCGACTCCGGTGGCCACGGCGGCTCGACCATCCAGGAGCGCGGCACCTTCGTCATCGCCAAGGGCGCGGGCATCCAGGCCGGTTCGGTCCGGGGCGACGTGAAGCTGGTCGACGTGGCCGCGACCGCGCTCGCCCAGGTCGGCGTCGCCGCCCCCGGCATCGACGGAGTCCCGCTGAACGCCCCCGGCATCGACGGAGTCCCGCTGAACGCCCCGGACGACGACCCCTTCGACACCCTGCGCCCGAACCTCCAGGCGCGCGTGGACGAGACGGGCATCCCGGCGGGAGCGAAGGGCTTCACGCACACCCCGCCCGCGGGCTGGTCCGTCGACAACTCCAAGATGGGCACCGGTGGCGTCACCGAGTGGGCCGGCTGGGCCTTCGCGACCGACGAGTTCTGGAGCCAGGCGCAGCGCGACCAGTGGCGCGAGCTGAACGTCCGCTCCCGTGACGTCTTCGCCGTCGCCGACTCCGACGAGTGGGACGACAAGAGCCACACGGGCGCCTTCGACTCCACCCTGATCACCCCCAAGTGGGCGGTCACCGGCGGCAGCACGCGCAACCTGACCTTCCAGACGCACTACCGCCAGGAGGCCGGCCAGACCGCCCAGGTCCTGGTCTCCTACAACGGCGGTGCCCCGACCGTCGTGAAGTCCTACACCGCCGACGCCGTCGCCAAGGCCGAGTCCCTCGCGCTGCAGGTCCCGGCCGGCGCCACCGACGTCCAGATCCGCTTCCGCTACAGCGGGAACAACAACTGGTACTGGACCGTCGACAACGTCCGCCTGGGCTGATCCAGGCCCTCGTGGTCCGGGCTGTGGACGGCCGAAGCGTCCACGGCCCGGCCCCGATAGGGTGGTACAGACTAGCGGTCAGAGGTCAGTCGTCACAGGCCACCGAGAGCGGAGAACAGTCCAGTGGCAGAGCGCAAGCCGATCGAATCCTGGCTCACCGACATGGACGGGGTCCTCATCCACGAGGGCACCCCGATCCCCGGCGCCGATGCCTTCATCAAGCGGCTGCGCGAGTCCGGCAAGCCCTTCCTGGTCCTGACCAACAACTCCATCTACACCCCCCGCGACCTCCAGGCCCGCCTGTCCCGGATGGGTCTGGACGTGCCCGTCGAGAACATCTGGACCTCCGCGCTGGCCACCGCGAAGTTCCTCGACGACCAGCGCCCGGGCGGCACGGCGTACGTCATCGGCGAGGCGGGCCTGACCACCGCCCTGCACGACATCGGCTACATCCTGACCGACCACGAGCCCGACTACGTGGTCCTGGGCGAGACCCGGACGTACAGCTTCGAGGCGATGACGAAGGCGGTCCGCCTGATCAACGCGGGCGCCCGCTTCATCTGCACCAACCCCGACGAGACCGGCCCCTCCACCGAGGGCCCGCTCCCGGCCACCGGCGCGGTCGCCGCACTGATCACCAAGGCGACCGGCAAGAAGCCGTACTTCGCCGGCAAGCCCAACCCGCTGATGATGCGCACCGGCCTGAACGCCATCGGCGCGCACTCGGAGACCAGCGCGATGATCGGCGACCGCATGGACACCGACGTGCTGGCCGGCCTGGAGGCGGGCATGCAGACCTTCCTCGTCCTCACCGGCCTGACCTCGATCGCGGACACCGAGAAGTTCCCGTACCGCCCGACCAAGACCGTCGATTCGATCGCGGATCTGGTCGACCTCGTCTGAGGCGTACGGCGTACGGCCGACAGGGCGTACCGCGTTTGAGGCGTACGGCTGACACGTACGGCGCCGTTCCGGATGCGGAGCGGCGCGCCGCGCGTGAGTCTCCTTGACGAGGAGGTTCACCATGCGCAGTGTCCCGATCGCTCTCCGTGCCGCCGCCGTGTCCGTCGCCCTGGCGGCGTTCTCCGCGGTGACCGTGCCCGCCGCCCTCGCGGGCGAGGAGGACCGCGGTGGCCGCGGCAGCATCACGGTCGACCCGGATCCGGCCCACCCCGGAGCGCAGGTCAAGCTGCGCGTCAACGGATGCGACGGCAGCAGAGGGTCGGCCAAGTCCGCCGTCTTCGTCGCGGACGTCGACCTCTACGGCCGCGACGGCGGCCGCAGCCTGCTCTACGGCGAGGCGGTGATCAGCTCGCACGCCTCGCCCGGCTGGCACTCCATCCGGGTGACGTGCGACGGCCGCGACAAGGTCAGCGGCTCCGTCCAGATCTCCCCGTACCGCCACCCCTCCCACCACGCCTCGCCGGTCTGGCCCGTCCACGCGGGCGGCGGCGGCATGTCCGCCGAGCTCGCGAAGGGGGCCGAGCCGGTCGCCGCCGCGGCCAAGAAGGACCACGACGACGGCCCGAGCCTGCCGCACACGGTGATCGGCGCGATCCTGGCCGCCGTCGCCACCCTGGCCGCCGCGGGCCGGGCGCTGGCCCTGCGCCGCCGCCGCAGCGGCGAGTGAGGTGAGCGGTGGATGAGGCGGGCCGTGCATGAGCGGGGGCCGGATGGTGGACGAGCGGGGGCCGGATGAGTGAGGTCAAGGCTTCCGCCGGCGGCCGGCTGCTGACCTTCGCCGCCTGGTCCGTGCTGGTGCTCGGCCTGTGGCTGTGGGGCCGCCAGCTCACCGTGGCGCCCGCCGCGCCCACCGGCCCGGCCGGCGGGGCGGTGGGCCTGGGACTGCCGGCCGCGCACGCCCCGCTCGCCGCGGCCCTGCCCCAGCGCGTCGACGTGCCCTCCATAGGCATCCAGGCCCCGGTGATCTCCCGGGGCCTGGACAAGGACGGCGCGCTCGAACCGCCCCCGTACGACAGTCCGGGCACGGTGGGCTGGTGGGGCAAGGGCGTCCAGCCGGGGACGGCCGGGACGGCGCTGATGGTGGGGCACGTGGACACCCGCTCCAAGCCGGCGGTGTTCTACGGCCTGAGCACGGTGCAGCCGGGTGACAAGGTGCGGGTGGTGCGGGCGGACGGATCGGTCGCCGAGTTCACGATCGAGGACGTACGGGTCTACGAGCGCGCGGCCTTCGACGCGCACAAGGCCTACGGCCCGCGGGTCCGGGGCCGGGCGGAGCTGAGGCTCGTGACCTGCGGGGGCACCTACGACAAGGCGGCCAAGGAGTACACGGCGAACGTGGTGGTCTCCGCCTACCTGACGGGCGTGGGAGCCCGCCCGGGCACGACGGTCTGACCGTGGCCGGCGGGGAAACGAAGAAGCCCCTCGCAGCTTTCGCTGCGAGGGGCTTCCTCCGTCTGTGCGCCGCCAGGGACTCGAACCCCGGACCCGCTGATTAAGAGTCAGCTGCTCTAACCAACTGAGCTAGCGGCGCTTGCTGACAGGGAAAACTCTACCCCACCTCCGCAGGTGCTCGTGACCAGCCACGCCCGCCTTGTCAGATTAACCCATGTTTGAGGGGTTTATCGTGCACGATATGTCTGCGCCGTGCACATCTGATGCTTTATCAGATGTGGGCCCGGCCGACCAGTGGACGAGCAGGGGACGAGCAGGGGAGTGGACGGATCCGCATGACGACGCAGCCTCCGACGCATGTGCAGATGCCGATGCCCGCTTTCGAGGAGTACGAGCCCGCGGGGGACTGCGTGTGCCGGGGATGCGCCCAGCGCCGCCGTTCCCTCGCCCGCGCGCGGGCCATACCGCTGAGGGACGGGGGGCACCCCGCGGCCCGCGGGGCCCGGCGGGCGCTGGTCCTGGCCACCGCCGCGGGAGTGGTCCTCGGCGGTGGCGGCGCCACCGCGGTGGCCGTGACCACTCCGGCCACCGGTCCGGTGGCCCTGGACGACCCCGGCTCCCCGCAGGGCGACCGGACCCCGCTGCACGGCCCGCAGGGCGGCCCGGTCGGGCGGCCCGGCGCCCCCGCCAAGCCCGGCGCCGTGAAGCGGATCGACCGCACGACGATCATCAACCGGGCGAAGCTGTGGCTGGACGCGCAGGTTCCGTACAGCATGTCCACGTACTTCACGGACGGCTACCGGCAGGACTGCTCGGGCTACGTCTCCATGGCCTGGAACCTCGGCTCGAACGAGTGGACCGGCAGCCTGGACAAGTTCGCCACCAAGATCACCAAGGATGATCTGCTGCCGGGGGACATGCTGCTCTTCCACAACCCGGCGGACCCCAACAACGGCTCGCACGTGGTCATCTTCGGCGGCTGGGTCGACGAGACGCGCAACCACTACGTCGCCTACGAGCAGACGCGCCCCAACACGCGGAAGCTGGCCACGCCCTACGGGTACTGGGCCAACGCGGCCAAGTACGTCCCGTACCGGTTCAACGGGGTGACGGGCGGGGTCGTTCCGGAGGTCCCGGGCGCCGTCCCCGAACCGCCCGCGGCGGGCCCGAAGCCGGGCGACGCCAAGGCCTTCCCGGGGGCGGACAAGTTCGCCCCGGGCGCCGCGAACGACTTCGTGGAACAACTGGGCCGGATGCTGATCGAGCGCGGCGCGTACCGCTTCTACCCCAAAGGGGTGGCGGACCGGACGTGGAGCGACCACGACAAGCTGGCCACCCAGGCCTTCCAGCGCGCACAGGGCTGGTCGGGCGCGGACGCCGACGGCATCCCCGGCGCGCACACCTGGCGCCTGCTCGTCGAGAAGCAGGGCGCCGGCATCCCGCCGTTGGTGGGCGCGGCGCCGGGACCGGGCGGAGTACGGGCCTTCCCCGGGGCCGCCGTGTTCCGCCCGGGCCAGTCCCACGCGGCCATCGAGGCCCTCGGCCGACAGCTGCGCAAGAAGGGCTTCGGCAAGTACTACACGTCCGGCCCCGGCCCCCGCTGGGGTGAGGCCGACCGCCGCAACGTCGAGGCCTTCCAGCGCGCGCAGGGCTGGCGCGGCGCCTCGGCCAACGGCTACCCGGGCCCGGAAACCTGGCGCCGGCTGTTCGCATGACGGAGGTAACGATGTTCCCCACGCGCACCACCTCGACGACGGGCACCCTCCGCGTACCGCCGACGGCAGCCGCGCCACACGCCCACCCGGCGTGGACGGCGGCACCGGAGCCCGCCGCCCCGGCCGGGCACGGCCGGGCCGCGCAGACGCCCGCGACCGCATCGTCCGCGCCGCGCTCCCACCCGGGGCGGGCGGCCGAGCCGGAGCCCGCGCCGCGCTCGGACCCCCGGTCGGCACCGGCCGCGCCCGATGTCCGCCCCGCGTGGACGACGCAGCCGGAGCCCGCCGCCGTCGCCCCGGCCGGACCGGGCTGGGCGGCACCGTCCGCACCGACACCCGACCGCGCGCCCGGATCCGCGCCCCGCCAGGATTCCGGCACGGCACCGGAAGCGCCGCGCTCCCGCCCGGGGTGGCCGGCGGAGCCCGCGCCTGCCTCCGCTCCCGCGGCCGCTTCCGCGTCGGCACCGTCCGCGCCGCCCGCCCGCCCGGCGGAGCCCGTCACCGGCCCGAATTCCCGTACGGCATCGGTCGCGGGGCGCGCGCACCCGGCGTGGGCGGCCGCGGAGCCGGCGCCCGTCGGCGTCGCCTCGTGGGGCCCCGCCCACGCTGCGCAGTCTGCTCCCGTGTCCGCGTCCGCGTCCGTGTCCCGCACGGACCCGGCGCGGGCGGCGGAGCCGGCGCCCGTTCCCACGGTCGGCCCGCACGCCCGCCCGGCACGGGCCCCGGAGCCGGCGCCCGTTCGCACGGCCTCGGTCGCGGGGCACCCGCACCCGGATCCGGCCACCGTCGCCCAGACCGGGCCCAGCCGCGGCACGTCGGCATCCCCCTCCGCGTCCCGCCCGGACTCCCGTAGGGCACCGGAAGGGCCGCGCTCGCACCCGGGGTGGGCGACCGGGCCGGAGCGCGCACTCGCTTCCGCGGCCGCGCCGCATGCACGCCCGGCGGGGTCCGTCCCCGGCCCGGACTTCTCGGGGCGCGCGCACGCGGAGCGGGCCGACGTCGCCCCGAGCGGGTCCGGCCGCGCCGCGCAGCCCGCGTCTGCACCCGCGGCGTGGGCGGCGCAGCCCGAGGCTTCGGCCTCGCGCGGCTCTGCCGTGGCCGCGCCGCGGCCGGGCTCCGATGCGGCAGCGGAGGCGCCGCGCGGGCACCGGGCGTGGGCGGCGGAGTCAGAGCCCGGGGCCCGCCCGGGTTCCCGTACGGCATCGGACGTGACGAGTGCGCACCCGGCGTGGTCGGCGGAGGCCGTGGCCTCGGGCTCGTTCGGGTCGGCCGCAGCGGCGGCCGTGGCCGTGGCCGCGCCGTGCGCGGATTCCCGTACGGCACCGGACGCGCCCCGCTCGCACCCGGCGTGGGCCGCGGAGCCGGAGCTCGCTGCTCCGGCGCCGGCGTCCGCCGCCGTGGGCGCGCCGCGCGAGGAGGCCGGGGCGAGCGACCCTGCCGCGACCTCGTTCGGCCGGGCCGCGGCCCCGGTGGCCCGCTCGGTGCAGGCCGACGAACCGGTGCCCCCGCACGGATGCGAGGTGCCGGCGGCGCGGGCCCGGTCCGAGTCCGAGCCGGTGGCCGCCACCGCGGCCCCGGAGATCCCGCACCCGCAGGACGCGGAGGCCCAGGCCCAGGCCGGGGTGGCCACCCTGAGCCTGCGGACCGTCGACCCCGAGCCCGGACCCGGCCCCGAACCGGTCGCCGAACCCGCGGACCCGCCCGGCGTGCCCGGGCCCGGCGTCGCCGAGATCGTCGCCCAGGCGGTGGCGCGCGGCCTGGAGGGGGACGAGGCCCGGGACCTCCCCGGCCTCCCGCCCCGCCGCGGCACCTCGGTCACCGAGGTGCCGGTGCACCTCCCCTTCCGCGGCGAGCCGAAGCCGATGCCCGCGCCCGCCACCCGGCCCGGCCGGTCACAGGCCGCCCCCCGGCCCGCCCCCGGCCGCCGGGTCCCCCGCGGCGACGACCGGCTCCGGGAGCACCGCGGCCCGGTGCTGCCCGGCTGGGTCGGTGTGGCGGTCGGCGGCATCGCACTCGCCGGATGCACGGCCGTGCTCTGGCGGGCCGGGGCCGTTCCCGCCGCCTTCGTGGCCGCCTTCGGGGCGACCCCCCGCGCCTACCAGGGCCTGCGCGCCGCCCACTGGCCCCCGCTCGCCTTCCTCGGCATCGTGGCCCTCGTGGCGCTCGGCGGTCTCGGCCGGGCCCGCACCGGCCACGCCTGGGTGCTCACCCTCTTCGGCCGCTACCGCGGCACCGTCCGCCTGACCGGCCTGACCTGGGTCAGCCCGCTCCTCCTGCGCCGCCGGGTCGACGTACGGCTGCGGCACTGGCGCAGCGACCCCATGCCCGCCGTGGACTCGGGCGGCCTCGCCCTGCAGGTCGTCGTACAGGTCGTCTGGCAGGTCAAGGACACGGCCCGGGCCACGCTCGCCGTCGAGGACCACACGGAGTACCTCGCCGAGCAGGTCGAATCGGCCATGGCCCGCGTGCTCTCCCAGCTCCCCGCCGACGCCTTCCACGAGGACGCCCCGACCCTTCGGGACGCCGAGGCGGTCGGCGACGCGCTGACCCGCATGCTGGCGGCCGAAACCGAGGCCGTCGGGATCGAGGTGTTCTCGGCCCAGCCGACCCGGATCGAGTACGCGGCCGAGGTCGCCGAGGCCATGCGCCGCCGCCGGGTCGCGGCGATCGACGCCAAGCACCGGGACACCGTGCTGACTTCGGTCGTGGACGCGGTGGACGACACCGTCCACCGCCTGACCTCGCGCGGGCTGGTCGAGCTCGACGACTACGAGCGCAAGGCCCTGGTGAAGGACCTCACGGTCGCCTTCTACACGGGACGCCCCGAGTAGCGCTCCGAGCAACGCTCCGGACGACGGGGCGGGGACGACGGGAACGGGTGGCCGGAAGCGACCGGACCACCCGTTCTCCCATTGGTATGGACATGGCCAACTCTCGTCAATAATCTGGGACTTGGTCTAGACCTGAAATCCCCACAGGTGCACACGCACACCCAGGCGCGCGCTCTCGTCGAACTCCCCCCACGTTCAAGGAGCATCATGCGTAACGTCCGCATGCCCGGACGGGCCGGCGTCGCCGCGCTCGGCCTCGGCCTCGTCGCCGGAATCACCCTCATGGGCGCCCCCAGCGCCAGCAGCCACGGCTACACCGACACCCCCATCAGCCGCCAGAAGCTCTGCGCCAACAAGACCGTCTCCGACTGCGGCGCCATCCAGTGGGAGCCGCAGAGCGTCGAGGGCTTCAAGGGCTTCCCGGCCGCCGGCCCCGCCGACGGCAAGATATGTTCCGGCGGGCTCTCGCAGTTCGCCGAGCTCGACAACCCGCGCGGTGGCGCCTGGCCCACCACCAGGGTGACCAGCGGGCAGAGCTACGCCTTCCGGTGGCAGTTCACCGCCAACCACTCCACCACCGACTTCAAGTACTACGTCACCAAGAACGGCTGGACCGGCACCAAGGCCCTCACCCGCGCCGACCTCGAACCCCAGCCGTTCCTCACCGTCGCCTACAACGGCGCCCGCCCCGCCATGACCACCGTCCACCAGGGAGCCATGCCGAGCGGCAAGAGCGGCCGACACCTGATCCTGGCCGTCTGGACCGTCAACGACACCCCGATGGCCTTCTACGCCTGCTCCGACATTCAATTCTGACGTATCGTCAGCTACCCTCCGGCGGCATGCGGACGACGACTGCACCCGAGACCGTCGCGGAGCTCATAGCGCGCCAATGGGGCGACCACCGGCCCGGGCTGAAACACGAAGGCGGTGTCCTCACCCACCACCGGACCGCCCAGGAGGCCGCCGCGCGCGCCGCGCTCCTCGTCGACCTCATGCCTCCGGGGGCCGAGCCGCACCTCGGGGTACTGCTCGACAACACCCCCGAGTTCCCGTTCTGGCTCGGCGCGGAGGCCCTGGCCGGGGCCGCCGTCGCCGGGATCAACCCCACCCGGCGCGGCCCCGAGCTGGCGCGCGACCTCCTGCACACCGACTGCCGGATCCTGATCACCGAGCGCGCCCACCTGCCGCTGCTGCGCGGGCTGGACCTGCCGGGCGTACGCATCCTGGTCACCGGAACCGAGGAGTACGAGGCCCTGCTCGCGCCCTACGCCGCGGCCAAACCCGGTGAGGCGGCCCTGAGCACCCCCGCCCCCGACTCCCGCCTCCTCCTCTACTTCACCTCCGGCTCCACCGGCGCCCCCAAGGCGGCCATCTGCACCCAAGGCCGGATGGCTGCGGCCGGTGCCTCCCTGGCCCGCCAGTTCTCCGTCACCCCGGACGACGTCCACTCCGTCTGCATGCCGCTCTTCCACGGCAACGCCGTCATCGCCGACTGGCTCCCCGCGCTCGTCGGCGGGGCCGCGGTGGCGCTGCGCCGGCGCTTCTCGGCCTCCGCGTTCCTGGACGACGTACGGGCGTACGGGGCCACCTACTTCACCTACGTCGGCCGGGCCATCCAGTACCTCCTGGCCACCGAGCCCCGCCCCGACGACCGCACCCACAGCCTGCGGCTCGGCTTCGGCACCGAGGCCGGGGCGGTGGACGCGGCGCGCTTCGCCGAGCGGTTCGGGGTCCGGCTGGTGGAGGGATACGGCGCCACCGAAGGCGGCGCCTCGGTCCAGCGGACCCCGGACACCCCGCCGGGCGCGCTGGGCCGGGCGGGCGCGGGGGACGACCTGGCGGTGGTCGACCCGGAGACGGGCGCGGAGTGCCCGGCGGCGGTACTGGACGGGGACGGCCGCCTGCTGAACGGCTCCGCGGCCATCGGCGAACTCGTCAACCGGGGCCGCAGCCTGTTCGAGGGCTACTGGAACAACCCGGCAGCGGAGGCCGACCGTACCCGGGACGGCTGGTACTGGACGGGAGACCTCTTCTTCCGCGACGCGGCGGGCTTCCTGTACTTCGCGGGCCGTACGGACGACCGGCTGCGGGTCGACAGCGAGAACCTCGCCGCGGCGGTGATCGAGAACATCCTGGCCCGCTGGGCCGACGCGGCGGCGGTCGCGGTCTACGCCGTCCCGGACGAGGTGGCGGGGGACCAGGTCATGGCCGCGGTGTCCCTCCGGGAGGGCGCGGTGTTCTCGCCGGCCTCCTTCGAGACCTTCCTCTCCGCGCAGCCGGACCTGGGCACGAAGATGTCCCCCCGCTACGTCCGCATCCTCCCGGCCATGCCGGTCAGGGCCACGAACAAGATCCACCGCGTCTCCCTCCGCCGAGCCGCCTTCCGCTGCGCGGACCCGGTCTGGCACCGGTCCCCTGCGGGGGGCTACGCCCTGCTGACCGAGGCCGATGTGGCCACCCTCCTCGCCAGGTACGAATCCCACGGCCGAACCGACCTCCTGAACCGCTGACAAGCCCGCCACCACCCCCGGGACGAGCCCGGCGGGGCTGCATTTCAGCCCCTCCGGCGTTTGAGGAGCGGGGTCTGGGGCGGAGCCCCAGGTCTTTCAGCCCGTCCGGCGTTCGAGGACCAGGTCCGGGCGGAGCCCGGGAAACGGGGAAAGGGCGGGGCGGGGAGAAGGCTCCGCGCAGCGGCCCCCACCCGGCCCGCGGCACGGCTCCGCGCCAGCGGTACCTGCACGGGCTCGGCCGCGCGGCTTCGCGTAGCGGGACCCACGCCAGCGGTGCCCGACCGGCTCGGGCGCGGGGTTCCGGGCAGCGGGGCCCGGGCCGGCTCGGCCGTGGGGTAGGGCCAGCGATACCTGTGGACGCCCCCTGGGGCCATGGTTCGCGCGGGCGGACCGCGGCTAGCGTGCACGCATGGATGACGCCCCGCGCAGCACCTGGCAGGCCCTGGCCCGCGGCCGCTACCTCCGCTCCGCCTTGCCCTGGCGAGCCGCAGGCTACCTCGCCGGCAGCACCCTCACCGGCCTCCCCGTCCTCCTCGCCCTCGTCCTCCTCGCCTGGGCCGGGCTGCGCTACCGCGGGGAAGTCGAACGGGGCCATCGCCCGCGATCTGGTGGTCTCCGAAGCGGCCGTCGGCAAACACATCGGGAACATCCTGGGAAAGCTCGACCTGCTGCCCGCCGAGGAGACCCACCGACGGGTCCTGGCGGTCCTCGCGTACCTCCGCGGCCAGGGCCGGTCCATTGGTTTTGAGCACCCCTGAGGACCAGGTAGTATTTTCTCTGTCAGCAGGCGCCGCTAGCTCAGTTGGTTAGAGCAGCTGACTCTTAATCAGCGGGTCCGGGGTTCGAGTCCCTGGCGGCGCACCTGTCCTTCGGACGGTTTCCGGTTCACCGGGAACCGCCCGAAGTGTTTTCCGGCCTGCGCACCGCCCGCCCGCCCCGCCGCTAGAGCGTGAGCGACAGCAGCAGCGGCGCGGCCTTCCGGTTCAGGGTGTCCGCCGCGGCGCGCAGCCGGTGTGCGTGCTCGACCGGCATCGACAGGGCCAGGCAGCCCACCGAGGCCCCGGCGGTGATCGGGACCGCCGCGCAGACCGTGCCCACGGCGTATTCCTGCAGGTCGAGCATCGGCACGGTGGCCGGCTGGGCGTCCAGCTTGGAGAAGAGGATCCGCTCGTTCACGATCGTCTTCGACGTGAGCCGGGCGATCTTGTGCCGGGACAGGTGGTCGCGCCGCCCGTTCAGGTCCAGCTGTGTGAGCAGGCACTTGCCGACCGCGCTGGCGTGCGCGGCGGAGCGGAAGTCGACCCATTCGTGCACCTTCGGGGTGCGCGGGCTGTCCGCGAACTGTGTGATCCTGACCTCGCCGTCCACGTACCGGCTGATGTAGACGGCAGCGCCGACGGAGTCGCGGAGCCGGTCCAGGGTCTCCTGCAGCTTGTCCGTGAGTGCTTGCTGTCGGTCGATGCCCGAGCCGAGCAGGACGAGGGAGTCCCCTATGGCGTAGGCGCCGTCGGACACCTGCAGGACATATCCCTCCCGGCGCAGCATGAGCAGCATCGGAGCGAGATGGACGGCGGGCAGGCCGGTCTCACGCGCGATCTGCACGTCGGTCACACCGCCGGTGTGCCGTGCGATCGTTTCGAGTACGCGTAGTGCGTACTGCACCGAGTGGAACGGCGCGGTCGGCTCGGGCTTCAGCGCCACGGTTTCCCCCTAGCAGGTTGTTACCGCTTGCCCTACCACGATAGCCATCAAGCGGCCCATGTGGAGCGCCTGTTGAGGAGATTGATGGCTCAATCAGGTCTCCCCGCCTGGATCTACTCCATTGGCATATGCCATGGTCACGCGCGCTGCCCCGGTCCGCCGGGAATGCCACGCCGCCGTCCACGGTTCGAATTCTTCGTACGGGCGACACGACGAGACGGGAGCGACGATGAGTGACAGCGGTGGCGCACATGGACAGCACGGCAGGAACGGCAGCATCCGGGGCGCCGCGCAGGGCACGGCAACCGTACCGCTCTCGGTCCTGGACCTCGTCACCGTCGGCGCCGGCAGCACCGCCCACGCGTCCCTGCGCACCAGCGTGGCCATCTCCCGGCTCGCCGAGTCCCGCGGCTACCACCGCCACTGGGTCGCCGAACACCACTCCATGCCCGGCGTCGCCAGCTCCTCGCCGGCCGTGATCCTGGCCCACCTCGCCGCGCACACCTCCCGCATCCGGCTCGGTTCGGGCGGGGTCATGCTGCCCAACCACGCCCCGCTCGCCATAGCCGAGCAGTTCGGCACCCTGGAGGCGCTCGCCCCGGGCCGGATCGACCTCGGGCTCGGCCGGGCCCCGGGCACCGACGGGCGCACCGCCGCCGCGCTGCGCGGGGCCGGGCGCCTCGACGAGGCCGCGGACGACTTCCCGCGGCAGCTCGTGGAGCTCACCCGCTTCCTCGACGACGACTTCCCGGACGGGCACCCGTACGCCCGCGTGCACGCCGTACCGGGCCCGGTGCAGGGACCCGCCGGGCGGCCGCCGCTGTGGCTGCTCGGCTCCTCCGGCTTCAGCGCCCGGCTCGCCGGCGAGCTCGGCCTGCCCTTCGCCTACGCCCACCACTTCTCGGCGGCCGGCACCCTGCCCGCGCTCGACCTCTACCGGCAGAGCTTCCGCCCCTCGGCCGTCCTGGACGCCCCGTACGCCGTCATCGGGGTCTCGGCGCTGGCCGCCGACAGCGACGCGGAGGCCCGCGCCCAGGTGCTCACGGGCGCACTGTCGATGCTGCGGCTGCGCACCGGGCGGCCCGGACTGGTTCCGACGCCGCAGGAGGCGGCGGCGTACCCCTTCTCCCCGGGGGAGCGGGAGTTCGTGAACGGCTGGCTCGCGAACATCGTCCACGGCACCCCCGACGAGGTCCGCACCGGACTGGACGACCTCGCGAAGCGGACGGGCGCGGACGAGCTGATGCTGACCGCCAACGCCCACGGCGGGGCGGCCCGGTTGCGCTCGTACGAGCTCGTCGCAGATGCGTACGACATGCCCGTGCAGGCGTCGACGGCCGACTGACCGCGTGCAAACGGGGTTTGGCTGGTTTGTTGACGAAACCTTGCGGGGGGATGTCTGAAGGCAGCCTTAAGCCGCTCGTCACCCGGGGTGGCGAGCGGTTTCTGATGTGCGCTCAGGTCTCTGACTTGGGGAGATGGCGCGAAAGTGGTCTAGTCCTTCTTTGGTCCGAACCATTGACGCCGGGCCGGAGCGATCGCTATCACTTCTCTCACCTGAACTTCTTGCTCTCTCCTCCCACCCCCACGGAGCAGTTCATGCACATCCGTAAACCCCTCATCGCAGCCGCCGCCACGGCCGCGCTGGCAGCCGGAGCGCTTGCCTCCTTCGCGGGACTCGGCACGGCCCAGGCCGCCGGCGCCGGAACCACCGCCGCGGCGGGCGGTGTCCGCATCGCCTACTACGACCAGTGGAGCGTGTACGGGAACGCCTTCTACCCCAAGCACCTCGACACCCGCGGCATAGCGGGCAAGCTGGACGTCATCAACTACTCGTTCGGCAACATCCACCCCACCGACCTCACCTGTTTCGAGGCGAACAAGGCGGCGGGCGACGACAACAACCCCAACGCCGGTGACGGCGCGGGCGACTCGTACGCCGACTACCAGAAGTCCTTCAGCGCGGCCGACAGCGTCAGCGGGGTCGCCGACAAGTGGGACCAGCCGATCGTCGGCGTCTTCAACCAGTTCAAGCAGTTGAAGGCCAAGTACCCGCACCTGAAGATCAACATCTCGCTCGGCGGCTGGACCTACTCGAAGTACTTCAGCGACGCGGCGAAGACCGACGCCTCCCGCAAGAAGCTCGTGTCCTCCTGCATCGACCAGTACATCAAGGGCAACCTGCCGGTCGAGGGCGGATTCGGCGGCCAGGGCGCCGCGGCCGGGATCTTCGACGGCATCGACATCGACTGGGAGTACCCGGGCTCGTCGGGCGGCCACCTCGGCAACCACTACGCCCCCGAGGACAAGCAGAACTTCACGCTCCTGCTCAAGGAGTTCCGCACCCAGCTCGACGCCTACGGCGCGGCCAACGGCGGCAAGAAGTACCTCCTGACCTCGGCCCTCCCGGCCGGCCAGGACAAGATCAAGTACATCGAGACGGACAAGATCGGCGCGTACCTCGACTACGCGAACATCATGACGTACGACATGCACGGCGCCTGGGACGGCGACGGGCCGACGTACCACCAGTCCCCGCTGTACTCCCCGGCCGGCGACCCCACCGACGTGATCGCCCCCGGCACCCAGAAGTACAGCATCGACAACGCCATCGACTCCTGGATCGACGGCAACCCGTCCTACGGCATCACGGGCGGCTTCCCCGCCAACAAGCTGACCCTGGGCTACGAGTTCTACTACCGCGGCTGGAAGGGCGTCCCCGCCGGGGCGAACAACGGCCTCGCCCAGTCCGCCACCGGCGCTTCGGGCGCCCGGCCCACCAGCCAGCAGGCCGGCATCGCCAACTACAAGGAGCTCGGCGGCCTCGTCGACAACCCGGCGACCACCTTCTGGGACGACCAGGCCAAGGCCTCGTACTTCTACAAGGACGGCGAGTTCTTCACCGGCCTGAACCAGAAGTCCATCCAGGCCCGGGTCGACTACGGCAAGCAGCGCGGCCTGGCCGGCGCGATGATGTACTCCCTGCTCGGCCTGGACAACAACACCACCCTGCTGAACCAGATCTCGGACGCGCTCGGCGGCGCCACGCAGCCGCCGGTCACCACGCCTCCGACGACCACCCCGCCCACCACGACCCCGCCGACCACGCAGCCTCCGACCGGCTGCGGATCGCTCCCGGCGTACGTCGCGGGCACCGTCTACACCGCCGGCAACGAGGTCTCCCACAACGGCCGCAAGTACAAGGCCCAGTGGTGGACGCAGAACGAGACGCCGGGCACCACCGGTGAATGGGGTGTCTGGAAGGACCTCGGCGCCTGCTGATCTCCCCCCACCCCGCGCCGAGCGACGCCTCCGCCCTGCCCCCTCTCTCCCGGGGGTGGGGCGGAGGTGTGTGACATGGTTGCCGGATTCGCGACACCGGTGTGTATTCGTGCCGCTACGCTCGGCGACAAGCTCGTTTCCGCTTGGGGGTGCCGTCTCATGGTTCAGGCCCGTGACATCGATCCCAGTGCCTCGCCGCTGGACTACTACGGCTTTGAGCTGCGCCGCCTGAGAGGGGAGGCGGGCCTGAAGCAGGCGCAGCTGGGCAGCATCATCTTCTGTACGGGTTCCCTGATCGGCATGATCGAGAACGGTCGGCGGGTACCGACTCGGGACTTCTCGGAACGGGTGGATGCTGCGCTCGGCACAGGTGGTGTGTTCTCCCGCCTGGTGGGTCTGGTCCTGCGGAGCCAGCTGCCGGCGTGGTTTCAGGCCTATGCGGAGATGGAGGCCAGGGCGACGCACATCTCCTCGTTCCAGCCTCAGTTGGTCTACGGGCTCCTGCAGACCGAGGCGTACGCGCGAGCGGTCCTCAAGGCGGGGTGGGGAGAGAAGCTCGACGAGGCGGTCGCCGCGAGGATGGAGCGGCAGCGCATCCTGACCCGGGAACGTCCGCCGCTCGTCTGGGTGGTGCTGGACGAAGCGGTGCTGCACCGGCCCTTCGGCGGCCGCGAAATAATGCGGGACCAGCTGAGCCACCTGCTGAAGTTCCGGGATTCCCGCGCGATGCGGATCCAGATCCTTCCCTTCAGCGCAGGCCATCACCCCGCCACTGTCGGGGCGTTCAACGTTCTCCGGTTCGAAGGCGACCCGGATATCGTCTATGCCGAGAGCTACGGTTCGGCTCATGTGACAGCGAATCCCGAGACGGCCAGCGACTGTGCACATCGCTACGACCATTTGCAGGCCGCAGCGCTCTCTCTGGAGGAATCGGCGGCTCTGATCGCCCGTGTAAGGGAGGAACGTTATGGAGACCATGCAGGACCTGACGGGCGTGCAGTGGCGTAAGTCGAGCTACAGCGGCGGGACCGGCGGAGACTGCGTCGAGTGCGCCCCTCTCGGCACCGTCGCCTGGCGCAAGGCCTCGTACAGCGGAACCACCGGCGGAGACGGCAAGGTCGCGGTCCGGGACTCCAAGCGACCCGACGGGCCCGCCTTCACGGTCGCCCCGGAGGCGTTCACCGCCTTCGTCCGGAGCCTCTGACCGTACGCCGAAGCGGCAGCCCTCCCCGAGGGCTGCCGCTTCGGGTCCGGCGGGCGGTCAGACCTGGTACTGGCCGACCGTGAGGAAGTGGCGCAGCTCCTCCGGGGTGCCGTTCAGCGCCTTCTCGGCCGCCGCGCGCAGCGCGTCGCTGATGCCCGGGCGGGCCAGGATCCGCACGACGTCCACGCGGTCGTCCTGGGCCCGGGCCAGGCGCAGGCCCGTCTTCAGGAAGGCGGTCCGGTCGGCCGCGGTGCCGTCCAGGGCCTTGTTGGCCTCGCGCTTCACGGCCTTGCCGGTGGACGGATTGGCGAACAGGACCTTGAGGATGGTGACCTTGTTGTCCTCGTCCTGGGCCTTCGCGAGGCCGGTGGCCAGGAACGCGACGCGGTCGGCGGCCGTGCCGTCCAGGGCCTTGTTGGCCTCGCGCCTGACCCCCTTGCCGGTCGCGGGGTCGGCCAGGAGCCTGAGGATGGTGACCTTGTTGTCCTCGTCCTGCGCCTTCGCGAGGCCGGTGGTCAGGAACGCCACGCGGTCCTCGGGGGTGCCGCTGAGGGCCTTGTTGGCTTCGCGGATCACGGCCTTGCCGCTCGCCGGATCGGCGAGGAGCTTGACGATGGCGAGGGCGTTCTCCGTGTCCGAGCCCACGACCGCGGCAGCGGCCGCCGGGACGGCGGCGGGCGCGGCGGCGAAGGACGGGGTGGAGAGCAGCAGGGCCGGCGCCAGGGCGCCTGCGGCAACGGCGAGGGCGGCTCGGGTCAGTTTCATGGGTCCCCCTGAATCGAATGACTGTCCGGTCGCGACAGCAAGAAGATCGTCACAAAGGGGCGTACCGCAGACAACTGCCCACGAGGCTAGGCCGTTCGGTTCCACCGCCGGGCGCATCTCACAGTCCGGGGCCCGCCGGGTGCGGGGCGGGCCCGTCGGGCTGAGCGGCGGCCTTCGCCGAGGACTTCTGCGACGCCGAGGACTTCTCCGAGCCCGCCGTCTGGCGCCCGATCATGCCGGCGATCACGTCCGGGGCCACCGCGCGCGAGAACAGCCAGCCCTGCCCGGTGTCGCAGCCGACGCGGCGCAGCCGGGCCGCCTGCCCGGCGGTCTCCACGCACTCCGCGGTCACCGTCAGACCCAGCCGGTGCGCGAGCTGGACCAGGGCCTCGACGATGGTCTCGTCGGCCGGGTTCGGGTGCGTGCCCTCCTCGTAGCGGAAGCCCCGTACGAAGGAGCCGTCCAGCTTCAGCACCGAGACCGGCAGCCGGCTGAGGTAGGCAAGGTTCGAGTACCCGGTGCCGAAGTCGTCGATCGCGATCCGCACGCCCATGTCGCTGAGCGCCTGCAAGGCCTGCAGCGGCCGGCCCGCGGAGCCCATCACGGCCGACTCGGTCAGCTCCAGCTGGAGCAGCTGCGGCGCCAGGCCCGTCTCGGCCAGGATCTCCGCCACGTCGCGCACCAGGTCGGAGTCCCACACCTGGCGCACGGCCACGTTCACCGACACGAAGACCGGCGCGTCGCTGGGCTGCTCGATCTGCCAGCGCCGCGCCTGCCTGCAGGCGGCGCGCAGCACCCACTGCCCCAACTGGACGATGGATCCGTCCTCTTCCGCAATTCCGATGAACCGATTCGGCGTGAGCGTGCCGAACTGCGGGTGGTTCCAGCGCACCAGGGCCTCGACCCCGCGCACCACACCGCTCTCCAGGTCCACCAGCGGCTGGTACTCCAGCTCGAACTCCCCGCACTCCACGGCCGGGCGCAGCGTCGAGGAGAGGGCCTGCCGGGTCATGCGGTGCGCGTTGCGCTCCGGGTCGAAGAGGGTCCAGCGGGCCTTCCCGTCGGCCTTGGCCCAGTACAGGGTCGTGTCGGCGGCCTGCATCAGCCCGGTCGCCGAGGTGCCGTCCGTGGCCCGCTCCACCACCCCGATCGACGCCGAGACCGACAGCCGCTGCCCGGCCAGGTCGAACGGCTCCTGTACGGCGGCCAGTACGCTCCGGGCCAGGTCCGCGAGCTGTTCGGTGCCGGTGGAGTCCTCGACCAGCAGGGCGAACTCGTCGCCGCCGAGCCGGGCGACCAGGTGCCCGCCGGTGCGCCCGTACCCGGACTGGTCGGCGCACTGGGTCAGCCGGGCCGCGACGGCGGTCAGCAGCCGGTCGCCGACGCGGTGGCCGAGGGTGTCGTTGACGGCCTTGAACCCGTCGAGGTCCAGGTAGCACAGCCCGATCCGGCCGGTGCCGCCGCCGTGCTCGTACGAGGAGGCCTCCAGGGCGGCGGAGAGCCGCTCGAAGAAGAGCGCCCGGTTGGGCAGCCGCGTGACCGGGTCGTGCATCTGCAGGTGGCGCAGCCGGGCCTGGAGGTCGCGCCGGTCGCTGATGTCGGAGACGGACAGCAGGACCTCCCCGGTCCCGGGTACGGGCCCCAGGGTGACCTCCGTCCACAGCGAGTGCCCGTCGGGGTGCTTGAGGCGGCGGGTGCAGCGCAGCCGGGCCTGCCGGCCGCGGAGCACCTCCTGGTACGCGGCCCAGGTGCGGGCCTCCGCGGCCAGGTCCACCAGGTCTGCGGCGCACTGGTGGACGAGGGCGTGCGGCTCGCTGCCCAGCAGTCCGGCGAAGGCCTCGTTCGCGGCGACGACGAAGCCGTCGCGGTCCACGACCGCCATGGCGAGGTGGGCCGCGTTGAAGGCGGCCCGGTAGTCGCGCCGCTCCGAATCGGCGCGCGACGGCACTGCCGGCACTGCCGGGTGACGCTCCGTAATGGCCGATCGGATGCTGTCGGCCGCCGAACCGGTTCCTTCTGAGGTTCCGCTCACCGTTGGCCCCGCAGTGTTCGTGAGTGTCCGTGCAGGAAAGTGTGCCGATCATAGAGGCTGCCGGGAGGCCCTATCCAGCGGCGTCGCCGCGTGAGGTGCCGGAGTTCGGCGTGATGACGGATCGTCGGACCAAGATCGCTTGATCGTTTCTGCGCGGCTGTGAACATGCGAAGCCCCTGACTGATCTCGGGTGATCGGTCGTGACGTTCTGTAGGCAGGTGCGTGAAGTCCGGGGGTCACCGGCTTGCCCCGTTGCTCACTCGTGTGGGGCAGCGGAACAGGGCATTAGTAAGACAATCGCCTCAAGGTGGCTAAATAGGCACGAATCCACCACCGGAGGTCGATGTGGCGCGACAGCAGACACCCGGGGGAGTGGACCGTTCCCGCATCCGAAGTACCGCTGCGGCGCTCACCTCCCTCACTGCGCTCGTCGCCATGTCGCTCGTCGCGGGACCCGCGGTGGCCGATCCCGGCGCCGGACCCTGCGCGCTGACCCGGACGGGGGCGCACCACTCGCTGGGCTTGGACAGCTGGAACGGCGCCTACCCCAAGCCCGAGCGCACACTCGATGCGGTCATGGTCTTCCTCTCCTTCCCCGACCACCGCAGCACCCTCACGACCTCGGCGATCGCCGGCGACTACTTCCCCGCCACCAGCGAGTTCTTCGAGCAGGCTTCGTACGGGCGGTTCCGGCTGGCCCCGCACCCGCAGAAGCAGTGGATCCGGATGCCCAAGCCGTCCACCGCGTACGGCATAAGGCGGGACTGGGCCCCCGGGGACCGGGCGGCCTACCTGAGGGACGCGGTCGCGGCCGCCGACGCCGAGGTGGACTTCGCCAAGTACGACGTCGTCTACTTCGTCGCCGACCCGGACGCGCCCGGGGTGGACTCCGACGCCACGAAGGTCGTCAACTTCGACCGCCCGATCGTCGCGGACGGCACCGAACTGCGGCGGATCGTCACCGTCTTCGAGCGGCACCCGCCGGACCGCAACGTGCTGGCCCACGAGACCGGCCACGTCTTCGACCTGCCCGACCTCTACCACCGGCCCACGGACGGCAAGGGCGACTGGGACACGTACGTGGGCGACTGGGACGTCATGGGCAGCCAGTTCGGGATGGCCCCGGACCTCTTCGCCTGGCACAAGTGGAAGCTGGGCTGGCTGGACGGCTCCCAGGTGGACTGCGTGCGGTCGGGCTCCTCGCTGCACACGCTCCAGCCGCTGGCGCAGGCCCCGCCGAGCGGCGGCACGGGCGGGACCCGGCTCGCGGTGATCCGTACGGGCCCCGGCAGCGCGATCGCCGTCGAGGCGCGGGGCTCCGCCGGCAACGACGGGGACACCTGCACGGAAGGGGTGCTGGTCTACCGGGTGCGCAACGAGGCGGCGTCCGGCGGCGGCCCCATCGAGGTGATGGACGCCCATCCGGACACGGAGGCGTGCTGGGACCGCTCGGTGTACCCGCCGCTCGCGGACGCGCCGCTGGAGGTGGGCGAGACGTACACCGTGCCGGGGGAGCGGATCACCATCGAGGTGGCGGACCGGACCCGGTCGGGCGCGTACACGGTGAAGATCACGACGTGATCGCGGGATGACCGCGGCGCGGCCGTGGCACGACGAAGAAGGCCCCCACTCGCGTGGGGGCCTTCTTCTCGTCTGTGCGCCGCCAGGGACTCGAACCCCGGACCCGCTGATTAAGAGTCAGCTGCTCTAACCAACTGAGCTAGCGGCGCTTGGTGACGAGGAAGACATTAGCAGGAGGATCGGCGGAACGAAAAATCGATATCCCCAGGTCCGGTCGGTGCGGGGCTGCGGGCCGCCCGTACGAAGGCCCAGAGCAGGGCCTCGGGCCCGGGAAGCCACGGCGTCCGCGCGTCGGGGGCGACCAGCCACCGGGAGGGGCCGGGGCCGGCGGCCAGCGGCGGCACGGTGACGGCGTCGCCGGGGCCGTGGCACAGGGGTGCCGGGGCGGTGCGGGAGCCTCCCCGCTCCTCCCACGCCAGCAGGGCCGGGAGCCGGTGGGCGGTGCCGGGGGCGGCGAAGAGCAGCATCCTGCCGCGGTGCACGGCGACCGGACCGGAGCCGGGGCCCTCGGCCCAGAGCAGGTCCAGGACGCGGCGCCCGAGGACGAGCGGAACGTTGACGACGTCGAAGGCGCTCCCGCAGGGCAGCGTGGCGGGCAGGCCGGGCCGGGCCTCCCAGAGCGCGAGGGTGCTCCCGGGGTGGGCGGATGCGGAGGCGAGCCAGGCAGCGCCCTGCGGGGTGACGTGGGTGGCGGGCGCGGTCCGCGCGGTCCGCGTGTCGAGGGCGGTGCAGCCGGGAGCCGTCGTCAGGGTCGTCATATGCCAGGTGTACCGGCCGTAGCGAGCCGGTTTCCGGGAGTTACCGGAAACCGGGACGCGGGGGGTGCGGCTGAGGTATGTTGCGCCCCGCATATGCCAGTCCGCTGTGCTTGGCCTCGATGGGCGTCCCGGGCTGCCCGTCGTTGCTGGGTGCGGCGCCGTTGCCGGGGGCCCGGGGCGGAGCACCAGGTCGCCCCGCGCAGCGGTCGGACCGGCTCCCGCTACGGCGTACCGGCGCTGCGCTGGAGGGATTCGCCGAACTCGATCATCTTCCGGGCGTAGTCCTCGGTCCACTCCGCCTGCTCGGCGATCACCGAGGGCGAGAGCCGGTCGAAGCGCCGCGGGTCCGCCAGCTGGGCCGCCGCCAGGGCCTGGAACTCCACGGCCCGGTCCTGGGCCGCCCGGAAGGCGAGGGCCAGCTCGGTCGCGCGGGTCAGCAGCTCCCGCGGGTCCTCGATCGATTCCAGGTCGAAGAAGTGCTCCGGGTCCCCCGCGGCCTCCGAGGGCTCGAAGAGGAGCGGCGCCGGCCGCAGCCGTCGCTCGGTCCGCTCGGGCTCTGCCATCCGTGTCCTCCTGCTGCGCGTGCGAAATGCTTCCGGGCCACCGTCCATTGTCCAACGCCACGCAAGACCCCACGCGATGGCATGGAACGCCTGTACGGCCGACGAGGTGCACGAGCAGGCCGACCGTCTCCGTGGCGGGGGAGTCGCACAGCTGATCGGTCGGCGCCGGCGGCGCGGCCCCGCCGGGTCACAGGGCGTTGAGGAGTGCGGCCTCCTCGGGGGGTGAGGCGGAGGGACCCCGCAGCGACGTTCTCGACCCGGTGGTCCGGGCCGTGCGGCGCGGGCCGGATGCGCACGCCGCGTACGACCACCCCGCCGGGAGCCTGCTCACGCCGTGACGGACTCCGCGGCGCGCTGCGCGGCCAGCGCGGCCACGTCGTCCAGCACGCCGGCCAGCTCGCCGGTGAGCGCCTCGGGGGCCTCGAAGCCCTCGGGCCCGATCAGCTTGGGGATGCCCGGGACCGCGACGGAGCGCTCGGCGGGCAGCATGCCGAGGCGGGTGAGCACCGGCAGCAGCATCTCGGCGGCCGGGACGCCGCCGGTGGGGCCGGCGCTGTAGCTGACGAGGCCGACCGCCTTGCCCTTCCACTCGTTGTAGAGGAAGTCGATGGCGTTCTTGAAGGGTGCGCTGAAGCCGCCGTTGTACATCGGCAGGACGAAGAGGAAGGCGTCGGCCGAGTCGACCAGGGCGCTCCAGTCGCGGGTGTGCTGGTGGGCGTAGTTGCCGGTCGAGGCGTATGCGGGCTCGTCGAGGAAGGGCAGCGCGATCTCGGCGAGGTCGACGGGGGTGACCTCGAAGCCGCCGTGCGCGCGGGCCTGCTCGGTGACCCAGTGGGCGAGGGGGCGGCCGGAGGAGGTGGGGCGGGTGGCGGCGGAGATGACGTGCAGGCGGGTCATGGAAGGAGCTCCCGGTCGATGGAGTTGTTGATGTGTCACCTATAAAACCCGCAAGGTGTGTGACGTGTCAACCAGATAGATGATGTGTCACCGACCTGGCTACAGTGGAAGGCATGACCCCCGCATCCGAGCCGCCCCGCTGGCTCACGGATCCCGAACAGGACGCCTGGTACGCGTGGCGGCGAATGTTCCCGCTGGTCAACGCGGAGATCGCGCGCGACCTCAGCCAGGACAGCGGGCTCTCCGAGGCCGACTACGACGTCCTGTCGGTGCTCGGCTCCACGGACGGCCACCGCATGCGGATCACGGCGCTGGCCGAACTGATGCAGTGGTCCCGCAGCCGGCTTTCCCACCAGCTCACCCGCATGGAGAAGCGCGGCGTCGTCCGCCGCGAGGAGGTGGCCGCGGACGGCCGGGGCGCGGAGGTCGTCCTCACCGGCACGGGCGTGGCCACGATCACGGAGGCGGCCCCCCTCCACGTGGAGTCGGTCCGCCGCCACCTGATCGACATCCTGACACCGGACCAACTCCGCACCCTGGCCGAGGTCGGCGAACTCCTCCGCGAACGCAAGGGCGCCAAGCGCAAGACCTGAGCCCCGGGCTGTGATGGGCAAGGCCCACGCCGCAGCACTCCGAGGTGACCGGGACTCGGCTCTGAAGCTCGCCGACCACGGGCGGCGCATCTTCGACGGAGCAGGCTCGTACGAACAGACCTCGGACCACGCCGTTCCCTGGTGGCGGATGAACGTCTTCCTGTCACTGCTGCTGGCCCGACTCGGTGATGAGAAGGGAGCCGTCAGCGCGCAGGAGGAAGCCCTTCGAGAGCTTCCCGAAACGCTTCCTCGCTTCCGTACCCACCTGGAGATGCACCGGGGTCTGATGCTGGCTCGGTCCGGTGACCGTGCGGGAGGGGTGGCGTATGCGCAGGCTGCCTTGGCTGCTCTGCCACCCGAGAAGCACTCCCTGACGCTGCGGATGCTCATGGATGAAGTGACCGGGCACTGAGGGCACCCGTAGCCCTATGGCCGCCATGAGACGCGGTGGTTGGACCAGAAATCCCACGTGGCCATCATCGCCTCCCAGCCGTCCAGTTACTTACCGAGGTAGCGCGCAACCGGTAGTCTGCGCCCATGACGACTGACACGAACCGCACCGAGCGGGTGCTCGGGATCCTGCGCCTCTCGCGCGATGTGGAGGGATCGACGAGCATCGAGCGGCAGCGCGAGGCGATCGAACATGCCGCCGCCCGGCCTGACCGTCACGCCCGCGTCGTGGCCTGGGCGGAAGACTCCGGGGTCTCGGGTGGGATGGACCCGTTCAAGCGCCCCGCGCTCGCCCCGTGGTTCGCCGAGCGCGCCGGGGAATGGGACACCCTCATGATCTACAAGATAGATCGGCTTTCCCGCAGGGTAGCCCATTTCTCGAAGGTGCTCGACTGGTGCCGCGAGAACGGAAAGACCATCATTTCCGTGTCCGAGGGAATCGACCTCAGCACACCGATGGGTACGGTATTCGCGCACATCATCGCGGCGTTCGCTCAGGGAGAGCTTGACACTATTCGAGGCCGCGTGGAGGCCGCCAAAGCGAAGCGGCATGCGGAAGGTTGGTGGATCGCAGGTCTGCCGCCATTCGGATACACGCTGGAACGCTTGGGCGACGGTAAAGGCAAATGGCTGGTTCAGAATCCCGAATATGCGGAGATGGCTCGCGGTTTCGCTAAGGCCGTCCTCGAAGGTCGGTCGCTGCGCTCGATGGCGAAAGAGCTGAACGAACGCAGGGTGCTTACCTGGCAGGACACCATTTCGGTGATGGCTGGCAAGCCTGCCAGGGGTTCGAAGTGGACGAGCGACAGCATTCGCGAGGTTCTGAAGAACCCTCGCATTGCCGGATTCTTCACCTACAAGGGAGAAGTGGTTGAAGACCCCGAAACGCTTAGGCCGGTCATGGTCACAGCTGAGCCGATCCTTGATGCGGCTACCTGGGAGAAGGTAGTTGCCCGCCTGGCTACGAATCAGCGCACTGCACGCACGACGAGGAGTAAGGCGATGCTTGTCGGTGTCGGGCGCTGCGGCGGTTGCGGTGGCGGTATCCAGAAAGCCGAGCGCACCATTACAAAGAAGACCGGCCCTACGGCCGGGGCAGAATACCGATACGTGTCTTACCGCTGCGCCAATAAAGCCCGGCACGGCATTTGCGGCCAAGGCCCTTTGCAGGTGCCTGCTGAGGCGCTGGAAGATTTCGTGACTGAATCCCTACTCGGAAACCTCGGCGACCTGCCGGTGATGGAACGTGTTGCGCTGACCGTCATTGATCCGAGTTTGGAGCTGAACAAGGTTACTGGCCGCCTGGCGATGTTGAACGAGGATTTCCTCGCTGGCGTATATGACAGCGAGGAGGAGGCGGAGCAGTACCGCACGATGCGCCGGAAGCTTGTCCGGCGCAGGGATGCTCTTAGGGGAGAGGCTGAGGCTTTCACGGAGCAGGCGAACACGTATCGTCCGACTGGGCAAACCTGGGCGGACATGTGGGCGGGGAAGACGGACGAGGAGCGTCAGGAGTTTCTGAAGCTCCACGGAGTGACGGTCAAGGTGTTCCGCGACATGGCGGAGCACTCGCGCTACTCGTTCTGGCTCGACCTGGGCGACATTCGCGGCATGGCTGCGGCTGCTGGCGTAACGGCGGACGTAAGCGCGGATGCGGGCGGAGTGGCCTATCAGGTGCCTGTGGAGGCTATAGAGGCTCTGACGGCCGACTCTGGCCTGTTGTGGGTCGATGGCAAGCTGACCGCTAGTGTCCTGCGCCAGTAGTTGATCGTTAGTTGTTGTGTGACTTCTGCTGCTGGTGCGTCTGTTCCTCGTCGGGGCCCGAAGCTGGAGCCGTTGCTGCTCTCTGCTGATGAGCGGGCGGCGTTGGAGCGGTGGACTCGTCGGGCGACATCGGCCCAGGCTCTGGCCCTGCGTGCTGGGATTGTGCTGGCGTGCGCCGGGCCGGAGGTGCCGCCGATCGTCGCGGTCGCACGGGATCTGCGGGTGACCGCGGACACGGTCCGCAAGTGGCGGCGACGGTTCCTGGCCGACCGGCTGGACGGGCTGGTCGACGAGCCCCGGCCCGGCCGGCCGCCCACCATCAGCGTCGACCAGGTGGAGAACGTCGTGGTCACGACACTGGAGGAACTCCCGAAGAACGCCACGCACTGGTCGCGCAAGTCGATGGCGGACCGCAGTGGCCTGTCGAAGTCGACGGTCGGCCGGATCTGGCGGAAGTTCCAGCTCAAGCCGCACCTGACGGACACGTTCAAGCTGTCGACGGACCCATTGTTCGTGGAGAAGGTCTACGACGTCGTCGGCCTGTACTTCAACCCGCCCGAGGGCGCGGTGGTGCTCTCGGTGGACGAGAAATCCCAGATCCAGGCCCTGGACCGGTCCCAGCCGGTCCTGCCGATAATGCCCGGCATGCCCGAGCGACGAACCCATGACTACGTCCGCAACGGCCTGACCACCTTGTTCGCTGCGTTCGATGTTGCCACTGGTGAGGTCATCAGTGCCCTGCACCGCCGACACCGGGCTGCCGAGTTCAAGAAGTTCCTGATCAGGATCGACAAAGAGGTGCCCGCGCATCTCCAGGTCCACCTGATCGTGGACAACTACGGCACCCACAAGACCCCGGCGATCAGGGCATGGCTGGCCAAACACCCCCGGTTCCAGCTGCACTTCACCCCGACCGGCTCCTCGTGGATCAACCAGGTCGAGCGGTGGTTCGGCTTCCTGGCCGACCAGATGATCCGCCGCGGCGCACACAAGAACGTCCAGGCCCTCGAAGCCGACATCCGCAAATGGGTCAAGAACTGGAACGAAGACCCCAAGCCGTTCATCTGGACCAAGACAGCCGAGGAGATCCTCGACTCCCTAGCCCGTTTCTGCCGACGAATCTCCGGCGCAGGACACTAGCTGTCCTTGAGGGTGAAGTGGACCGACGTACGTTCCTTACCGATGTTGCGGGGGCCTCGATAGCCCCTGTGGTGGCTTCAGAGCTGCTGTCCGCAGGATTTCGCCGCCCGGCTATCCGGCGGCCCTTCAGCAGACAGCTGGGAGGCCAAGCTCGCCACGTACGGGACCGAGTACATGTCGATGGGCGCGGCTGACATTCAGCGGCGCGTGTCGCGTGAGCTGGTGATCGTGCAGCAACAGCTAGATCCGTACTTCGCGGGTGGCTGAGTCAGGTGGAGTTGGTGTCTGGCCGTGTCCGGTCCGGGGGTGGCTGTGTTGATCCGGGTGTGACGAAGTCTTCCCGGTCCCCACGGCTGCGGACGGTGCGCCCGCGCATGGAATGTGTGGTCACCTCCGTGGTGGAGAAGCGTCTGGGCGCTCTGCCTGTCGCTGCCGAGTTTCTGCGCCGGCTTGATGTGGCCGGGACCGTCGACCGGCTGTGCCCGGGCCGCGACATCGCCCATGTGACGCACGGCCAGGTCATCGAGGTGCTGGTGGCCAACCGGCTGACCGCACCCGCACCCCTGTGGCGGGTGGACCGCTGGGCCCGGGAGTGGGCGGTGGAAGAAGTATTCGGAATTGAGGCGGAACTGCTCAACGACGACCGTCTGGGCCGGGCCCTGGACGCCATCGCCCCGCGGCTGAGAGAGCTCACCGACAGCATCGGGGCCCAGGCGATCGGCGAGTTCGGCATCGATGTGTCCACGTTCCACTGGGACATGACATCCATGTCGCTCTACGGCGCCTACCCGGCCGATGACCAGGACGAGGAGTATCCCCGCATCAGACACGGCCATCCCAAGGACCGCCGCTACGACCTCAAGCAGATCCAGACCGGCCTGGCGGTGACCGGCGACGGCGGTATCCCCCTGCTGTCCCGCGTCATCGACGGCGGAGCCGCGGAGATCTCCCAGATCACCGGCACCATGAACGCTCTGCGCGCGATGGCCGGACCGAAGAAGTTCCTGCTGATCGCCGACTCCAAGCTGATCTCATACGGCAACGTCACCGCCCTGATCGGGGCCGGGACCGATTTCATCGCCCCGGCCCCCGCTTCCAGGGTCGACGACGCCGTCTACGCCGCCCTCGACCTCGAGACGGCCACCGTCGTGGACTACACCCCCGCCCGCGACGAGAACACCCCCGCCGCAGCGCGTGAGACCTACCGGGTCCTGGAAGACATCCACCTTGTGACCGGGCCCCGCAAGAGCGATCCCCCGCTCCAGGTACGCCGGATCCTGGTGCACTCCACCGGCAACGCCAAAGGCCAGCAGCGGGCCCGCGAGAAACGCCTGGCCAAGGCCCGCGAAGACCTCGACAAGCTCCAGCACTCTGCCGGCGGCCGCTACTACAGCACCGCAGAGAAGATCGCCGCACGCCTCGGCGTGATCACCCGCACCCGCCGGGTCTCCGGCTGCCTGCACACCGAGATCACCACCGACGAAACCGGACGGCCCGCCCTGTCCTGGCACTTCGATCAGGACGTGCTCCAGGCCGAAGCCGCCGTCGACGGCTGGTACGCGCTGCTGACCACCCTCACCCCCGAACAGGCCGATCCCGGCGAAGTACTACGCCGCCACAAAGGCCAGGGCACCGTCGAGCGCCGATACAGCGACTTCAAGGGCCCCCTGGCCGTCACCCCTGTCTTCGTGCAGGACAACAAACGCGTCGCCGCACTGATCACAGTGATCTGCCTGGCCCTGCTGCTGTTCTGCCTGATCGAACGCCAGGTCCGCCGAGCCCTCGGCGGCGACCAGAAGATGCAGGGGCTCTACCCCGGCAACCAGAGGGTGCGGCCCACCGGCCGGATGATCCTCTACCACCTGTCCGACCTGCGGCTACGGGTCGGCAGCGCCACCGACCCACCCGTCATCGCCATCACCCGGGGCATCCAGCTCCACCTCCTCGACCTCCTCGGCCTGGAACCCACACATCCCCGCTGGCCAGAGACCTGAACGAACTACCCGCGAAGTACAGAGCTAGAAGAGCCCCGGCTGTGGTCCGTCGCGGCCCGGCTGATGACGCTGTACGCGAAGACCTTCCCGGGGTCGGATGGCACGAAGGCCGTGCACTGGTATCGCATGGCGGCCAAGTCGGCGGATGCATCCGAGAATGCCGACGCGCGCGTGTGGGTGCGCGGTAGAGCGGCCATCGCTCTTGGCTACGAGGGCGCATCTCTGCCCATCGCCGACGTTCTGGCCGACCAGGCCCTAGCGGTCACGGACAGGCCGTCTCTCGGCCTTCTGAATGCCGTGTACGGCAAGGCGCACGCCGCCGCCCTGAGAGGCGACAGAGCGACCGCTCTTGCCCTTGATGAGCGTGGCCGCCGGATGTTCGACAAGGCCGGTTCATATGAGCAGACCTCCGACTATGCCGTTCCGTGGTGGCGGCTCAACGTCTTTCGGTCGCTGCTGCTGGCCAGGCTGGGAGACGAGAAGGCGGCCGTGGAAGCTCAGGAGCAGGCGAGAGCCGAGCTTCCGGCGAGCCTGCCTCGGTTCGCGACGCACCTTGAGCTTCACCGGGGCCTCATGCTCGCGCGGTCCGGAGATAGCGCGGGGGGACTCGCCTACGCGGAGACTGCGATGTCAGCACTGCCGCCGGAGAAGCACAGCCTCACTCTGCGGATGCTGGTGAACGAAATCAAAGCCTAGGAAGCCAGCCCTGGGGCGGGGGCAAAGCCCTAGAGTCCCCGGCGGGTGCCAGGGGCTCTAGGGTGGCTCGCTAGGTCAAGCGGGCGCCCATGGCACCCGATGCTGTTGCAGGTGCTCCCAGACGGTGTACATCGCCTCCCAGCCATCCGGGCCGACTGGTAGTTGCCCGGATGAGTGGGGGAACTTCACCGTCACGCCCAGCTGGACCGGTTCCGTCGAGGGGTGGTCGTCCAGGAGTTCCGCTATGCCCGCCCGGGCCACCACCACGCACGCGTGCCGGTGCCGGGAGGCCAGGACGCACAGGCGGCCCGTCTCCAGGTGGAAGGCCGTCGCGTCCGGGCGGCCCGACAGGGGGTGGAGGACCACCGTGAGGTCGTACTCGCGGCCCTGGAGGCGGTTCGCGGTGTCCACCGTGACCCCGGTGACCCCGAGTCCGGCCAGCGCCGCGCGGACCGCGGCCGCCTGGTCACGGTGGGCGGTGCCGACCGCGATCCGGTCGGCCGTCAGCGGGGACGGGCCCTCGGACTGCTCGTCGGAGGTCACCGCTCCGCGGTCCAGGGCGCGGCGGACCACCAGGGCCACCGCCCCGACGGCCTCCGGGTCGGTGCGCGGGGTGTGCCGCGCGGGCAGCTCCAGCAGGCCCCAGCCCGCCTCGGCGGCCTCGTCCAGCACCCGGTCCGGGCCCGACCCGTCCGAGGGGACCCCGTACGACAGCCGCCGCTCGCCCGGGCCCGTACCGCTGCGGAACTGCGTGTACGGGTAGAACGCGCGGGAGACCAGCGGCGCCGCCGTGGCCGGGAGTCGCCAGGACACCGGCAGCCGGTGCTGCGGCAGCTGCGGATTGTGCGCGAGCAGCGTGCTCACCGCCGAGGCGGAGGGGTCGTAGGACAGGCCCGCCCACTGCTCCGCGCCGACCACGCTGAAGGGGTCCAACTGCCCCGGGTCGCCCACGAACAGCGCCCGCTCGAACAGCCCGGCCACGGCCAGCAGCGCGTCCGAGCGCATCTGGTACGCCTCGTCGACGATGGCGTGCTGCCAGGGCTCGACGTCCTTGACGAAGGCCCACTTCGCCGCCGTGGAGATGGTGACCGGCAGCTCCGCGAGGTCCCCCGGCTTCGCCGAGAGGGTCACCGAGGGCAGCTCCCGCAGCGCCGGGTCGTACGCGTCGCCCTCGCTGCTGTGCAGTCGGCCGACCCGCAGCTCCGGGTCCTTGTCGGCGAGCCGCAGCACCAGGTCGTCGACCTGTGCGTTCGTCTGCGCCACCACCATCAGCCGGCGCCCGGCCGCGGCCAGCTCCCGGGCCGCCCGCACCACGAGCGTGGACTTGCCGGCTCCGGGCGGGGAGTCGACGACCACGCCCCGCTCGGCCCCGTGCAGGGTGTCGTGCAGGATCGCGGCGGTCGCCTCGGCGGCCGCGGCCCCGGGGTCGAAGGATGCGGTCGCGGTCACAGCAGGTCCTCGTCGGTCACGGCATCGGGCAGGGGGACGGCGCTCAGGTGCCCCGGCGGGCCGCCGTGGGTCCACGGCGTCTGCTCCGGCTCCGGGAGCTTCGGGCCGCCGCGCGCGTCGTGCTCGAAGAGCGTCCAGCACACCCGGTCGCCCTTCTCCGGCACCGAGCCCGGCTCCGGCTCCCGGCCGCGGCCCATCTTGTCGAGGAGCCGCAGCACCAGCCGCCCGTCCTCCTCGAAGCGTACGAACTGCGCGCTCTGCGGGCGACCGTCCAGCGAACGGAACACCTTCCCGCCGCCCCCTTCCGCGAGCTGCGGCCGGTCCTCCGTGGCCACCGTCACCAGTGGGCGCGGGCTCGGCCGCTTCGACTCCGTCCACTCCATCACCACCTCGGTGACCTCGCCGGCGAAGGCCTCGCCCGCGAGGCGCCGGCCCGCCATGACCAGGGGGTCGTCCAGCGCCTCCTGCGCGTCCAGCCGCACCTGCTCGGTCTCCCGCGTGGCCAGCTTCTGGGCCGCCGTCACCGCGTCGTCGCGGCGCGGCTGCGGCGGCTCGCCCGCCCGTACGCGGTCCCGGTGGCCGGTGTACGACCAGCGGTCGCGCGTCCAGCGCTCCTCCGCGCGCTCACCCGGCGGCAGGGTGCGCAGCAGGTCGATCGCCTCCCACGTCGCCCACCAGGTGTTCGACATCTGGTCCACGACCAGCCGGCGCACGGCCTCCTCGGCCTTGCGGACCCCTTCGACGTTGCGCACCTCGCGGTCGTCGTCCCCGGGCCCGGCGGCCAGGGCCGTGCGCGCCGCGTCGTAGCGGGCGATCGCCGGGGCCAGCAGCTTGTTGTCGAAGGCCGGGTCGGTGGCCGGGCCGGCCGGCGGGCACAGCAGCCGGCCCTCCCCGTCGCGGCCCAGCTCCGCCCGGAGCGCCGCCTCGGCCCCCGAGAGGCCTTCGGGCGGGTCGATCCAGCCCAGCAGCGCGCCCAGGTGCTGGTCCTCCAGATTGCTCTGGCCGGTCGCCCAGTGCCGGGACAGCAGGTCCGTCGCCGCCAGCAGCATCGAGGATCCGGGCACCCGGGAGCGCTCGGCGAGGTGGGTGAACCAGCGGCCCAGCATCGGCACCTGCGAGGGCGCCGGATACGGATTCTCCGGTTCCTCCTCGGCGGTGCGCCGGAACCGCATCGACCGCCCCAGCAGCCGCAGGAACTCGATGCCCGCCCGGCTCGGCACGATCAGCTGCGGCGCGTCCACGCACAGCTCGGTCTCCACCTTGACCCGCTTGCCCGTCTCCGGGTCGGTCTCGCTGCGCTCGGCCGGCTCCACGGCGTCCGCGTACGCGTCGATGTGGGCCAGCACGTGGACCGCGAGGTCCGCGAGGAACGCCCAGCGCAGGTCCCGGTCGCGGGGCTGGGGTATCACGAACACCTGCGGCGCGTGCCGGTCCGTGCCGACCAGCGCGCCCAGCGGAGCCCCGGCCTCACCGGCCGTGGTCAGCGGCACGAAGACCATCGGGCGCTCGCTCAGGTGGCGGTGCCGTACGGTCGCCAGCGGCTGGGCGCGGCCCGCCCGTACGGCCTCCAGCCGGGCCAGCGTGTTCAGCAGGCTCATGCGACGACCCCCGCCGCCGACTCCAGCGCCTCGGCGCGCAGCCGCGCCGCGCGGTGCAGCGCGGCGGCGGTCGGATCCTCGGCGCAGCCGGCCCCGGCGGCCGCCGCGAGGGCCTCCTCGACGGTGGTCAGCGCGCCCAGCTCGCCCCGTACGGAACGGCCCAGCGCGGTCACCACGCCCGCGGTACGGGCCCGGTCCCGGCAGTGGAAGGCCAGCTCGCAGGCGGCTAGGCACTCGGGGGCGTAGGAGGCGTCCACCGCGGCCACGGCCTCGGACAGCTCCTCGGCGGTCCGCTCCGGGTCGAAGCTGAGGCCCTCGGGCAGCGCCGCGGCCAGCTCCTCGACCCGGGTCAGCCGGTCCAGCTGGCGCCGGGTCACGGAACGCTCGCGGCGGATGTCGACGGGGGAGGCGGTGGGCAGGTTGGAGAAGTCCTTCGGGCAGACCAGCAGCACGGTGTGCCCGACCTCGGCGCCCTCCAGCTTCCCGGCGGTCTTCTCCAGCGCCAGCACGTACACGGCGGCCTGGCGGGCGGCGGCGCCCACCTTCGCGGCGTCCGCGGCCCCGTCGATCATCGGGAACGACTTGATCTCCACCACGGTCCAGCGGCCGTCGGGATGCACGACCACGGCGTCCGGCTCCAGGTAGGCGGGGGAGCCGGCCACCTCCAGGGCCAGCATCGGGTGGTCCAGCAGGGTCCACGCCTGCGCCGCGGTGGCCTCGCGCAGGGCGAGCGCGGTGCGGGCGGCGCGGCCCTCGGGCCCGGCGGCCGTGAGGTCGGGGACACGGGCGCCCGCGCCGGGGGGCTCGGCGGCCGGGTCGAGGTGCGCGTGGACCAGCCGCAGCAGCTCGGCCCCGCCGTCGCCCTTGACCTTGGCCTCGAAGGAGTTCCCGCGGACTATGGCGAACTGCGACTGCCCGAAGGCGGCGGGCGAGCCGAGGGCCGTGGCGAGGGCGTTCTTGTCCACGCCGGCGCCGTCGAGCAGGGCCCGTCTGCCGCAGCCGGGGTTGGCGGCGAGGGCAGCCAGCGCCCGGGCGTCGAGCGGACGGGGCGGCACGGCCGGGCCGCGCAGGCCGGCGAGCCGCTGCCGCAGTGTGGTCGGCTGCGCGGGGCTGCTGGGCGGGTAGGAGCTCACGGGCGGAAGTGTCCCATCCGCCACTGACAATCGTGGACTTAGCGCGGAAACCGGCGCCGGGGGGCAGGTGGAGTCCTCCCCCGTCCACGTGTTGGATGATGGACGGACGACTGAATGACCGGAAAAACGCACTAACTCGCACCAACTCCTACGAACTCGCACGAAACGGGAGAACCCCATGGCCCCCCGCATCCTGCTGGCCCGCCACGGCCAGACGGCGTGGTCCCAGCTCGGCAAGCACACCGGACGCACGGACGTGCCCCTGCTGGAGGAGGGCAAGCGGGGTGCGAAGCTGCTCGGCGAGCGGCTGGCCCGCGACCCGTGGAACAACCTGCCCGGCATCGAGGTCCGCACCAGTCCGCTGGCCCGCGCGAGCGAGAGCTGCGACCTGGCGGGCTTCGGCGTCCGGGCGGAGCCGTGGGACGCCCTGCTGGAGTGGGACTACGGCGACTACGAGGGCATGACCCCGGCCGAGATCCAGGCGATCCGGCCCGGCTGGCTGATCTGGCGCGACGGGGTCCCGGGCGGCGAGTCCGTCGCCGACATCGCGGCGCGCGCGGACGAGGTCGTCGCCTGGGCCCGCTCGGCGGAGCGCGACGTCCTCGTCTTCGCCCACGGCCACATCCTGCGCACCCTCGCCGCCCGCTGGCTCGGCTTCGAAGCCTCCTTCGGCGCCCGCATCCGCCTGGAACCCACCTCCCTCTCGGTCCTCGGCTGGGCCTACGGCGCCCCCGCCCTGGAACGCTGGAACGACACCGGACACCTCGACGCCTAGGAGGGGTGTCCTTCGGAGCCGAAACCCGAAGGACACGTCCCAGGCGCCGTGACAACATCCGTGCCATGACCAACCCGCGCCCGGCGACTACGCGATCATCGCGATGTACTCCGTACGCGATGACGCCTGGTACCTGGAGCTGGAACGCGTCGCCGAACAGCGGAGCCTGTTGACCGCGGTCGTGCCCGACGAGGACCCGGCGCGGGAGCCGACGGTGTGTTTCGACCCCGACGGGCGGCGCGGCGACATCCCGTACGACGTCATGCGCTGGTTCATGGACCAGGTCGACGAGGAAGTCCGCACGTCCCGCGCCTGGATGAGGCTGCGGCCCGAACTCTTCGAGGTCGTCCACCGGTTGCGCCGGGAGTACCTGGGCTTCATCGACGACGAGGACTTTCCCGGCGTCCTGGCGGAGGTCCGTACCGCCGTCCCGGAGGCCGATGTGTCCGTCGTCCTGGCGGCCGCCTGCGGCCGCAGGCCCGACGGCACTCCCGCGGAATCCGCCTGAAAGGCGTCCGTCGCAACGGGGGCGGCTGCGCCGAGCGGCTGCGCCGGGGCCGGGCCGGTCGGCTGCGCCGCTCGTGCGGGGCCGGGGCGGCGGGCTTCGCCGGGGCTTGGGGGAGGGGTGGGGCCGGGCGCGCGCCGGGGCGTCTCCTCGGGCGCCGAACGTGGCGGGGGGTCGGAGGGCCGGGCCGCATTGCGTTCGACGCCCTGCGGGGAGCGCCCCGGCACGCACCCGTCCCCGGCGAAAGCGACGGGTCTCTTCAGCCCCTCCGGCGCTTGAGGAGCGGGGTTCGGGGCGGAGCCCCGGTCTTTCAGCCTGACCGGCGCTTGAGGCGCGGGGGTCCGCCGGGCGGAGCCCCAGCCGCGGCGCCGGGAACGGGCAGCGTTCCCGGGGTGGGGCCAAACCGGCGGGAGTTGGCCGGGGAGTCCGCTAAAACACGGCCGCCGCAAGGGAGTTGGGGAGCAGGGGCGGCTGGGAGGATGGGGCCATGACGATTACCTCCGTGGTGCTGCGGCGGCGCGTGGACGATCTCGGGCCGGCCCTGGACTTCTACGTACGGCTGACCGGCCAGCCCGGCGACCCGGTTCGAGTTCGCCGGACTGGACCTGGCGAGCGTCGGGCCGTTCCTGCTGTTCAGCGGGCCCGACGCGATCGCCGAGCGGTTCGCGGGAGTGGCCGCCACCCTCTCCGTGGCCGACCTGGACGCGGCGGTCGCGCACTGCGCCGCGTCCGGGGGCGAGGTGATCGCCGCCCCCGCCCCCACGCCCAACGGGCGCCGCGCGGTGGTGCGCCACCCCGAGGGCGGGGTCTACGAGTACCTCGGCTGCTGACGCTCCGCCGTCAGACCGAGGCGTGCCGGGCCAGGAAGGCCCCCACCCGAGGAGAGCGCTGATGCGGAACAAGCGCGCCCGCCGTCTCCGAGAGCATCGACCGGACCCGGGTGGACTGGACCTCGGTCAGCAGGTCCAGCACCCGGCCACCCGCCCAGGCGGCCTCGTCCGGGGCGCCCGCGCGGGCCAGGTCGCCGGCCAGCTCGGCGGTGTAGAGGGCGACGTTCCGGGCGAAGTGCGGATCCTGGAGGTCGGCGGCGCGCCGGGCGTGCCGGGCCGCGCGGGCGTGTTCCCCGAGCGCCGCCCAGCACCGCGCCTCCAGGAACTCCAGTTCCGCCTCGCCGAAGAAGGACATCCACTCGGGGTCGCCGTCGGCCCCGCCCCGGGAGAACTCCGTGTGGGCCCGGGTCAGCGCGTCCTCGCAGGCCTTGCGGTCGGCCAGCCCCGCCCAGCCGCCGGCCTCCCGCAGGGCGAGCAGCGACAGCAGCCGCGGGGAACCGAGGGAGCGCGCGGCCCGGCGGCCCGCCTGGGCCGCCCGTACCGCCTCGCGGGAGCGGCCGCAGTCCCGGGCCAGGAAGGCCATGTTGCTGAAGGCGTGCGCCTCCAGACCCGCGTCCCGCGCGACCCGGGCCGTCGCCAGGGCCTCCGCGTAGTGCGAGCGGGCGTCGTCGAAGCGGCCGGAGTCGTGGGCCAGCCAGCCGACCGAGACGGCCAGTTCGCCGGCGCCCGCGTGCAGCCGGTCCTCGGTGGACTGCCGGGTGGCCCCGGCGTCGAGCAGGGCGTAGGCGGTGCGCAGGGGCTCGGCGGCCCTGCGGTACAGGGCGTCGGCCCCGTGCCGGTCGTCCAGCAGGCGGATCTGGCGTACCGCGTCCTCGACGGCGGCTGCCTCGGACTCGCCGGCGCGGGAGGGGAGCCGGCGGGTGTCGCCGAGCAGGGTGAGGCTGAGCGTCGCGGCCGCCACGGTCGCGGAGCCGCCCGCCATGAACGCGCGACGCAGCACGTCGCTCTCCTTGGCACTGGAAGGGGAACGGTGGGTGGGGACGGGGGTGAGGGGATCGCGCTGCGCCGATCGCCCGCGCACGCTCTCGCGCGGGGAGAATCCCAGGTCGGCCAGGGCGCGGCCGGGGAACATATGGAGGAAGACCCGCTCGTACGCGTAGTTGGGGCAGCGGATCTCGCCGGACTCGACCCGGCCGATGTAGCGGGCGTCGCAGGAAACCGTTTCTCCGATCTCCTTCGCCGCCCGGCGCACCAGGGCCGCGAACTCGGCCGGGGAGTGCTGCCCGCGCAGCCGCCGGAACGTGGAGTTGGGTGAGTGGGGGGACGCCGCCATGGACGTGACCTCTCTGGCAAGGACCGCAGTGCCGGTGCTGTGACGTGTGAGGGTGGGGCCCGGCGCGCATGAACGTACCGCCAGCGTCGGGGTGTTCATGCGATGTTTGGCTACAAAACGGATATCTCACCCGCGATCCGCCATGAACTGCCATCCTTTGCAGCGTCTTGCCGCCGCACCCGTTGACGTTCCCGTGCGTTGAACCCATGCGGATACGGATCGAGGAGGGGTTCCCTTGGTGGAGGTCGGCATGGAGAGCACTGGAACGAACGCCGCGTCCGAGCCCGGCACGGCCCCGGGCCTCGATCTGGACCTGGTGACCGTGCCCACCCGGCAGGGTCTGGAGGCGGTGGACATCATCCGCCGCGCCGCCAGCCAGGCCGGCGGGGTCGGGCCCGTCCTGCACGACGGCTCCGGCGACACCCTCGGATTCCTCGTCCCGCCCGGCACCGCCGACGCCTGGGACCTGCCGGGCAGTGCCTGTACGCAGACCAACGGGCGCGGGATGCGCTTCGGCGACGCCGCCTCGCCCACCGCGGGCTCCACCGGCTGGCTGCTCCCGCCGGAGGCCGTCGGGCCGGTCACCGACCCCGCGGTGCTGCGCGCGGCGCTCGGCGAGGCGGCCCGGCTGATCGAGGCCGCGGACAACTGCCGCTGAACCCTCCCCGGCTGCCGCCCGGCACAATGGGGTGGTGGCAGACAAGGACAGGAACAAGGGCAGGCAGCGCGGACGCGGCAGCGCCGAGGCGGTCGCCGGACAGGTGGACGGCGGCCGGGCGGAGCTGGAGCCGGACCGCGAGCGCGCCGCCGCCTGGACCCTGCTGATCGACGGCGCCCCGCAGTCGCACGTGGACCTGGACGACCCCGGGTACCTGGACTTCGCGTACCAGCGGAGGATCGGCCACCTGATCGACCTCGTCGCGCCCGCCCGCCAGCCCCTGAACGTGGTGCACCTCGGTGGCGGCGCCTTCACCCTCGCCCGCTACACGGCCGCCTCCCGACCCCGCTCGACCCAGCAGATCGTGGAGATCGACGCCGCACTGGTCGCCTTCGTACGGGAACACCTGCCGCTGGACCCGCAGGCGCGGGTCCGGGTCCGCGCGGTGGACGCCCGGGCGGGACTGGCGAAGGTGCCGGACGGCTGGGCGGACCTGGTGATCGCGGACGTGTTCAGCGGCGCGCGCACCCCGGCGCACCTGACGAGCACCGAGTTCCTGGACGACGTACGGCGTGCCCTCGCGCCCACCGGGTGGTACGTGGCCAACCTCGCGGACGGTCCGCCGCTGACCCACCTGCGGAGCCAGATCGCGACGGCCGCGTCCCGGTTCACGGAGCTGGCGCTGGCCGCAGACCCGGTGGTGTGGCGGGGGAAACGTTTCGGCAATGCCGTCCTGGTGGCGTCCGACCGTGAGCTGCCCGTCGCGGAATTCACCCGCCGGGTCGCGAGCGACCCCCACCCGGGCCGGGTCGAGCACGGCCGGGCACTGGCGGACTTCGCGGGCGGCGCGGCCCCCGTCGCCGACGCCTCCGCGGTGGCCTCGCCGCAGCCGCCGCCCTCGGTCTTCCGCTAGCCGCGCGGGCTCCCGGCGCGGGTTCCCGCGGAGCCGCGGACCGGTTCCGTTTAGGTGCCCCCGTGGGGTCGCGGACCGGTTCCGGATACGAATTTCACAAATGCCGATAAAGATCCGCCGAGTACTCCCGGCGGGCAGCCGCCCTGCGTAGCCTGTGAACCCCTAGGAGGGCTTGCCCTGCTACGACGCGTTCAGGAGACGGCACGACCATGTCTGATTTCCCCGCAACCCCTGGTGCCCCCACCCCCGGCACCCCGAGCACAGCCGGTTCCGATTACACCCAGCGGCTGGCGCGCCTGGAGCAGTCCGGAATCAAGCGGCTGCTGCCCACACAGGCTCCGTACCGCTGGAACCTGCAGCGGCTGAACCTGGGCCGGGTCCTCGACATCGGCTGCGGGCTGGGGCGGAACCTGCTCCACTGCGGCCCGGACAGCGTCGGCGTCGACCACAACCCGCATTCGGTGCAGACCTGCCGCGAGCGCGGACTGAACGCCCACACCCCCGACGGGCTGACCGCCGCCCCGGACTGCGGTCCCGGGTCCTTCGACAGCCTGCTGGTCGCGCACGTGCTGGAGCACGTCGACGAGGAGACCGCGGCGGCGCTGCTGGAGGAGTACCTTCCGCTGGTCAAGCCGGGCGGCTCGGTCGTCATGATCACCCCGCAGGAGGTCGGCTACCGGTCCGACGCCACGCACATCCGCTGGGTCGACTTCGAGCAGCTGCGCAGCCACGCCGGCCGGGCCGGCGTGGCGGTCCGGCGGACCTACTCCTTCCCCTTCCCCCGGCCGATGGGCAAGGTCTTCCCGTACAACGAGTTCGTGCTGGTGGGCACGGTCCCGGCCTGAGGCTCAGGGCTCAGCGGCTCACGGGTCGACGATCTCCACCACCGGCGGGTGGTCGTGCCAGGTGCAGAACACCGACACCTCGCGGCCGTCCCGGGTGAAGGTGACCCGGATCCAGAAGTCCTGCTTCCACACCTGCATCCGCCAGCCGGCCGCCGGTGTCGCCGAGACCAGCTCGGCGGAGGACGCGCCCAGGGAGAAGACGACCCGGCCGCCGGAGACTGGATAGGCCTTCACTTTGCCCGGATCCTGCCCCTCCCCCTGCCCGTAGGGGGAAGGAGAGGCCGCGGGCGTCTGGGACGGCTTGCCGGGGGAGGCCCCGGCGGACGACGGCGCGGCCGGGGTCGGCGAGGCGGAGGGCGACGGGGACGCGGACGCGGATTCCGCCGGGGCGTCCGGCGGCTGCGCGCTCTGCGTCGAGGAGGACAGCGGCTGGGTGGCGAGCGGCACCGCGAGCGGCGGATCGTAGGCCGTCCCCGACATGACACTGTGCACGCCCCACCACGACAGCGTCACCGCCGCCCCGGTCGCCAGCGTCCAAGCCATGGCATGAAGAAGTCCTCGTCGCATCAGGGCACATACTGCACCACCCGTCACAAGAGCAGCCCGACACCCCGCTGAGTCCCTCGAATGGACTACGGTGCGGGCCATGGCAAGTGTGCTCGTGGTCGAGGACGACCAGTTCGTACGTTCCGCCCTCATCCGGCACCTGACCGAGGCCTCGCACACCGTGCGGAGCGTCGGCACGGCCCTGGAGGCCCTGCGCGAGGTCGCGCACCACCGCTTCGACGTGGTCATCCTCGACCTCGGGCTGCCGGACCTCGACGGGTCGGAGGCGCTCAAGATGCTGCGCGGCATCACCGACGTGCCCGTGATCATCGCGACCGCGCGCGACGACGAGGCGGAGATCGTCCGGCTGCTCAACGACGGCGCCGACGACTACCTGACCAAACCCTTCTCCGTGGAGCACCTCTCCGCCCGCATGGCCGCCGTCCTGCGCCGCTCCCGGGCCGCCGCCGGGGCCGAACCCCCCTCGCGCGTGCTGCGCGTCGGCGGGCTCGCCATCGACCCGCTGCGCCGCCAGGCCGAGCTCGACGGGACCGTACTGGACCTCACCCGGCGGGAGTTCGACCTGCTGGCCTTCCTCGCCGGGCGCCCCGGGGTGGTCGTGGCCCGCCGCGAACTGCTCGCCGAGGTCTGGCAGCAGTCGTACGGGGACGACCAGACCATCGACGTCCACCTGTCCTGGCTGCGCCGCAAACTCGGCGAAACGGCCGCCCGCCCGCGGTACCTGCACACGCTGCGGGGTGTCGGCGTCAAGCTGGAGCCGCCGCAGTGATGCCCCGATGAGATGGGCCCTCGTCAAGGTGTGCCTCGCGGTCACGGCCATGGTGGTCGTGGCCTTCGCCGTACCCCTCGGGCTCGTCGTCCAGGAGATGGCCAGCGACCGGGCCTTCTCCAACGCCGAGCGGCAGGCCGCCACCATCGGTCCGACCCTGTCCATCACCACCGACCCGGTCCAGCTGCAGAAGGCGGTGGAGTCCACGCAGATGGGCGCCGCCCGGCGGATGGCCGTCCACGTGCCCGCCATGGGCGACAGCGCCCCGGTGGAGATCGGCCAGGGCCGGGCGGGCGCGCACGCCGTCGGCGAGACCCGGCGGATCGGGCGGGCCACGACGGCCTCGGTGGCCGGCAGGGGTTCGGCGCTGCTCCAGCCGACCGCGCTCGGCTCCGGAGACATCGCGGTGGTGGAGATCTTCGTACCGGAGAGCGAGGTCAGCAACGGCGTCGCGACCGCCTGGGTGGTGCTCGCCGGCGTCGGGCTGGCGCTGATCGTGGGCTCGGTGGGCGTCGCCGACCGGCTCGGCGCCCGGCTGGTACGGCCGGCCGAGCGGCTCGCGGACGCCGCGCACCAGCTGGGCGAGGGCCGGCTCGGGGCGCGGGTGCCGGAGGTGGGGCCGAAGGAACTCCGCTCGGCGGCCGTCGCGTTCAACGCGATGGCGGACCAGGTGGTGGGACTCCTCGCCAATGAGCGGGAGCTGGCCGCCGACCTCTCGCACCGGCTGCGGACGCCGCTGACGGTGCTGCGGCTCAACACGGCCTCGCTCGGGGACGGCGCGGCCGCCGAACAGACCCGGGCCGCGGTGGAGCAGCTGGAGCGCGAGGTCGACACGATCATCCGTACGGCGCGGGAGCAGCGCCCGGCCACCGGCCTGGTCGGGGCGGGCGCCGGCTGCGACGCCTCCGAGGTGATCCGCGACCGGATGGACTTCTGGTCGGCGCTCGCGGAGGACGAGGGCCGCGAGGTGCGGCTCGCGGGGGTGGACCGTACGGTGCGGATCCCCGTGGCCCGGCCCGAGCTCGCCGCCGCCCTCGACGCCATGCTCGGCAACGTCTTCCGGCACACCCGCGAGGGCACCCCCTTCTCGGTGGACGTCCACGATGCCGGGGACGCCGTCATCGTGCTCGTCTCGGACGCGGGCCCCGGCATCGCCGACCCGGAGGCCGCCCTGCGCCGCGGCAACGACGGCGAGCGCGACGGATCGACCGGCCTGGGCCTGGACATCGTGCGCCGCGTCGCGGAGTCGACGGGCGGCGACGTTCGGCTGGGGCGCTCGGTGCTCGGCGGGACCGAGGTGCGGGTGTGGATCGGCCTGGACGGCCGGACCCTCGGCGGTCCGGGCGGCGGGGGGCGGGCGGGCCGCGGGCGGCGCGGCAACCGACGTAACCGGGGGCGCGCCTAGCGGGCGGCCCGTGCCCGTCTCGGTACGGTCCGTGGCATGGACACCCTCATCGTGGTGGCGGTCTTCTTCGAGGAGGGCTGCCACCGGTTCCTGCCGGACGACCCGAACCGGTATCAATTCTTTTACGACGTGGGGATCCTGGACTAGCCGGGCTCCCCCCGGCCGAGCGGAAGGAATCAGGCATGCGCTACGCAGTCCTCGGAACCGGGATCGTCGGCCGCACGCTGGCCGCCCGGCTCGCCTCCCTGGGCCACGAGGTGGTCATCGGCACCCGGGACCCCGGGACGACCGCCGGGCGCCCCGAGTACGCCGAGTGGCAGGCGGGGCAGCCAGGGGTGCGGCTCGCCGGCTTCGCGGAGGCCGCGCGGGACGGCGACACCCTGGTCAACGCCACCGGCGGGCAGGTCAGCATCACCGCGCTGACGGCGGCGGACGCCGCGCACCTGGACGGCAAGATCCTCATCGACGTCGCGAACCCGCTGGACTTCTCGCGGGGCTTCCCGCCGGGCCTGGACCCGGTGGACACCGACAGCCTGGGCGAGCTGATCCAGCGCACCTTCCCGGGGCTGCGGGTGGTCAAGACGCTCAACACGATGAACTGCCTGGTCATGGTCGATCCGGGCCGGGTCGCCGGCGAGCACCACGTCTTCCTCTCGGGCGAGGACGCGGACGCGAAGAAGGCCGTACGGGAGCTGCTCCACTCCTTCGGCTGGCCGGAGCGGAGCATCCTCGACCTCGGGGGCATCGAGACGGCCCGGGGCGCCGAGATGCTGCTCCCCGTATGGCTCCGGCTGATGGGCTCGCTCGGGCACACGGACTTCAACTTCCACATCCAGGGGGCGTCTTCAGGCTGACGGGCCCGGGGCCGGCTCTGAGCCCTGGCTCCCGCCGCACGGACGGGGGCGCATATGTTGCCGCGCCCCAGGGCCGCGCCGAGGGTGGGCGTGACGGAAGGAGCCACGCATGAGAGTCATGCTCAGGGCGCACTTTGACACGGCCGCCACCAACGAGGGCATCACGACCGGCTCGCTGCCCCAGGCGGTCAAGAGGCTGATGGACACGGTGAAGCCCGAGGCGGCCTACTTCGGTCTGCACGAGGGCGTCCGCTCCTGCTGGATCGTCTTCGACCTGCAGGACAGCTCGCACCTGCCGGCGCTGGTGGAGGACCTGTTCCTGCAGTTCAACGCCGAGCTCGAGGTCGGCCCCGTCATGAACGCCGAGGACCTGGCGAAGGGCCTGGCGGCGATGAAGTCCTCCCCGTCCTGACGGGGGCCGACACGACGGGAGCCGACACGACGGGGCCGACCTCGCGCCCTAGTACTGCAACCGCATGTGGCGTGACGGTCGGTGAGGTTGCTCGTTGTTGTGACTGTGTGATGAATCGCTGACGGTTGAGCAGATCGAGTCGTGGTCCGAGGGTGTAGCGGGGTTGCATGCCCGGTTCGGGCATCGTTTTGGCAGGTCGGAGCCACGTGATCGGGCTCTGGACTACATGACGGGCCTGCTTGCGCCGCTAGAGAAGAAGAACGGGTGGACGCTGGCCGAGCAGGTCGGCCAGCTCCGCCCGGACGGTGTGCAACGCCTGCTCAACCACTCCGAATGGGACGAGAACGCGGTCCGCGACGATGTCCGGGACTTCGTCGTGGAGACCATCGGCGCCAAGGATGGCGTGCTCATCGGGGACGACACCGGGTTCCTGAAGAAGGGCACCAGGTCAGCAGGGGTCCAGCGGCAGTATTCCGGCACCGCTGGCCGCACCGAGAACTGCCAGATCGGCACCTTCCTCGCCTACGCATCCGCCAAAGGGCGGGCGCTGATCGACCGGGAACTCTACGTCCCGAAGTCCTGGACGGACGACCGCGACCGCTGCCGGGCAGCCGGGATCGACGACACCGTGCCGTTCGCCACGAAGATCGAGCACCTCAAGTGGATGCTGCAACGCGCCATCGACGCGGCTGTTCCCTTCGCCTGGGTGACCGCGGACGAGGCATACGGGCAGGTCAAGCACTTCCGCGCCTGGCTGGAAGAACGCCAGGCCGCGTATGTGCTGGCCACCAAGGTCAACGACACCGTGATCACCGCCGACGGCCGGGACGCCCGCGTCGACGAGCTGATCGCGGCCCTGCCGAAGCAGGCATGGAAGCGGATCTCCGCCGGAGCAGGCGCCCACGGCCAGCGGATCTACCACTGGGCCCGCGTCGCGATCCGGCCCGCCTGGGAGGGCGGATTCGGGCACTGGGTGCTCGCCCGCCGCAACCTGTCCGACCCCACCGACATCGCCTACTACGTCTGCTATGGCCCCGTCACTTCCCGGCTGAAAGACCTGGTCAGGACCGCCGGAGCCAGGTGGGCGGTGGAGGAATGCTTCCAGACCGCGAAGGGTGAATGCGGGCTCGATCACTACCAGGTGCGGCTCTACCGGGCCTGGTACCGGCACATCACCCTGGCCATGGCCGTCCTGGCCTACCTCACGGCCATCCGTGCCGCAGAAGCCGCAAAAGGGGCAGCGGAGATGACGAGCAAGACCTCATACCCCTCAGCGTCCCGGAGATCCGCCGGATGATCGGGCACGTCGTCGTCACGCCCCGCTGCCACAGCAACGAGCACCGTCTGCACTGGTCACGCTTCCGGCGCCGCAGCCAGGCCCGAGCCCGCCGCTGCCATTACCAACGCCGAGGCCACGACCCACACATGCGGTTGCAGTACTAGTGGGGTGCCAGGTCCTCGTGCGGTCCGAGGTCCTGGTGGCGGGTTCCGGCGTCCTGGTGCGGTTCGGCGTCCTGCCCTGGTCCGGCGTCCTGGCGGGGCGGGAGGCCCGTACCGGCCCTTCCCGCAAGCGGCAGGGCCAGTACGGCGGAGGCGGCCACCGCGGCGCACGCGAGGGCGAAGGCCGCCCGATGGCCGTACGCGCTCGCCAGCGGCCCCGCAACGGCCGCGGCCAGCGCTTGGCCGAGGATCAGGCCGCTGCCGACGACGGTCATGGCCTCGCCCAGCCGCTCCGCCGGGCCGGCCCGTTCCACCAGGCCGAACAGCGCGATCAGGTGGGGCGCCACGGCCAGTCCGATGCCCGCGACGGCGAAGGCGGCTCCCCACAGTCCGGACACGGCCAGCAGCGGCAGGGTGAGCACCGCCTGGACGGCGATCGTCCACCGGAGCCGTACGGTCAGGTCCGCCGATCCGGGCCGGGAGACCGTGACGAAGCCGGCGAGGGAGCTGGTCACGGCCATGGCGGCCCACACCAGCCCGGCCGCGCCCGCCTCGCCGAGTGGGGACGGACGTGGGGGTGGGCTGGGACACGGACAACCTCCGACCGCACGCCGACCCTCCCGTTTCTCCGGCGCGCGCTGTTGCCCGTTGAGCGGGACCGTAGTGCCGGAACGCATCCTTCGGAAGCCCTCGGGACGGTGCGGCGGGTCAGCCGGTCGAGGGGCGTGTCCGGCCGGTCGGCCGTCAGCCGGGCTCCCCCGAGGTGAGCCGTTTGGCCTGGGCGCGGCCGACCTCGGCGGCGCGGTGCAGGTAGTCGGCGATCACGGTGAGCTCGGCGTCGGAGTAGCTCTCCAGTACGGCGCCGAAGGCGCGGCCGGGGGTGTCCCATGCCGCCCCGATCCGCTCGCGGGCCTCGGGGGAGAGGGAGACGAGGGAGCGGCGGCGGTCGTTCGGGTCGGCGTGCCGCTGGACGATGCCGGCCTTGACCATCCGGTCGACGAGGCGGGTGGCGGAACCGGAGGTCAGGCCGGTGAGGCGGGCGATATCGCCGGTGCTGACGGGTCCGGGCTCCATGTCGAGGAGGGCGACGCACTGCATGTCGGTGGGGTGGAGGCCGACGTGGTCGGCCATCGCCTGGTTGAAGAGGGAGTAGTCGGCGTAGTGCCGCTGGCTCTCGGTGACGATGCGCGCGAGCAGCTCGGCTCGGCTCCATTCCGCACCACCCGTACGAGTGGGATCGGTTGACATCGGCTCCTCCGTGCTTCAAATTTATCTGTGTGACGCAGAGAATGTGTCGCACAGAATCTGTGCCACGTATGGATTCTATCCCCAACTCCAGATGAGGAGCCAGCCATGTCGATTCTCGTCACCGGCGGCCGCGGTGCGGTCGCCCGCGGCCTCTGCGCCCACCTCGACGCCCACGGCGTCCCGTACCGCCTCGGCTCCCGCGAGCGGGGCACGCCCGGTGCGGTCCACTGCGACCTCACCGACCCGTCGACCTTCCCCGGCGCCCTCGCCGGTGTCCGCTCCGTCTTCCTCTATGCCGAGGCCGCCGGCATCGACGCCTTCGTCAAGGAGGCCGTCACCGCCGGGGTTGAGCACGTGGTGCTCCCGTCCTCCTCCTCGGTGCTCGCCCCGGACGCCGCCGGAAGCCCGCTGTCCGCGTCCCACCTCGCCGTCGAGCAGGCCCTGTCGGCCTCCCCGCTGCGCACCACCCTGCTGCGCCCGGGTTCCTTCGCGGGCAACGCCCAGGGCTGGGCCTGGTCCGTGAAGTCCGGCCGCCCGGTCCACCTGCCCTACCCCGGCGCCTACTGCGACCCCGTCCACGAGGCCGACCTGGCCGAGGCGGCCTTCGCCGTCCTCACCGACCCCGCCCTCGCCGGCCGCGCCGCCACACGGGCCGGACCTACGAGCTCACCGGGCCCGCCCTGGTCACCCCGAGGGCCCGGGCCGAGGCGATATCCGCGGCCCTGGGCGAGCCCGTCCGGTTCGTCGAGCAGACCCGGGAGGAGGCCCGCGCCCAGATGCCGACCTTCATGCCGGAGCCGGTCGTGGAGGGCACCCTGGGGATCCTCGGCGATCCGCTGCCCGCCGAACTGACACCGAGCCCCGCCGTGGAGCAGATCCTGGGCCGCGCACCCCGCCCCTTCGCCGACTGGGCCGCCCGCTCCGCCCCGGCCTTCCGCTGACGGTCGCCGCCCGCCGGCCCCGCCAGGTAGGGCTGGACTACTGCACGCTGAACTCGTGCGGGTGGGCCGGGCCTTGGGGGCAGGTGAAGATGTTGAGCTTGCCGTGGTTGCCGACGACCACTCCGGTCGGAGTGCGGTTGCGGTCGTCCGGCCGCTCCTCCAGCGGGATCCAGCTCGTACCGTCCGAGTGCCACTCGTTCGTTGCGATCGTCAGGAGCAGATCCATCGCCGAGCCGCAGGTGCGGCAGTCCATCGCCCCGGGCCCCGTGAGGTTCCACGCGGCGTGGCCGCCGGCCTTCCAGCCCGGAGCGATGGAGAGGTCGCACTGATAGCTCGGCACGGGGTCGCCGTCGCCGTCCGCTTCGCTCCCGTCGGCCTCGTACGCGGCCTCCTCCTGGGCGTCCTCCCACTCCTCGACGCGTGCGCCGAGGGCTCCGGTGAGCAGCTCGATGTAGGGGTACTCGGTGACCTCCTCCGGGTGCAGCACGCAGGGGCTCGGCACGTAGCCGTCGAAGCCGACCGGACCGGGGGCCGGCGGCTCGGCCAGGACCTGACGCACCTCTGCGGCACGGCGCCAGTGCAGGTGCACGTACATGCCGGCACCCGTGGGCCCGTGCGCGTCGAAGGGGCACCAGAACACCTGGAGCAGATCGCCGCCGTCCGGACCGGCGGGCAGGTCCGGCACGTCCCGGCCGTAGAGCTGGGCCACGGCCAGCAGCGGCCGGGGAACGGCCGCCGGCGCGCCGCGCCCGTGCGGGGCCTCGCACACCGGCCACGGCTCGTCGGCCGGCCACAGCATCGGCCCGCCGATGTGGCTGTCGCGCACCCTGGCCGCCCCGGCGCGCGGGTGCAACCGGGTCGCCGTACGGCGGTGGGCTGCCAGTTCGGGGAAGAGGGACTCCACGTCCAGGGGGCGCGGCGGCGTGGTGAGGCGCATGGGAGCGAATCTACAAGCCCGCGGGCATCACGCCCTTGCGGGCCAGGCGGGCGTACCAGTGGGCGCTGGAGCGCGGGGTGCGGGTCTGGGTCTCGTAGTCGACGTGCACGATGCCGAAGCGCTTGCTGTAGCCGTAGGACCACTCGAAGTTGTCCAGCAGCGACCACAGGAAGTAGCCCTCGACGGGGGCGCCGTCCGCCAAGGCGCGGTGGACGGTGGCGAGATGGGCCTCCAGGTAGGCGATGCGGAGCGGATCGTGCAGGTCCGGGGCGTAGGCCGCGCCGTTCTCGGTGACCAGCAGCGGCAGGCCGGGCGCCTCGCGGGTGAAGCGCATCAGCAGGTCGTACAGGCCGGTCGGGTCGATCGACCAACCCATGTCGGTCTGCTCGCCCGGGGGCTGGTGGAAGGCCACCGTGTCCGCGGCGGGCCAGGGGGAGTGGGCGGTGCCGCCGTGGCCGTCGGCGCGCGGGCCGTCCCCGCCGGGGGCCGCCGACACCACTGCCGGCGTGTAGTAGTTCACGCCGAGGAAGTCCAGCGGCTGGTGGATCAGCGCCTCGTCGCCCGTGCGGACGAAGGACCAGTCGGTCAGCGCGGCGGTGTCCGCGAGCAGGTCCTGCGGGTAGGCGCCGTGCAGCAGCGGCCCGGTGAAGATCCTGTTGGCGAGTGCGTCGATGCGGCGCGCGGCGTCCGCGTCGGCCGCCGAGCGGGTCAGCGGCCGCACCGCGCTGGGGTTGAGCGCGATGCCGACCCGGGACCGGGAGGGCAGGGCGGCGGCGGCCAGGCCGTGGGCCAGGTTCAGGTGGTGGGCGGCGCGCAGCGAGTCGGCGGGGGAGGTGCGGCCCGGGGCGTGCACGCCGGAGGCGTAGCCGAGGAAGGCGCTGCACCAGGGCTCGTTGAGCGTGGTCCAGAGCTCCACCCGGTCGGCGAGCACCTCCGCGACCTGGGCCGTGTACGAGGCGAAGGCGTAGGCCGTCTCCCGTTCGGGCCAGCCGCCGGCGGCCTCCAGCTCCTGCGGCAGGTCCCAGTGGTAGAGGGTCGCGCAGGGCGTGATCCCGTGGGAGAGCAGCTCGTCCACGAGCGCGTCGTAGAAGCCGATCCCGTCGGCGAGCACGCGCGGCCAGGACACCGAGAACCGGTACGCGCCGAGCCCCAGTTCGGCCATCATCCGGACGTCCTCGCGCCACAGCCGGTGGTGGTCGACCGCCACCTCGCCCGTGTGCCCGCCGTACACCTTCCCCGGCGTGGCGCAGAACGTGTCCCAGATGGAAGGCCCGCGCGAGGCGGCCGCGCCCTCGATCTGGAAGGCCGCCGTGGCGGTGCCCCACAGGAACCCCTCGGGAAATCGCATGTCCGTCATCCCTTGACCGCTCCCTGCATGATGCCGCCGACGATCTGGCGGCCGAAGACGATGAACACCAGCAGCAGCGGGAGCGTGCCCAGCAGGGCGCCCGCCATGATCACCGACTGGTCCGGTATGTAGCCCCGGCCCAGCCCGGTCAGGGCCACCTGCACCGTCGGGCTGCCGTTCTGGGTCAGCGCGACGATCGGCCAGAAGAAGTCGTTCCAGGCCATGACGAAGGTGAGCATCCCCAGCACCGCCATCGCCGGCCGGGCCGCCGGGAACACCACGTGCCACATGACCCGCAGGGAGCTCGCCCCGTCGGTGCGTGCGGCCTCCACCAGTTCGATCGGCAGCGCGTGCACCAGGTACTGGCGCATGAAGAACACCCCGAAGGCGCCCACCAGGGTCGGCAGGATCACCGCCTGGAGCCGGTCGGTCCACGACAGCCGCGCGATCAGCATGTAGAGCGGCACCACGCTCAGCTGCGGCGGGATCAGCATCGTCCCGATCACGAGCGACATCAGCATCCGGCGGCCGCGGAAGCGGAGTTTGGCGAAGGCGAAGCCCGCCAGGGTGGAGAAGAGCACGGTGCCCGCGGTGACCGTGCCCGCCACGATCACGGTGTTCAGCAGGGCGGTGCCCATGTTGGCGTCGGTCCAGGCGATCTGGAGGTTGCGCCCCAGGTTCCCGCCGAACCAGAACGGCGGCGGGGTCTGGGCCAGGCGCGTGCTGTTCCGGGAGGCCGCGATCGCCGTCCACACGAGCGGGAAGAGCGAGCCGGCGGTGAAGAGGCCGAGCACCAGGTACGTGAGCCGGCCCGCGCGCAGTGATCTCATCGGGAGTCCTTCCGTCCGCGCAGCAGCCGCGCCGCCCCGGCGATCAGCAGCAGGATCAGGAACATCGCCCATGCGATCGCCGAGGCCCGCCCGAGGTGCAGGTTCACCCAGCCCTGCTCGTACAGGTACAGCCCGAGCGTCTGGAACTGGTGGTCCGAGCCGCCCGTCGCGCCCGACCCGCCGTTGAACAGCAGCGGCTCCCCGAACAGCTGGGTCGCCCCGATCGTCGACACGACACAGGTGAAGAAGATCGTCGGCCGCAGCGAGGGCACCGTGACGTGGCGGAACTGCTGCCAGCGCGAGGCCCCGTCCAGCGCGGCGGACTCGTAGAGCTCGCCCGGCACGGCCTGCATGGCGGCCAGGTAGATCAGCGCGTTGTAGCCGGTCCACCGCCAGATCACGATGGTGGAGACCGCCAACTGCGAGGCGAAGGTGCCGTTCTGCCAGTCGACCGCCCCGAAACCGACCGTCGAGAGCACCCAGTTGACCATCCCGTAGTCCCGGCCGAAGAGCAGCACGAAGACGAGGGTGGCGGCCGCCACCGAGGTCGCGTACGGGGTGAGCAGCGCGACCCGGAAGAAGGCGGACCCGCGCAGCTTGTAGTTGAGCAGATGGGCCAGGCCGAGCGCGATCGCCAGCTGCGGAACCGTGGACAGCAGCCCGATGGTGAAGGTGTTGCGCAGCGCGTTCCAGAAGAACTCGTCGTCCCACAGCCGGGTGAAGTTCCTCAGCCCCACCCACGTCATGCTGTCGGGATCGGTCAGTTCCACCTGGTGCAGCGCAGCCCAGCCCGTGTAGAGCAGCGGGAACAGCCCGAAGGCGGCGAAGAAGAGGAAGAAGGGCGCCACGAAGGCGTACGGGCTGAAGCGCAGGTCCCAGCGGTAGCGGCGCGAGCGCCACACCTGGCCCGGCCGGCCCCGGCCGCCCCCCTCCGCCGCCGGCCGGTGCGGGCCGACGGCGGAAGGGGACAGGACAGCGGTCTCGTCCGTCACTTGCGCCTCACTGATCCAGGGCGTTGTCGATCGCCTTCACGGCGGCCTCCCAGCCCTCCTGAGGCGACCGGCCCTTCTGGTCGACCTGGAGCATGCCGATGTCCGCCAGGTTCTGCGCGATCACCAGGTCCTTCGGGCCGACCACCGTCACCGGCACCCCTTCGGCCGCCTTCGCGAAGATCTCGCCGATCGGGGCGCCGCCGAAGTACGCGTGCTGCGCGCCCGACACCGCCGGCAGCTTGTACGCGGCGCTCGCGCTCGGGAAGCTGCCCCGCTTCTCGAAGAGCTTCGCCTGCTGCGCCGGCGCCGTCAGCCAGGCCGCCAGCTTCGCCGCCTCCTCGGCGTGCTTGCCCGCCTTCGGCACGATGAGGAAGGAGCCGCCCCAGTTGCTGGGCTTCGGCGCCTGCGCCACGTCCCACTTGTCCTTGCCCGCCGGTCCCGCCTTGTCCTGGATGTAGCCGAGCATCCAGGCCGGGCAGGAGACCGTGGCGAAGGAGCCGTTGGCGAAGCCCTGGTCCCAGCCCGGGGTGAACTGCTGGAGCTTGGCGCTCAGCCCGTCGGTGGCGAAGGAGGCCGCCAGGTCGAAGGCCCCGTGCACCGCCGGGTTGGTCTTGTAGACGACCTTGCCCTGCTCGTCGTAGAAGCGCTGGGCGCTGCTTCCGGTCACCGCCGCCATCACACCCGACGCCGAGTCCACGAAGGCCTTTCCGTCGCCGGCCTTCGCCTTGTACGCCCGGCCCGCCTCCAGGTACTTGTTCCAGTCGCCCGCCCACAGCGCCCCGACCGCCGCCCGGTCGGTGGGCAGCCCGGCCGCCTCGAAGAGGTCCTTGCGGTAGCAGATGCCCTGCGGGCCTATGTCGGTGCCGAGGCCGACCGTGGCCCCGCCCTTCGCCGCGCTCGCCGTGCCCTGCGCCCACTTCCACGGCAGGTAGGCGGCCTTGTCGACACCGGGCGCCTTGCCGAGGTCGACGAGCTTGTCGGCCTGGGTGGCGGTGATCTCGGCGATGTTGTTGACCTCGACGGCCTGGATGTCCGCGAGCCCGCTGCCGGTGCCCAGGTGGGTGAGGAGCTGGGGGTAGTAGTTCTCGTTGCGCTCGATGGAGGTCTGCTCGATCCGGATCCCGGGATTCTGCGCCATGTACTCGTCGTAGAGCCCGGCCTCCTTCAGGCCGAAGGCCCCGAAGACCCCGACGGTGAGGGTGGTCTTCCCCTTGCCGCCGTCCTGGGCGCCGGCGTCCGGCTTCTCGGCCGGGTCCTGCGCGCATCCCGCGAGCAGCAGGGCGGCCGCTCCCACCGCGGTGACCACCGTGACGAGGTTTCTTCGCACTCGGGCTTGGGCTCGCATGTGCATCCTCCCTGAAGGACGGAACGTGCCGGGTGTTCTGTGACACAGTGTGGGAGCGCTCCCACAGTCGTCAAGGGGTAGATTCACAACCGGGAGGAAGCCATGAACGGGCACGGGCGCAGCGGGGGACGGCCCACGCTGGAGGAGGTCGCGGCGCGCGCCAGGGTAGGGCGCGGCACGGTCTCCCGGGTGATCAACGGATCCCCCAAGGTCAGCGAGCGTACCCGGGCCGCCGTCGAGGCGGCCGTGGCGGAGCTGGGGTACGTACCGAACCGCGCCGCGCGGGCGCTGGCCGCCAACCGCACCGACGCCATCGCCCTCGTCATCCCCGAGCCCGAGGCCCGCTTCTTCGCCGAGCCCTACTTCTCCGAAGTGGTCCGCGGGGTCGGCGCCGCCCTCGCCGAGACCGACGTCCAGCTCGTCCTGACCCTGGCGGGCAGCGACCGCGAGCGCCGCCGCCTCGCCCAGTACCTGTCCGGGCACCGCGTGGACGGCGTACTGCTCGTCTCCGTCCACGCCGGGGACCCACTGCCGGAGCTGCTGGCCGAGCTCGGCATCCCGACGGTGATCAGCGGCCGCCGCTCCGCCGCCGAGACCCTCCCCTGCGTGGACTCCGACAACCTGGCGGGCGCTGCAGAGGCCGTACGCCACCTCCTCGCGCGCGGCCGCCGCACGGTCGCCACGATCACCGGCCCGCTGGACGTGTACGGGGCCCAGTGCCGCCTCGACGGCTACCGGCAGGCCCTGGCCGCCGCCGGACACCAGGTCGACGAGCTGCTGATCTCGGTCGGCGACTTCACCGAGGACGGCGGCCGCCGGGCCATGCGCGAACTGCTGGAACGCCGCCCGGGCCTCGACGCGGTCTTCGCCGCCTCGGACGTCATGGCGGCGGGCGCCCTGCGGGAGCTGCGCGCGGCCGGCCGCCGGATACCGCAGGACGTGGCGCTGGTCGGCTTCGACGACTCGGTGGTGGCCCGGCACATGGACCCGCCGCTGACCAGCGTCCGGCAGCCGATCGAGGAGATGGGCCGCACCATGGCGCAGGTGCTGCTGGCGAGGATCGCCGGGGAGGCGGCCGAGGCGTCCGTCGTGCTGCCGAACCGGCTGGTGGTCCGCGAGTCCTCGTAGGAACGCAGAAGGCCCCGGTCGCTTCCGCGACCGGGGCCTTCCCGCAGGGTGAGTGACGGGACTTGAACCCGCGGCCACCTGGACCACAACCAGGTGCTCTACCAACTGAGCTACACCCACCATGTCCGGTCGGAAAACCGACCGGCCGAAGAAAAGGGTACAGGGTCCGGGAGGGTGCTCGCTCCACCCTTTCCCGCACCCCTCTCCGCGGGAGCCGCTACGCGCCCGGCGCGGCGTGCTTGGCGGCGATGCTCCGGGCCGTGTCCGAGTCGGGCCCGGGCTGCGGCACGAAGACCGCCTCCCGGTAGTAGCGCAGCTCGGTGATGGAGTCCTTGATGTCCGCCAGCGCCCGGTGGTTGCCGTTCTTCGGCGGGCTGTTGAAGTACGCCCGCGGGTACCAGCGCCGCGCCAGCTCCTTGACGGAGGACACGTCCACGATCCGGTAGTGGAGGTAGCTCTCCAGCGCGGCCATGTCGCGCAGCAGGAAGCCGCGGTCGGTGCCGACCGAGTTCCCGCAGAGCGGCGCCTTGCGGGGCTCCTTCACGTGCTCCCGCACGTACGCCAGGACCTGCGCCTCGGCATCCGCGAGCGTGGTCCCGCCGGCCAGCTCGTCGAGCAGGCCGGAGGCGGTGTGCATCTCGCGCACCACGTCGGGCATGGTCTCCAGGGCCGCGTCCGGCGGGCGGATCACGATGTCCACGCCTTCGCCGAGCACGTTGAGCTCCGAGTCGGTGACCAGTGCGGCCACCTCGATAAGTGCGTCGTCCGTCAACGAGAGCCCGGTCATCTCGCAGTCGATCCACACCATGCGATCGTTCATGTGTCCCACCTTATGCGGTCCCTTGCGGAGCGGACCGCATAAGCGGAAGGTCCCCCATCGGCGGTGACCGATGGAGGACCTCCCTTGCCGTACCCGTTGTGGGGGTTACGCGTGTTCCCGCAGGACCCGGCCCGGGGCGTACAGCTCCGTCACCGTCGGGCCCGCCGCGGCCAGGGCCGCCGCCGCCCGGTGGGGCTGCGGAGTGCGCTGGTGCGGAACCGGCCCCGCCGAGATCTCGGCCACCTGCGCCACGTCGGCCTGCGGTCGGCGTGCCCGGTAGGCGGAGCGGTAGGCGGCCGGGGAGGACCCCAGCTGCCGCCGGAAGTGACCCCGCAGGGCGACCGGCGAGCGGAACCCGCAGCGCCCGGCGACCTCGTCGACCGAGTAGTCGGAGGTCTCCAGCAGCCGCTGCGCCTGGAGCACCCGCTGGGTGATCAGCCACTGCAGCGGCGCACTGCCGGTGAGCGAGCGGAACCGGCGGTCGAAGGTGCGCCTGCTCATGTAGGCGCGGGCCGCCAGGGTCTCCACGTCGAACTGCTCGTGGAGGTGTTCCAGCGCCCAGGCGACGACCTCGGCCAGCGGGTCGGCGCCGATCTCCTCCGGCAGCGACCGGTCGAGATACCGCTCCTGTCCGCCCGTGCGGCGGGGCGGCACGACGAGCCTGCGGGCCAGGGCCCCGGCCGCCTCGCTGCCGTGGTCCGTGCGCACGATGTGCAGGCACAGGTCGATTCCGGCCGCGGTGCCCGCGGACGTGAGCACGTCGCCGTCGTCGACGAACAGTTCGCGCGGATCGACGTGGACGGACGGGTAGCGCTTGGCCAGCGTCGGCGCGTACATCCAGTGCGTCGTCGCGGGCCGGCCGTCCAGCAGGCCTGCGGCGGCGAGCACGAAGGCTCCCGTGCACAGTCCGACGATCCGGGCGCCCTCCTCGTGCGCCAGACGCAGTGCGTCCAACGCCTCGGGGGGCGGCGGTGATGTGATGGAGCGCCAGGCGGGAACGACGACCGTGCCTGCCCGGGCGATCGCCTCCAACCCGTATGGCGCGGTCAGTTCGAGTCCGCCGGTGGTCCTGAGCGGACCGTCCTCACCGGCGCACACGAGCAGTCGATAGCGTGGAACTCCCGCGTCCTGCCGGTCAATGCCGAACACGGAAAGTGGAATGGAGCTCTCGAAGATCGGTCCGCCGCTGAAGAGCAGCACCGCGACGATCTCCCTGCGGCGACGCCCCGCGAGCTTCCGGCCGGCGTCTGTGACGACGGCGGTGGAATCCTGGCTCATGGCGCTAAGCCCCCCTTGGGTGTCGCGACTCCTTGGTCTGGTCGCACCTGCACGTTTCCCCTCGGCCTTGCACGTGGATCCCCCGCCGTAAATACATGATCGAATCTACTGCGTCCCGTGGTGTCGGCGTGACAAGTTCAGCACGCAGCGCTATGTCGACTTCTCAACTTGGCGAAAAGCATTCGATCAGTAAGCGTTCCGCTCCGCTACCCGAATGGGAAGTCCGCCCACCGGCCGTGGCCAGTACCCGTAGGGCCGCTACGCCCCCCCGAGGTCTGTAGTCGCTGGTGGTGAGGGGGGTGGGGGGACATTCCGGCAAGGAGGGCACCCTGCCGGGAAGTTGGCTGAAAACATGCGTGTGTGGGTGTGCGAATGAGTCAGTCGTGCGGGGACCCGGCGCCGGAGCCGTGGCGGCCGCGGCGGTTCCCGGCCCCGCTGCGCGAGTGCCGGCGCCGGCGGGAGGGCGGAGGCCGTTCCTCCGCCAGGACCCTGGCGGCCGCCCGCTCGTTCTTCTCCGAGTGGCGCAGCAGAATCCGGCACGCGGCCGTCACGGCGAGCAGGCCGAGGGTCGCGACGGCCGCCCCGCCGAAGGAGGTTCCGTAGACGACGAGGACCACGGGGACGAGCAGGCAGCTGAAGGCGGCCCAGCGCACCACGTCACCCGAAGGGTCGTCATGGGTGCGTCCGGCCGACTGCACGGACGGGTGAAGGGTCGAGTGGTGGCCCGGGCGCGGAGACGGGGCGAAGTGCGGGCCCGGGTCGGCGCTCTGGAGGGACCGGACGGACTGCGTCGGCTGAGCTGGCTGGACGGGGTGAACCGGATGACCGGGCACGGCGTACTCCCTGCGGGCTCTTCCTGGACGGTCGGACTCGTGTCCAACGCCGCGCGGCGCGGCTCGGTCACTGCGCGCACGGGTGGCGGCGGGTCAACTCGTCACTGGCTGTAGGGGACAGTGGTCATTGCCAAGGAGCGCTCGCTCCGGCATGCTCCCTGGGACGCTCTCCAAGGGCGGCAAGCCCTGTGCAGGACAGGAGTGTCGCCGTACCCTGGTGGGTATGGGCTTGGGAAGATGCTTCCCGGACAGAGCTCCGTCACACTGCGTCGCCGATTTCGCCCCTGTTGCTTCCTCCAAGGACCCTTCGCCGAGACACCGATGGCCGGTCACGAATTCTCCGAACCCGCGGACCGCAAGCGCAAACGCCTCGCCGACCCCGCGTCGGCCGCCGATGTGCGCGCGGTGGAACAGACGCGCCAGCCCTGCGATCCGGCCTTCCGGCACGGAGTCGTTGTGGGATTCGACGGATCCACGTCGAGTGAGCGCGCCCTCGCGTACGCGATCGGCATGGCCCGGCGCTCCGGCTCGGGTCTGATCATCGTCCATGTCGCCAACCGGCTGCCCACCACCGTGTGGGCGGGGTGCGAGCCGCCGGTCTTCGTGGACGTGCCGGACCACCGCACCGAGGTGCTCGGGCTGGAACTCGCCTGCGCGGACTACCTGGCGGAAGTGCCGTGGATCCTGGTCGAGCGGGGCGGTGACATCTGCCACGAGCTGGAGGAGGTCGGCCGGGAGTATTCGGCCGACGCCATCGTGGTCGGCTCCACGCACGGGATCGTGGGCCGGATCTTCGGATCGGTGGCCGGCCGTCTGGCCAAGCGCGCGCAGCGACCCGTTGTTGTCATTCCGTGACCCCCTGTTAAGTCGATTGTGCGGTTGTGCCCTCGTGTAAAGGGTAGATAAATGCTGCTGGGACGCAGCAAACAACTGCAGATCGAAGGGAGCCCGCCGTGGACAATGGTGTCTCTGCGGGAAGCACGGCCTCGACTTCGACCCTCGGGAACATCGCCCTGGGTCTCACCCTTCTCGCATTCGGTATCGGCCACACCGGTGTCATCGACGGCGTGTCCGCTGCCAGTTCCGTGTCGCTCGCGATGTACGTCGGCGGCGCGGCCCTGTTCCTCCTCGGGCTCCTTGAGTACCGCGGCGGCAACGGGTTCAACGGCACCGCGTTCGCGGGCCTCGGCATCTTCTGGTTCACGTGGGCCAAGGGCGCGGGCGCTTCGGTCTCGGACGAAGCCGCCGGAACGTTTCTTGTCCTGTTCGCGATGCTCGCGCTGACCCTTGCGGTCGCCGCCGCGAGCGGTCTGTTCGGCCAGGGCGTCTACGGCCTGCTGACCCTGTCGCTCGTCCTGCTGGCGGTAGGTTCGTTCATGGACAGCGGCGGGCTCGCCAAGGCGGGCGGCTGGGTCGCCGCCGTGTCCGGACTGCTGGCCTGGTACGGGGCCACCGCGGCCCTGGCGCACTGGCCGATGGCCGTCGGCAAGTCCCGGCGCGGCGCGGTCGCCGCGAGCTGAGCACCACCGGGATCCGCAGGGATCCAAAGGGATCCAAAGGGATCGACCCCCGGGCGCACGGCGCACGGGGGTCGATCCATGTGACGGGGGGCCGTCGGCTACTCGACGGTGACCGACTTCGCCAGGTTGCGCGGCTTGTCGATGTCCCGGCCCATGGCCAGGGCCGTGTGGTACGCCAGCAGCTGGAGCGGGATGCCCATCAGGATCGGGTCCAGCTCGTCCTCGTTCTTGGGGACCACGATGGTGTGGTCCGCCTTCTCCTGCTCGCGGTGGGCGACCGCCAGGATCCGGCCGCTGCGGGCCTTGATTTCCTCCAGCGCCGCGCGGTTCTTCTCGAGCAGGTCGTCGTCCGGGACGATCGCGACCGTCGGCAGCGAGGGCTCGATCAGGGCGAGGGGACCGTGCTTGAGCTCGGAGGCCGGGTAGGCCTCGGCGTGGATGTAGGAGATCTCCTTCAGCTTGAGGGAGGCCTCCAGGGCCACCGGGTAGCCGCGCACCCGGCCGATGAACATCATCGACTTGGCCTCGGCGAACTCGGCGGCCAGCTTCTTGATGTCCTCTTCGCCGTCGAGGATCTCCTGGATCTGCGCGGGCAGCTTGCGCAGGCCCTCGATGATCCGCTTGCCGTCGGTGACCGAGAGGTCGCGGATGCGGCCCAGGTGCACGGCGAGCAGCGCGAAGGCCACGACCGTGTTGGTGAAGCACTTGGTGGAGACGACGCAGACCTCGGGGCCGGCGTGCACGTACACGCCGCCGTCGGCCTCGCGGGCGATCGCGGAGCCGACCACGTTGACCACGCCGAGGACGCGGGCGCCCTTGCGCTTGAGCTCCTGCACGGCCGCGAGCACGTCGTAGGTCTCACCGGACTGCGACACCGCGATGTAGAGGGTGTCGGGGTCCACGACCGGGTTGCGGTAGCGGAACTCGGAGGCCGGCTCGGCGTCCGCGGGGATGCGGGCCATGCCCTCGATGAGGCCGGCGCCGATGAGGCCCGCGTGGTACGAGGTGCCGCAGCCGAGGATCTTGACCCGGCGGATGCCGCGCGCCTCGCGCGGGTCCAGGTTCAGGCCGCCCAGGTGCACGGTGTTGAAGCGGTCGTCGATCCGGCCGCGCAGCACGCGGTCGACCGCGTCGGGCTGCTCGGAGATCTCCTTGTGCATGTACGTGTCGTGGCCGCCCATGTCGTAGGAGGCGGCCTCCCACTCCACGGTCTCCGGCGTGGCGGTGGTGGTGGCACCGCTGGTGGTGTAGGTGCGGAAGTCGTCGGCCTTGAGGGTGGCCATCTCGCCGTCGTCGAGGGTGACGACCTGGCGGGTGTGCGCGACCAGGGCGGCGACGTCCGAGGCGACGAACATCTCCTTCTCGCCGATGCCCAGGACGACCGGGGAGCCGTTGCGGGCGACGACGATGCGGTCGGCGAAGTCGGCGTGCATGACGGCGATGCCGTAGGTGCCCTCGATCGCCTTGACGGCCTCGCGGACCTTCTCCTCCAGGGAGTCGGCCTCGGAGCGGGCGATCAGGTGGACGATGACCTCGGTGTCGGTCTCCGACACGAAGACGACGCCGTCGGCCTCGAGCTTGGCGCGCAGCTCGGAGGCGTTGTCGACGATGCCGTTGTGGACGACGGCGACCTTGTTCTCGGCGTCGAGGTGCGGGTGCGAGTTGATGTCGCTCGGGGCGCCGTGCGTGGCCCAGCGGGTGTGCGCGATGCCGGTGGTGCCGGTGAAGCGCTTGGGGACGCGGGACTCCAGCTCGCGGACGCGGCCCTTGGCCTTGACCACCTTCAGGGTGGACGCCTTCGGGCTGTTCACGACGATGCCCGCGGAGTCGTACCCGCGGTACTCCAGCCGCTGCAGGCCCTCCAGCAGCAGCGGTGCCACGTCACGCTTGCCGATGTAACCGACGATTCCGCACATACGGTTTTGCCCCTCCTGAAGTTCGGTTCGTGTACTCGCCCGCAGCCGCGCCCGCGGCCGCCGGCTCAGCCGTAGACGATGCGGCGCAGCTGCCGGAGCGAGAGCTCCGGAGGCGCCACGGCGCGGTGCGGCAGCTCGGCCGCGATCCGCTCGAAGATCTCCGCGTTGACCGCTCCGCCGGACTGCAGTTCCCGGTGGCGGCGGCGGACGAACTCCTCGGTCGTCTCGTCGAAGTAGGCGAGCACGTCGAGCACCACCCGGGCGGCCTCGCCGCGCTGCAGCGCGGTGCTGCGCACCAGGTGGTCGACGAGGTCGTCATGCGACGGGCGGCGATCGAGCACTCGTAGATATTGTCGGCTAACGGCGCCGAACGCAAAGATCCTGCCCGAAATCGGGCAGGATCCCCCTGGTCTGGACCAGGGAATGCGTCGGTCCGGTTAAAAACGCTGCAAAACGGCCTGTTTCGCCGCGGTGAACTCCTCGGCCGTCAGGACCCCCGCCTGGTGCAGATCGCCCAGCTCGCGCAGCCGCCGCAGCAGGGCGTCGTGGTCCTCGGCGGGGGCGCCCGCCGAGGAGAGCTCCGCGGGCGCGGCGACGACGTCGGCCGGGCCCTCCGGGGGCGCCGTCGGGTGGGGCATCCGTACGGCCACGGCCGCCGCGACCAGCGCCATCAGCGGGTCCTTCTTGAAGCCGAAGAGCTCCACGGTGTGCGGGTCGTACTTGGGTGCCGGGGCCGGCGGGGCACCCGTCAGGGTGAAGCGCAGCCAGCCGTTCTCCAGGCCCTTCGACGGGGACCACTCCACCGAGCGCAGGTCGGCGATCCGGAATTCCCGCGGCCCTGCGGAGCGCTTGGCCTCCTCCGTGGTCCAGTTCCAGTCCAGGGCCACCCGGTCGCCGTCGAAGGCCGCCGTCCCGTCGCCCGCGCCCACCGCGATCGGCACCGGCGGCCCCGGCAGCAGGTACGTGTCCACCGGGCCGGGGTCCACCTGGTCCAGCAGCAGGGCGTTGCGGACCTCGTCGACGAAGTACTCCGCGACCCCGCTGCGGTCCGACTCCACGGTCAGCCGGTACGGGTCGGAGGCCTCCGGCAGGCGTCCGCCCGTCACCTGGAGCAGTGGGTCCGCGCCGTCACGCAGCCGCAGCCGGAGCCGGCCCGCCTTGCGGCTCGGCTCGTACGAGATCCCCGCGAGCGCGCGCAGCGGTACGACCACCTCGCCGAGGGTCTGCCGCAACAGCGCCACCCCCTTGTCGCGGCCCGGCACGATGCGCACCGCGTCCCCGTCGAAGCTCCAAGTGCCGTCCTTCTGGATGATTTCCGCCATCCGGCGATTCTCCCATCGTCGGAGACGGGCCAGTTGGCCTATACCTGGGCCATGAGAGTCCTGCGACTGCGACGCACGCTCGGCACCCTCCTCGCCCTCGGCGTCCTCGGTGGTTCCGTTTCCTGCACCGCCGCCCACGGGGACGACGCCAGACCCGGCGACGATCCGCCCGCGGCCCTCGCCCCCTTCGAGCGGCTGCTGCCGGCGCCGCACTCCGCGCGAGCCGAAGGGCCCGGCTACTCCTTCGGGGCCGGCACGGTCATCCGTACCGGCCGGGGGGCGGGCGAGGAGGTCCGCCGGGTGGGCGAGCTCCTCGCGGAGCAGCTGCGCGGCCCGAGCGGCCTGCCGCTGCCGGTGGTCGACGGGGCGCAGGGGGACGGGATCCGGCTCAGGATCGACGAGGAGGCCGAAGGACTGGGGGAAGAGGGGTACCGGCTGGAGTCCGGCCCCGGCGGGATCACCCTCACCGCGCGGACCCCGGCCGGGCTCTTCCGCGCGGGGCAGACACTGCGGCAGCTGGTGCCGGTGACCGGTTCCGGGACGGTGCCGGGCGGGACGGTCACGGACCGGCCGCGCTTCGCGTACCGGGGGGCGATGGTCGACATCGCGCGGCACTTCTTCTCGGTGGAGCAGGTCAAGCGGTACGTGGACCAGCTCGCCCAGTACAAGGTCAACACGCTGCACCTGCACCTGACCGACGACCAGGGGTGGCGGCTCGCGGTCGACTCCTGGCCGCGGCTGGCGGAGTACGGGGGCGCCGGCGAGGTCGGCGGCGGTCCCGGCGGGCACTGGACGAAGGACGAGTACCGGGAGCTGGTGGCCTACGCGGGGGAGCGGTACGTGGACGTGGTCCCGGAGATCGACATGCCGGGGCACGTGAACGCGGCGCTCGCCTCCTACGCCGAACTGAACTGCGACGGGAAGGCCCCGGACCGGTACATCGGGACGAAGGTGGGCTTCAGCTCGCTGTGCGTCGGCAAGGAGCGGACGTACGAGTTCATCGACGAGGTGCTCGGCGAGCTGGCGGCGCTGACCCCGGGCCGCTACCTGCACATCGGCGGCGACGAGGCGCACGTGACGCCGGCGGCGGACTATGCGTCCTTCATGGACCGTGCACAGGCGGTGGTGGGCCGGTACGGGAAGACGGTGGTGGCCTGGCACCAGCTGGCGGCGGCGCGGCCGGCGCAGGGGGCGGTGCTGCAGTACTGGGGACACGACAAGACCCCGGCCGCGGACCGGGCGGCCGTGGTGGCGGCGGCCAAGGCCGGGCACCGGCTGGTCCTGTCGCCGGCGGACCGGCTGTATCTGGACATGAAGTACGAGGCGGCGACGAAGCCGGGGCTGGCGTGGGCCGGGTACGTACCGGTGCGGCGGGCGTACTCCTGGAACCCGGGGTCCTACCTGGCCGGGGTCCCGGAGTCCGCCGTCCTGGGCGTGGAGGCCCCGCTGTGGACGGAGAACGTCGCGACGCGGGCCGACTGGGAGCTGATGGCGTTCCCGCGGGTCCTGGGCCTGGCGGAGCTCGGCTGGTCCCCGGCGGGCTCGCTGGACTGGACCTCGTACAGCCGCCGCCTGGCGGCGCAGCAGCCCCGCCTCGATGCGCAGGGCATCGGCTTCTACCGGGACCCGGACGTTCCATGGGCGAGGTAACTAGAATACATTTCTAGAAATCACCTCCACAACTGACCTTGCGGAGGAACACACTTGAATGCCGCGGGCGTCGCCTGTCACGGGGGTGCAGGCGACGCCCGCGGTGACCCGCCGGGCTGCCCTGGGGGGGCATGGCGCAAGTTCCGCGTACGGAACCCGTATGAAGTGATCATCCCGCCGTTCGGGGACGGCCGGTTTGTGTACCGTGCCGACGCTGACGTGTTCGAACGGACTGAAGCGGGGGACTCGCGTGTCGTTCAGCGAGGAGTGGCAGCAGCACAAGAGCGAAGCGTTAATGAGGCTGAACAGTGCGCCCGCGTACGACCCCGGTGGGACGGGGGAGTACGGAGGCGGTCCGGGCACCGCCGACTACATCGTCCACGCCGACGACCTGGGCCGGATCGGCCACGACGCGTACCAGCTCTTCAACGGGATGGACGGGGCCGGCAAGCACGCGAAGGCGGGCAGCGAGGCCGCCGCGACGGGACTCAAGGGCAGCGGATTCGACATGGGCGGCGCCCTGGCCGAGCTGAACGGGGTGTGGGACACGCAGGTCACCACCCTGAAGCAGGCGTGCGCGCACATCTCGAACCACCTGGAGTACAGCGCATCGAGCAACCAGGCGACGGATCAGTGGATCGAGACGGGCCTCAAGTCCCTGAGCGCGTCCAGGATCAACGAACTCTTCAAGTGAGGGAGCCGCAATGCCGACGTTCGAGCAGCTCCTGAACATCAACCTGGAGCCCCTGGACACCGCAGTCACCGACTGGACGCAGATGATCACCCGCCTCGAACAGCTGCGCACCGAGGCCGGCGCGATGAAGACCCGCGCCGACGGAGCCGTGTGGCGGGGTGAGAACGCCACGGTCACGCAGCCGTTCATAGCCAAGACCGCCAAGGAGTTCGGCGACGCCGTCACCGAGGCGGAGAGCGTCCGCGACCTCCTCAAGGACGCGGCCGAGAAGATCAAGGCGGCCAAGACCGAACTGAAGACGGCCTACGAGACCCCGCCGCCGGGGATCACCATCTACCCGAACGGTGTGCTGAGCCACCGCGTCCACCCCGACCGGCGCAGCAAGGACAGCGCCGAACCACTCGCCACCCAGGCGGACTTCGACGCCCTGCGGCAACGGCTCGAAGCCATCCTGGGTCGGGCCGCCGATGCGGACCAGCTCTGCGCCTGGGGTTTGCGCAGCCTGATCAAGGACCACCCGAACGACTTCGGCAGCACCGACTACAACTCCCTCCAGGACGCGGCGAAGGCCCGCCAGGGAGAGAAGGACGCCCAGGACCGCAAGGACGCCCAGGAGGCCGCCAAGCTCCTCACCCGGGTCGACCACCTGGACGACAAGGAGCGGTCCCGGCTCCTCGAACTCACCGAACGCGGCAAGAACTCTCCCGCGTTCAGCGCGGAGCTGCTCACCCACCTCGACTTCGCGGGCCGCACGGACCAGGAGGCACTGCTCCTGCTGGCCGCCAACCTGGAGGGCGGCGGCCGCGACGGCCAGATATCCGGCGCCGAAACCCGACTGCTCAACGCCCTCTCCGGCACCGTCGCCACGGCCACCGCCCCCGGCGCACCCCTCGGCCCCTTCATGGGCCCGGTCACCGGCTCCCACACCCCGTGGACCGACCGCCTCCTGGAACTCGCCCGCAACGGCAACGACCTGCCGGCGCAGCACCCGGGCTCGATCCAGGGCGGGGCACACGGCTACGGGGTCCTCACCAAGATGATGGGCGCCGGCGACGCCAAGTACGACGGAGCCTTCCTCTCCTCGGTCGGCAACTCGATCCGCGACTGGGAGACCCACACCAAGCACCCCTACGAGGGCATGGACAAGAACTGGGTCGGCACCCAGGAAGACCCCATGGGCGGCCTGATGAAGGCCTTCAGCCGCAACCCCGAGGCGTCCACGGCCTACTTCGACCCGGCCCACGGCGACAACCTGAACTACTTCCTCAAGGACCGCGACTGGCCCGGCGGCGACGTCGAGAACAAGATGCCGGCCGATCTGCTCAAGACATCCGCCCGCACCCAGTTCGGCGCCGCCCTGGAGGCCGCCGCAACCGGACACGCCCCCGGCATCCCGGTCCCGGAGATACCGGCCAAGCACGACCCGGTCCAGGCGGCGATCTTCTCTCAGACCGTGATGGCGTACGGGCACGGCATCGCGGACGACCCGTCCGAGATGCCGGCCGGACTGCGCAGCTCCATGGGCGGCATGTTCGCCGACTACGCGGGTGACGTGCACCAGATCCTGGGCAAGGACGTGGACACCAGGACGAGCTACAGCGGGCTCGACATTCCGCAGAAGGACCTGGTCCCCGTGATGCGGGCGATTGGGGAGGACCCCCGTGCCTTCGGGCAGATGCTCGACGCGCAGACGACGTACACGGCCCAGGAGATCAACAAGCACGACGGAGCGGCCTTCGTCCGGAAGGACGCTCCCGGCAGTGCCGAACTGGGCAGCTTCGTTGCCGAGTCCAACCGGGCACTGGGCACGATGGACGCGATCCGGGCCGATGTCATCTTCCAGAAGGGCGAGGACGAGAAGAGCGCCAACGGCTGGAACAAGATGATGCAGTACCACATGATCGGCGCTCCGGTCACTGGCATCCCCCTGGCCGGAGACACGCTTCAGCGGCTCGTGGACATCGGCACGACCGAGTACTTGAACAATCTCAATTCGCAGGTGGACAAGGAGACCCGAGGGAATCTCGCCTCTCAGTTCTCGGCCGGGCAGGACACTGTCAACGCCATGCTGAGGCAGGCCGTCACCGACAAGTTCCCGCCGGGCACCCAACTGGACCTGGACAGCGGCACGGGACAGTTCGAGGGCGTGCTCCAGCGGGATGGCAAGGCGGCCTACAACGACGGCCTCAACAACGGTTCGGGATTCATCGGAAGGCGGCGCTAGCGCGTGGGCAACGGAATGAGCCGTCGGCGGACGGGTCTGATCGCCGCACTGGCCGTGGCGGTACTGGCGGCCGGGACGATCGTGTTCGGCGTGCTGCGCGGGGGAGGCACGGACCAGGCCGGATCCGACTCCTTCTGCTGGGGGCTCCTTACGCGCGAGGACGTTGCCGCCTTCAGCTCCCATCCCGCCGAGCGGTACACCGAGAACACGAACCAGTTCGAGGACCCGAGTCTCTCGTACTGCGGTGTAGGCCCCGCCGGCGGCGGTACCGAGCTGTCGCTGGACATCAAACACGTCATCGGCGGGGACAGCATCTGGCGGGCGGCCGATGACATAGCCGCCGAATCGCCCTTCCGCTCGCCGATCGCGGGAGTGCCCGGCTGGGTCAACGCCACCTACGCCGGTCGGCTGCTGCCCGCGTCCTGCGCCCGTGCGCTCGGCAAGGGCGCGTGGCCCTACCTCCAGGTCCACGCGGGGGACCGGAAGAACACGGCGAAGGACGGCGTCCAACAGCAGAAGTTGGTCCACGTGCTGGCGACAGCCACGACCCGCTTGGCCGCCAAACTCGGCTGTACGGCCGGGCAGGAATCCACCCCGCCCGCAGATGCCCCGAAGCTGCTGGAGCCGCGCCCGCTGGATCCGGCGGCCGCCTGCGGGCTGCCGGGGTTCGCCCCGCTGGCTTCTACGGACAAGCCCTTTCAGGAGTACGTGACGCCTGGGGACTTCCGCCTCTGGTCGTGTTCCTTCGGCCCCGCAGGTGACGTGCACGGCCTTCGGAACGTCACGGTCACCCAGGATCCCGAGGTGCTCGCCATGACCGATGAAGACACCAGTGCCCAGTACGGCGAGGCCCGGCTGACCTGCGGGGGCAAACCGACCCTTCTCCAGCTCGGCCGCACGGACGAGGCGCCGCCGGGCGACGGCCCGTTGCGCACGGATGCGGAGATCCTCGCGGGATTCCGGGACGCGGTGGCCCGCCAGGCCCACTGCACCTGAGCCATGCGCGCCCGGCCCGCCCGCACGCTGCGGTGCGGTGGATTCATGGAAGGGTACGAGGAATGGTGCACGGGCTGAGGGCGCGTATTGCCGCCGTAGTGGCCGGAGCGGCCGTCATGGCGGGCGCGCTGGTGTTTGCCTTCGCGGGCGGTGAGGACGAGGTGCCACCACAGTCCAGCTTCTGCTGGGGCACGCTCTCCGCTGATGACGTGGCGACCCTGAGCCCGAAACCGTTCAAGCGGTACGGCTCGAAGGAGCACGGCCCCAAGAGATCACGTTCCTGCTGGGTATACGGCGACGACCGGAAGTACTACGAGTTCAGCCTTGAGATCAGGGATGTCGACGAGGGTATGGGCGTATGGCAGACGGCGGATGAAGTCGCGGCCGAGTCGTCATGGCGCGCTCCGATCAGCGGTGCACCCGGGTGGGTCAACACGACCTACGCGGGCGTTCTCCTGCCGGTCCCATGCGCCCGCGGTCTGGGCATCCCCGGTAGCTCGTACCTTCAGATCCACGTGATGGACGACCAAGAAGAAGCCTGGCGGGACGGTGAGGTCCAGAAGCGCATGACCGATGTCCTGATGAAGTCCGCGGCCAACCTGACCAGGCAACTCGGTTGCGCCGAGACGCCCTACACCTCGCCCGCCGAGACTCCGCGGCTGCTCACGCCCCGCCCGGTCGACCCGGCGAAGGCCTGCGGCCTGCCGGGCTTCGCCCCGCTGACGTCACCTGGCACTTCGTTCCAGGAGTACGTGACATCAGGAGACCTGCGCCTCTGGTCCTGCGCCATCGCTCCGGCAGGTGACGAGTTCATCGTGCGGCATCTGACCGTCACTCAGGATCCCACTGTGATCGCCACGAGTCGACGCGATGGCGGCAGCCGTGCCGACGAAGCGCTCCTCACCTGCGAAGGCATCCCCACACTGCTCCAGCTCGGACGGCCTTTCCGGTCGACCACCGAGAGTGAATCCGTCACCGGCGCGCTGCGCACGAACGCGGAGATCTTCGCCGGCTTCCGGGAAGCGGTGTCGAGCCAGGCGCACTGCGCCTGAAGCTGTGCGTACCGTCAGGGGCGGGCGGCGTCCTTCACGCCGCGGATGAAGCTGCCCCACGCGAGTGCGGTGCAGTGGATGCCGGGGCGGGCGGTGTCTTTGCTGTCCCGGACGGCCCGCCCGCCGTCGGCGGCCTCCGCCACCCCTACGCAGTCGCCCTGCTGGCCGGAGTAGGAAGACTTGCGGTACGCGCTGACGACACCCACGCTCCTCCAGCTCGGCCGCCCCTTCCAAAGCCCGGTCAGCGCAGAGCGCAGGGCCGCGGCCGAAGCCCTGCGCACGGACGCGGAGACCTTCGCGGACATCCGCGGCGCGGTGACGCGCCAGGCACACTGCACCTGATCCGCGCCGACCTGCGGCCACCGCTTGACTAAGGGTTGATCCAGTACCGCCGCACGGGGCCGTGTTCGGTGTCCCGGACGCCCTCGAGGACGCCGCCTTGGTGCTCGATCGTCTTCACCGAGGCAAGGTTGTCGGCTTTGCAGACGATCAGCACCCGGTCCAGGCCGAGGGCCCGCCCCTCGTCGAGCATTCGGCCCAGCGCCCAGGTGGCCAGCCCGCGCCGACGTGAAGACGGCCGGATTCCATAGCTGATGTGGCCGAACTGCAGCACGTAGTCGTTGGGCCCGTGCCGCAGCGCGATCCCGCCGTGCACCCGGTCACCCTCGACGATCCATCGGTACGTACAACCTCGCCCGGTTTCCGCCGCTTTCGTGTCTGACTGATCAGCGAGCAGTGCCACCCAGGCCGCGAAGCCGTCTGGCGAGTCGACCTCGTCGGACGGCCCCAGCCCGAATCCGTCCTCGTGGAGGCCGGGACCCCACTCGTCACGCGCCTCGCGCCAGGCGGCGTGTAGGCGGACGGTGGGCGCGATCAGTTCGGGCATGCGTCGACGATACCGATCCAGACCATCACGATCCACGGCTGGATCACTCGGCGTGAGCTGAGTCCTTCAGGCCGTGGATGAAGGCGGCCCAGGGCGCGGGGGTGCAGCGGATGCCGGGGCGGGTGGTGTCCTTGCTGTCCCGGACCGCGCGACCGCCGTTGCTCGTCTCCGCCACTTCAACGCAGTCGCCTTCGTGGCCGGAGTACGAAGACTTGCGGTATCTGCTGACGACTTCTGCGGTCATGATCCCTCTCGCGTGACGGGCGTCGTGTCCTTGAGCAACAGGCGGATTCGTTCAGCCGTTTGCTCAGGAGACAGTGCTGTCGAGCGTAGTCGGTCGAAGACGTTCACGTAGAGGGCCAGATCGTCCGGCGCTTCGATCACGGACGTGTTCGGCAGATTCTCGACGGCTACGGCTTCGACAGTCGGTTCTACCCCAAAGGAGAAGCTGACGAACGGCCCCGCGATACCTGCCGCCCGGCTTGCCGAGGCAGGCAGCATCTGAACGGTTACGTTGTGGCGTTCGCCGGCCTCAAGCAGGAGGCGCCACTGCGGGTGAGCGATGGCAGGTGTGGACGCCATGGAGGTGATCGCAGGTTCCCAGATGACTGCGGCGAACTGGGTTGCACCTTCGTAGATCCGCTTCTGGCGTTCCTGCCGCACCTGCACCAGCCGAGCCGCCCGCTCCGCCTCGATGGACGTCGGCGCCGAAGCGATGACGGCCTCGGCGTACTCGGTGGTCTGAAGCAGGCCTGGGATCAGTGCCGGCTGCCAGGAGCGGATGTACGTCGCGTCGTTCTCCAACGTGATGTGGTCCGTGTATCCCGACCGAAGGGTCTCCTGGTAGTCGAGCCACCAGCCACGCTGATTGCTGGTCTTGGCCCAGCCTTCCAGTCGTGCACGCTCGTCGGGGTCGTCGACGCCGTAACAGTTGAGCAGCGTACGTACTTCCAGTGCGGATGCAGTGGACTGCCCGCCTTCCAGGCGGCTGACCTTGGACACGGACCTCAAGATTGCCGCTGCTGCAGTCGCCTGATCCAGTCCGGCGGCCTCACGGTGGCGCCTCAGTGCGGCGCCGAGCCTCCGGCTTCGGACGGTGGGCCTCCCGCCTACGGGCATTGGGACTCCTCTCAACATCCTTGCCAGTCTGCCGCCTTGAGGGAACGCACGGCCAGCCTGTAACCCGTTCGAGTGATCTGCAAATTTGCAAGAGAGAGTCTTGCTGGAATCTGTCGAGTACCCCTACCTTGGATTCCGTAACGGGTCGTGCGCACCCAAGTGCGGTGTGTGATCTTCGGCTCGATGTAAAGACCCCCGCGACTGGGCGAACAGTCCGGGGGCGTGGCCAACGCTTACAAGGAGCGTCAACGTGCTGCATTTTATCGGGCTGGTGCCACCGCTACGGCAGTGGTGGCGTCGGCAGGTGCTCGTCCTCGCGACGTACGGGATCGATCTCGGGCCCCGGGTCATCCACGGGCGGGCGGTGGTCCGGTGAGCGAACGGGAGGAAGTGGTGCGGCGGTGGCGGCGGGAGGCGCGGTGCGTGCCGCTCGCGCGGGCCGAGCTGCGCAAGGCGCTGGCCGGCTGGGGGCTCTCCGAGCTGGAGGAGGACGCCCTGCTCGTGGCCTCGGAACTGGTGACCAACGCCGTGCGGCACGCCGTCGCACCCCGGGACCGGGAGATCGAGACGCGGTACGTGCGGCTCGCCAGCGGGGTGCGGGTTGAGGTGCATGACGCCAGTCCCGCGCGGCCCGTGGTCGGGGCTCCGCACCAGGACGATGACGGCGGGCGCGGGCTGCATCTGGTGGCGACGCTCGCAGACCGTTGGGCCGTCGGGGAGCGGGTCGGGCCCGGGAAGCGGGTGTGGGCCGAGTTGTCCGTGAAGGTGACGTGACGGCCTGGTTGCTGACCGCGGACCGGACCGGGAGTGCGGCGATCCATGAGGTCGAGTGCACCTCGTGTCACGCGGGGTCGGGACCGGCCGATGACGACGACGGGCCCGCGGTGTGGGCCCTGCGGCATGCGCGAGCGACGCGGCACACCGGGTACCGGCGGATCGTCACCGACTTCCAGCGGGCCCTGACGGCCGAGTGAAACACATGAGGCGTGTCCGCGAAGAGGCCAGTCAGGGTTTCGCGGACACGCGTTCGTGTCCGGGCTCTGGCTGGTCGGCGCTCAGGGTTTCCCTGCCCGGGGTCAGGCAGGAGAAGGCTGCTCCGGCCGGCGTGGTGCGGCCGTATCATGGGCCGCAGCAGGCAGGGACCGACATCAGCGGGGAGGTTCTCACATGAGCGCAGCGGAAACCGAGCACCCGGTTTACCCGCCGATCCGGCCGCGACTGTCGGTGGAGGAACTGCTGGCCGCGAAGAACACCCAGCCGATCACGTCCCTGGACGATCTGAAGGCGGACACTTTCGAGTCCGACGAGGAGCTGGACGAGTTCCTCGCCTTCACTTACGCCGAGCGTCGGCGCGACGTCGCCTGAGCCGCCGCCATGCAACCAGTCATCCTCGACACCGACGTCGCCTCTCTCACCCACAAGGGCAAGCTGACCGGCCCGCTGGCCACCCAACTGATCGGCCGCAAGCCACTGATCACCTTCGTCACCTTCGGCGAGCTGACCCAATGGGCGGAGATCCGGGACTGGGGCAGCGGACGACGCCAGGAACTCGCTGACTGGCTGTCCGGCATCCCCGTCCTGCCCGGGGACGAAGCCGTCGCCGCCACCTGGGGCAAGCTGTCTGCCGCCGGCAGGAAGGCAGGACGGCCGCAGCCGACCAACGACTTGTGGATCGCTGCCTGCTGCCTCACCTACGATCTGCCGCTTGCGACCTTGAACCTCAAGGACTACGAGTACTTCAAGGAAAAGCACAACTTGCGCATCCTCGGCGAGGAATAGCCCCTACGGGCATACGGCGCTGGCGGCGGACTGAGAAGACGCGCGGCGTGTCCGCGAAGAGGGCCAGTCAGGGCTTCGCGGACACGCCTGCACGTGCAAGGGCGGGCACGGGGCGCGAGGGACCGTATCGGACCCCGCGCCCGCCCCTTGTTCACCGCCGGGCGAAGGCCGCGACGGGGTTCTTGAGGGTGCCGATCAGCTGCAGGGCCGCGGACGGGTCGGAGAGGTCGACCATCTGCTTGTTGTTCCGCAGCTGGAGGCGGTTCAGGCAGGACAGCTGGAACTCCTCCGCGAACAGGTCGTACCGCGCGAAGCGCTCCGCGAGCTGCGGCATCGACTCCTGGTACGCGTGGCCGCAGTCGGCCACCGCCCGCCAGAAGGTGTCCTCCTCGCAGATGCCCTCGGTCGCCAGGATCGGGCCCAGGAAGCGGAAGAAGCAGTCGAACACGTCCGTGAAGACGGACAGCAGCTTCATGTCCTCCGGGATGTCCGCCTTGATCCGCTCGACCGCGGGCGGCAGGACCGCGTCCGGGTCCATGATCACGATCTCCTCGGCGATGTCCTTGAAGATCGCCCGCTTCACCACGCCGCCCTCGATGACGAGGATCGTGTTCTCGCCGTGCGGCATGTACGCGAGGTCGTACTGGTAGAAGCAGTGCAGGAGCGGGACCAGGTAGGCCCGGAGGTAGTGGTGCAGCCACTGCGCCGGACTCAGGCCCGACTCCTCGATCAGGGCGCCGACGAAGGACCTGCCCTCGGCGTCGACGTGCAGGAGCGAGGCCATGGTGGCGAGCCGCTCGTCGCCCTTGAGGGAGTTGACGGGGGACTCGCGCCACAGCGCGGCCAGCATTTTGCGGTACGGGGAATAGCGGTCGGTGGCGCGCTCGTACTGACGGTGGTGGTAGCCGATCGCCGCGCGCTCGCGGATGATCGAGAAGTCCACCGACTGCAGGACCTCGTCGCCCTCGATCAGCTGGTGCAGCCAGTCGTTGATGGCCGGCGTGGCCTCCATGTAGGCGGCCGAGAGACCGCGCATGAAGCCCATGTTGAGCACCGAGATGGCCGTCTTGACGTAGTGCTTCTCCGGCGCGCTCTGGTTGAAGAACGTACGGATCGACTGCTGCGCCAGGTACGCGTCCGAGCCCTCGCCCAGCAGCACCAGGCGGCGGCCCGCGATCTCGGCGGCGAAGGTGACCGTGGTCTTGTTCCACCACTGCCAGGGGTGGACCGGCAGCAGGTGGTAGTCGGCCGGGTCCAGGCCCAGGGCCTCCAGCTGCGCCGCGAAGCCGGCGATCGTCTCCTCGCCCAGCTCGGCGCGGACGAAGGAGTCGTGGTCCAGGCCCGCGCCCGCCGTGAAGGTGGAGACGTCCTTGCGGGCCGCCACCCACACCAGGTGGACCGGGCTCGCCGTCTCCGGGGCGTACGAGAGGTACTCGTGCACGCCGAAGCCGAGGCGGCCGTTGTTCGCCACGAAGCAGGGGTGGCCCTCGGTCATGCCCGTCTCGATGTCCTGGAAGGAGGACTTCGCGAGCACCTCGGAGGAGATCTGCGGCTTCGTGTACTTGAAGCCCGTGCCGGCCAGGGTGGAGGAGATCTCCTCCAGGTAGACGGGCAGGACCTCCGGGCTCAGGCCCAGCGCCCCGCGCAGCTCGATGTGGAAGTCGAGGGCGTCCAGCGGGAGCTCGGCGCCGTCCTGCAGGCGGGTGACCGAGGACTCGTCCACCGACCAGTGGTCGAGGGCGTGCAGGACGGCCTTGAACCGGTACTCCACCGTGGCGTCGTCGCTCAGGACCGAGTACCAGGAGTCGCCCAGCGGCTTCGGCGTCAGGAGGCGTTCGTGGGAGAACTCCGCGAGGGCCTTGCGGACCAGCGCGCGGTTCGCGCGGGCCCACAGTTCCGGGGAGAGGTGGGAGACGGCGTCGGCCAGGCTCATATCGACACTTCCTGGGTGATGCCGGTGGCTGCTTCGAACTGGGCGCGGGTGCAGAAGCTGAGGAGGGCTTCCTTCTCCGGCTTCTGGATCTCGCGCTCGGGGACGAAACCGACCACCGCGTTGAGGGCGTGCACCGCCGTGTTGCGGACGTCCGGCTCGACGACGACCCGCTCCGTCTCCGCGTCGGCGAAGAGGGCGGCCATCACCGTGGTGATCACGGCGCGGGTGAATCCGCTGAGGGGCTGGTCGCTCGGCGCGACGAGGAAGTGCATGCCGACGTCGCCGGGCTGGGCGTCGTACAGGCCGACCAGTTCCAGTTCGCCCGGGTCGTAGCTCTCCATCAGGAAGGCCGGGCGGCCCTCGTGGAGGCCGATGAAGGCCTGGTGGTGCTCGTGCGCGGCGATCCGCATGTACTCGCGCTCGACGTCCGGCAGCGAGGCGTCCTGCATCATCCAGAACGAGGCCTTGGGGTGCGTGACCCAGCCGTGCAGCAGCTCCGCGTCGGCGAAGGGGTCCAGCGGGCGGACGGCGAAGGTCCCGAGGGCCGCGTCGGTGCGGGCGAAGAGGATCTCACCGGTGGTGGTGCTCATGCGTGCGTGCCTTCCGGGGCTGCGAACTGCTGGAACGCGATGGACTTCTCGACCTTGTAGTACTCGCGGCCGAGGAGTTCGCCCACGATGTAGGCGTTGCGGTACGCGGCCATGCCCAGGTCGGGCGAGGTCAGGGAGTGGTTGTGGGTCGTGCCGTTCTGGAGGTACACCCCGCGGCCCGTGGTGTCGACGCTGTAGTTGCGGCCGGCGTCGAGGCGGCCGTGGCCGTCGAAGTTCAGCCGGTCGCGCACCGGGGCGAGGAACTCGGGTACCTGGTACTTGTAGCCGGTGGCCAGGACCAGGCCCTCGGAGGCGAGGGTGAAGTCCCGCTCCTGCTCCTCCTGGCGCAGACCCAGGGTGTAGGTGCCCGTGGTGGTGTCGTACGCCGTGCTGTTCAGGGAGGTGTTGGTCAGCAGGGTGGTCGGCACCTGCCCCGGCATGGTGACCTTCTTCTGGTAGAGCAGGTCGAAGACGGCGTTGATCAGGTCGCCGTCGATGCCCTTGAAGAGGTTCTTCTGCTGGGTCTCCAGCTGGTAGCGGGTGTCCTCGGGGAGGGCGTGGAAGTAGTCCACGTACTCGGGGGAGGTCATCTCCAGCGTCAGCTTCGTGTACTCCAGCGGGAAGAACCGCGGGGAACGCGTGACCCAGTTGAGCTGGTAGCCGTACGTGTCGATCTCGGCGAGGAGGTCGTAGTAGATCTCGGCGGCGCTCTGGCCGGAGCCGATCAGCGTGATGGACTTCTTCTTCTGCAGCTCCGCCTTGTTCTGCATGTAGGCGGAGTTGTGCAGGAAGTCGCCGCCGAGGCCGGCGCAGGCCTCCGGGACGAAGGGCGGGGTGCCGGTGCCCAGGACCAGGCGGCGGGCCCGGTGGGTCTCGCCCTTGTCCGTGCGGACCTCGTAGAGACCGGCCCGCTCGTCGTAGGTGACCTCGGTGACGGAGGTCGAGTACAGGACGTTGTCGAGCCGGTCGGCGGCCCAGCGGCAGTAGTCGTTGTACTCGGCGCGCAGCGGGTAGAAGTCCTCCCGGATGTAGAAGGAGTACAGCCGGTCCTGGTCCTTCAGGTAGTTCAGGAAGGAGAAGGGCGACGTCGGGTCGGCGAGGGTGACGAGGTCCGACATGAAGGGCGTCTGCAGGTGCGCGCCGTCCAGGAACATCCCCGCGTGCCACTCGAAGTGCGGCTTCGACTCGATGAACAGGCCGTTCAGTTCGTCGATCGGCGCGGTGAGGCAGGCGAGTCCCAGGTTGAAGGGACCGAGGCCGATACCGATGAAGTCGTGGGGCTCAGTGGTGGACGGCAAGGGATTCTCCCAGGAACTGCTCGGCGTGTGCGGCGAGGAGGTCGAGGACGGCAGCGATGTCGGCCGTCGTGGTCTGCGGGTTGAGGAGGGTGAACTTCAGGTACTGCTTCCCGTCCACCTTCGTGCCGGCGACGACGGCCTCGCCGGAGGCGAAGAGCGCCTTGCGGGCGTGGAGCTGGGCCTCGTCGAGGAGGTCGGCGGGGACCTCCTCGCCGGGCAGGAAGCGGAAGACGAGGGTGGAGATCTGCGGCTTGACGACGACCTCGAAGCGCGGGTCGGCGTCGATGATGTCCCAGCCGGCGGCGGCCAGGTCGATGACCTCGTCGAAGAGCGAGCCGACGCCGTCGGCGCCCATGACGCGCAGGGTCATCCAGAGCTTGAGCGCGTCGAAGCGGCGCGTGGTCTGGATGGACTTGTCGACCTGGTTGGGGATGCGCTCCTCGGCCATGCGGCGCGGGTTGAGGTAGTCCGCGTGGTACGTGGCGTGCTTGAGGGTGTCGCGGTCGCGGACCAGCATCGCGCTGGAGCTGACCGGCTGGAAGAACGACTTGTGGTAGTCGACCGTGACCGAGTCGGCGTGCTCGATGCCGTCGAGGAGGTGCCGGCGGGTGGGGGAGACCAGCAGTCCGCAGCCGTAGGCGGCGTCCACGTGCATCCACGCGGAGTGCTCGGCGGTCAGGCGGGCGATCTCGGGGAGCGGGTCGATGGAGCCGAAGTCGGTGGTGCCGGCGGTGGCGACGACGGCCATGGGGAAGAGGCCCTCGGCGGCGCACTCCTCGAGCTCCAGGGCGAGCACCGCGGTGTCCATCCGACGGTTGCGGTCGACCGGGACGGCGATGACGGCCTCGTAGCCGAGTCCGAGCATGGCGGCCGACTTCTTCACGCTGAAGTGGCTGGCCTCGGAGGTGAAGATGCGCAGCTTCGGGAGGAGTTCGGCCTTGGTGAGCTCGCGCCCCTCGTCCAGCTCCTTCTTCATGACGATGCGGCAGGCCTCGTCGCGGGCGAGCAGCAGGGCGTGGAAGTTGGACTGGCTGCCACCGGAGGTGAAGACGCCGTCCGCGGCGGGGCCGAGGCCGATGCGCTGGGCGGTCCAGTCGATGAGGCGGCGCTCGATCAGCGTGCCGCCGATCGACTGGTCCCAGGTGTCGAGGGAGGAGTTGACGGCCGAGAGGACCGCCTCGCCGAGCACCGCGGGGATCACGACCGGGCAGTTGAGGTGCCCGAGGTAGCGCGGGTGGTGGAAGTACACCGCGTCGCGCAGGTAGACGTCCTCCAGCTCGTCCAGGACGGCCGCCGCGTCCGCGAGCGGCTTGTCCAGGTCGATCCCGTTGATGACCGGGGCGAGTTCGTCGACGGATATACCGGTGTGGGGTCGCTCCGTGGTCGCGAGTTTGGCGGCGACGCGGTCGACGCCCTCGGTGACGGAACGCCGGTAGAGGTCCGCGGTCGTCTCATTCAGCAGATGCGAGCGCATCAACTTTCCTCCGGGCAGGGGGAGAAGGGGAGGGTGGGGCGTGTGATGTTTAGGTTAGCCTAACCTAAACTAATAAGCCAAATGGGGAAGGGCCCTGGCTGAAAGCCAGGGCCCTTCCCCAACGGCGTTACGGGGTACGGAAGTCGACTACAGCTCGGACGCCGGGTCCTCGCTCGGGGCCTTGCCGGCGTACGCCTCGGCGAGGAGCTGCTCCTCGCTCGCGCCGAGCCGCCAATAGCCGGTGAATCGCACCGCGCGGCGGTCGACGGATCGTTCCTGCACGAAGTGGCGGCGCACCGCGCGAACGGTGCCGGCCTCGCCCGCCAGCCAGACGTACGGGACCTCGGCGGCGGGCGGTCCGGCCGAGCGCAGCACGCTCAGCACCCGCTCGGTCCGCTCCCGGCCGTGGCCCTCGCGCACGATCCAGGTGATGTCCGCGTCGGCGAGCGTGTCCAGCGCGATCCGGTCGTCCTCGTGCGGGACCTCGAACCAGGCCCGGACCCGGGTCCCGGCGGCCAGCCGGTCCAGGATCGCGGCCGCGGCCGGCAGGGCGGTCTCGTCCGCGTACATCCAGACCGCGTCGGTGGCGGCCGGCGGCTGGAAGCGTACGGACTTGTTCTCCGCGACGGCCGGGCCGATGGCCGTGATCCGGCGGCCGGCGACCGCGCGTCCGGCCCAGCGGGAGGCCGGCGACGCGTCCCCGTGCAGGACGAAGTCGATGTCGACCTCGTCCGTCCCCTCGGGCGTGCGGCGCTGCTCGCGCACCGTGTAGGAGCGCATCACCGGCCGCTCCTCGTCCGGCATCCCGCGCCACGCGGCGAACCAGGTGTCCTCGTCCGTGGAGGGGAGCACGGTGTGCTCCTGGCCGGACGGGGGCAGGAAGAGCGACAGGCTCTGGTCGAAGCCGCCCGAGCGGAAGCCCGCGAGGGACTCCCCGCCGAACGTGACCCGCAGGAACGAGTGGCCGAGGCGGCGCGTGCGGACCACTTCGAGCGCGAAGAAGCGGAAGTGGGCGACGGCCGGAGCGGTGTCGTCGGACGCGGTGACGGTCATGCGGAGGATCCCCCTGGAAGTCGGAACGGCCTACGGGCGCCCGGGGTCACCGGGCGCCGCGGGTCGACCGGGTCAGCTGACCTTCTTGGCGTTCTGGATGGACTTCGCGAGGTCCTCGAGGAGCTGGGCGCACTTGGCGTACGAGTAGATCGGCTCGGTCACGCGCGGGGTGATCTGGCCGGCCTTGACCGCCGGGAGCTCGGCCCAGGTGGCCTTCGCCTTCAGCTCCTCCGGCTGCAGGGTGCCGGTGCGGTTGTCGAGCAGGACGACGTCGGCCTTGTACTTGCCGGCGTTCTCCCAGCTGAGGCTCTCGAAGAAGCCGCCCTCGTCCAGCTTCTCCGGGGTGACGAACTCGACGCCGAGCTGCTTGAAGTACTTCAGGTCGGCCGAGGTGTCCGGGGTGGAGACGTAGAAGAGGTCGGCGGAGCCCGAGCCCACGAGCACCTTGACGCCCGGGTTGGCCTTGGTGGCCTCGCGCAGCTTCGCGGCGGCGGCCTCGAAGCGGGCCTTCGCGTCGACGGTGGACTTGGCGTTCATGTCGGCGCCCAGGGACTTGGCGAGGTCCGCGGTGCGCTCCAGCGCCTTGTCGAGGGTGACGTCGCCGCCCACCTTGACCGCAGCGGCCGGGGCCAGCTTCAGGATCTTGTCCTTGGAGGCCTCCGGGACGTACCAGTAGGTGCCGTCCCAGCTGTTGGTGACGAGCAGCTCGGGCTGGAGCGCCGCGTACTTCTCGACGTTGAACTCGTCGTAGACGTTGCCGAGGATCTCGACCTTGGAGATGTCCATCGAGCCGGCCTGGACGTCGGCCTTGCCGTCGGCGGTCTTGGTCGGGCCGAAGACGCCCTTGACCGGGATGCCGTAGTCGTACAGCGCGGCGGCGGTGCCGGTGAAGGCGACGATGTTCTTCGGCTTGGACTTGGTGCCGACGTCGTTGCCGAGGTCGTCCTTGAAGGTCCAGGGGCCGGAGGCCGCGGCGCCGTTGTCCTTGCCGCCGTCGCCCTTCGCCGAGTCGGTGCCGCCGCACGCGGCGAGCGCCGCGACGAGGCCGAGGGCGCCGCCCGCCGCGATGAATCCGCGACGGGTGAGGGAGGAGGTTCGGGACTTGGGCATGTCGATGTCCGTTTTCGTGCGTGTCCGGGCGGCCACTGAGCCGTTCGTGGGGAAGGTTAGCCTAACCTTGGCCGAAAACGATAAGGGGGCCCTAACTTTTTTCGGGCCCCCTCGTTCCGCCCGGACGCGGACGAGCCCTGCGACTAGGCGGAGAAGCCCAGTTCACGGGCGATCAGCATGCGCTGGACCTCGCTGGTGCCCTCGCCGATCTCCAGGATCTTGGAATCCCGCCACATGCGGGCCACCGGGTACTCGTTCATGAACCCGTAGCCGCCGTGGATCTGCGTCGCCTCGCGGGCGTTGTCGACGGCGACCGTCGAGGAGTACAGCTTCGCGATCGCCGCCTCCTTCTTGAAGGGCTCGCCGGCCACCAGCCGGGAGGCCGCGTCGCGCCAGCCGATGCGGGCCATGTGGGCGCGCATCTCCATGTCGGCCAGCTTGAACTGGATGGCCTGGTTGTCGCCGATCGCCTTGCCGAAGGCGTGCCGCTCCCTGGCGTACTTCACCGACTCGTCCACACAGCCCTGCGCGAGCCCGGTCGCGAGCGCCGAGATGGCGATCCGGCCCTCGTCGAGGATGCGCAGGAACTGGGCGTAGCCGCGGCCCTCCGCGCCCACGAGGTTGGCGAGGGGCACCCGTACGCCGTCGAAGGACAGCTCGCGGGTGTCCGAGGCGTTCCAGCCCACCTTGGAGTAGGGGGCGGCCACCGTGAAGCCCGGGGTGCCGGACGGGACGATGATCGAGGAGATCTCCGGGCGGCCGTCCGCCTTGCGGCCCGTGACGGCCGTGACCGTGACCAGACCGGTGATGTCCGTACCGGAGTTGGTGATGAAGCACTTCGAGCCGTTGATGACCCACTCGTCGCCCTCACGGACCGCCGTGGTGCGGGTGCCGCCGGCGTCGGAGCCCGCGCCGGGCTCGGTCAGGCCGAAGGCGCCGAGGATCTCGCCGGAGCACATCTTCGGCAGCCACTCCCGCTGCTGCTCCTCCGAGCCGAAGAGGTAGATCGGCATGGCGCCGAGGGAGACCCCGGCCTCCAGGGTGATGGCGACCGAGGAGTCGACGCGGGCCAGCTCCTCCAAGGCGATGCCGAGGGCGAGGTAGTCGCCGCCCATGCCGCCGTACTCCTCCGGGAAGGGCAGGCCGAACAGGCCCATGCGGCCCATCTCGGCGACGATCTCGTAGGGGAACTCGTGCCGCTCGTACAGGTCGCCGATCTTCGGCGCGACGACGTCGTGCGCGAACGCCTCGACGGTACGGCGGAGTTCCTCGTGCTCAGGGGTGAGCCGGTGGTCGAGGGACATGGTGTGACTACTCCTTGTGGGAGAGGGCGCGGACGGTACGTGAGGGGCTGGGTCGCCCCAGCTGTTCGGCCATCCACACGCTCGTGGCGGTGAGGGCGGCCAGATCGACCCCGGTCTCGATGCCGAGGCCGTCGAGCATCCACACCAGGTCCTCGGTCGCGAGATTGCCGGTGGCGCTCTTCGCGTACGGGCATCCGCCGAGGCCGCCTGCGGAGGCGTCGACGGTGGTCACGCCGTGCTGGAGCGCGGCGAGGGTGTTGGAGAGGGCCTGGCCGTAGGTGTCGTGGAAGTGCACGCCGATGCGGTCGGTGCCGACGCCCGCCTCGTTCAGGCTGCCGAGCAGTTCCTGCACGTGGCCGGGGGTGGCGACGCCGATGGTGTCTCCGAGGCTCAGCTCGTCGCACCCGAGGTCGAGCAGGGACTTGGCGACCCGTACGACCTGGTGGACCGGGACGGGGCCCTCCCAGGGGTCGCCGAAGCACATCGAGAGGTAGCCGCGGACGTGCGCCTTCTCCTGCTTCGCGCGGGCCACCACGGGCTCGAACATGGCGAGGGACTCGGCGACGGTCCGGTTGAGGTTGCGGGCGGCGAAGGTCTCGGTGGCCGAGCCGAAGACGGCGATGCGGCCGGCTCCGAGGGCGAGCGCGCGGTCCAGGCCGCGCTCGTTGGGGACGAGGACGGGCAGGGCGACCCCGTCGAGGTCCGCGAGTTGCGGGAACAGCGCCTCGGCATCGGCCAGCTGCGGAACCCACTTGGGGTGCACGAAGCTGGTGGCCTCGACGGTCGTGAGCCCGGCGGCGGCCAGGCGGTGGATGAACTCCGCCTTGACCTCGGTCGGTACGGCGCTCTTCTCGTTCTGGAGGCCGTCACGGGCGCCGACCTCGTGGATCCGGACCCGGGCCGGGAGGCCGGGGGCCGGGACGGTCATGGGCAGGCCGTTCATTCGCTCTCCTCGTCCGGGGTGACGACGGCCAGGACCTGGTCCATCGCGACCGTGGTGCCGGGGGTCACGTCGAGCTCGGTGACGGTGCCGGCGTGCGGGGCGGAGATGACGTGCTCCATCTTCATGGCCTCGACGACGAGCAGGCTCTGCCCGGCCGTCACCTTGTCGCCGACGGCCACCTTGACGACGGTGACGGTGCCGGGCATCGGGGCGGCGAGGGTGTCCGCGCCGCCGCGTCCGGCTCCGCTGAGGTTTGCCACGACAGGGTCGTACGTCTGGACGTGCCAGCTGTCTCCGTCGCGGCCGAGCCAGGTCCCCTCCGGGGAGGTGGCGCGGCTGAAGCGGTGGGTGACGCCGTCGAGTTCGACGGTGACGGTGTCGGGGGTGCGGGTGACGATCCGGCCGCGGGCCGGTGCGCCGGGGCTCTGCCCCGGACCCCGCGCCTCAAACGCCGGCGAGGCTGGATCGGTGCCGGCCTCGTCGATCAGCAGCTCGTGGTCGGTGCGCTTGGCGCGGGACCGGACCGTCACCGGGTCCTGGCCGGGAAGGCGGAAGTGGTGCACCGTCCAGGCGGGGGTACCGCCCATGCGCCAGCCGCTGGCGGCGTCGAAGGGGTCGATCCACCCCTCCTGCCCGGCCGGCGTTTGAGGCGCGGGTCCGGGCAGAGCCCCGGGGCCCTGCGCCAGCAGCGCCGCCGCCGCGTACACCTCGTCCGGGACCCCCTCCGGCAGGAGGGAGGGGAGGTCGCGCTCCACCAGGCCGGTGTCCAGGTCGCCCGAGACCACGTCCGGGTGGGCCAGGAGCCTCCGGAGGAAGCCGGCATTGGTCTGGACGCCCAGGATCACGGTGTCGGCCAGAGCCGCCCGCAGCACCCGCAGGGCCGCCGCGCGGTCGGGCCCGTACGCGATGACCTTCGACAGCATCGGGTCGTACGTGGAGCCCACCGGCACGCCCGCCGTCAGCCCGGAGTCCGTACGCACCGCACCGCCGTCCGGCTCCGAGAGGGCCAGGACCGTACCGCCGGACGGCAGGAACCCGCGCGCCGGGTCCTCCGCGCAGACGCGGGCCTCGATCGCGTGGCCCGTCAGCCGGACCTCCGACTGGTCGAAGCCCAGCCGCTCGCCCGCCGCCACCCGCAGCTGGAGCTCCACCAGGTCCAGCCCGGTGATCAGCTCCGTCACCGGGTGCTCGACCTGGAGGCGGGTGTTCATCTCCATGAAGTAGTAGGAGGACGGGTCGCCGCCCGGGACGATGAACTCCACCGTGCCGGCGCCGACGTACCCGCAGGAGCGGGCCGCGTCGACCGCCGCCGCGCCCATCGCCGCACGGGTCTTCTCGTCGAGCAGGACCGAGGGCGCCTCCTCGATCACCTTCTGGTGCCGGCGCTGCAGCGAGCACTCGCGCTCGCCGAGGTGCACCACGTTCCCGTGGGCGTCCGCCAGTACCTGGATCTCGATGTGCCGGGGCCGGTCGATCCACCGCTCGACGAGGAGCGTGTCGTCGCCGAAGGAGGACCGGGCCTCGCGGCGGGCCGCCGCGATCTCCTCCGCCAGCACCACCTCGTCGCGGACCAGCCGCATGCCCTTGCCGCCGCCGCCCGCCGAGGGCTTCAGCAGCACCGGCATGCCGATCTCCGTGGAGGCCGCGACCAGTTCGGCGTCCGTCAGCCCGCTCCCCGAGGAGCCGGGCACGACCGGAACCCCGGCGGCCTTCACCGTCTCCTTCGCGCGGATCTTGTCGCCCATCAGGGAGATGGCGGAGGCCGGCGGCCCGATGAAGGCCAGCCCGGCGTCCGCGCAGGCCTGGGCGAAGGCCGCGTTCTCGGCGAGGAAGCCGTAGCCCGGGTGGACCGCCTCGGCGCCCGTGCGCCGGGCGGCGTCGAGGAGCCGCTCCACCGACAGGTAGCTCTCGGCGGCCGCGGCCGGGCCGATGCGGACGGCGGTGTCGGCCTCCCGTACGTGACGGGCGTCCGCGTCGGCGTCGCTGAAGACGGCCACGGAGCGGATGCCGAGCTGCCGCAGCGTGCGGATGACCCGGACCGCGATCTCGCCGCGGTTCGCGACCAGAACAGTGCTGAACATCAGTGAGGTCCTCACGTCACATACGGAAGATGCCGAAGCCCGAGTCGCCCAGCGGGGCGTTCGCGCACGCGGTCAGGGCCAGTCCCAGCACCTGCCGGGTCTCCATGGGGTCGATGACCCCGTCGTCCCACAGCCGCGCCGTGGCGTAGTAGGCGTTGCCCTGCTCCTCGTACTGCGCGCGGACCGGGGCCTTGAAGGCCTCTTCGTCCTCGGCCGGCCACTCCTGGCCCGCGCCCTCGATCTGGTCGCGCTTGACGGTGGCGAGGACCGAGGCCGCCTGCTCACCGCCCATCACGGAGATCTTGGCGTTGGGCCACATCCACAGGAAGCGGGGCGAGTACGCCCGACCGCACATCGAGTAGTTGCCGGCGCCGTACGAGCCGCCGACCACCACCGTCAGCTTCGGGACCCGGGCGCAGGCCACCGCCGTCACCATCTTGGCGCCGTGCTTGGCGATGCCGCCCGCCTCGTAGTCCCGGCCGACCATGAAGCCCGAGATGTTCTGGAGGAAGAGGAGCGGGATCCCGCGCTGGTCGCACAGCTCGATGAAGTGGGCGCCCTTCTGGGCGGATTCGGCGAACAGGATGCCGTTGTTGGCGATGATCCCGACCGGGTGTCCGTGGATCCGGGCGAAGCCCGTGACCAGCGTCTGGCCGAACTCGGACTTGAACTCCTGGAAGCGGGACCCGTCCACGATCCGCGCGATGATCTCGCGGGCGTCGTAGGGGGTGCGCGAGTCGACGGGGACCGCGCCGTACAGCCCGTGCGGGTCCACCTTCGGCTCTTCCGGAGCCTCGACCGACCAGGGCAGGGCCCCGCGCTCGGGGAGGGTCGCCACGATGTTCCGTACGATCCGCAGCGCGTGCGCGTCGTCCTCCGCGAGGTGGTCGGTCACGCCGGAGATCCGGGAGTGGACCTCGCCGCCGCCGAGCTCCTCGGCCGTGACCACCTCGCCGGTGGCGGCCTTCACCAGCGGCGGGCCGCCAAGGAAGATCGTGCCCTGGTTGCGGACGATGACGGCCTCGTCGCTCATGGCCGGTACGTACGCCCCGCCCGCGGTGCAGGAGCCGAGGACGGCGGCGATCTGCGGGATGCCGGCCCCCGACATGCGCGCCTGGTTGTAGAAGATGCGGCCGAAGTGCTCCCGGTCGGGGAAGACCTCGTCCTGCATGGGGAGGAAGGCGCCGCCCGAGTCGACCAGGTAGAGGCAGGGGAGACGGTTCTCCAGGGCCACCTCCTGGGCGCGCAGGTGCTTCTTGACGGTCATCGGGTAGTACGTGCCGCCCTTGACGGTGGCGTCGTTCGCGACGATCACGCACTCGCGGCCGCTGACCCGGCCGATTCCCGCGATGACCCCGGCGGCGGGGGCCGAGCCCCCGTACATGCCCTCGGCGGCCAGCGGGGCCAGCTCCAGGAAGGGGGATCCGGGGTCGAGGAGGGTGTCCACGCGGTCGCGCGGAAGGAGCTTGCCCCGGGCGGTGTGGCGGGCGCGGGCCTTCTCGCCGCCGCCGAGCCGGGCCGCGTCGAGCCGGGCGCGCAGGCCCTCGGTCAGCTCGCGGTGGGCGGCCTCGTTGGTCCGCCAGGCCTCGGACGCCGGGTCCGCGGCGCTCGTCAGCACTGGTGCCTGCTGCATCGGTCGAGCTCCCTTGCTCGTTCCACTTGCTCGGTACGCGCTGTTAATAAGCGTTAACGTCTGTGCCGCCTAGGTTAACGAGCGCTAACGGCCCTGTCTAGAATGGTTTCCCATGAGCACCAGAGCGGCCGCCCCCACCCGTCGCGAGCAGATCCTCAGTGAGGCCGCCCGCCTCTTCGCCGCGCGCGGATTCCACGGTGTCGGCGTCGACGAGATAGGTGCCGCGGTGGGCATCAGCGGCCCCGGCCTGTACCGGCACTTCGCGGGCAAGGACGCCATGCTCGCCGAGCTGCTCGTCGGCATCAGCGAACGGCTGCTGACCGGCGGCCGCCACCGGGTGGCGGAGGCGGCGGGCGCCCCGGAGCGGGTCCTGTCCTCCCTCATCGACGGGCACATCGACTTCGCGCTCGACGACCGGGCGCTGATCACCCTGCACGACCGGGAGCTCGACCGGCTGCGCGAGGCCGACCGCAAGCTCGTGCGGCAGCTGCAGCGCCAGTACGTGGAGCTGTGGGTGGAGACCGTACGGGAACTGCACCCGGAGGTCGGCGAGGCGGAGGTGCGCGTCTCCGTGCACGCGGTCTTCGGCCTGCTGAACTCCACCCCCCACCTGGCGGCCCTGGGGCGGGAGGCGACGGAGTCCCTGCTGCGCCGGCTCGCGCACGGGGCGTTCGGGGCGCTGTCGGCGTGACCCGGGGCGGCCGCCGACCGGAATGGACGCGCCGCCTCCGCCCGCGCGGCGGCAGAATGGCCCGTATGCCGAAGCCGATAGAGACGCCGAGCCGTGCCGAACTCATCGACCATCTGGTCCGCACGCGGATCGCGGGACAGGTCGCGACCCCGCGCGAGAACAACCTGAGCCACTACCGCAAGCTCGCCAACGGCGACCGGCACTACTGGCTCGGCCTGGAGCTGGGCGACCGGTGGACGGACGAGCAGGACGTGCTCGCGGTGATGGCGGAGCGGTGCGGGGTCGTGGACGACCCGGCGTTCCGGTACGGCCAGGACACCATCGACCCGGAGCTGACCGTGGCGGGCCTGGACCGGCTGGCGGCGCGGCTGCGCAAGGCGGCGCTGGACCGGCAGAGCGTGCTGTTCGCCACCGGGCACCCGGGCGGGCTGCTGGACGTCCACCGGGCTACGGCGGCGGCCCTGCGCGCCGCGGGCTGCGAGATCGTCGTCATCCCCCCGGGCCTGGTGGCCGACGAGGGCTCGGTGTGGCAGTTCGCGGACGTCGCGGTGCTGGAGCGGGGCGCGACCCTGTGGCACACCCACTCGCCGGAGCCGATGGCCGCGGTCCTGGACGGCCTGATGGCCGAGAACCGCCCGCAGCCGGACCTGGTCGTCGCCGACCACGGCTGGGCGGGCTGTGCGGCCCAGCGCGGCCTGGACGCGGCCGGCTACGCCGACTGCAACGACCCGGCCTTGTTCATCGGCGAGGCGGAGGGCGCCGTCCAGGTGACGATCCCCCTGGACGACCACGTCCGCGACCCCCGCTTCTACGACCCGATGGTGGCGTACCTGCTGAACGCGGCGGGCCTGCAGGACGCGTGACGCCGCAGGCGGCGGAAGGCCCCGGCCGGTACCGATCGGGCCGGGGCCCCTTCGTCGCCAGCCGGACGCTCCTGAGCGCGCATCGCCGGGCATCACCGGCATCACCGCGCGCCCGTGCGCGACTCGCCGGACCCGTTGTCAGTTGCGGCGATTACGGTCGGCCCATGGCGAAGCCTCCGAAGACGCACCACCCGCTGTCCGTTCTGGTCGACGATCCTCAAGGGCGCCGTCTGGGGCTGGACTTGCCGCCGGGCGAGGTCGTCGACAGGCCCGGGCGGCGGCGGTGGGGCAGGGCGGCGCAGCCGCTGCTGTGGGTGTCCGGCGAGAGCGTGGGCGTCGGTGCGCTCGCCGCGCACCGCAGCCCGGCACTCGCGGCCGCCGGGCTGCAGGCGGTGCTGTTCCAGGGCCGCCGCGGGCTCGAACGTTGGTGGGAGGACCGGGAGTTCCGGCCGGATCGGATGTCCGACCCCGATGACCTCCACGTCGAGCCGGTGCTGCGCGAGTTCTGGCGCAGGGTGGTCCCCGATCCGGAGGAGGGGGAGGAGGGCGAGGAGATCATCGCGCCCTTCGCCAGGGACTGGCCCGGGCTCGCGCAGTCATGGCCGGCGGGTGGGCCGGACGCGGCGGATCCGGAGGTCGCGGCCTGCGAGCTGGCGGACGAGCTGATCGGGAGCGGTTCCCTGCCGAGCCCGCGGCTCGCGCTGGTCCCCGCCGCCCGCGGAGCCGACGTACCCGCCGCGCTGGGCTGGGGCGGGCCGACCAACCACGAGAACGACACCGCCCTCATCAGTACCGTCCTGCGGTCCTGGGAGGAGCGCTTCGGCGCCCGCCTCGTCGCCCTCGGCTTCGACGAACTCCACGTGTCGGTGGCGGCCCCGCCGCGTACGGTCGCCCAGGCGCTGCCGGTCGCCGCGGAGCACTTCGCCTTCGCGCCCGACAACATCTGGCAGGGCTGCGGCACGATCCGCGCCTACGCGGACGAGGCGGTCACCGGCAGCGACCACTGGGGATTCTGGTGGGACTGAGCCCCCCGGTTCACGCGCGCGGAACGCGGACGACACCCTCCTGGATGACGGTCACGGCCAGTCGGCCGTCCTGGGTCCAGATGCGGGCCTGGCCGAGGCCCCGGCCGGCGGCCGCCGAGGGCGACTCCTGGTCGTACAGGAGCCATTCGTCCGCGCGGAACGGCCGGTGGAACCACATCGCGTGGTCCAGCGAAGCGCCGACCACGTCACCCACCGCCCAGCCGCCCCGGCCGTGCGCGAGCAGCACCGAGTCCAGCAGGGTCATGTCGGAGACGTAGGTGGCCAGGCAGGTGTGCAGCAGCGGATCGGCGCTGTCCAGCTTGCCGGCCGTACGGAACCACACCTGCGAGCGCGGCTCCACCGGCTCGCCGACGCTGCCCCAGGGCGGGGTCGTCGCGTAGCGCAGGTCCACCGCCTCCCGCGTCTCGATCAGCCGCTCCACCGTGCCGGGGTCGCGGAAGATCTCGCGGTACGCGGGCAGCGACTCGGCCGCGGTGGGCAGGGACTCCGGGTCCGGGGCGGACGGCATGGCGACCTGGTGGTCGAGGCCGTCCTCGTACGTCTGGAACGACGCGGAGAGGTGGAAGATCGGCTGGCCGTGCTGGACGGCGACGACGCGGCGCGTGGTGAAGGAGCGTCCGTCACGGATCCGGTCCACCGAGTACACGATGGGCGCGCCCGTGTCGCCGGTGCGCAGGAAGTACGAGTGCAGCGAGTGCGCGGTGCGGTCCGCGGGGACGGTCCGCCCGGCCGCGACCAGAGCCTGGGCCGCGACCTGACCGCCGAAGACGCGCGGGACCAGTGAAGGCCGGCTGGTACCGCGGAAGATGTTCTCCTCGATCTGCTCGAGGTCGAGCAGATCGAGGAGAGTCGTCAGTGCCTCGTTCATGGGGGAAGGGTAAGTGCCCGGTTGCCCGGATTCCTTACAGGCCCATGGCCTTGGCGATGATGGACTTCATGACCTCGCTGGTGCCGCCGTAGATGCGGTTCACGCGGTTGTCGGCGTACAGGCGGGCGATCGGGTACTCGTTCATGTAGCCGTAGCCGCCGTGCAGCTGGAGGCACTTGTCGATGACGCGGTGCGCGACCTCGGTGCAGAACAGCTTCGCGGACGCGGCCTCGGCCGCGGTCAGCTCACCGGCGTCCAGGGCCTCCAGGGCGCGGTCGGCGACGGCTTCGGCGGCGTCCACCTCGGCCTGGCAGGCGGCCAGTTCGAACTTGGTGTTCTGGAAGTGGGCGACCGGCTTGCCGAAGACGGTGCGCTCCGTCACGTACTCCTGGGCGAACCGGATGGCGGCCTTGGCCTGCGCGTACGCGCCGAAGGCGATGCCCCAGCGCTCGGAGGGCAGGTTCGCGCCGAGGTAGTAGAAGCCCTTGTTCTCCTCGCCGAGCAGGTCCTCGACCGGGACCTTCACGTCGACGAACGCCAGCTCGGCGGTGTCGGAGGTGCGCAGGCCCAGCTTGTCCAGCTTGCGGCCGATGGAGTACCCCTCGGACTTGGTGTCCACGGCGAAGAGGGAGATGCCGAAGCGGCGGTCCTCGGCGCTCGGGGCGGAGGTGCGGGCGCAGACGATCACGCGGTCGGCGTGCACGCCGCCGGTGATGAAGGTCTTGGAGCCGTTGAGGACGTAGTGGGTGCCGTCCTCGGAGAGCTTGGCGGTGGTCTTCATGCCCGCGACGTCGGAGCCGGTGCCCGGCTCGGTCATCGCCAGCGCCCACATCTCCTCACCGGAGACGAACTTCGGGAGGTAACGCTTCTTCTGCTCATCGTCGGCGAGCATCTTGATGTAGGGCAGGGCGAGCAGCACGTGCACGCCGGAGCCGCCGAAGTTGACGCCCGCGCGCGAGGTCTCCTCGTACAGGACGGCCTCGAACTTGTGGGTGTCCAGGCCCGCGCCGCCGAACTCCTCGGGGACGTTGATGCCGAAGATGCCCAGCTCGCCGAGCTTGTAGTAGAAGTCGCGCGGCGCCTGCCCGGCGGCGAACCACTCGTCGTAGACGGGGACGACCTCCGCCTCGATGAAGGCGCGGATCGTCTCGCGGAACGCCTCGTGGTCCTCGTTGAACACCGTACGGCGCACGGCCGGCTCCCTTCGGTCGCGGCAGTCCGCCGCCTGAATCTAAGCGCTTGCTCAGATTAAGTTACCGGCGGGTTGTCTCCCCTGTCCAGAGTGGGTGACCGACCTCATGCGCGGGCGGCGGCGCAGCCCGGGTGCGCTGGGCCCGCGGCCGGGTCGAGGTGTTCAGCGCGCGGCCGGGTCGGGGTGCTCGGCCAGCGCCTCGTGGGTGAGGTGGAGTGCGGCCCGCAGGACCGCGTCGCGGCGGCCGGGATGGGCGGTCCGGTGCCGCAGTTCGAGCTCCCGGGCGAGCCGCAGCCGCTGTGCGCAGTCCTCGCCGCGCAGGGCCGCGTCGAGGGCCGAGGCCGTCGACGCCGCCGCGCAGGGCCGGCGCCGTCGGCAGCCAGTGCAGGACCAGCACGCTCAGGACCACGCCCGCGACCACCCCCGCCAGCCGCTCCAGGGCCGGCCGGGGCGCCGCGAACACGTCGTCGCGCAGGATGAGGACGGCGGGCAGGGCCGCGGGCACGGGGCCGTGCTCGTGCCGAGCCACACGCACACGAACCAGGGGACGGTCGCGCACACCAGCAGCCGGGCGGCCGGTGCCAGGTGCTCACCGAAGGGGCGGCTCAGCGCTGCCAAGGACGTGCTGCCGAGCATGCGGCACATCGTAGGGGCGCCCGCGGTCCCGGACCGGCCCGCGGGAGCCGCGCGTCGCCGCGGTCAGCCGCCCGGCCCCCGCGGGGGCTCCTCCCGGCGCAGGGCGAACCACAGCTCCATCCGGGTGTCCGGGTCGTCCAGGTCCCGACCCAGCAGCTCCGCGCAGCGGGCCACGCGCTGGCGGACCGTGTTGCGGTGCACGCCCAGGGCGGCGGCGGTGCGGTCCCACCCGCCGTGGTGCGCCAGCCAGCCGCGCAGTGTCTCCCGCAGGACGGGGGAGAGGGGTGCGAGCAGGGCCGCGGCGTGCGCGCGGGCCTCCGCCTCGTCGACCAGGCCCGAGAAGCCGGGGGCTGCGTGCCGGGCCAGGGGGGTGCGGGCCGCCTCGGCGCGTTCCAGGGCCCGCCGGGCCTGCGCGTCGGCGGCGGGCAGCGCGTCGGGTGCGGCCGGGGCGCTGACCCCCAGCCGCCAGCCGGGCTGGGGGGTGGGCTCCCGGTCGGTGAGCAGCCGTACGCCGGCCTCGTGCGGGTCGAGCAGTACGGTGCCCAGCGCGGCCGCGAGGGCCTGCGGATCCCCGGAGCCGCGGGCGTGGACGACGTGCCAGGGCCCGGCCGCCAGGGCCCCGGCGGGATCACCGCCGAGCAGGAGCCGGGTGAGGGCCGCGGCCTCGTCGCCGGCCGGGCGGGGGGCGGTGAGCAGCGTCAGCAGGACGGCGGCGATGGAGGCGATGGTGTGGTCGCCGGGGGTCCGCCCCGGGGTGGCCAGGGCCAGCACCCGCCCGGCGCCCACGGCGTACGCGGCCAGGCTCGTGGCGCCGAGCGCGTCGGTGGCGGTGGCCGCGGCTCCCGGGGCCACACGGCGGGCCAGGGAGTCCACGGCGTCGAGCACGTCCGCGCCCGGCGCGGGCCCGGCGGCGAGTGCGCCCTGGGTGGGTCGGGGGGCCCCGGTCGTCCCGGCCGCCGATCGGGCGCTCGGCGTGGCGCCCGGGGTCCCGGTGGTCCGGGCGGTCCCGGTGGTCCCGGTGGTCCCGGCCGGACCCTCGGTCGGACCGCCGCCCCCCGCGCCCGTGGCGCCCGGGGTGAGCAGGGCGGCCCAGCCGCCGAGGCTCGCCGCCAGCCGGGACAGCACCGCCGGAACCGGATCCGGCCGGGCCGCGGCGGCCGCCAGTGCCTGCTGGGCCTCCGCGACCCGGCGCAGCTCCCGCGTACGGGCCTCCGCCATCAACCGCCCGACGGTACGGGCGACCGCCGTGAAGGGGGTCCCCGGCGGGACCTCGACGAGCGGGAGGCCGTACCGCTCGCACGCCTCGGCCAGGCCGGGCGGCACCACCTCGTGCACCGGGGTCACGCCGAAGCCGAGCGCGGCGGCTCCGGCGCGGGCGAGCCGGCCGACGTAGGCGGCGGCCCCGGCCTCCGTCAGCGCGGCCCCGGCCGTCAGCAGGAGCTCGCCGCCCAGCAGGTACGGGGAGGGGTCCGCCATCTCGGAGGCGTGTACCCCGTGCACCTCCGCCGCCCGCGGCCCCGCGAGGTGCCGCAGCTGGAGCGCCCGCTCACCGAGCAGCCCACCGAGCAGCACGGGCGGCGTCATCGGCTCCCGGGCGGGAGCCCCGGCCGGCGCCCCCGCCCCCGCCGCCGCACCGTTGCCGGGTTCCGGGTCGCCGGGAAGGGTGGTCATGGATACTCCGTATATTTCGTCTCCATCGGATGGATGAAACGTACACTCCCCACCCCCGCGCAGCCCGCTTACGCTCGAAGTACCGCACACGCAGGACCACCAGAAGGGCACCCCCCATGAGCACGCAGCCGCGCGGCCCCGTCGACTCCTCCCGCATCCCGCGCTACGCGGGCCCGGCGACCTTCGCCCGGCTGCCCCGCCTCGACGAGGTCGGTTCCGCCGACGTCGCCGTCGTCGGCGTGCCCTTCGACTCCGGCGTCTCCTACCGCCCCGGCGCCCGCTTCGGCGGCAACGCCATCCGCGAGGCCTCGCGCCTCCTGCGCCCGTACAACCCGGCGCAGGACGCCTCCCCCTTCGCCCTCGCGCAGGTCGCGGACGCCGGCGACATCGCCGTGAACCCCTTCAACATCAACGAGGCCGTCGAGACGGTCGAGGCCGCGGCCGACGAGCTGCTCTCCTCCGGCTCCCGCCTGATGACCCTCGGCGGCGACCACACCATCGCCCTCCCGCTGCTCCGCTCGGTCGCGAAGAAGCACGGCCCGGTGGCCCTGCTGCACTTCGACGCGCACCTGGACACCTGGGACACGTACTTCGGCGCCGAGTACACGCACGGCACGCCGTTCCGCCGGGCGGTGGAGGAGGGCATCCTCGACACCGAGGCGCTCTCGCACGTCGGCACGCGCGGCCCGCTGTACGGCAAGCAGGACCTCGACGACGACGCCAAGATGGGCTTCGGCATCGTCACCTCGGCGGACGTCTACCGCCGCGGTGCCGACGAGGTCGCCGACCAGCTGCGCCAGCGCATCGGCGACCGCCCGCTCTACATCTCGATCGACATCGACGTGCTGGACCCGGCGCACGCGCCCGGCACCGGTACCCCCGAGGCGGGCGGCATGACCTCCCGCGAGCTGCTGGAGATCATCCGCGGCCTGTCCTCCTGCAACCTGGTTTCGGCGGACGTCGTCGAGGTGGCCCCGGCGTACGATCACGCGGAGATCACCTCGGTCGCGGCCTCGCACACCGCGTACGAGCTGACCACGATCATGAGCCGTCAGATCGCTGCCGCCAGGCAGGGCCGATAGAACACAGCGCGGCGGCGAAGGCGAACCCGAAGGGCGAGTAAGCGCACGTGACGCACGACCACGACCTGGTACTCCGTCCCACCGAGGCCCAGACGGCCGCCGCCCTGGCCCCGCCGCCGGGGCGGACGGGCGGGGACCTGGTCGTGGAAACGCTGCGTTCGCTGGGCGCCACCACCGTCTTCGGGCTGCCGGGGCAGCACGCCCTCGGCCTCTTCGACGCGGTGGGGCGCTCCGACCTGCGCCTCGTCGGACTCCGTACGGAGAACAACGCGGGCTTCGCCGCCGACGCCTACGGCCGCATCACGGGCGAGGCGGTCCCCCTCCTCCTCTCCACCGGCCCGGGCGCGCTCATGGCCCTGCCCGCGCTCGCGGAGGCGGCCGCGGCCTCGGCCCCGGTCCTCGCCATCTCCTCGCAGGTCCCCGTCGCGGGTCTGGGCGGGGGCCGGCGCGGTCACCTGCACGAGCTGCGCGACCAGTCGGCGTCCTTCCGGGACGTGGTGAAGTCGGTCCACGTCGCCCGCACCCCGTCCCAGATCCCCTCCGTCGTCGCGGAGGCCTGGGAGTCGGCGCTGACGGCTCCGCACGGCCCGGTCTGGGTGGAGATCCCGGAGGACGTCCTGCGCACAGAGACGTTCATTCCCCAGGTCACGGGCATGGACGCGACCCCGCACGAGCTCGCCCCCCGCCCGGAACTCACCGCCGTGGCCGCGCACTGGCTCTCCTCGGCCGAGCGCCCCGTGATCATCGCGGGCGGCGGGGTCATCCGCTCCGACGCAGCCGGCAAGCTCAAGCAGCTGGCGGAACGCCTGGACGCCCCGGTGGTCACCACCTTCGGCGGCAAGGGCGCCTTCCCCTGGACCCACCCGCTCTCCCTCCAGTCCTGGCTGGAGGACCGCCACATGACGGACTTCCTGGAGGACGCGGACGTCCTGCTGGTCGTCGGCTCGGGCCTCGGGGAACTCTCCTCCAACTACCACACGTTCTTCCCCACGGGCCGGGTCGTCCAGATCGACGCGGACCTCGGCAAGCTGGAGTCCAACCACCCGGCCCTCGGCATCCACGCTGACGCCCGCCTGGCCCTCCAGGCCCTGCTGGAGACGGTCGCCGAGCGCAAGGACCCCGCCGCCCCGGAGCGCGTCCGCCTGGTCCTCGACGACATCGCGGCCCGCCTCGCCACCCAGGACGTCGCCCTGGAGCGCTCGCTCCTGACCTCGATCCGCTCCGCCCTCCCCCCGCGCTCCCCGTCCTTCTGGGACATGACGATCCTGTCCTACTGGGCTTGGTCCGCCTTCGACGCGAAGCACCCCAACACCATGCACTCGGCCCAGGGCGCGGGCGGCCTCGGCTACGCCTTCCCGGCCGCCCTGGGCGCCTGCGTCGCGGAACCGGGCACGCCCGTCCTGGCAGTCTCCGGCGACGGCGGCGCCATGTACTCGATCGCGGACCTGGCCACGGCCCGCCAGCACGACCTCGACGTCACCTGGCTGATCGTGGACGACGGCGGTTACGGCATCCTGCGCGAGTACATGACCCAGTCCTTCGGCAGCGCCACCGGCACGGAACTCGCCCGCCCCGACTTCGCCGCCCTGGCGGCGTCCTTCGACGTCCCGGCGACCACCACCACCCCGCAATCCCTGACCGCCGACCTCAAGAAGGCCCTCGCCACCCCGGGCCCCTCGGTCGTCGTCCTCCCGGCGCTCCTCAAGATGTTCGCTCCGACCCACCTCTGACCGCCGGCTCGCGCCCCGGCCACCCGGTCGTCCTGCGGACGCGTTCCTTCGGGTGATGACGCTGTGTCATCGAGCCGGGTGGGCCGGGGGTGTGGGACGTTGGGCGGCGGTCGGAGCCGGAGCGGAGGTGGTGGTGCCGTGATGCGCGCAGTCGTCCGCGGTCTTGCCGTGGCAGTGGTGTCCGGGATGCTGGCCGCGAGCGCGGGGTGCCAGAGCCCGGAGTCGGCCGACGGGTCCCCGACGCCGCTCCCGGCCCTGACGACAGGGGGCTCGGAGAGCAGCCCGGCCGCCTCGTCCTCGTTGTTCCTGGGGCAGGGGGCCGATGCCTCCGCCTCGCAGGTCAGCGTGCCGACCGTGAAGGTCGGCGAGCCGGCCGGCGGGGACGTCGCCGTGGTCAATCCGAGCAGCGACCCCGTCACCGTCCAGAACATCGCCGCCACCACCGACAGCGGCGCGACCTCGATCGTGGAGGACGCCTGCACGGGCGTCGAACTGCCGCCGGGCGGCAGCTGCCGGATCCGGGTGCAGCACATCGCGACGGAGGCCGGCCCCTACACCGGCGAGCTGACCGCGACGACCTCCGACGGCAACGTCCTGACCGCCGCCATCTCCGGTGAGGCGCTGGGCGAGGCCACCCCAGGCGGCGAGGACACCCCAGGCGACGAGGACACCACGGGCACGGAGACGCCGTCGCCGTCCCTCTCCCCCTTCCTCTCGCCCTCGCCGTCGTCGTCTCCGTCGCCGACTTTCGACGCCTACACTTCCGAGCCGTCCCTCACGGACTGATCTCGATCCTGACGGTGTCGTCGTCGGGCAGGACCACCAGCGTGCGCTCCGGCTGCCGGGGCAGGTAGGAGACGAGGTAGAAGCGGGCCGGCGTCTTCGCGAGGACGCGGAAGCCGAGGTACTGGTAGCGGTACGGGCCCCCGCCGCTGCCCAGGTCGTTGAAGACGATGCCCGGCGCGTGGTGGATCACGGGCACCCGGGAGTGGACGATCAGCCGCGGGCTGGAGACGTAGCCTCCCGCGGCGTCGCTCATGGCCTCGGTGCGGCCGGCCATCGCCACGTACCGCGCCATGCCGAAGAACAGGCTCATCGTCAGCACTCCGAGGAGCAGCGCGCCGGCCGCCAGCCACAGCCGGTCGGCCGTACGGCTCTCCCCGCTCCGCTCGTCCCGCCCGTCCGTGTCTGGGTCGCTCAGGCGCAGCTGAACGGCGAAGAACGCCAGCGTGGCACCCAGCGCCACCGCCAGACAGGGCACGAACTCGCGCGGCCAGCCCCCGGGGAGCCGTGGCAGCCGGTCTTCCCAGAAGAAGACCGGGAAGCCCGCCACCACCAGGAACAGCCCGGCCGCGAGCAGCCAGGCGGTCACCGTCCCGCGCCGGATCTTCCGCCCCGGCCCGGCCAGCAGCCGCCCCGCCCACCCCAGGGCCAACAGCAGGGCCAGCCCGCAGAACAGGAGGGACCAGAGCGGGAAGAAGATCGCGCCCGGGCTCCTGACCAGGTAGGCCTGGACGGAGAGCTGGAGGTCGGCCGTGGGCACGCCGAAGGTGGCGTAGTACGCCTCGGTGTAGGTGCTGCCGAAGTAGTAGAGGAGACCGAGGACGATGGTGCCCGGCGCCGCGATGTACGCCACCTTCTCCAGGAACGCCTTCGAAGGGCTCGCCGCCTGTGCGCCGGGCGCCTCCTGCGTACCGGGCGTCCGCGGTTCGGGCGGCGGCTGCTCCTGGGGCTCCGACATGCGCCCAGTCTGTCCGCGGGTCCGCGGCCCCGCACCCGGGGCCGCGCCGCCCGGCTGACCCGCAGGCGGAACCGGCGATCGAACCCGGCCGGCCCCGTCCGGACGCTCCCCGCGTGCGCCGGAGCCGCCCGGCGTACACGTTCGAATTGTTGCGGCGGGATGAAATCCGCCGGTCGGGGCGTTGCCGCTTGCGGCAGGACAGGACGAACGGGGAGGCATCACGTGACGGCGGCTGGGGAGAAACAGGGCTGGGGCAAGCGGCTGGCGGCCTACACCTGGCGGTACAGGCTCAACGTGCTGCTGGCACTCGGCTCCTCGCTGGCCGGCATGGCCGTCATGGCGCTCGTACCGCTGGTCACCAGGGTGATCATCGACGACGTCATCGGGGACCAGACCAAGTCCATGGGGCCCTGGGCCGGGCTGCTCATAGCCGCCGCCCTGCTCGTCTACGTGCTCACCTACATACGCCGGTACTACGGCGGGCGGCTCGCCCTCGACGTGCAGCACGACCTGCGCACCGACATGTACGACACCATCGCCCGCCTCGACGGGCGCCGCCAGGACGAGCTGTCCACCGGGCAGGTCGTCGGGCGGGCCACCACCGACCTCCAGCTGATCCAGGGCCTGCTCTTCATGCTGCCCATGACCATCGGGAACTTCCTGCTCTTCGGGATATCCCTCGGGGTCATGCTGTGGCTCTCCCCGCTGCTGACCGTCGTCGCGCTGCTGATGGCCCCCGCCCTCTGGTTCATCGCCAAGCGCAGCCGCAAGAAGCTCTTCCCCGCCACCTGGTGGGCCCAGGGCCAGGCCGCCGCCGTCGCCACCGTCGTCGACGGGGCCGTGACCGGCGTCCGCGTCGTCAAGGGCTTCGGCCAGGAGGAGCAGGAGACCGGCAAGCTGCGCGCGGCGAGCCGCCGGCTGTTCGCCGGCCGGATGCGCACCATCCGCCTCAACTCCCGCTACACCCCCGCGCTCCAGGCCGTACCCGCCCTCGCCCAGGTCGCCATGCTGGCCCTCGGCGGGTGGATGGCCACCAAGGGGCAGGTCACCCTCGGCACCTTCGTCGCCTTCTCCACCTACCTGGCCCAGCTCGTCGGCCCGGTCCGCATGCTCGCCATGGTCCTCACCGTCGGCCAGCAGGCCCGCGCCGGCGTCGAGCGGGTCTTCGAGCTCATCGACACCGAGCCCTCCATCCAGGAGGGCACCCACGAGCTGCCCGCCGACGCGCCCGCCACCGTCGAGTTCGACGACGTCCGCTTCGGCTACGACCCCGAGCGGCCCGTCCTCGACGGGTTCACGCTCTCCGTCGCGGAGGGCGAGACCGTCGCCGTCGTCGGGGCCTCGGGAAGCGGGAAGTCCACCGTCTCGCTGCTGCTGCCGCGCTTCTACGACACCGACGGCGGCGCGGTCCGCGTCGGCGGCCACGACGTCCGCGAGCTGACGTACGCGTCCCTGCGCGCCGCGATCGGGCTCGTCCCGGAGGATTCCTTCCTCTTCTCCGACACCATCCGCTCCAACATCGCCTACGGGCACCCCGCCGCGACCGACGCGCAGATCGAGGCCGCCGCCCGCGCCGTCCAGGCCGAAGGCTTCATCCGGGAGCTGCCCGCCGGGTACGACACCACGGTCGGCGAGCAGGGGCTCACCCTCTCCGGCGGCCAGCGCCAGCGCATCGCCCTCGCCCGGGCCATCCTCACCGACCCCCGGCTGCTCCTCCTCGACGACGCCACCTCCGCCGTCGACGCCCGCGTCGAGCACGAGATCCACGAGGCCCTGCGCTCCGTCATGGCCGGCCGGACCACCCTGCTGATCGCCCACCGCCGCTCCACGCTCGCACTGGCCGACCGGATCGCCGTACTCGACCGCGGTCGGCTCGCCGACATCGGGACGCACGAGGAGCTGGAGAGCAGGTCGGCGCTCTACCGCCGGCTGCTCACCGACCCCGACGCGCTCGGCGCCGGCTCGCCGCGGACCCCGGACGCCCCCCTGATGGCCGAGTTCGAGCGCGAGCTCGACCGCAAGCTCGAACGGGACATCGAGCTCGAAGCCGAGATCGACTCCGAGCCGGTCAACGCCAAGCGCCGGGTCGCGGCCGGGATCACCCCCGAGCTCTGGCGGCGCCGGGACGAGCAGACCGGCCAGACCCCCGCGGCCGCGGGCGCCGCGCCCGGAGCCGGTCACTCCATGGCCGGAGCCGTCGCCGGCATGCCGGCGACGCCCGAACTCCTGGCGCAGGTGGCCGCGCTGCCGCCCGCCACCGACGAACCCGAGGTGGACGAGACCCGCGCCGTGGCCGCCGAGGAGAGCTACGGCCTGCGCCGCCTGCTCCGCGGCTTCTGGGCGCCCCTCGCCATCAGCCTCGGCCTCGTCGCCGTGGACGCGGGCGCCGGACTGCTGCTGCCGATCCTGATCCGGCACGGCATCGACCAGGGCGTGGAGCAGGCCGTGCTCGGCGCCGTCTGGGTGGCCGCCGGGCTCGCCCTCGCCGTCGTCGTCGCGCAGTGGGCAGCGCAGTTCGCCGAGACCCGCATGACGGGCCGTACCGGCGAGCGCGTCCTGTACGCCCTCCGCGTCAAGATCTTCGCGCAGCTCCAGCGCCTCGGCCTCGACTACTACGAGCGCGAGCTGACCGGCAAGATCATGACCCGGATGACCACCGACGTGGACTCGCTCAGCTCGTTCCTGCAGACCGGGCTCGTCACCGCCGTCGTCTCCGTCTTCACCTTCTTCGGCATCCTGGTCGCCCTGCTCGTCCTCGACGTCGAGCTCGCGCTGATCGTCTTCGCGACCCTCCCCGTCCTCGTCGTCGGCACGATCGTGTTCCGCCGCAGGTCCGTCGCCGCCTACGAGCTCGCCCGCGACCGGGTCAGCCTGGTCAACGCCGACCTCCAGGAGTCCGTCTCGGGCCTGCGCATCGTCCAGGCCTTCCGCCGCGAGGGCTCCGGCGCCACCCGCTTCGCCGAGCGCAGCGACTCGTACCGCGAGGCCCGGGTCCGCGGCCAGTGGCTGATATCCGTCTACTTCCCCTTCGTCCAGCTGCTGTCCTCGGGCGCCGCGGCCGCCGTGCTGATCGTCGGCGCGGGACGGGTGGAGGCCGGGACGCTCACCACCGGCGCGCTCGTCGCGTACCTGCTCTACATCGACCTCTTCTTCGCGCCCGTCCAGCAGCTCTCCCAGGTCTTCGACGGCTACCAGCAGGCCACCGTCTCCCTGGGCCGCATCCAGGGGCTGCTGCGCGAGCCCACCACCACCCCGCTCTCCGAAGAGCCCCGGCAGGTGCCGGAGCTGCGCGGGGAGATCGCCTTCGAGGACGTCCGCTTCCAGTACGGGACGGCGGAGGAGCGCGGCGAGAAGGGGGAGGCGCTGGCCGGCATCAGCCTGCGGATACCCGCCGGGCAGACCGTCGCCTTCGTCGGCGAGACCGGAGCCGGCAAGTCCACGCTGGTGAAGATGGTGGCCCGGTTCTACGACCCGACCTCCGGCCGGATCACCGCCGACGGCGCCGATCTGCGGGAGCTGGACCTGACGGCGTACCGGCACCGCCTGGGCGTCGTCCCCCAGGAGCCCTACCTCTTCCCGGGGACCGTCCGCGACGCCATCGCCTACGGGCGGCCCGACGCGAGCGACGCCGAGGTGGAGGCCGCCGCCCGCGCGGTCGGCGCCCACGACATGGTCGCCACCCTCGACGGCGGCTACCTGCACACCGTCGCCGAGCGCGGCCGCAACCTCTCCGCCGGCCAGCGCCAGTTGATAGCGCTGGCCCGGGCCGAACTCGTCGACCCGGACGTGCTGCTGCTCGACGAGGCCACCGCCGCCCTTGACCTGGCCACCGAGGCCCAGGTCAACCAGGCGACGGACCGGCTCGCCGGCAAGCGCACCACCCTGGTGGTGGCGCACCGGCTGACCACTGCCGCGCGCGCCGACCGGGTCGTGGTCATGGACCGCGGCCGGGTCGTGGAGGACGGCACCCACGCCGAACTGCTGGCGCGCGGCGGCCGGTACGCCAAGCTGTGGCGCACCTTCGTCGGGGAGGACGAGCGCGCCGCGGCGTAGTACTTCCGTATCAGAATTCGCCGAAGAACAGGTTGCCCGGCGCGTCCTCGTCGTTGCCCGTGTAGTACTCGCGGACGGCGACGAGGAGCTCGTCCACGGTCAGGGTGCCGTCCCCGTCCTCGTCGATCCTCGCGAACAGCGCCTCGGCGTCCGCGGGCTGCAGTTCCGGGTTGAAGACCTCCTGCGCCTTGTGGAACTCCTCGGGGCTGATGCGCTCGTCGCCGTCGCTGTCGACCACCGTGAGGATCGCCTTCATCATCGGCCGGAACGAACGGTCGTACGCCGGCCCGCCCTGCGCGTACAGCCGCGTCATGCCCAGCTTGTACTCCTCGGGCGTGACCTTGCCGTCCCGGTCGATGTCCAGCTCCGTGAACAGGTCCTGCCAGAAGTCGGCCAGACCGCCCATCACCAGATCGGCCTTGGGCGAGGTGGCCGGCTCGTCGAGGGCCGACAGCAGCCGGGATCCGAGCGCGATGATGTCGTCGGCGTCGATCACCCCGCTCCCGTCGGCGTCCAGGTGCGTGAAGGCGCGCTCCAGCTTGCGGTCGAGCAGGTCGTTGGTCATGTCGGTGCCTTTCACGGCTACGGCGAGCGGCTTGCGATTACCTAGCGTAACGATTCGTTCGGCCGTGAACTCCCGCTCTACCCCTGGGAAGTTGTGGATGCACTCGTACGAGGGACGAGCGGCCCGGTCCTTGCGCATTGCAACCTTGGGCGGGGTTCGGGCGTCGTACGTACGTGCGTGCGCATGCCGTGCGTGTGACCGATCGGGGGGCAGGTTGTTGCAGGGGTGGAGGAGGCGGGCCCGCAGGGTCGCCTCCCTGGGGGTCTTCGCGACGGTGCTGTGGCTCTGCGCCGGCGGACTGTTCACGGCGCCGCCCGCGCGGGCGGCGGCCGACGGCTGCGGGGGCCGGCTGGCGCGGACGGTGTCCTTCGACACGGGCGAGCTGCGCGTCTACAAGAGCCGCAACCAGGCCTGCGCGGTGACCGTGGCCCGCGTTCCCGGTGGGCGGCGGCAGATGGCGGTGAGCATCCAGCCGCGCGGCGGAGCGCCCGTCCGGGAAGCGGGGCGATTCACCCGTCACGCCGGGCCCGTCACCGTAGGCGCGATCACCCGGTGCGTGTACGTAAGGGGCGGCGTGGGTGCCGGATCGGCCACCTCCGGCTGGATCCTGTGCTGAGGTCGCGGCCCAACTAGGTCTGTTCAGCGGTGCGTTGCCCCGGCTAGGTTCACGGCGACCGAAGTGAACTCAAGGGGAGGGTGAATGCGCAAGACGCTCGGATGGCTGCTGTCGCTCGTGGTGCTCATCGGCACCATGGGCGCGGCCGGCTCCACGGCGCAAGCGGCCACAGCCGCGCAGCCGTCGGCCGCCACGGACATCAAGGACCAGATCCTCGGCATTCCCGGGATGAGCCTGATCGAGGAGAAGCCGTACCCCGGCTACCGCTTCTTCGTACTGAACTACGAGCAGCCGGTGGACCACCGGCAGCCGTGGAAGGGCACCTTCAAGCAGCGCCTGACCCTTCTGCACAAGGACGTCTCGCGGCCGTCGGTGTTCTTCACCTCCGGCTACAACGTCAGCACCAGCCCGCGCCGCAGTGAGCCGACGACCATCGTCGACGGCAACCAGGTGTCCCTGGAGTATCGATTCTTCACGCCCTCCCGGCCCGACCCGGCCAACTGGGCGAACCTGGACATCTGGCAGGCCGCCAGCGACCAGCACCGGGTCTTCGTCGCCCTGAAGAAGATCTACAAGAAGAACTGGCTGGCCACGGGCGGCAGCAAGGGCGGTATGACGGCGACCTACTACGAGCGCTTCTACCCCCGCGACATGGACGGCGTCGTCGCGTACGTCGCGCCGAACGACGTCGTCAACAAGGAGGACTCGGCCTACGACCGGTTCTTCGCCAAGGTCGGCACCAAGGAGTGCCGCGACAAGCTGAACGCGGTCCAGCGCGAGGCGCTCGTGCGCCGCGAGCCGCTGGAGGCCAAGTACGCCGTGGCCGCGGCCGAGAACGGCTGGACCTTCACCACCGTCGGCAACCTCGACAAGGCCTACGAGGCCGTCGTGCTCGACTACGTGTGGGCCTTCTGGCAGTACAGCCTGCTCGCCGACTGCGCCTCCATCCCGACGGCCGCCACCGCCGGCGACCAGGAGATCTGGGACACGATCGACGCGATCTCCGGCTTCTCGGCCTACGCCGACCAGGGCCTGGAGACGTACACGCCGTACTACTACCAGGCGGGTACGCAGCTCGGCTCCCCGGACATCAAGCAGCCGCACCTGGGCAACCTCAGCCGCTACGGCTACCAGCCGCCGCGCAACTTCGTGCCCCGGGACATCCCCATGACCTTCCAGCAGGGGGCCATGGCGGACGTGGACAAGTGGGTGCGCAACAACGCCGACCAGATGCTCTTCGTGTACGGACAGAACGACCCGTGGGGCGCCGAGCCGTTCCACCTCGGGTACGGGGTGCGCGACAGCCACGTCATGATCGCGCCGGGCGCCAACCACGGGGCCAACGTCGCGAAGCTCCAGGACGGCGAGAAGACCCTCGCCACCGCGAAGATCCTGCAGTGGGCCGGGGTGGCTCCGGCCGCCACGATCGCCGACGAGTCGAAGGCGGCGCCGCTGGCGGCCGCCGACGCGCAGCTCGACCAGCAGGGCCTGGAGCGCGAGCCGCAGCTGCGGCCGTGACCGGGCCGGGACCACGGGGTCCCGGGCCACGGGCCGCGGGCTGACGCCGGGAACTAGAGCGTCAGGCCGTGGCCCAGCGGGTAGCGGCCCGGCACCGGGACCGGGAGGCGGCCGGCGGGCCGGACCGCCCCGGTGAGCACCCGGGCCGCCGCCCGCATCTCCACGTCCGTCCAGGAGTACGTCGCCAGCTCCGCCGCGCAGGCCGGCAGCCGGGCCGGGTCGTACGGATTGCGGACCGCCAGCAGGATCACCGGGACGCCGGACGCGATCAGGTCCGTCACCAGCCGACGTTGTGGGTTGTCCTCTTCCGGGACGTTGTACGTGCACACCAGCACCGCCGCGTGGCCGGCCGCAGCGGCCACCGCACGGGCGGGAGGCACCGCCGTGGCCCGGCAGCCCAGGGCGGTCAGCTCCCGCGCCAGTACGGCCGTGGGGGGCCCCGTGGTTCCCGTGGGGGAGGCCGGGTCCGTCCCCGTGACCAGCAGCCGGGGCCCGGACGTCGCATCGATCGGCACCAGCCCGCGGGGATTGGCCAGCAGGGTCGTCGTGACCGCCGCGATCTCGTCGGCGGCGTCCCGGTGCCTGCGGATGCCGACGGTGGCGTCCACCGCCTCGGCCGTGGTGTAGGCCTCGTCGAACAGCCCCCGGCGGGACTTCAGTTCCAGGATCCGCAGCACCGACTCGTCGATCCGGGCCTCCGTCAGCTCGCCCGCCTCGACGGCCGCCAGCACACTGCGGTACGCGAGCCCCAGGTCCGGCGGGTTCAGCAACTGGTCGCAGCCCGCCAGCAGGGCCAGTACGGGCACGCGGTCGTCCCCGTACTTCTGGCGGACCCCGGCCATGTCGAGGGCGTCGGTGACCACCACCCCCTGGAAGCCCAGGCGTTCGCGCAGGATGCCCGTGACGATCGGCCGGGAGAGGGTCGCCGGGTCCCCCGAGGGATCGAGCGCGGGGAAGACGATGTGCGCCGTCATGACCGCGTCCACGCCCGCCTTCACCGCGGCCCGGAACGGCGGCTCGTCCAGCTCCTCCCAGACGGCGCGCGTGTGCCGCATCACCGGCAGGCCGACGTGGCTGTCGGTCTCGGTGTCCCCGTGGCCCGGAAAGTGCTTCGCGGTGGCGGCCACTCCGGCGCCCTGGTAACCGCGCACCTGGGCGGCCACCAGGGCGGCCACGGCCTGCGGGTCGGAGCCGAAGGACCGGACGCCGATCACCGGATTGGCCGGGTTGACGTTGACGTCGGCCACCGGCGCGTAGTCCTGCCGGATGCCCAGGGCGGCCAGCTCGGCGCCCGCGATGCGCGCGGCCCGCAGGGCGTCGGCGGTGGAGCCGCCCGCGCCCAGCGCCATCGCCCCCGGGAGCAGCGTCGCGGGGGCGCCGATCCGGGCGACCGCGCCGTGCTCCTGGTCGGTGGAGAGCAGCAGCGGGATCCGGGCGCCGGAGGTGAGCGCGGCCTGCTGGAGGCCGACCGAGAGCGCGGCGATCTGGTGCGGGGTGCGGGTGTTGTGGGCCCAGGAGAAGTAGACGATCCCGCCGAGGTGGTAGCGGGAGACCAGCTCGGCTGCGGTGCGTACCCCGAACAGCGTCTGGTTCTGCTCGGCGTCGGCCGGGTCGGGGGCGGTCGCCGAGTGGCCGTACGCCCGCGAGACGAAGAGCTGCCCGACCTTCTCGTCGAGGCTCATCCGGTCCACGAAGCGGGCCAGGCGGGCCCGGTCGGGCCGGCGGCCCGGCGGGCCCTCGGGGGACCGAGGGTCGTCGGGGGTGCTGTGCGTGCCGAGCGCGGCGGAGGCGGCCCCCGCGGCGGTGACGGCGACCATGGCGGCTGCGGTGAGCAGGGTCCGGCGGGAGGCGTGGGGCGGCACGGGGCGGACCCTACCGGTTGCCCTCCGGGCGGGTCGGCCGTGTGGGGGCGTGTTGGCCAAGTACCACCGGTTGCCGCTGCCGCTGCCGCTGCCGCTGCCGCTGCCGCTGCCGCTGCCGCTGCCGCTGCCGCTGCCGCTGCCGCTGCCGCTGCCGCTGCCGCTGCCGCTGCCGCTGCCGTTGCCGCTGCCGGTGCGCTGTCGCCGGTGTCGCTGCCCGTGGTGCCGGGGCGGTCGGCGGGGTGGGGTCGGGTGTGGCGGGCTCCGTGGCTGCTGCGCGGTTACGTCGGCCAGTGGGACTGGAGGGTCTTCACGGCCTCGGTGATGGCGGGGCGGCGGGCGGCGCCGGTGCGCCACAGGGCGTACAGGCGGCGTACGGGACCCGGTTCCAGGGGGACGGCGACCGCGCCCGGCGGCAGCTGTCCGGTGCCGAGGCGGGGTACGACGGCGACCCCGAGGCCGGCCGCGACCAGGGCGACGATGGTGTGGTTCTCCTCGGCCACGTGCGCGATGTCGGGCTCGTAGCCGGCCGTGCGCAGGGTCCGTACCAGCCAGTCGTGGCAGACGCGGCCGGGCGGCTGGCAGACCCAGCGCTCGCCGCCGAGGTCGCTGCGCTGAATGGTCCGGCGCGTGGTGAACGGGTGGCCGGCCGGGACGACCAGGTCGCAGAGGTCGTCGCCGATCACCGCCTGCTCGATCCCCTCGGGAGCGGGCAGCGGGGCGATGTCCCAGTCGTGGGCCACTGCCAGATCGGTGACCCCTCGTGCCACCAGGTCGACGGACAGGTGCGGGTCCACCTCCGTCAGGCGCACCTCGAGGGCGGGGTGGCGGCGGGCCAGATCGGCCAGTACGCCCGGCATCAGCCCGCGCGCCGCCGAGGCGAACGCGGCCACCGTGAGCAGCCCGCTCGGCTGCCCGCGCCGCTCCTCCAGGGTGGTCTCGGCGCGTTCCACGATCGCCAGCAACTGCTGGGCGGTGTCGGCCAGATGGCGGGCCTCCTCGGTGAGCGCGACCCCGCGCCCGCGCCGCTCCAGCAGGGTGGTGCGGGTCTCCCGCTCCAGCTTGGAGATCTGCTGCGAGACCGCGGAGGGGGTGTAGCCGAGGGCGGCCGCCGCGCCCGCGACCGAGCCGTGGACGGAGACGGCGTGCAGGGCGCGCAGCCGGGCGAGATCGAGCATGTCCCTATCGTAAGCAATGCTTCATCGAGTGCGGAAGGGATTCGCGCTGGTGCTACACGGTTGGGGCGTCGATGGTGGGGTCATGCGTCCCGTACACACCGCTCTTGCCGTGCTCGTCGCTGCTGTTTGGGGGTTCAATTTCGTCGTCATCGAGATCGGTCTCGGGCATTTTCCGCCGTTGTTGTTGTCCGCCTTGCGGTTCTTGGTCGCCGCTCTGCCCGCCGTGTTCTTCGTCGGGCGTCCCAAGGTGGCCTGGAAGTGGATCCTCGGGGTCGGGCTGGCCCTCGGCATCGCGAAGTTCGGGCTGCTCTTCACCGGCATGGCGGCCGGGATGCCCGCCGGGCTGTCCTCGCTGGTGCTGCAGGTCCAGGCCGTTTTCACCGCCGTGCTGGCGGCGGTGGTGCTGCGCGAACGGCCCGGCCGGGTACGGATGTTCGGGATGGGTATCGCGCTCGCCGGGATCGCGGTGGCCGCCGCGGACGGGGGCACGGGCGGGCCGGTGCTCGGCTTCACCCTGGTCGTCGCGGCCGCTGCCGGCTGGGGAGTGTCCAACGTGCTGACCCGCAAGGCCTCCCCGCCCGACGCCCTGAACTTCATGGTGTGGGTGTGCACGGTGCCGGTGCTGCCGCTGTTCGCCTTGTCACTGGTGTTCGAGGGGCCCGAGCGGGACCTGGCCGCGCTGCGGGCCCTGGACTGGTCCGGGGTGGGCGTCATCGCGTACGTGGCGTGGGTCTCCACCGTCTTCGGGTTCGGAGTCTGGAGCCATCTGCTGGGCCGCTACCCGGCCTCGTCGGTGGCGCCGTTCTCGCTGCTGGTGCCGGTGTTCGGGATGTCCTCGGCGGCCCTGGTGCTGGGGGAGTCCGTCTCGGGACTGCGCTGGCTGGCGGCCGTGCTCCTGGTCGGCGGGGTCGCGCTCACCTCGCTGGCCCCCGCGCGCGCCTCGAACCGTACGGGGGTCGGTTCGGGCGTCAGTGCGGGGAGTCCTCCTGCAGCGGCAGTCGCCAGTCCTGCCCCGTCAGGCTCACTCCGTACGAGCGGTGCGGCCGCTCCGCGATCAGGGTGAACCCGGCCTTCAGGTAGAGCTCGCGGGCGTCGGTGAGCACGTCGTTGGTCCACAGCACCAGCTCGCGGTAGCCGACCGAACGGGCGAAGGCGACGACGGTGTCCACCAGCAGGGTGCCGATGCCGCGGCCGCGCCCCTCCTGGTCGACCAGGAGGAGGCGGAGCCGGGCGGTGCCGGGTGCGCCGTCCTCGCGTACGCACATCACCGAGCCGACCGGGCGGCCGTCCAGCTCCGCGATCCACACCCGTTCCAGGTAGGGATCGTGGTCCTGGGCGAAGTCCGCGACGATCCGGGCGACCAGGCCCTCGAAGTCGCAGTTCCAGCCGTACTCGGCGGCGTACAGCGCGCCGTGGCGCTGCACGATCCACCCGAGGTCACCCGGTTCCGGGTCCCGCAGCCGCACACTCTCAGCCATGGGCCAACTCTAGGCGGCCCGGATGGCTTCGGGCCCCCGGACGGGTTACTTCTTGCCGCCGCCGAGGACCTGGCCCAGGAGGTCGCCCAGGCCGCCGCTGTCGGCCGCGGCCGGGGCGGCGCCGGGGGCCGCGCCCGCGGTCGGGGCGCCCGCGGCCTTGCCGGCGGCCGCGCGCTTGGCGAAGACGGCCAGCAGGACCGGGATCAGCAGCTCGATGACCCTGGCGATGGTGGGGGCGGGGATGCCGGTCTTCTTCGAGACGGCGTTGGCCACGGGCTTGCTCACCTTGGCCAGCACCCCGGCCATCATCCCGCCGCCGAGCATGCCTCCGAGGCCGCCTCCGAGGGTGGCCACGCCCTGTAGCGGCGGCTCGGCCACCTCCTCGAAGGCCTGGCGCACCTCCACGCCGTCGTCGTCATCGGCGCCGGCCTTCTGCCGGAGGTCGCCGGTCATCGCGCCGACCGTCTGCGCGACGGTGTCCCGGGCGCCGTCGGTGTCGGTACCGAGGAGTGAGGCGATCTCGGTCAGCTTGTCGTCGCCGAGCTCGGTCAACACGTCTTCCTGGAGTGAGGATTCGCTCATGCCGGAAACGCTACTTCTGTGGTGATTCAGCGACACCTTGAGTAGGCGTCGGGTAACGGAAACGTAAAGCTATGGTTCCGGATGCAACCCTGCGGGGGTATCGCGGGTCGTATGTTGCGTCGGCACTTCCGGGGAGGGATTTGGGGGGATCGGGAAGTCCGACACGGGAGGGGTAACCGTGAGGGGGTCCGGCCGCGAGGCGGGACCCCCTTCGCGCTGTCCACAAGCCTGACGCGCTGTCGGCGCCACCCGGTAGCTTCGGGTCATGGCGACGAACGGTGCGGTGCAACTGGCGGTGGTCGAGGGGGTGCTCGAGCGCATCACCTATGCCAATGAGGAGAGCGGGTACACGGTCGCCCGCGTCGACACCGGCCGGGGCAGCGGTGACCTGCTCACCGTGGTCGGCTCGCTGCTGGGCGCGCAGCCCGGCGAATCGCTGCGCATGGAGGGCCGCTGGGGCTCCCACCCGCAGTACGGCAAGCAGTTCGCCGTGGAGAACTACAAGACCGTTCTACCGGCGACCATCCAGGGCATCCGCCGCTACCTCGGCTCCGGCCTGATCAAGGGCATCGGCCCGAAGATCGCCGACCGGATCGTGGAGCACTTCGGCACCGACACCCTCGACGTCATCGAAGCCGAACCGAAGCGGCTGATCGAGGTGCCCGGGCTCGGCCCCAAGCGGACGAAGCTGATCGGCGCCGCCTGGGAGGAGCAGAAGGCCATCAAGGAGGTCATGGTCTTCCTCCAGGGCGTCGGCGTCTCCACCTCCATCGCCGTCCGCATCTACAAGAAGTACGGCGATGCCTCCATCTCGGTGGTGAAGAACCAGCCCTACCGGCTCGCCGCCGACGTCTGGGGCATCGGCTTCCTCACCGCCGACCGGATCGCCCAGGCCGTCGGCATCCCGCACGACAGCCCCGAGCGGGTGAAGGCCGGCCTCCAGTACGCCCTGTCCCAGTCCACCGACCAGGGGCACTGCTTCCTGCCCGAGGAGCGGCTCATCGCCGACGGGGTCAAGCTGCTCCAGGTGGACACCGGGCTGGTGATCGACTGCCTGGCCGAGCTCGCCGCCGATCCGGAGGGCGTCGTACGGGAGCCCGTACCCGATCCGCAGGGCGGGCCGGACCCGCTGACCGCCGTGTACCTGGTGCCCTTCCACCGCGCCGAGCTGTCGCTGGTGGGGCAGGTGCGCCGGCTCCTGAACGCCGAGGACGACCGGATGCCGGCGTTCCGGGACGTGGACTGGGAGAAGGCCCTGGGCTGGCTCGCCGGGCGTACGGGGGCCACGCTCGCCCCCGAGCAGCGGGACGCGGTCAAGCTGGCGCTGACCCGCCGGGTCGCCGTCCTCACGGGCGGGCCGGGCTGCGGAAAGTCCTTCACCGTGCGCTCGATCGTCGAGCTGGCCCGGGCCAAGAAGGCCAAGGTGGTGCTGGCCGCGCCCACCGGCCGGGCGGCGAAGCGGCTGTCCGAGCTGACCGGGGCCGAGGCCTCCACGGTGCACCGGCTGCTGGAGCTCAAGCCGGGCGGGGACGCGGCGTACGACCGGGACCGGCCGCTGGACGCGGACCTGGTCGTGGTGGACGAGGCCTCGATGCTGGACCTGCTGCTGGCCAACAAGCTGGTCAAGGCCGTGGCACCGGGGGCTCACCTGCTGCTGGTCGGCGATGTGGATCAGTTGCCCTCGGTCGGGGCCGGGGAGGTGCTGCGGGACCTGCTGGCCGAGGGCGGTCCGGTGCCCGCGGTCCGGCTCACCCGGATCTTCCGGCAGGCCCAGCAGTCCGGCGTGGTCACCAACGCCCACCGGATCAACACCGGGGTACCGCCGATCACGGACGGGCTGCCGGACTTCTTCCTCTTCCCGGAGGAGGACACCGAGGCGGCCGGGGTGCTCGCCGTGGACGTGGCGGCGCGCAGGATCCCGGCCAGATTCGGGCTCGACCCGCGGCGGGACGTCCAGGTGCTCGCGCCCATGCACCGGGGCCCGGCCGGCGCCGGAAACCTCAACGGGCTGCTGCAGCAGGCGATGACACCGGCCCGGCCCGACCTTCCGGAGAAGCGGTTCGGCGGCCGGGTCTTCCGGGTGGGCGACAAGGTGACCCAGGTCCGGAACAACTACGAGAAGGGGGCGAACGGCGTCTTCAACGGCACCGTCGGCGTGGTCACCGGGCTCGACCTGGACGAACAGCGCCTGACGGTGCGTACGGAGGAGGACGAGGAGATCGGGTACGAGTTCGCGGAGCTCGACGAGCTGGCCCACGCGTACGCCGTCACCATCCACCGCTCCCAAGGGAGTGAATATCCCGCGGTGGTGATCCCGGTCACCACCGGAGCTTGGATGATGCTCCAGCGCAACTTGCTCTACACGGCGGTGACCCGGGCGAAGAAACTGGTCGTCCTCGTCGGGTCCCGCAAGGCCCTCGGTCAGGCGGTGCGTACCGTTTCCGCAGGCAGGAGGTACACGGCGGTCGCACCCAGGCTGTCCGGCCGGATACCGGTGGGAAACATCACCTAGATGATCGATCATTTGGGGTTCCACCACCGGTGTGGAGGGGGCAGGATGAGCAGCTTGGCGGCACTCAGTGCCGTCGAAAGCACCAAAGGCCGACCCCGAGTGCACTCTCCTGCGCCAAATGGGGGAAGGTAGAGGCAGTCAGGGCACCTCGAAGAAGAGGCACTACGTCGGTGAGGGATGACGTGAGCGACAACTCTGTAGTACTCCGGTACGCGGACGGTGAATACACCTACCCGGTGGTCGAGAGCACCGTCGGTGACCAGGGCTTCGACATCTCGAAGCTGCGGGCCCAGACCGGGCTCGTCACCTTGGACAGTGGCTACGGCAACACCGCGGCCTACAAGTCCGCGATCACCTACCTCGACGGTGAGCAGGGCATCCTGCGCTACCGCGGTTACCCGATCGAGCAGCTGGCCGAGCGTTCGACCTTCATCGAGGTCGCGTACCTGCTGATCAACGGTGAGCTGCCGACCGTCGACCAGCTCGCGTCGTTCCGCAACGAGATCACCCAGCACACGCTGCTGCACGAGGACGTGAAGCGCTTCTACGACGGCTTCCCGCGTGACGCGCACCCGATGGCGATGCTGTCCTCCGTGGTCAGCGCGCTGTCGACGTTCTACCAGGACAGCCACAACCCGTTCGACGAGACGCAGCGCAACCTCTCGACGATCCGGCTGCTGGCCAAGCTCCCGACGATCGCCGCGTACGCGTACAAGAAGTCGGTCGGCCACCCGGTGGTCTACCCGCGCAACGACCTCGGCTACGTCGAGAACTTCCTGCGCATGACCTTCTCCGTGCCGGCCCAGGAGTACGACCTGGACCCGGTCGTGGTCGCGGCGCTCGACAAGCTGCTGATCCTGCACGCGGACCACGAGCAGAACTGCTCGACCTCCACCGTGCGCCTGGTCGGGTCCTCGCAGGCGAACATGTTCGCCTCGATCTCGGCCGGCATCTCCGCGCTGTGGGGCCCGCTGCACGGCGGCGCCAACCAGTCGGTGCTGGAGATGCTGGAAGGCATCAAGAACGACGGCGGCGACGTCGACGCCTTCATCCGCAAGGTGAAGAACAAGGAAGACGGCGTCCGCCTCATGGGCTTCGGGCACCGCGTCTACAAGAGCTTCGACCCTCGGGCGAAGATCATCAAGGCGGCGGCGCACGACGTCCTCTCCTCGCTCGGCAAGAGCGACGAGCTGCTCGACATCGCGCTCAAGCTGGAAGAGCACGCGCTGGCGGACGAGTACTTCGTCTCGCGCAACCTCTACCCGAACGTGGACTTCTACACCGGTCTGATCTACCGGGCCATGGGCTTCCCGACCGAGATGTTCACCGTGCTCTTCGCGCTCGGCCGCCTTCCCGGCTGGATCGCCCAGTGGCACGAGATGATCAAGGAGCCGGGTTCCCGCATCGGCCGCCCGCGCCAGATCTACACGGGCGAGGTCCTGCGCGACTTCGTGCCCGTCGAGTCCCGCTGAACCGAGGCTCGCTGACCGAGGCCCGCTGACCCGAGGCTCTCCACCGCGCGGCGTGCGGCTGCGCGGACAGCACCGCAGGCAACCCCCAGGCATAAGAAAAGCGCCCCGCCGTCGATCCCCCCACGGGTCGGCGGTCGGGGCGCTTTCCTTTTCCCCGAAACGGATTCCCCCCACGGGACCCGAGTCGGGGCGTCAGTGTGCCGGGACCCGTTCGGTTCGGGAGGGCCGCTCAAAGCCTCCCGCGGGCACGCGTCCCGGCCGGCTGATGCCACAGAAGTCCCCCAGGGCTTCCGTCGAACGTCCCCCAAGACGTTCTTGGCACCGCCCCATTAGACCCGTGACGACCCCGGATGGTTACGTTGTGGTCACTGTGATCTGCGTCTCCCGTGAAGGAACTGTGTGCGTGGTGGGGAGGGAGACCCATTAGCGGAAGGAACGCAACCGGAGGCTGTTGGTCACCACGAAGACCGAGGAGAAGGCCATCGCGGCCCCCGCGATCATCGGGTTGAGCAGCCCGGCGGCAGCCAGCGGAAGGGCCGCCACGTTGTAGCCGAAGGCCCAGAACAGGTTGCCCTTGATGGTGGCCAGGGTCCGGCGCGAGAGCCGGATCGCGTCCGCCGCCACCCGCAGGTCGCCCCGTACGAGGGTCAGGTCCCCGGCCTCGATGGCCGCGTCGGTGCCGGTGCCCATGGCCAGCCCCAGGTCCGCCTGGGCCAGCGCGGCCGCGTCGTTGACCCCGTCGCCGACCATGGCGACCGTACGCCCCTGCGCCTGCAGGCGGCGTACGACGTCCACCTTGTCCTGCGGGAGCACCTCGGCGATCACCTCGTCGATGCCCACCTCACGGGCCACCGTCTCGGCGACGGCCTTGTTGTCGCCGGTCAGCAGCACCGGGGTGAGGCCCAGCGCCCGCAGCCGGGCGACCGCCTCGGCGCTGGTCTCCTTGACCGCGTCGGCCACGGTCAGCACCCCGCGCGCCGCCCCGTCCCAGGCCACCAGCACGGCGGTGCTGCCCTCGGCCTCGGCGGCCGCCCTGGCCGCGGCGAGCCCGGCCGGCAGGGTGATCGAACGGTCGGCGAGCAGCTGTGCGCGGCCCACCAGCACGGCGTGTCCGTCTACGACGCCCTGGACGCCGAGGCCGGCGAGGTTCTCGAAGCCGTCAGGGACCGGCAGGGCGCCGGCCCTCTCGGCCGCGGCGGTGGCGACGGCCCGGGCGATCGGGTGCTCCGAGGCGTGCTCCAGGGACCCCGCCAGCCGCAGGAGTTCGTGCTCGTCGACGCCCTCGGCGGGGTGGACGCCGGTGAGGGTCATCCGGCCGGTGGTGACGGTGCCGGTCTTGTCCAGGACCACGGTGTCCACGCGGCGGGTGGACTCCAGCACCTCGGGTCCCTTGATCAGGATGCCGAGCTGCGCGCCCCGCCCGGTGCCGACCATCAGCGCGGTCGGGGTGGCCAGGCCCAGGGCGCACGGGCAGGCGATGATCAGGACGGCCACGGCGGCGGTGAAGGCGGCGGTGGGGTCGTCGGTGATCAGCAGCCAGCCGACCCAGGTGCCGATCGCGAGCAGCAGTACGACGGGCACGAAGACCCCGGAGATCCGGTCGGCGAGGCGCTGCACCTCGGCCTTGCCGGTCTGGGCCTCCTCCACCAGTCGGGCCACCCGGGCCAGCTGGGTGTCGGCGCCGACCCGGGTGGCCTCGACGACCAGCCGCCCGGAGGCGTTGACGGTGGCTCCGGTGACGGAGTCGCCGACGGACACCTCCACCGGGACGGACTCGCCGGTCAGCATGGAGGCGTCCACGGCGGAACTGCCCTCGACGACCGTGCCGTCGGTGGCGATCGTCTCGCCGGGGCGGACGACGAACCGGTCGCCGACCGCGAGCGAGTCCACCGGGACACGAACCTCCCGGCCCGCGCGCAGGACGGTGACGTCCTTGGCGCCGAGCTCCAGCAGGGCCTTGAGGGCCGCGCCCGCCTTCCGCTTGGAGCGGGCCTCCAGGTAGCGGCCGAGCAGGATGAAGGCGACGACGCCCGCCGCGACTTCCAGGTAGATGGCGGAGGACCCGTCCGCCCGGGCGATGCCGCCCCCCTGGACTGTGAAGAGGGCGAAGCCGTGCCGCATGCCGGGCATGCCCGCGTGGCCGAAGAACAGGGCCCACAGCGACCAGGTGAAGGCGGCCAGCGTGCCGACGGAGACCAGGGTGTCCATCGTGGCGGCGCCGTGCCGGGCGTTGGTCCAGGCGGCCTTGTGGAAGGGGAGGCCGCCCCAGACGACGACGGGGGCCGCGAGGGTCAGGGAGAGCCACTGCCAGTTGTCGAACTGGAGGGCGGGAACCATCGCGAGCAGTACGACGGGCAGGGCGAGCGCGGCGGAGACCAGCAGCCGCTGGCGCAGCGCGGCCAGCGCCGCGTCGGGAGCCTCGGCCCGAGCCTCGGCCGGGGCCGGCGCCCGGGCCGCGTCCTCCGCGGGGGCCGGGGCGGGCGGCGGGGGCTCCTCGGCGGTGTAGCCGGTCTTGACCACGGTCGCGATCAGGTCCGAGACCTGCACGTCACCGGTGTAGGAGACGTGGGCCTTCTCGGTGGCGTAGTTCACCGTGGCCTCGACGCCGTCCATCCGGTTGAGCTTCTTCTCGATGCGGGCCGCGCAGGAGGCGCAGGTCATCCCGCCGATCGAGAGTTCGACCGCCGTTATCGGTCCGTCGTGCACTGTGCTGCTCATGTTCCGGCTCCAGGGGGAGGGCCGGGCCGTACGGGTCCAGTATGAGCTGGCCGGCACGGCCCGGCGGGGTACCGCGGGTGCGGGGGTGGTGCGGGCCGCCGCGGGTGCTGCCGAGGGAGCGGGTGGCGCTCAGACCCGGCCGGCGAACTCGTAGCCCGCCTCGTCCACGGCGGCGCGGACGTCCTCGTCCGCGAGCGGGGCGGTGGAGACCACGGTGACCTCGCCGGTCGCGGCGACGGCCTTGACCGTGCTGACGCCCGCCAGGGCGGAGATCTCGTTGGTCACCGCGCCCTCGCAGTGGCCGCAGGTCATGCCGGTCACCCGGTAGACGGTGGTGGTCTGGGTGTCCGTCTCGGCGGTCATGTCGTTCTCCTCTTCAGGGGCGTGTCCGGTCACCGGGAGGGGTGGCCGACGACTCCACCGTCCTCCCGACTCTTCGAGACTATACCCCTGGGGGGTATAAAAGCGAGTGTCGGAGTCCAGTCTTTCGCTCGCGCGCACAAAACTGGCCATCCTGGCTGAAACTCGCGCAAGTGGCGGATGTGGATCACCCGGAAGCCTCGCGGTCGGCCCGTACGGGCGCGAGCCGCCCGTGCTGCGGGACGGCGGTCGCCTTGGGGGCGGTCAGCCGGAGTGGGGCGTGGTGATCATCGGCTCCAGGTAGCGGAGCAGGACGGTCTTCAGCTCCGCGATGTACGCCTCCCGCTCGGCGCCCTCGTGGGCCAGGATCAGGTCCAGCGAGGACTTGAAGATGCCCAGGATCATGTTCGAGGTGTGGGTGAGCTCGGCGGGCCCGGACTCCGGGCAGAAGGTGTGCAGCACGCCCTCGATCCGGGCGAGCAGGCCGGTGTGCAGCTTCCAGTGTTCCTGGTCGATGGCGCCCGGGATGCCGGAGCCGTGCATGAGGGCCCAGAAGGCCGGGTTCTCGCAGTTGAAGGCGATGACCGGGTCCAGGACGGCGTCCAGCAGCTCGGGTAGGGGCCGCTGGAGGTTCTCGGGCAGGAAGGCCTGCCCGTGCATCTCGTGGGCCTGCTGGAGCAGCTGTCCGCCGAGCTCGACCGCGATGGCCTCCTTGTTCGGGAAGAACTGGTAGAGCGTGCCCGGCGACACGCCGGCCTCGCGGGCGATGGCGTTGGTGCTGGCCGCGGCGTAGCCGGTACGGCAGAACACCCCGGCGGCGGCGGCCAGGAGCTGGGAGACCCTGCGCTCGCCCCGTGCCTGGCGGCGGCGCGGTGCAGCGGTTTCACCGTTTTCAGTTGTTTTGCCCTTCGGTGTCCCCGGCATTCCAATCCCTTGCTTCCCGTGGGCGATTGACAAACGCGAGTGGTCACTCGCATTCTGGAGAAACGCGAGCGACTGCTCGTATTTGCCAGTCTATTTGGCCTGGCAATCACGGTGAAGGGGACACCGAGCCATGTCCGAAGTCAAGAATCCGCCGTCGTCCGGGGAGAGCGGCAGGTGGACCCGGTTCGTCACGGCCCGGCCGCGGCTCTCGCTGCTGCTCGCCCTGGTGGTCACGGCCCTGGCCGTGTTCGCGGGCGGCGGCGCCGCCGAACGGATGGGCAGCGGCGGCTGGGAGGACCCGGGCGCCCAGTCCACGTACGCCGCCAAGGCCCTGGAGCGCGAGTTCCCGGCCTCCCAGCCCAATCTGCTGCTGCTCGTCGATGCCCGCCCGGGAACCGCCGGCGTGGACGATCCCGCCGTCGCGGCCGAGGCGGAGCGGCTGACCGCGCAGCTCGCCGCCGAGAAGGGAGTCGTCGGCGTCGGCTCGTACTGGCGCACGCAGCTGCCCGCCCTGCGCTCCGAGGACGGCCGGCAGGCCCTCATAGCCGCCCGGATCCTGGGCGACGAGAAGACCGCCACCGCGGTGCTGGACCGGATCGTCCCGCACTACCGGGGTGATCACGGCCCGGTGCGGGTCTCCTTCGGCGGGCCGGCCGCGGTCCAGCGCGAGGTGACCGCCACCATCCAGGAAGACCTGCTGCGCGCCGAGATGATCGCCCTGCCGGTCACCCTCGTCCTGCTCATCCTCGTCTTCGGCAGCGCCGTCGCCGCACTGCTGCCCCTCGGCGTCGGCATCGTGGCCATCCTCGGCACCAACGCGGTGCTGCGCGGCCTCACCGAGTTCACCGACGTCTCCGTCTTCGCCCAGAACCTGACCACCGCGCTCGGACTCGGGCTCGCCATCGACTACGCCCTGTTCATCGTCCGCCGGTTCCGCGAGGAACTCGCCGCCGGACGGGACCCGGTGGCCGCCGTCGGGGCCACCCTGCGCACCGCCGGGCGCACGGTGCTGTTCTCGGCGCTCACCGTCGCCGTCTCGCTCTCGGCGATGCTGTTCTTCCCGATGTACTTCCTGCGTTCCTTCGCCTACGCCGGGGTGGCGGTGGTCCTGCTCGCCGCGGGGGCCGCGCTGATCCTGCTTCCGGCGGCCCTGGTGCTGCTCGGCGAGCGGGTCAACTCCCTTGACCTGCGGCGGCTGTGGCGGCGCGCGCGGCCGGCCGAGGCCACGGCCGAACCGGGGCGGGGCTGGGCACGAGTGGCTCTTCTGGTGATGCGCCGGGCTCCCGTCTTCGCGGTGGCCACCACGGCGGGACTGCTGTTCCTCGGACTGCCCTTCCTCGGCGTGAAGTTCGGCACGGTGGACGACCGGCAGCTGCCGAAGACCGCGGAGTCGCATGTGGTCCAGCAGCAGATACGGGACGCCTTCCCGGGCAGCCCCGGCGGAACGCTCACCGTCCTCGCCGAGGACGCGGCCGGGCCCGCCGAGCTCGCCGCCTACCGGGAACGCCTGGCCCTTCTGCCCGGGGTGGTCCGGGTCGACGGGCCGGTGAGCTCCGCGGACCCGTCGCGGTACGCCTACTTCTCGCTCAGCACCGAGGGCGAGGCGGTGGGGCAGCAGGCCCAGGACCTGGTCGGCGAGGTGCGCACGGTGGAGGCGGACTTCCGGACCTCCGTGACCGGAGAGGCGGCGGTGCTCGTCGACGCGCAGAAGGCGATCGGCGAGAAGCTGCCCGTGTCGCTGGCCGTGGTGGTGCTCGCCACGCTGCTGCTGGTGTTCCTGCTCACCGGGAGCCTGCTCATACCGCTCCAGGCGGTCCTGCTCAACGCCCTGAGCCTGACGGCGATGTTCGGAGCGGTGGTGTGGGTCTTCCAGGAGGGCAACCTCTCCGGACTGCTCTCCTTCACCTCCACCGGCGACATCGAGACCACTCTGCCGGTCCTGATGTTCTGCATAGCCTTCGGACTCTCCATGGACTACGGGGTGTTCCTCATATCCCGGATCAAGGAGGAGTACGACCGGACCGGGGACCACGAGGGGGCCGTGCGCACCGGACTGGCCCGTACCGGCGGGCTGATCACCGCGGCGGCCGTGATCCTGGCCGTGGTGATGGTGGCGATCGGCACCTCGCGGGTGACCAACACCAAGATGCTGGGGCTCGGGATCGCGCTGGCGGTGCTGATGGACGCCATGGTCGTGCGCAGCCTCCTCGTCCCGGCGGTCATGAAGCTGACCGGGAAGGCCACCTGGTGGGCACCGGGCCCGCTGCGCAGGCTGCACGAGAGGTTCGGGCTGAGCGAGGGGGAGTCCGTGGCGCCGGTGGCGGAGCGGAAGCCGGAGCCGAGGCCGGAGCCGGAGCCGGAGAAGGTGGCCGCCGGGACGGCCTAGTACTGCAACCGCATGTGGCGTGACGGTCGGTGAGGTTGCTCGTTGTTGTGACTGTGTGATGAATCGCTGACGGTTGAGCAGATCGAGTCGTGGTCCGAGGGTGTAGCGGGGTTGCATGCCCGGTTCGGGCATCGTTTTGGCAGGTCGGAGCCACGTGATCGGGCTCTGGACTACATGACGGGCCTGCTTGCGCCGCTAGAGAAGAAGAACGGGTGGACGCTGGCCGAGCAGGTCGGCCAGCTCCGCCCGGACGGTGTGCAACGCCTGCTCAACCACTCCGAATGGGACGAGAACGCGGTCCGCGACGATGTCCGGGACTTCGTCGTGGAGACCATCGGCGCCAAGGATGGCGTGCTCATCGGGGACGACACCGGGTTCCTGAAGAAGGGCACCAGGTCAGCAGGGGTCCAGCGGCAGTATTCCGGCACCGCTGGCCGCACCGAGAACTGCCAGATCGGCACCTTCCTCGCCTACGCATCCGCCAAAGGGCGGGCGCTGATCGACCGGGAACTCTACGTCCCGAAGTCCTGGACGGACGACCGCGACCGCTGCCGGGCAGCCGGGATCGACGACACCGTGCCGTTCGCCACGAAGATCGAGCACCTCAAGTGGATGCTGCAACGCGCCATCGACGCGGCTGTTCCCTTCGCCTGGGTGACCGCGGACGAGGCATACGGGCAGGTCAAGCACTTCCGCGCCTGGCTGGAAGAACGCCAGGCCGCGTATGTGCTGGCCACCAAGGTCAACGACACCGTGATCACCGCCGACGGCCGGGACGCCCGCGTCGACGAGCTGATCGCGGCCCTGCCGAAGCAGGCATGGAAGCGGATCTCCGCCGGAGCAGGCGCCCACGGCCAGCGGATCTACCACTGGGCCCGCGTCGCGATCCGGCCCGCCTGGGAGGGCGGATTCGGGCACTGGGTGCTCGCCCGCCGCAACCTGTCCGACCCCACCGACATCGCCTACTACGTCTGCTATGGCCCCGTCACTTCCCGGCTGAAAGACCTGGTCAGGACCGCCGGAGCCAGGTGGGCGGTGGAGGAATGCTTCCAGACCGCGAAGGGTGAATGCGGGCTCGATCACTACCAGGTGCGGCTCTACCGGGCCTGGTACCGGCACATCACCCTGGCCATGGCCGTCCTGGCCTACCTCACGGCCATCCGTGCCGCAGAAGCCGCAAAAGGGGCAGCGGAGATGACGAGCAAGACCTCATACCCCTCAGCGTCCCGGAGATCCGCCGGATGATCGGGCACGTCGTCGTCACGCCCCGCTGCCACAGCAACGAGCACCGTCTGCACTGGTCACGCTTCCGGCGCCGCAGCCAGGCCCGAGCCCGCCGCTGCCATTACCAACGCCGAGGCCACGACCCACACATGCGGTTGCAGTACTAGCCGGGAGCCGCCGGAGCCGGTCGGGAGGGCCGGGGTGCGGGCGGGGCCGGGGTGGCCCCGCCCGCACCGGGGGCGTGTCAGTCCTCGCGGCGCCCCCGGTTGCCGGGCCGGCGGGCCACCCAGGCCCGGACGGTCTCGGCGTACCAGTACGGCTTGGCCCCCTCCACGTGGTCGGGCGGGGGGAGCAGGCCGTGCTTGCGGTAGGAGCGCACGGTGTCCGGCTGGACCCGGATGTGGGCAGCGATTTCCTTGTACGACCACAGCTGTCGGTCGCTCATGCGGGACACCTCCTGGTCCACGCGGCAGGGTCGGCCGGGAGGCCGTCGGGGGAGCCGGCGCATGGACGCTGACGATCACTCGGTTGTGCCCGGGGAACGACGCGGAGTGACGACAGGGGAGGGGCTGTCGAACGCCTGTGACGGAAAACCCGCGTAGTGCGGATATGCGTGACACAAGGGGGACCCCTGTGACAGATGCGGCACAGGGGTCGGTTGCGGGGCAGGGAGGGATCAGCGGTACAGGGCCGGTCGCTCCGCCAGCTCCACGAGGGTGCGTACGCCGCTGCGCGCGGCCGCGAGGCCCGCCTCCGAGACGGCGGCCGCCGCATAGCCGTCCCACGCGTCCGGACCCGCCACCCGGCCGCGCGCGGCCGCGGCCACCCAGCGCCGCAGCTGCCGGTCGTAGGCGTCGGCGAAGCGCACCGTGAAGTCCTGGACGATCTCGCCGCCCCACCGGCCCGCCGACTGGACCACCATCGCGTGGCCGTCGCCGATCCGGGCGCTGCCCGCCTCGCCGACCGCCTCGCACTGCACCTGGTAGCCGAAGCCGCAGTTGACGAAGATCTCCACGTCGACGACGGCTCCGCCGGAGGTCTCCAGCAGCACCAGCCGGGGATCCTGCAGCCCCTCGGGGGCGGCCGCCGTGGGCCGGGGGGAGAGCACGGTCACGGCGGTGATCTCCTGCCCCAGCAGCCAGCGCGCCGCGTCCACCTCGTGCACCACCGAATCGCTGATCAGCATGTCGCTGGTGAAGAAGGACGGCGAGGAGGCGTTGCGGTGCCGGCAGTGCAGGAAGAGGGGGCGTCCGATCCCGCCCGCGTCCAACAGGTCCTTCAGCCGCTCGTACTCCGCGTCGAACCGCCGCATGAAGCCCACCTGGACCAGGCGCCGGCCCAGCCGCAGTTCGGCTTCCATGACGCGCAACGCCCCTGCCGGGTCCGGGGTCAGCGGCTTCTCGCAGAGCACCGGCAGCTCCCGTTCCAGGGCGTGCAGGATCGCTTCCTCATGGGCCGGCCCCGGGGAGGCGATCAGTACGGCCTCCACCCCCGGTGCGGCTATCGCGGCCGCCGGATCGGTGTGCGCACTCGCGCCGTCCAGGGCGCCCGCGACCTCCTTGACCCGGTCCCCGTCCGGGTCGGCCACGGCCACCACCCGGGCCCCGCCCACGGTCCGCCCGATCCGGCGCACGTGGTCGGCGCCCATCTTCCCGGTGCCGATGACGGCGATACCGAGCGTGCTGGTCATGTCGTGTTCCCTCCGGGTGGTCAGCGGGCGCCGCAGGAGCGCAGGTAGGAGCGGGTGCGCCGGGCGATCGGCAGCGGCCGGTCGGGCGGACAGGGGTACATGTCCTGCTCCACGATCGCGAACAGGTCCACGCCCAGCCGCTGGGCCGCCGCCAGTACGGGTTCCAGCGCGGGCACCCCCGACGGCGGTTCGCACATCACCCCGCGGCCCACGGCCGGCCCGAAGGGCAGTTCCTCCGCGAGGACTTCGGCGAGGATCCGTGGGTCGACCTGCTTGAGGTGGAGGTAGCCGATCCGCTCGGCGAAGGTTTCGATCGCCCGGACGCTGTCGCCGCCGCAGTACGCGTAGTGCCCGGTGTCCAGACAGAGCGAGACGAGGCCGGGATCGGTCGCGTCCAGGAAGCGGGCCACGTTCTCGGGGGTGTCGATGTGGGTGTCGGCGTGCGGGTGGACGACGATCCGCAGACCGTACCGGTCCTGGACCTCCCGGCCCAGCCGCTCGGTCTGGGAGGTCAGTTCACGCCATTGGTCCGGGGTGAGGACGCGGTCCTCGAGCACCTCCCCGGTCTTGTCGTCCCGCCAGAAGGAGGGGATGACGACGAGATGGGCCGCGCCCATGGCCTGGGTGAGCGCTGCGATCCGCGACACGTGCTCCCAGGTGTCCTCCCACACGGCGGGCCCGTGATGGAGTCCGGTGAAGACGGTTCCGGCCGAGACCCGCAGCCCGCGCTTGGCCGTTTCCTCGGCGAGTCGGGCGGGATCGGTGGGCAGATAGCCGTAGGGGCCGAGCTCGATCCACTCGTACCCCGCGTCGGCGACCTCGTCGAGGAAACGTTCCCAAGGGGTCTGCCGGGGGTCGTCGGGAAACCAGACACCCCAGGAGTCCGGAGCCGAACCGATGCGGATACGGGTCAACGCGGGCGGGGAGGACGTCATAGCGGCCACCTTAGGCGGGAGACGAGGCAGACGAGTGGGAGGACTGACTGTGACCGGCACCGGCGATCCGTTCGCGTTCGACCTGATCACGATGGGCCGGATCGGGGTGGATCTCTACCCGTTGACGACCGGCGTACCACTGGCCGAGGCGGAGACCTTCGGGAAGTTCCTGGGCGGCTCCCCGGCCAACGTGGCCGTCGCGGCCGCCCGGCTGGGACGGCGGGTGGCGGTGATCACCCGTACCGGCGCGGACCCCTTCGGCGGGTACCTGCGCTCCGAGCTGCGGGGGTTCGGGGTGGACGACCGGTGGGCGACCGAGGTCGCGGGCCTGCCCACGCCGATCACCTTCTGCGAGATCTTCCCGCCGGACCGGTTCCCGCTGTACTTCTACCGGCTGCCGAAGGCCCCGGACCTGGAGATCGCCCCGGATGAGGTGGACCTGGAGGCGGTACGGGCGGCCCGCGTGTTCTGGATGACGGGCACGGGCCTGAGCGAGGAGCCCTCGCGGGCGGCGACGCTGGCGGCGCTGGAGGCCAGGGCCCGGACGGGGACGACGGTGTTCGACCTGGACTGGCGGCCGATGCTGTGGCGCGAGAAACCCGGGCCGTACTACGAGCGGGCGCTGGCGTGGGCGACGGTGGCCGTCGGGAACGCCGAGGAGTGCGAGATCGCCACGGGCGAGTCCGATCCGTACGCGGCGGCGCGGGCGCTGCTCGCCGCCGGGGTGGAACTGGCGGTGGTCAAACGGGGCCCGGAAGGCGTGCTGGCGGTCCACCGCGACGGGACGGTGGCGGAGATCCCTCCGGTGGTCGTCGACGTGGTCAACGGGCTGGGTGCCGGGGACGCGTTCGGCGGGGCGCTGTGCCATGGGCTGTTGGCGGGGTGGGAGCTGGAGCGGGTCATCCGTTTCGCGAACGCGGCGGGGGCGATCGTCGCCTCGCGGCTGGTGTGCTCGTCGGCCATGCCGTACCCGCACGAGGTGGAGGAGGTGCTGGGGCGTGCCGGTGGTGTCTGAGTGGGGGATGTCCTGGACGAGGCTGGTCGTCCTCGACCTGGCGCCGGGGGAGGTGTACGCGCATGAGTGCGGGGAATCGGAGTGGATCGTGCTCCCGCTCGCGGGCGCGTGCGAGGTCCGCTCCTGGGGCTCCGCCCCGGACCCCGCGCCTCAATCGCCGGCGAGGCTTCACGACCGGGGCTCCGCCCCGCACCCCGGGCCCCAAGCGTCGGATGAGCGACAAGATCGGGGCTCCGCCCCCGCAGCGGAGCCGCAGGTCTTCGAACTACAGGGGCGGCGCGGGGTGTTCGACGGGGTCAGTGACTTCGTTTACCTACCGCGCGACAGCCGCGCCGACATCACCTCGGCAGAGGGAGGGCGGTTCGCGCTCGCGGGGGCCCGGTGCGACAACCGGCTCCCCGCACGGTACAGCCGGGCCGCAGACGTACCCGTCGAGCTGCGCGGCGCGGGTCAGTGCTCGCGGCAGGTCAACAACTTCGCCGCCGCCGGGGCATTCCCCGCCGACCGGCTGATCGCCGTCGAGGTGCTGACCCCCGGCGGGAACTGGTCCTCGTACCCGCCCCACAAGCACGACGAGCACCACCCCGGCGAGGAGTCCCGCCTGGAGGAGATCTACTACTTCGAGATCGCCCCGCACGGGGACACCCCCGGGCTCGGCTACCAGCGGGTCTCGCCCTCCCCCGCCGGGAAGACCGACATCCTCACCGAGGTGAGGACCGGGGACGCCGTACTGATCCCCGACGGCTGGCACGGGCCGTCCATCGCCGCCCCCGGGCACGACATGTACTACCTGAACGTGATGGCCGGGCCGGGCGAGACCCGGGAGTGGCTGATCCGGGACCACCCCGACCACGGCTGGATCCGCGGCAGCTGGGACGGCCAGGACATCGACCCCCGGCTCCCCTTCCCCTCCGAGGAGGCACCCCGGTGAGGCTCACCGTCGCCCAGGCGCTCGTACGCTTCCTGGCCCGCCAGTACACCGAGCGCGACGGCCGCAGGCAGCGCCTGATCGCCGCCACCTGGGGCATCTTCGGGCACGGGAACGTCGCCGGCATCGGGCAGGCCCTGCTGGAGGCAGGCCCGGACGCCATGCCCTTCCTCCAGGGGCGCAACGAGCAGGCCATGGTGCACGCGGCCGTCGGGTACGCCCGCCAGCGCGGCCGGCTCTCCGCGCACGCCGTCACCACCTCCATCGGGCCCGGTGCCACCAACCTCGTCACCGGCGCCGCCCTCGCCACGATCAACCGGATCCCGGTGCTCCTGCTCCCCGGGGACGTCTTCGCGACCCGGCCCGCCGATCCGGTGCTCCAGCAGCTGGAGGTCCCGTACGCCGGGGACCTCTCCGTCAACGACGCGCTGCGGCCCGTCTCCCGCCACTTCGACCGGATCACCCGCCCCGAGGCCCTGATCCCGGCCGCCCTGCAGGCCGTACGGGTGCTCACCGACCCCGTCCAGACCGGCGCGGTCACCCTGGCGCTGCCGCAGGACGTGCAGGCGGAGGCCCACGACTGGCCCGAGGAGTTCTTCGCCGAGCGCGTGTGGGGCGTACGGCGGCCACGGCCCGACCGCGCCGAGCTCGCCGCGGCCGCCGAGGCCGTACGGGGCTCCGCGCGCCCCCTGATCGTCGCCGGCGGCGGGATCCGGCACAGCGAGGCCCAGGCGGCCCTGGCCGCGTTCGCCGACGCCACCGGGATCCCGGTCGCCGTCACGCAGGCCGGCAAGGGCGTGCTCCCGTACGACCACCGCGCCGAGGTGGGCGGGATCGGCCACACCGGGACGGCCACCGCCGACGAGCTGGCCCGGGAGGCCGATCTGGTCATCGCCGCGGGGACCCGGCTGACCGATTTCACCACCGCCTCCGCGACCCTGTTCCAGAATCCGGCCGTCCGGTTCATCGGCCTCAACCTGGACCCGTACGACGCCCACAAGCTCGCCGCCCGGCCGCTGGTCGCCGACGCGCGCGAGGGGCTCGACGAGCTCCGGGAGGCGGTCGCCGGGTACCGGGTGGATCCCGCCTACGAGACGGCGTACGCAGAGCGCAAGAGCGCCTGGGAGCGCCGCGTCGACCACGCGTACGCCGTCTGCGCCCCAGACGAGGACCTCCCGCCCACCCAGGCCCAGGTGCTCGGGCTGCTCGACCGGCTGGTCGACGGGACCGACGTCCTGATCAACGCGGCCGGATCGCTCCCCGGCGACCTGCACAAGCTGTGGCGGGCCCGGTCGGCGGACCAGTACCACCTGGAGTACGGGTACTCCTGCATGGGCTACGAGATCCCGGCCGCCATCGGGGTGGCACTGGCCGCACCCGGCCGGCCCGTGTGGGCGCTGGTCGGCGACGGGACGTACCTGATGAATCCGACCGAGATCGTCACGGCCGTCCAGGAGGGCGTCCCGATCAAGGTGGTCATCCTCGACAACCACGGCTACGCCTCCATCGGCGGCCTGTCGGGGGCGGTGGGCGGCGAGGGCTTCGGCACCGGATACCGCTTCCGGGTGGCCGACGCCTCCTACACGGGGGACCCCCTTCCGGTAGACCTCGCCGCCAACGCGGCCTCCCTCGGGATGGCCGTGATCCGCGCCCGCACCGTACGTGACCTGCGCGAAGCCCTCGCCGAGGCCCGCTCGGCGACGCGCCCCACATGTGTCTACACACAGACCCGAACGCCCGACACTGTGTCGGGCCCACCCCCGGCACAGGCGTGGTGGGATGTTCCTGTGGCCGAGACCGCGACCCGCAAGGCGGCGGCCCAGGCCCGTGAAGAGTACGACCGGCAAGCCGCGCAGCGACGTCGCCATCTGTGAAGGAGCAAGGCAATGAAGACCGTCAACCACTGGATCGGTGGCAAGACCGTCGAGGGCGCGTCGGGCAACTACGGCCCGGTCACCGACCCGGCCACCGGCGAGGTCACCACGCAGGTCGCGCTCGCCTCGGCCGAAGAGGTCGACGCGGCGGTACAGGTGGCGAAGGAGGCCTTCCAGACCTGGGGCCAGTCCTCGCTGGCCGCCCGCACCAAGGTGCTGTTCGCCTACCGCGCCCTGCTGGACGCCAACCGCGACGCCATCGCCGAGCTGATCACCGCCGAGCACGGCAAGGTCCACTCGGACGCGTTGGGCGAGGTCGCGCGCGGCCTGGAGATCGTCGAGCTGGCCTGCGGGATCACCACCCAGCTCAAGGGCGAGCTCTCCACGTCGGTCTCCAGCCGCGTGGACGTCTCCTCCATCCGCCAGCCGCTGGGCGTGGTCGCGGGCATCACCCCGTTCAACTTCCCGGCGATGGTCCCGATGTGGATGTTCCCGCTGGCCGTGGCCTGCGGAAACACCTTCATCCTCAAGCCGAGCGAGAAGGACCCCTCCGCCGCCAACAAGCTCGCCGAGCTGATGAGCGAGGCGGGTCTGCCGACGGGCGTGCTGAACGTCGTGCACGGTGACAAGGTGGCCGTGGACGCGCTCCTGGCGCACCCCGACATCTCGGCCGTCTCCTTCGTCGGCTCGACCCCGATCGCCCGCCACATCCACACCACCGCCTCCGCCAACGGCAAGCGCGTCCAGGCGCTCGGCGGCGCCAAGAACCACATGCTGGTGCTCCCGGACGCCGACCTGGACGCGGCCGCCGACGCGGCGGTCTCCGCCGCCTACGGCTCGGCCGGTGAGCGCTGCATGGCGATCTCCGCCGTCGTGGCCGTCGGCTCCATCGCCGACACCCTCGTCGACAAGATCCGCGAGCGCGCCGAGAAGATCAAGATCGGCCCCGGCAACGACCCGACCTCCGAGATGGGCCCGCTCATCACGGCCGCCCACCGCGACAAGGTCGCCTCGTACGTCAAGGGCGCGGCCGCCCAGGGCGCCGACGTGGTCCTGGACGGCACCGGCTACACCGTCGAGGGCAACGAGAACGGCCACTGGATCGGCCTCTCCCTGCTCGACAACGTGAACACCGACTCCGACGCCTACCGCGACGAGATCTTCGGTCCGGTGCTGTGCGTGCTGCGCACGGAGACCTACGAGGAGGGCGTGGACCTCATCAACGCCTCGCCGTTCGGCAACGGCACCGCGATCTTCACCCGCGACGGCGGCGCCGCCCGCCGCTTCCAGCTGGAGATCCAGGCGGGCATGGTCGGCGTCAACGTCCCGATCCCGGTGCCGGTGGGCTACCACTCCTTCGGTGGCTGGAAGGACTCGCTCTTCGGCGACCACCACATCTACGGCAACGACGGCATCCACTTCTACACGCGCGGCAAGGTCGTCACGACCCGCTGGCCGGACCCCTCGGACGCGCCGGCCGGCGTGGACCTGGGCTTCCCCCGCAACCACTGACCCCTGCCCGCTCCGCGGTTCCGACTCGCCCCGACGCAGCCCCCGGCCAGCCCACCGGCCGGGGGTTCTGCCGTCCCCGGCCTGCTGCCTGCTCGAGTGGGCCCGTCCAGCCGGCGAGCTGCCGCTGTTCTGAGCCTCGATCAGGGCCGTGAACTGGGCAGTTGTTTGGTGAATTGGCCGGTTGTAGTCTCTTTGGCGAAACGGCGGTCGAATGGAAGCGCCCGGGTCTGATCGACCCGAGCGCGGAAGACAAAGCCGCCGTGCCGGGTCCACTTTCGGGCCCGATGACCTCACGAAGGGTGAGGTGCCCGAGAAGGCTTGATCGGTCGGGTTCGCTGACGACCTCAACGAAACGCTCCCCCCGGAGCGGCACAGCAAGCGGGCGCTGTGTGCAGGGCAGACAACCGTCTGTCTTCGTTGAGGTTGGGACGTTCCACCGAGCGAGTCCCCTCTTTCGAAGACGGCGGCCGTGGACCGTCTCAAGGAGGGACGACATGCAGGCCGACGAAGGCTCTCGGGTTCCCGAGCCGCACTGTCATGCCGCGCAGATCATCAACATCAACGTCGGGGACAACTCGCCGGTGACGCTGACGACAGCCAACCCGCAGGCCGGCGGCGCGGCTCGGAACGAGGCGGGTCCTCCCTCCCGTGCGTGGTCGTGGACGAGCACGCGCTACTGGACCATGGTGGGGTCGGTGGCAGGAGTCGTGGGCGTGATCTTCGGCGTCATCGAGATGCGGTAGCCGAAGAAGGCGTCGTCCTCCGGATCCCGGGTGACGTCAGAGCAGCGACCAGACGTCCGTCGCCGCGTTCGTGCTCCAGACGGCGTCGCCGTGGCCGTAGCCCGGGACCACCGTGAAGGCGACGCGGTCGTTGCCGGACGCGCGGATCAGTTCCGCGCCGCGGGGGTGGTCGCCGCGGCCCAGCTCGGTGTTGACCCAGACGACCTCGGCGGCGATGCGGTCCCAGGCGATCCGGTACGTGGCGTCGTCGCCCGCCCAGACCGCGGCGAGATCCCGCAGCAGGGCCGTCGGCAGGAGGCCGCTGCCGAGGGCGGCGGTCGCCGCGTGCCAGGTGGCCAGCGGGGTGCGGGTCAGCGTGCAGCGGTCCTCGGCGGGGCTGGCGCCGAAGGCGTAGGTCCCGGCGCTGTGGCCCTGGGCGTAGATCCAGTTCGCCGGTCCCGGGAGGGCGGCCGTGCGGATCAGTGCGAAGTGGGCGAGCCCGGCGTGGGTGAAGCGCCGGGTCGGGTCCGGCGGCCAGGGCGCCGGGGAGACGCCGTCCGGATCGGCCACCGCCTTGGCGATCACGGCCGTGAGTCCCGGATCGACGACGTGGACGCCCTGCGCGAGCTGGGTGGCGTACGCGTCGCGTGTATCGGCCGCCCGCAGCGCCGGATCGCCCGTGTACGGCCCGGTCGTGTCCAGAGCCACGACCCGGCGCAGCCGCGGCGAGGTGTCGTGCGAGGCCGCGTCCAGGGCGAGGGCGGCTCCTGCGGAGTGCCCGGCGTACTGGTAGGGCAGCCGCAGTACGGAGTCCAGCGCGCCCACCACCCGGGCCAGGTCCCGGCGGTGTGCCGCGAGCCCCCACTCGGCGGTGATGTCCGCGGCGGCCGCGGCGTCCTCGCGCGGGGTGACCCCGACGACGAGCAGGCCGCGGCGGCGCAGTTCGTGGGCGAGGTTGTGGTCGTCCGGGCCGCCCGGGGTGAAGAAGTCGGCCGCGAAGTTCAGCCCGCCGCCGGGCAGCAGGTACGCGATCCCCCGCGGCGCCCGTGTCGTGTCCGCGATCACGTCGACCGTGACGGGGGCCGGGCCGCCGTCGTCGAGCGGGAGGGTGAGCCGGATCCAGCCGTCGCCCGGAAGGTAGACGGCGGTGCCGGTGCCCAGCGCGCGCTCGATGCGGGTCAGCAGACCCGTGCCCTTGGCCGCGTCGCCGTGCTGTCGTTCCATCGAAGGTGCCTCCCCGCCCAGGGTGATGGCCGAATACCGTCACCCGAGGACACCTTCGCCGGTCAGAGCGCCTGAGCCAAGTCCGGGGCGGGTTCCACCTGTTCGTGTTCCGCGCGGCGCCGGCGGCGCAGCACCCACAGGGTGACCCCGGCGCCCGCCAGCACCAGGAACAGGCCCACGGCCGGCCAGGGGACGGCGATGAAGTCGGTCTCGGACCGCGAGACCAGATCGGGGTGGGCGGTCGCTCCCGCCGTGATCCTGACGGTCACCCAGTCGGACTGGGGGGCGTCCGGCCAGGGCTCGGTCAGCTCGATCCGCTGGCCCGGCAGCAGGGTCAGCTTCAGCTCGCGGGCCGGCCGGTCCAGCACGTCGCGCCCGAAGAGGCCCTCGGCGGAGACCGTCACCTTGGGCTCGACGACCATGTTGCCCCGGTTGACCAGCGTGTACGAGACCGTGGCGCGGGCGTCCTTGACCCAGGGCAGCAGCGGCGCCGACCGGCTGATCCGCACGTCCTCCACGCTCAGCCCCGGAGTCAGCGGCCCCGGCACCCGGAAGTACAGCCGGGCGCCCACCGAGCGCTTCACCCCGACCTGGACCTTGCCCTCCTGCTGCACGCCCTCCACGGCGGTGTTCAGGGCGACGATCCCGCCGACGTGGTCACCGGGCGTCGCGTCCGCCGGGACCTTCACGGTGAACGGGATGTCCTTGCGGCCCTTGGCCGGCACGGTGACGGTGCCCGCGGTCTCCGGCGGCAGCGCGATCCACGCGCCGACGTCCTTGGGCCTCGTCTCCACCGGCAGCAGCGCGAAGGCGCCGCCCGCCGGGGTGTTCACCGCGTCGGTGGCGAAGATCTGGAACGTCAGGTCCTTGTCGGAGGAGTTCAGGATCGTCACGCTGTCGGCCAGGGCGGTTCCGGCCGCGCCCTGGTGGAAGAAGTACGCCCGGTCGGTCATCGCCGCACCGGCCGCGGGCGTGGGGAAGACCCCCCAGGTGCCGTTGTCCGCGGCCCTCGCCGCGGTGGCCGGGAGCAGGCCCGTGCCCAGGAGCAGCAGGCCGAGGAGCAGCCCGTGCAGAGAGGTGCGGGTGCGGCTACGCGTACTGCTGCGGGTGCGCATGGGCGGTCTCCAGTCGGCGCCGGAAGGGGAAAGGGGTGGTGCGGCGCCGGAGCGCCGCACCACCCTGGAGGAGCGGGCCGTACGGGTCAGGCGATCGAGAAGGTCACGACCGTCTGGTAGGTGTCGGCGAACATGAAGGGCGGGAGCTGGATCATCCCGGCGCCGCCGACGGCGAACTCACCTCCGGTCAGCTCGTCCCCGCCGGCGGCCTGGGAGGCCACCTTCATCGGGACGTCGGAGATCGCGCCGGGCGTGCCCGCGGTGCAGGTGCTCGGGCTGTCCGGGTTGGTCACGGTGCAGGACGGCTGGATGCCGATCTGCGCCTTCGCCATCGAGTGGCCGGTGGCCTGGTTCAGGAACGGCGTACGCGTCGCCGTCACGTCCCAGCCGAGCGAGCCGCCGCGGAAGTCCTGGACGGTCGCGGCGTTGAAGACGCCGACCACCGACTGGGCCTTGCCGTTGATGGTGACCGAGCCGAAGCTGACGGCCGGCTGGCCGTCCTTCGGGCCGAGGGCCAGCGGTCCGGGGAGGACCTCGACGTCGACCGGGTTCTTGACGCCGGCCTGCTCCTCCACGAACACGAAGGGCTTGGAGGTGGTCGCACCGTTGATCTTGATCGCGTCGGCCTTCTTGGTGACCGTGAGGGTGCACGTGGCCACACCGGCGGCGTCCGCCGTGCCGTTGCCGTTGTCACCGGTCGGCGCGCCCCCGAGCAGGGCGGAGCAGGTCACGGGGCCGGGCGGCATGTTGGCGCCGCTGACGACGACCTCCTGGCCCGCCGGGCCGCTGTTGGGCGTCAGCTTCGTCGTGATCGGGTCCTTGGGCAGGGCCTCGACCACGACCGAGCCGAGCGAGGCGCTCGGGCGGGGCGCCGGGGTACAGGTGGTGGTGAAGACCGAACCGGAGAGGTCCGCGTCGGTCACCGCCAGGTCGAGGGCGACGTTGACCGTGGTGCCCTCGGTGCCGTCCGGGATCCTGATCGTTCCGGAGAACGCCTTGGGGTCGAGCGGCTGCCCGGCCACGACGCTGACGGTCTCGGGAGGGCTGGTGACCACCTGGGTGGTCGTCCCGACCTTGAGGGTGATCTTGGACGTGTTCACCGTGGTGACGGAGAACCCGGGGATCAGCGGGCTCGCGCCCGGGTCGATCGTGATCGGGACGACGTCGCCGGCCTTGGCGCCGTCGGGCAGGGTGACCGTCCAGTTCTGGTTGCCCGAGCCGTCGGGCTGCGGCGCCGGGGCGTCGCAGTTCTCGAAGACGGCGGTGGTCTTCGTCGCGGCCTGCGCGGAGCCTGCCAGGCCCACCACGCCGCCCGTCAGGGCCAGAGACAGGGCTCCCGCCCCGGCCAGCACTCTTCGTCGATGCGTTCTCGTACTCACTGGGTCGCGACTCCTTCGTCATGACGAACCCCTCCCCCCACCCGCTGTGTGGGGGAGGCCGAGCCGGTGCGGTGGCCGATATTGACGCGTCACGGTGATGAGAAGTCAATGACTTGCTTTCGCCCGAAGCACACAGAAATTGATGGGCCATCAGGGAGAGTCTGATGGCCCATCGGATACCGACTGGTCGGGGTGCCGGGGTGCCGGGGTGCCGGGGTGCGCGGGGTCTAGCGGTCGGTGGGGAGGTGGAGCAGCAGGTTGGGGGTGCCGGCCGGGAGCGCGGTGATCCGGTCGGGCACGGCGCTGTGCAGCAGCGCCTCGGTCACCTGCGCCGGGGTGCGTGCGCTGCCGCGCGCCAGGACGAGCGCGGCGACCCCCGCCACGTGCGGGGCGGCCATCGAGGTGCCGGAGGCGCGGGCGGTGGCGGTGGCGGAGTCCTTCCAGGCCGAGGTGACGCCCACGCCGGGGGCCGAGAGGTCCACACAGGGGCCGTGGCTGGAGAACGGCGCGCGCCGGTCGCCGGCGTCGGTCGCGCCGACCGTGATGGCCTGCGGGACCGAGGCGGGCGATCCCCCGCAGGCGTCCTTGCCGTCGTTGCCCGCGGCCACGGTGAAGGTGATCCCGGAGGCCACGGCCCGGATCACCGCCGCGTCGAGGGCGTAGCTGGGGGTGCCGCCCATGCTCATGTTGGCCACCGCCGGGGTCCCCGGGGCCTTCGCTGCGTCCTTCACCACCCAGTCGAGGCCCTTGAGGATGGACGACAGGCTCCCGGAACCGCGGCAGTCGGCCACCTTCACCCCGACGAGCGAGACCCCCTTCGCGACCCCGTACGTCTCTCCGCCCACGGTCGCCGCGACGTGCGTGCCGTGGCCGTTGCAGTCGCGGGAGCTCCCGAGGAACACCGCGTTGTAGCCGAACCGGGCACGGCCGCCGAACTCCTCGTGGAGGGTGTTGATCCCGGTGTCGACGATGTAGACGGTGACGCCCTCGGCCCTGGTGGAGTACGTGTACGAGCCGTCGAGCGGGAGCTCGCGCTGGTCGATGCGGTCCAGCGGCCAGGGTGCGTGCGCCTGGGCCTGGGGCTGCGTGCCGGCGGGGGCGGTGTCGCCGGCGCTCGTGTGGAACTCCGCGTCCGGCTCCACGGAGGCCACCCGGGGGTCGGCGGCCAGGGCGGCGGCCCGCGCGGCGCTGGTGCGGACGGCGAAGCCGTCGAGGACGGCATCGTAGACCGGCCCGACCTCGTCACCGGAGTCCGCTGCCTCGGCGGCCAGGGCGCGGGTCGGGGCGCGCGAGCTGGTGTCCTTGAGGACGACGACGTAGGGGGCGACGGCGGCTTCGGCGGAGGAACGGGCCGCGGAGGACGGGTGCGGCGGCAGGGCGGCGGCCGTGGTGGCCGCCGCGAGGAGTGCGACGGCGGCGGGCAGGAGCGGGACGAATGCGGTCATGCGGCCGATGCTCGGCGAGCGGCGGCGCGGGCGCGCGGAGGGTGCGCCGAGTGGGCGCACGACACGCCGCCGTGCGGGCTACGGGGTGAGGGGCCAGCCGCGCATCGAGAAGACGCCCTCGTCGCGGGCGCCGGCGGCGTCGTAGGTGGCCAGGGCGGCCTCGTTGTCGGTGTCGACCCCCACCCACATGCCGTAACAGCCGCGGGCCTTCGCCTCGTCGGCGAGGGCCAGCGTCAGGGCGCGGCCGATCCCGCGGCGACGGTACCCCTCGTCCACGGACAGTTCGTACAGGCACATCTCGGTGCCCTTGTCGGGGTGGCTCATCTCGATGCCGGAGACCATCCCGGCGGGCACTGCGTCGACGTAGGCGATGAGCATCACGTGCCCCGGGGCGGCGAGGAAGCGCTCGGACCACTCCTCGCGGGCGGGCCCGTCGAAGAGGGATTCGGCGGCGGCGAGCTCGGCGGGGGTGAGGGCCCGGCGGATGTCCATGCCGGCCACGATAATGCGCGCATGACGGATGGTGAGCCGAAGTCCGCCGCGGCGTGGCGGACCGCCAAAAACTCCCGACCGGACGAGCGCGGGGCGGGTTACGGTCACGGCACGGGCCTGATCGTCCGTCGAACGACTGAGGGGGAACTCGTGAGAAGTGCCGTCGTCACCGCGGAGGACGACCGGATCCGCTGGGTCGAGCTGCCGGGGGAGGAGCCGGCCCGGGTGTACGTGCACGGGCTCGGCTCCACCTCGCCGGCCTACTTCGCGGCGAGCGCCACGCATCCGCTCCTGGCGGGGCGGCGCTCCCTGCTGGTCGATCTGCTGGGCCACGGGCACAGCGACCGGCCCGAGGGGTTCGGTTACACCCTGGAGGCGCACGCCGACGCCCTGGCGGCCGCCCTCGGCGCGGCCGGGGTGGCGGGCGCCGAGCTGATCGCCCACAGCATGGGCGGAGCCGTGGCGATCGTGCTCGCCGACCGCCATCCCCACCTGGTCTCCCGGCTGGTGCTCGTCGACGCCAACCTGGATCCCGTTCCGTCCGGTCCCGCGGCGCCCGGGAGCAGCGGGATCGCCGCCTACACGGAGGAGGAGTTCCTGGCAGGCGGCTGGGCCGAGGTGCGTGACCGGGTCGGCGCGCACTGGTGGTCCACGATGCGCCTCGCCGGCCGGACGGCCCTCCACCGCTCGGCCGTCCACCTCGCGGCGGGCACCACGCCCACCATGCGTGAGCTGCTGCTGGAGTTGAAGGTTCCGCGCACCTACCTGCTGCCGGAGGCGGACGGACCGCTTCCCGGCGCCGAGGTCCTGGAGGCGGCCGGCGTCGCCGTGGTGTCCGTCCCCGACTGCGGGCACAACATCATGCTGGACAACCCCGACGGCTTCGCCCGCGCCACCGCGACGGCGCTGGCCTGAGGCCGGGCCGTCCCTTTCCGGGCTCGCGAAGACCGCCCGGACACGGCCGCTAGTTCCCGCCGCCCGGGGACGGGGTGCCGTCGGTCCAGGCGTAGACGCGCTTGCCGCGCACGGCGACCTGGTACTGGTGGGCGTCCCGGCACTCGGACCGCACCCCGGCCCGGAGGCTGCCCGGCCACCACCGGGCGTGCAGGTCCGGGGCGCCCAGCTGCTTCGGTGTGCCCGCGCTGCACTGCGGGCCGCCGAGCGGCGTCGCGCCGAGGGTGAACCGGATCATCCGGGCCTCGCCGTCGGTGCGCATCCGTATACGGACGTCGGTGGCGTCCCGGGGTATCCAGGACGGCAGCGCGAACCCGGACTGCGCGCGCGGGGGCGCATCGGCGGCGGTCGCGAAACGCCGGCCCTTCTCCTTGAACACCTGCTGGTCGATCCTGTCGGTCACGGGGTTGGGCGGCAGGTTGGGCAGGGCGAAGGCCGCGGTGGCGAGGACTCCCACCGTGGCGGCGGCGACGACGAGCGGGCGGCGGTTCATGCCGTCCAGTCTCGGCCGGGAGGTGCCCCGCGCGCGTCCCTCCGCAGGACGAACCGCGCGTGGGCCGGAAGTCTTATCCGGTCTCATACCTGGGAGTGGCACCGGTTCGGGTCCGACCGCCGCGCAGTAACCGGGCGGCGTCCGCGGGAGTTGGCCGGAGGTGATCCGTCCGCCCCGGCCCCGAGGACCTTCCATGCGCCGTCGCCGCCTCGTCCCCGCTCTCGCCGCCACCGCCGCCACCGCGGTGCTCGCCCTCGCGCCGGCCGCCTGGGCCGCACCGGAGGCCCCGGCCGACAAACCGCTCGTGCTCAGCCGCTGGACACAGCCCAGCGCCGCCAGCTACCAGGTGTGGGCCGACGCGCGCGAGCACCGGGGCGCGTGGGCCGCGTACGGCTTCGACTGGTCGACCGACCACTGCACCTCCTCCCCGGACAACCCCTTCGGCTTCCCCTTCGCCACGGCCTGCGACCGGCACGACTTCGGCTACCGCAACCACCGGGCGGCAGGGCTGTTTCCGGCCGCCAAGGCCCGGCTGGACGAGGCGTTCCTCGCGGACATGAAGCGGGTCTGCGCGCAGTACCCGGGCAGCCGCAAGAGCTCCTGCGAGGGCACCGCGTGGACGTACTACCAGGCGGTCAGGCTCCTCGGGATCCCGTAGGGATGCCGCAGGCGGCCCGCGTCTGCGACCAGTGCGCCTTCTTCCCGGCCGAGCAGGGCACCCCCGGCCAGATCGTCGAACACGGCCCCACCCCTGCCATGTTCTCCGCCCCCTCCGACCCTCGCACGGCGGACTGCGTCGAGGGCCGCTTCGGCTGACGCGGCCCGGGCGGGCGCCTGTCACCGCACCAGGTGCCGGACGAACCAGTCCCGGGCCAGGGCGGCCACCTCGTCCAGGGCTCCCGGCTCCTCGAAGAGGTGGGTGGCCCCCGGGACGATCTCCAGCCGGTTCTCGCAGCGCAGTTCGCGCTGGGCCCCGCGGTTGAGGTCGAGCACCGTCGCGTCCCGGCCGCCCACCACGAGGAGCGTGGGCGCCCGTACGGCGGCGAGCCGCGGGCCGGCGAGGTCGGGGCGGCCGCCGCGGGAGACCACGGCGCCGATTGCGGCGTTCGCACCGGCGTCCGGGGCGTCCGCCGCGGCCCACAGCGCCGCCGCGGCTCCGGTGCTCGCCCCGAAGTAGCCGACCGGGAGGGGCACGTGGAGCCGCAGCCAGCGGGTGGCCTCCGTGAGCCGGCCGGCCAGGGGCTCGATGTCGAAGACGTTGGCCCGGTCGGCCTCCTCGGCGGGTGTGAGGAGGTCGAAGAGCAGGGTGCCGAGCCCCGCCCGGTTCAGCTCCGCCGCCACCGCGCGGTTGCGCGGGCTGCGCCGGCTGCTGCCCGAGCCGTGGGCGAACACCACGACCGCCCCGGCGCCCTCCGGCAGGGTGAGGTCCCCGGCCAGGGTGAGGCCGCCGGCGTCCACCTCGACCGCGGCGGCCCGGGCGGCCGGGCCGGATGCCTGGCCCTGGCCGGGACCGGCCGCCGCCCGCGTCAGCAGGGCGACGACCTCCTCGTCGGGGGTCTGGGAGAAGTCCGCGTACCACTCGCCGACGGCGCGGAAGGCGCGCGGTGTGGAGAGGCACACCACTTCGTCGGCCTCGGTGCGCAGCCGGGCGACCGCGTCCGGCGGCGCCACCGGAACGGCCAGTACCACCCGGGCCGCGCCCTGCGCCCGTACGACCTCGCAGGCGGCCGCGGCCGTGGCCCCGGTGGCGATCCCGTCGTCGACCACGATCACCGTGCGGCCGGCGAGGGCCACCCGCGGCCGGTCGCCGCGGAACCTGCGCGCCTGCCGGGCCAGCTCGGCCTCCTCGGCGTGCTCGACCGCGGCGAGGTCCTGCGGCCGGACCCGGCTGCTGCGGACGATGTCCTCGCTGATGACGCGCACGCCGCCCTCGCCGATGGCGCCGAAGCCCAGCTCCCGGTGGTAGGGGACGCCGAGCTTGCGGACCACGATCACATCGAGCGGGGCACCGAGTGCCCGCGCCACCTGGAAGGCCACCGGGACTCCGCCGCGGGGCAGGCCCAGGACGACGGGATCCTCCCCCTGCAGGTGACGGAGCGCCTCGGCGAGACGCTCTCCCGCGTCCGTGCGATGGGTGAACAGCATGGGGGTTCACCCCCAAACAAGGGGAGACGGAAACCACGCACACGCCTACTTCGACGCAACCCCATCCACGGCCCGCCCGCAAGTCGGTGCCGGGTGTGAACGGCGTCGACGTACCCCTGACCTGCAGGAACGAACCTCATCGGGGAGTCGGGCCGGCGCGTGCCACGGTCATCGTGGACGCAGCCGGCCCCTGCTCGGCCGGCCCACGCTCAGGCAGCCCCCGCTCCGTAGCGGCGCAGCGCCAGCACGGCGTTGTGGCCGCCGAAGCCGAAGGAGTTGCTCAGGACCAGGTCCCCCGCGGAGGGCAGTGCTCTCGGCACCGGCCGCACCACGTCCAGGCCGATCGCGTCGTCGAGGTCGTCGCAGCCGAGGGTGGGCGGGATGAGGCGGTGGTGCAGGGTCAGCACTGCCGCGATGGCCTCCACTCCGCCCGCCGCACCCTGGAGGTGCCCGAGGTTGCCCTTGACCGAGGTGACGGGGACGGGCGGATACGCCCCCGAGCCCTCGAGCACGCCGCGCAGGGCCGTCGCCTCCGCCAGGTCTCCTTCCACGGTGGCCGTGGCGTGTGCGTTGACGTGGACCACGTCCACCGGGTGGGCCTCGGCGTCGGTGAGGGCGCGGCGCAGCGCCAGGGCAACCCCCTTGCCCGAAGGGTCCGGGCTGGCGATGTGGTGCGCGTCGGCCGAGAGCCCCCAGCCCGCGGCCTCGGCGTAGATGCGGGCGCCGCGCGCCAGCGCGTGCTCCTCCGCCTCCAGGACGAGCAGGCCGGCCCCCTCGCCGTGCACGAAACCGTCCCGGTCCTTGGCGAACGGGCGTGAGGCGTAACCCGGTTCGTCGTTCCGCGTCGACAGGGCCCGCATCGCGGAGAACGAGGCCATCACCGCAGGGGTGATCACGGCCTCCGTGCCGCCCGCCAGCGCCACGTCCACATGGCCGTACCGGATGCGGTCGATGACCTGCCCGATCGCCTCCGTCCCCGAGGCGCACGCACTCACCACCGTCCGGGCCTCGCCGGTGATGGCCAGGCAGATGGCGATCTGCGCGGCCGCCTGGGACGGGATGGCCATCGGCGCGGTGAGCGGGGGCACGGCGCGCGCGCCACGCTCGCGCAGTCTCCGGTCGCCGTCCACGAGGACGGGCGCGCCCCCGATGATGGTCCCGATCGACACCCCGACCCGCTCGGGATCGAGGCCGCTGGCCGCGGTGCCGGCCGGGTCGAAGCCGGCGTCCTGCCAAGCCTCCCGGGCGGCGAGCACCGCGAACTGGGAGGCCCGGTTCATCCGGCGGGCCCGGGCCGGCGGGATCCATTGCGTGGGGTCGGCCGTCACGGTGGCGGCGATGCGCACCGGGAGGTCGGCGAATTCCGGTCCCTCCAGGGCCCGTACACCGCTGCGCCCCTGCATCAGCCCCTGCCACATGTCGGCCGCGCCCACGCCGAGCGGGCTGACCGCGCCGAGCCCGGTGACGACCACGCGGCGCGGTGAGCGGGGCTGCGGAGCGTTCGTCGGACGCGGCGTGAAGCGGACCACTGTGCTGTCCTCGTCGGCGCTGCCCCGCAACTCGGCGTCGGACAGGGGCCGGCCCCCCTGCCGGTCCAGTCCCTCGTGCCACACACCCCAGCGGCGGGTGTACGCCCGCTCGACGATCCGGGAGCCGGAGGCGCACAGCACCGTGGCCAGGTCGCCGTCCCGGAAGCTTTCGGGCAGTTCCTGCCGGCAGGTCTGCGACTCCGGGGTCTCGTCGGCGCGAGGAACCGGGCGGACAAGGGACGGGGCTGGTGTAGCCGACAGGCTCATGACTGCGATGGCTTTCTCTGGATGCAGGGAACAGTGACGCCTAGACAAACACTTTAATTACTGCACGAAAAGGAATATCAGTTAAGGCCGTATAAAATCTCCATGCCGAGCCGGAGGGCGACCCGAGGGCTGTTCGGGTTATGTGTACGATGAAGATTGCTTGCATTCATGCAAGAGGGCGCGAATTTTCGCAATGTTCAGCATGTAGGCGGTTATTGGATTTATGTCCGATTTGCAGACTTCGTCGACAGGGCTCCCGGGCCTTCTCCGTGTGTGGCGGAGCGAGGCGGGTGCCAAGCTGCGGCGCGACAGGGCTCTGCCGCAGACCGAGATCGCCCAGCGGATGGGCGTCAGTGAGCGCTGGTACCGCAGCCTGGAGAGCGGAGCGGCCGTCTCGCTCACTCCGGAAGTGCTCGGACGGCTGGCCGAGGCCCTGGTGCTCGGCCCGGACGAACGCATGGTGCTGTACAGCCAGGCCCTCGGAGGGACGTCCTTCGGGGTGTCGGGCGGCCCTGATCCGGTGGACCCCGTGTCCACGCTCGTGCAGGTTGTCGAGGCGCAGACGTCCATGCCCGCCTACCTGACCGACCGCGCCTGGAACATCCTCGGCCACAACCGGCTGATGGCCGAGTGGTTCCCGTGGGTCACCGAGCCCGGCGCCAACCTGATCCGCTGGGCGCTCACCATGCCCGAGGCGCGCGAGCAGTTCGTCGACTGGCGTGCGCAGGTCGAGATCTACCTCGCATTGCTGCGTTTCGCCCTGGTCGGCAATCCTGATGATGCGGAATTGGTCACGCTGGCCGAAGAATGCCTGCGCATTCCCGAGGTGCGGGAGATCTGGGACGGGCGGACGCGTGTCGTGGCGTATCGCCACGGCCACCTTTTCCGGCTCTCGCTCCCCCATGTCTCCGCCGAGGAACTGGTCGTCACGTCCCAGGTGCTCGTGCCGCCGTACAGTCAGGGTCTGCGCTGCGTGATGGTCGTCCCCCGCAGTGCGGCCGACGTGCCGCATCCCTCCGTCGACTCATAACTCCGCCCCCCTGTAAGCGCATACCGGCCCCGGGCCCTCTTCGGAGGGTCTGGGGCCTCACTTTGTCACGGGGCCATACCCCTGTACAGCGGCAAATATTTGCCGCACTCTCCTCGGTCGACGATGTCGGTGGTAGTCCGTAAGGACCGGCAGAAAATTGCCGGTGATTTCATCGGGGCGGCAATTTATTGCCGCTTGACTGAATCTCGACCCGCTGTCAATGTTTCTGTCGTGCGAGAGCGGCGTAAGCCCCGAAGGGTCTTGGATTCTTCGCATACGCCGGGCAGTGCAGCTGCTCCCGCCTCCAAGCATTCGGGGTAGTCGCCTGTCGTTCCCTCGTTTTCATCCCTTTTCCTTTGATGCTGCGCGATGGAATTCTGATCGGGTATTCCGTCGCCGAGCCTTGGTCGCGCAACTCTGCAGCGCATTCGGAGAAGGGGCGGGCGGCCTCATATCAGAAGGCAAACACGTGATCATTCATGACGTCGTCGGCATCGGCTTCGGCCCTGCCAATCTGGCTCTGGCCATCGCACTGGAGGAGCAGGGGACGGGCCTCAGCGCCCGCTTCCTGGAAGCGCGGACGGAGCCGGCGTGGCAGCCGGGCATGCTGCTGGACGGGTCCGACATCCAGAACCACCCCTCGCGCGACCTGGTCTCCCTGCGCAACCCGCGCAGCCGCTACTCGTTCCTCAACTACCTGCACGAGAACGGCCGGCTGCTGGAGCACCTCAACCTGCCGATCGAGTTCCCGCTCCGCAAGGAGTACGCCCGCTACATCACGTGGGTGGCCCGCCAGTTCGGCCACGTCGTCGACTACGGCTGCCGGGCCGAAGAGGTCCGTGTGGTGGAGCAGGACGGCGAGTCGCTGTACGCCGTGACCGCGCAGACCGGTGAGACGTACCTGGGCCGGTCCCTGGTGGTGGCTCCCGGCCGCACCCCGTACGTCCCGGCCCCGTTCGACACCGCCGGCAGCCGGCGCATCTTCCACCTCACCGACTACCTGTTCAGGCTGCAGGAGTTCACGTCCGACCGCGCGCCCCGGTCCGTGGCCGTGATCGGCGGCAGCCAGAGCGCTGCCGAGCTGACCCTGGACCTGGCCCGCCGGTTCCCCGACGCCCGCGTCCGCAACCTGGTGCGGTCCTTCAGCCTGCGTCTGAAGGACACCAGCCCGTTCAGCGAGGAGGGCTACTTCCCCGCTTTCACGGAGTACTACCACCAGGTCCCGCCCGAGGCGCGGCGCCGGCTGGATGCCTACATGCACGCCACCAACTACTCCTCGGTGGACGGCGACGTCCTCAAGGAGCTGTACCTGCTCATGTACGAGCAGCGGCTGGACGGCGAGCAGAAGGTGTTCGTCGACGGCAACATCCAGGCCGTGGCCGCCGCCGAGCAGGACGGCAAGGCCGTCCTGGAGCTGCGCGAGCTCAACACGGGCGCCGTGGAGACGGACTCCTTCGACCTCGTCGTCGTCGCGACCGGTTTCCGCGACCTCGGCCCGGGCGAGCACCAGGAGCTCTACCCGCGAGTCCTCAAGGACGTGGCGGACCGCTTCCTGACCGAGGAGTCCGGGGCCCTGCGCGTGAGCGCGGACTACGCCCTGGAGGCCGCGGAGGCGTACGCCGGCACTCCGCCGCTCTTCCTGAACGGCTTGTGCGAGTCCTCCCACGGCATCGGGGACGCGGGCTCCTTCAGCCTGCTCTCGCTGCGCGCCCAGACGCTGCTGGACGCCATCCACAAGCGCACTCTCGTCCCGGCCGGCGCCTGACCCGTCCGCCGCCACCCCTCCTTGACGAAAGACACCAGACAGATGCCTTCGCTGACCCAGCCCCGGATCTCCACCGAGATCCCCGGCCCCCGCAGCACCGAGCTGCTCAAACGCCAGGCGGACAGGGAGTCCAACGCCCGCAGCTATCCGCGCCGGCTGCCGTTCGCGGTAGCCCGGGCCGAGGGCAGCCTGATCGAGGACGTGGACGGCAACGTCTTCCTGGACTGCCTCGCCGGCGCGGGCGTGCTCTCCCTGGGACACGGCCACCCGGACCTGGTCGCCGTTGCCGAGAAGCAGCTGAAGACCTTCGTGCACGGTCTGGACCTGCCCACCGAGACCAAGGACGACTTCACGCAGCAGCAGCTCGGCATGCTGCCCGAGTCGATGCAGCGCACCACCCGCATCCAGTTCTGCGGGCCCACGGGTGCCAACGCGGTCGACGCCGCCATCAAGCTCTGCAAGACGTACACCGGCCGCGGGGACATCATCTCCTTCCAGGGGGGCTTCCACGGCAGTACCCATGCGGCCATGGCACTGACCGGCCTCGTCGAGCAGAAGAGCCCGATCGCCAACGGAATGCCGGGAGTCCACTTCTTCCCGTACTCCTCGTGCCACGACTGCCCGCTCGGGATACGGCCCGACGTCTGTGAGACCAACTGCGCCACCTACCTGGAGAAGTCGCTGGAGGACCCCAACGGCGGCATCGCCAAGCCGGCCGCGGTCATCCTCGAACTGGTGCAGGGCGAGGGCGGCGTCATCCCCGCGCAGTTCGACTTCGTCCGCCGTGTCCGCGAGGTCACGCGCGAACTCGACATCCCGCTCATCGTCGACGAGGTGCAGACCGGCTGCGGTCGCACCGGGACGTGGTTCGCCTTCGAGCAGTACGGCATCGAACCCGATGTCATCGTCGCTTCCAAGGCGCTGAGCGGCATGGGACTGCCGGCCGCCGTGATCATGTACCACGAGCGGCTGGACACCTGGGCCCCCGGCGCGCACTCCGGCACCTTCCGCGGCAACCAGCTCGCCTTCGCCACTGGCGCCGAGGCCGTCCGCGTGGTGCGCCGGGACGGGATCCTGCAGAACGTACGGGACCGCGGCGATCAGCTGATGGCCCGCCTGAACTCGCTGCGCGAGCGCTGCTCCTGGGTGAGCGACGTCCGTGGCCGCGGGCTGATGCTGGGCATCGAGCTGACCGACCCCGAGACCGGTGCCCGCGGATCCGCCCTGGCCAAGCAGGTGCAGTCCGAAGCACTGGCGCAGGGGCTGATCCTCGAACTCGGCGGCCGCGACGACTGCGTCGTCCGGCTGCTGCCGCCGCTCGTCCTCACCGAAGCGGAGGCCGACTTCGCGGCCGATGTCCTCGACCGCGTCCTCGACCGGCTGACCCCGCCCCGCGCCTGACGGCCGGGCGGGCCTCGGCCCGCGGGCCGCATCGGGCCCACCCCCTGGGCCGCCGACCGGTCGCCTTCGGCGGCCGGGCCCGGTGCGGCCCCCTCGAACCGGTGCGGGGGCCGGACGTCTCGGAGCCAACCGGCTTCCGGCCCCCGCACGCTTTCCGCGCGCCCGCACGCTTTCCGCGCGCCCGCACGCTTTCCGCGCGCCCGCACGCTTTCCGCGCGCCCGCACGCTTTCCGCGCGCCCGCAGCTTCCCCGCGCCCCACGCCTTTCCCGTGCCCGCGCGCTTCCGCGCCCCCGGCCCTCGTGCCACCGCCGCGCGGCCCGCGGCCACCCGTACCACCCGACCCGGAGCCCAGACGATGCCCCTCATCCTGCCCACACCCGTCGACGCCAAGGCCGAGCTGGCCAAGGAGAACATCCCGGTCCTGGACGAGGTCCCGGACGGCGCGGACTTCCTCGACGTCGCGGTCCTCAACATCATGCCGAACAAGCCGGTGACCGAGACCCAGCTGCTCAGGCTGCTGTCGGTCTCCCCGCTGCCGGTGCGCACGACGTGGCTGCGGCCCGCGGCGCACGTGTCCAAGAGCACCCCGCAGGCCTACCTGGACGAGCACTACCAGGTGCACGCCGAGGTCGCCGACCGCCGCTTCGACGCGCTCATCGTGACCGGGGCGCCGGTCGAGGAGCTGGACTTCGAAGAGGTCACGTACTGGGACGAGCTGCGCGAGATCATGGACTGGGCGCGCACCCACGTCACCTCCACGATGTACATCTGCTGGGGCGCGCAGGCCGCCCTCTACCACCACTACGGAATCTCCAAGCACCACCTGGGTTCCAAGATGTTCGGGAACTTCGCGACACGCGCAGTGGAGGAGAACGCGCCGCTGCTGGCGGGCTTCGACGAGGAATTCCACGTACCGCATTCCCGCTACACGGGCACCCTGCTGGCCGACCTCCAGGCCGAACCCGAGATCGAAGTGCTGGCGCAGGCGCAGGAGACCGGCTTCTACGTCGCCGGGCGGCGCGACGGCCGGGAGTTCTACGTCTCCGGGCACCCCGAGTACGACCGGAACACCCTGCGCGAGCAGTACGAGCGCGACACCGCCAAGGGCCTTCCCATGCACGTCCCGCCGGGCTACTACCCCGGCGACGACCCGGCCCGGACCCCGGTCCGCAACTGGCACGCCCACGGGCGGCTGCTCTACGCGAACTGGCTCGGCCACTACGTACACGGCCGGCGCGCGGCCGGCGCCCGCTGACGGCCGTCCCGGCTCACGAGGCAGACCGGCCGCCGCCCCGGCAGGCCCGGCACCACATCCCCCGTACCAACCACCCGTCGAGGAATGGACACCATGAGCACCCCGCTTGCGCATGAAGACGGAATTCTGCTCGTCATCGGCATCGGCAGCCAGAAGGACCGCGACAGCCGGCCCTATCGCGAGTACTTGCTCTCGGCGGCCGCGCGGCGTTTCACCCTGTGGCTCTTCGATTCGGACGAGCCCACCTGGCAGAAGGAATACGTCGTCGGCGCGACGGCCCTGAACTGCTACGACCCCGATGCCGTGGTCCAGGCGGCCAAGGCGCTGGCCGAGGAGCACCGGATCATCGGCATGTTCTGTCCCGACGAGGGCACCCTGCTCTCGGCCGCGCACGTCACCGAGGCACTGGGCGTGCCGGGCATGTCGGTCGACACCGTCCTCGGCTGCCGGGACAAGAAGCTCAGCCGCGCCCGCCTGACCCAGGCCGGCGTCCGCCAGCCGCAATTCGCGACCGTCCGGTCCGCGGAGGAGGCCCTCGAGGCCGCGGAGCGGCTGGAGTACCCGGTGGTGCTCAAGCCGCGGACCCTCGGTTCCAGCCTGGGCGTGGTCAAGGTCTCCGGGCCCGGCGAGATGGCCGACGCCTTCGCCGTGACCACGGCGGCCGTCTACCCGGGTGTGCACGTGCCGGACGACTACATCATCGAGCAGTACCTCGACGGCCCCGAGGTCAGCATCGACGGCGCCGTCTTCGAAGGCGAGTACACACCGATGTTCGTTGGCCGCAAGCAGCTGGGCGGTGAGCCCTACTTCGTGGAGACCGGCCACTACGTCTCCGGCAACGACCCGCTGCTGGCGGACGCCGGGATCATCGGAATGCTCCAGGAGGCGCACGCGGCCCTGGGCATCACCCACGGCACCACCCACACCGAGGTCAAGCTGACCTCGCGCGGCCCGGTCATCGTGGAGGTGAACGGGCGCCTCGGCGGCGACCTGATCCCCTACCTGGGCAAGCTCGCGACCGGCATCGACCCCGGCCTGGTCGCCGTGGACGTCGTCACCGGACGCCACCCCGTCATCGAACCGACCCACTCCAAGACCCTGGGCATCCGCTTCCTGGGCCCGTCCGAGGACCTGCGCGTCAAGGAGATCACCTTCGGCGACCCCGGTGCCTCGGACGGCATCCTGCAGATGACGGCCGCCGTCCCGCCGGGCGCCGAACTGCACACCCCGCCCGGGGACTTCGTGGCACGCTACGCGTTCGTCGTCGCCGAGGGGCAGGACGAGGCGGAGTGCGGCGAGCGGCTCGACAGGGCCGAGAGCCTCGTCCGGCTCGACTACGAGCCCCTGGGGCAGCAGCCGTGACGGTCCCCGATACCCGCCGGGAGACCGATACCCGCCGGGAGACCGAGGCCCCGGCGCCGGACGGCGCGGAGCCCGCCGGCCGGTACGCCCGGCTGGCACTGCCCCGCCCCATCGCCGTGGTCTCACTCGGTGTGTTCCTCAACCGGGTCGGCGGCTTCTTCTCGATCTTCCTCACCCTGGTGCTCGCCGACCGGGGCTACGGACCCCGCGAGATCACACTGGGCCTGGCCCTCGTCGCCGTCTCCGGCATGGCGGGCGCCGGGGTCTCGGGCTGGATCTCCGACCGTCTGGGCCGACGCCGCACCCTGCTGCTGGCCACGGGCCTGACGGCGGCCTTCTCCCTCGCCCTGGTGGAGATCTCCGGCTACTGGGGCACCCTGGTCCTCGCCTGCCTGATGGGCGCCGCAGTACAGGCGTACGGGCCGGTGGCCCAAGCCGTCGTGGGCGAGGCGGCGCCGGCCGACCGCCGTGTGACGCTCTTCGCGGTCTACCGCATGGCCCTGAACGTCGGCGCCGCCATCGGGCCTCTGATCGGCGGCTTCTGGGCAGCGAGCAACATGGGGTCGCTGCTCGTGGGCAACGCCGCGGTCTCCGCGGCCGCCATGCTGCTGCTCCTGTTCGGCCTGCCGAAGGACGCGCCGCGCACCTTCGCCTCTCCGGCGCGGGCGCAAGCCGGGGGAGACCCGGCACCGGATGCGCCGGAAGCGCAGGCCGGCGTGTTCCGCGACGCCCGGTTCGTCGGCGTGAGCGTGCTGCTGGGGGTCATCGCCCTGGTCTACGCGCAGCAGACCGGCCCCCTGCCCCTGGCCATGAAGGACAGCGGGTTCAGCACCAGTGCGTTCGGGGCCCTGCTCACCGTGAACGCCGTCGTGGTGATCCTCTGCGAGGTCCCCCTCTCGCTCGCGGTCGGGAAGCTGCCGAGGCGGATCCCGATCACGCTCGGCGCCGTCTGCGTGTTCCTGGGCTTCTTCGTCAACGCACTGGGGATCACCTGGCCGTTCCTCGTCTGCGGGGTCCTGCTGTGGACGGTGGGGGAAATGCTGATCTCACCGGTCGCGGCCGCCACGGCGGCCGACGCCGCTCCGCCGGGGGCCGGCGCCCGCTACCAGTCGTTCCTGGGGTTCTGCCAGTCGACCGGCATGTCGCTGGGCCCCGCGTTCGGCGTCCTTCTGTACGGCCTGGGGCCGCTGTGGCCGTGGTTCGTGAGCGGGGCCGTCGGCTGTGTCGCGGCGCCCCTGGTGTTCCGCCTGCTGAGTGGGGGTGAGGTACGGCGATGAGCCTTGTCGTGCAGAAGTACGGAGGCTCCTCCGTAGCCGATGCCGAGGGCATCAAGCGTGTCGCCAAGCGGATCGTGGATGCCAAGAAGAACGGCCACCAGGTGGTCGTCGTGGTTTCCGCGATGGGCGACACGACGGACGAGCTGATCGATCTCGCCGAGCAGGTGTCGCCGATGCCTGCCGGGCGTGAGTTCGACATGCTGCTGACCGCCGGAGAGCGGATCGCCATGGCCCTGCTGGCCATGGCGATCAAAAACCTGGGCCACGAGGCCCAGTCGTTCACCGGCAGCCAGGCAGGTGTGATCACCGACTCGGTCCACAACAAAGCGCGCATCATCGATGTCACGCCGGGCCGTATCCGCACCGCGCTGGACGAGGGCAACATCGCGATCGTCGCCGGCTTCCAGGGCGTGTCCGCGGACTCCAAGGACATCACCACCCTCGGCCGGGGCGGCTCGGACACCACGGCCGTCGCGCTCGCGGCGGCGCTGGACGCCGAGGTCTGCGAGATCTACACCGACGTCGACGGCGTCTTCACCGCGGACCCCCGTGTCGTGAAGAAGGCGAAGAAGATCGACTGGATCTCCTCCGAGGACATGCTGGAGCTCGCCGCTTCCGGTTCCAAGGTGCTGCTGCACCGCTGTGTCGAGTACGCACGCCGATACAACATCCCGATCCACGTCCGGTCGTCCTTCTCGGGACTGCCGGGCACCTGGGTCAGCAACGAGAAGCCCGAGCCGCAGGGGGATCAGCAGGTGGAGCACGCCATCATCGCCGGAGTCGCCCACGACGTCTCGACCGCCCAGGTGACGATCCGTGGTGTCCACGACAAACCGCAGGTCACCGCGAGGCTCTTCCGGGCCCTCGCGGACGCCCAGCTCAACGTCGACATGGTGGACGTCAAGGCCTCGCCGGTCTGGCCCGACCAGGCGGACATCTCCTTCCTGATACCGCGCAGCGAGGTGCACCAGGCGCTGCGGGCGGTGGAGGGCGTGCGGCCGGGCATCGGCTACTCCTGGCTGGGCTACAACACCGAGATCGCCAAGCTCTCGCTGGTCGGAATGGGCGTGCGCACCACCCCGGGCATCGCCGCCACCTTCGTCGAGGCGCTGTCCGCCGAGGGGGTCGACGTCCACCTCGTGGCGTCGTCCGGAATCAACATCGAGGCTGTCGTCCCGGAGCACCAGGTCGACACCGCCGTCCGTGCCGTGCACACCTTCTTCGGGCTCGACCGGAGCGCCGGTGAGGCAAAGGTGTACGCGGGGACCGGCCGTTAGAAAGGGCGCCATCCGTGCAGACTCGAGAAGCAGTCACCGGTCTGGAGACCGACCGGAATCTGCTGGACGAAATTCTCACGCCGTACCTGCCGCACTGCCGCTATCTGTGGAAGGCGTCGGTGTCGCTCTCGCCGGAGAACGGTCTCCCGTTGGCCCGCTGCGCATTCACGATCCCCGAGTCGTGCTACATCGCCGACACCGGACATTTCAACTCGGTTGAATTCAACATCTGCTACAACCAGATGGCCTACTACCTCCTGGCGAAGACGGTCAAGGAGGGGCTGGCCGCGCCCTTCGACCGCTGGGACATGGACGACTTCCGGGAGCGGCAGCTGTCGAGCATCCTGATCTCGGATTTCCAGAGCACGTTCCGCCGTCCGGTGAACGGGCGGCACTTCTCCGGAGAGATCTCCCTGACCGGCGTGAGGGAGCGTACCGGCGCCGGCGGCCGCAGGCCGCTGATCTTCGTCGAGAGCGCCTGCAGCTACTGGGACGACGCGGAGGGCCGCGCCGACGGCCGGGTCCGCTTCGCCGTCGTCGATCCGCCGCTGAAGTGAGAACCAGTCCCCTTCCGTACCGAACGACAAGGAGTACAGCAGTGGAGATCCGCCCGCAGGACGGAAAGAAACTGGGCGTGGTGGTGTCGGGATTCGACGCGAAAACCTCCTCCGACGAGGACGTCGAACTCGTCAAGAAGTCCGTCTACTCGGACAAGATAGTGGTCCTCAAGAACCAGCACATGGGACCGCAGGAGTTCCTGGAACTCGGCCGGAGGTTCGGGGAGCCAGAAACCTACTACCAGCCGATGTACCACCACCCCGAGGTGCCGGAGATCTTCGTCTCCTCGAACGTGGTGGAGAACGGCAAGCGGGTGGGTGTTCCGCAGACGGGCAAGTTCTGGCATTCGGACTACTCGTTCATGCCCCTGCCCTTCGCCCTGACGTTCATCTACCCGCAGGTCGTGCCCAAGAAGAACCGTGGCACCTACTTCATCGACATGGGGAAGGCCTACGAAAAGCTGCCCGAGGACCTCAAGTCCGCCATGGCCGGGACCCGCGCCCGGCACAGCGTCCGGCGCTACTTCAAGATCCGTCCCAGCGATGTCTACCGGCCCCTCGCCGAGGTGATCGCGGAGATGGAGGAGGAGACCCCGGACGTGTTCCACCCCACCGTGGTCACCCACCCGGTGACCGGCGAGGAGATTCTCTACATCAGCGCCGCGGTGGTACAGGATCTGATCGACGCGGACGACCGGCCGCTCGAAGACGGGCTCCTGCAGCAGTTGCTGGCGCAGACCGGGCAGTTCGACACGACCTTCGAGCACGAGAACATCCACCTCCAGACCTTCGAGGAGGGTGACCTGCTGATCTGGGACAACCGCAGCCTGATCCACCGGGCTCTGCACACCGCGCAGCCGGAGCCCGCGGTGTCCTTCCGGGTGACCGTCCAGGACGGTCGTCGCTGGTGACCCGTCGGGCGGACACGGGTTGGACGGCGGTCGCCCGCAGGTTTTACCCAGCGGTCGACCAACCGGCCTGCCGGCGGCGGTAGCGTCCAGGCATCCATCCGTCACCGTCCCCCCGTCCGGGGGGACTTCAGGAGGCATGCCATGAGTCTGGTCAACCTGTTCGACGCGGCATCCAGGATGCCTGCCGCCTGGAGCTCCGAGGTGCTCGGGCAGATCGGTACCGCCTCCGTGAAGCTGCTGCGCATGGACGGCACGCCGGTGGTGGAGGAGTCGCACGGCGCGGCCGAGATCCTCATCGTGCTCGACGGCCGGCTCGAACTGGTCGTCCAGGGCGCCGCGGTGGCCGTCGGACCCGGGGAGATGTGCCGGATCCCGGCCGGGGCGCACCACGAGGTGCGCCCCGGCAGCCGCGGGACCCTCCTGATCGTGGAGGTCCCGGAGGATTGACCGACCGGGCCACCCCGCCGACGGACAGAAAAAAGCCCTCCGCGGGGGAGGGCTTGAGGGTGGGACGTGGAGAGTGCCCCCGGCAGGACTCGAACCTGCGGCCAAGTGCTTAGAAGGCACCTGCTCTATCCACTGAGCTACGGGGGCCGGAAGGTGGCCGTGGTGGGCCTGGAGCCCCTGGTGGGGGTGGGGCTGCGGTCCGTGCCGGGTCAAGGATAGGGCTCCGGTCGCCTTGTCCCGGTTGCTTCACTCGCGGGCCACGATGTGGAGGTTCGGTGAAGCGGTCCCGATAATCGCAGGCAGGTGCGATTCTCGCATCGCTTTTGCGCCGCGGCGCCCCTGGTGTTGTGCACTCGTTATGCCTGCGCCCCACTCGTCCGTCGTGCCCAGAATGTCCCACTGGAGTCGCGGTCGGCGCGCAGAGGACGTATAAGCTTCAAAAATGGTCCTAAATTGGGCATTCTTCACATGTGGTGACCTTGGATGTTCGGCCTCAGCTGCTCGATGCCCTGTCCGCCCTGCGCGACCGGGTCGCGTCCGTGCGTCTGCCGCTGCCCCTGCCCGGCGCCCCGCGCGCCCGCCAGACCAGAGCCGAGCTGCTCGCGCAGCTCGACGACTACCTCGTACCCCGGCTGAAGGCGCCCGAGGCGCCGATGCTCGCCGTCGTCGGCGGGTCCACCGGGGCCGGTAAGTCCACTCTCGTCAACTCCCTCGTCGGACGGCAGGTCAGCGAAGCCGGAGTGCTGCGCCCGACCACGCGCACACCGGTGCTCGTCTGCCATCCGGATGACCATCACTGGTTCGCCGGAATGCGCGTGCTGCCCGATCTGATGCGCGTCTGGGTGCCCCACGAGGAGGAGGAGCCCCCCTCGGCCAGGTCCCGGGCCCGGCCCCGCGGCCGCGCCCACGGAGACACCCACGCCACCCGCGAGATGCGCATCGAGACCGTCTCCAGCCTGCCGCGCGGACTGGCCATCCTCGACGCACCCGACATCGACTCCCTCGTGGTCGAGAACCGGACGCTCGCCGCCGAACTCATCTGCGCCGCCGACGTCTGGGTGATGGTCACCACCGCCTCGCGGTACGCCGACGCCGTCCCCTGGCACCTGCTGCGCACCGCCAAGCAGTACAAGGCCACCCTCATCACCGTCCTCGACCGGGTCCCGCACCAGGTGCTGGCCGAGGTCTCGCGGCAGTACGGGGCCCTGCTCACCAAGGCCGGGCTGGGCGACGTACCGCGCTTCACCGTCCCGGAACTGCCCGAATCGGCCGGCGGGGGCGGGCTGCTGCCGGCCAGTGCCGTCGCCCCGCTGTTCGCCTGGCTCGCCCACCACGCCCAGGACCCGGCCGCCCGGCAGTACGCCGTCGGGCGGACCGCGCTCGGCGCGCTGGACTCCCTGCGCCGCCGGATGCCGGAACTCGCCTCCGCCGTCGCCGCCCAGCACGCCGCCGCCGTACGGCTGACCTCGGCCGTCGAAGACGCGTACCGGCGCGAGGGCAAGCGGGTCCGCAACCGCCTCGACCACGGCGCCGTACTGGCCGGCGACGCGCTGACCCGGTGGCGCGGCTACCCGCTGGACACGAGCGCCGACGAACTGCTCGACTCCCTCGCCGAGTCCCTCGCCGCACTGCTCCAGTGCGCCGTCGCCGCCGCCGACGAGCGGATCGCCGAGGCCTGGCGGCGCGAGCCCGCGGCCGGCGCGGTATCGCTGCCCGCGCCCGACAGGGAAGCGGGGGAACGCATCGGCATGGCCGTACGGCGCTGGCGGCGCGTGCTGGAGGAACTCGCCGAGGAGGAGGTGGCCCGGCTCGACAAGCAGCCCGCACCCGACCCCGACGGAGTCGCGGCCCTGCTCGTCGCCGCCCTCCTCGGGGGCAAACGCGCCCGGCCCGCGGGCGAGAAGCTCGCCGAACGCATCGGCGCACAGGCCGCCCTGCGACTGCGCGACCGGGGCGGCGAACTGGTCGGCGACCACCTCGACCAGGTGCTGCGCGCCGAGCGCGACCGCCGGCTCGCCCCGCTCGAAGCGCTCGAAGTGACCCCGGAACCACAGGCCGAGCTCATTGCCGCGCTGTCCGTACTGCAGAAGGAGAGGTGACGCGGTGACCGCCCTGACCGACCGGACCGACGACCGCTGGGACGACGGACTCATCGCTCGCTCGCGGCCCCGGGCCGCCGGTGGGTTCGAGGACGACGGGACCGACGAGGACGACGAGGGCGACGTCGGCGACGAGGCGCTCGTACGGGCCGTCTCCGGCGCGGGCAGCGACGGCGGCAAGTCGCACGCACCCCCGCTCAGCCCCGAGGCGCAGGCCCTGCGCCTGCGGCTCGACGCGCTGCGCCAGCTCGTCGGGCTGTCCCGGACCAGGCTCGACGGGAAGACCCTCGCCGAGGCCGGGCGGGTCCTCGACGAGGCGGCGGCGCGCCGCGGACTCTCCCCGCAGCACACGGTCGTCGCGATCGCCGGAGCCACCGGAAGCGGCAAGTCCACACTTTTCAATTCACTCGCCGGAGTGCAGATCTCCGAGACGGGGCTGCGCCGCCCGACCACCGCGGCGCCCATCGCGTGCAGCTGGTCGGACGGGGCCGCCGGACTGCTGGACCGCCTGGAGATCCCGGGGCGGCTGCGCCGCCGGCCCCGCGAGACCTCGGAGGCGGAAGCCCTGCGCGGGATGGTCCTCGTCGACCTGCCCGACCTGGACTCGGCGGTCGGCGCGCACCGGGACCACGTGGACCGCGTCCTGGCCCTGGTCGACGCCGTGGTGTGGGTGGTGGACCCGGAGAAGTACGCGGACGCGGTCCTGCACGAGCGGTACCTGCGGCCGCTGGCCGGGCACGCGGAGGTGACCTTCGTCGTGCTGAACCAGGTGGACCGGCTGCCCGGCGAAGCCGCCGACCTCGTACTGGACGACCTGCGCCGGCTCCTCGACGACGACGGCATCGCGCTCGGCGAGCACGGCGAGCCCGGCGCCACGGTCCTAGGGCTGTCGGCGCTGACCGGGGAGGGCGTCGGGGAACTGCGCGAACTCCTCGGACAGTTCACCCAGGAGAAGGGCGCCGCCACCCGGCGGATCTCCGCCGACGTCGACTGCGCCGCCGGACGCCTGCGGCCGCTCTACGTCGCCGACGGACACGCGGGGCCGGAGATCGGCGAGGCGGCGCGCGCCGAGTTCGAGGACCGCCTGGCCGAGGCGGTCGGGGCGTACGCGGCCGGGCTCGCCGCCGAGCGCGCCTGGCGGCGCAATGCCGGCAAGGCGTGCGGGACGCCCTGGCTGCGGCTGTGGCGGTGGTACGAGAGCCGGCGCGCGCCGCGCTCCCTGGCGGGTCTGGCCGCGCTGGCGGCGATCGGCGGCCGGGGCACGACGGTCGCGCAGGCGCCGGTCGAGGAGGAGGTGACCGCCCGCCAGCGGGTGGAGCAGGCCGTACGGGCGGTCGGCGACGAGGCGGTGGCCGGCCTGCCCGAGCCGTGGGCGCAGGCGGTCCGGGAGACCGCGGTGCGCGGCGCCGACCGGCTCCCGGAGGCGCTGGACGAGATCGCGGTGACGCTGGGGGCGGCGGTCGCGGTGCCCAGCGCCAAACCGCCGCGGCCCACGTGGTGGCCGGCGGCCGTGCTGGCGCAGGCGGCCATGACGCTCGTGCAGATTTACGGCGGGCTGTGGCTGGTCGGGCAGATCGTCGGGGTCCTGGAGCCCAGGTTGCTGCCGCCGGTGCTGATGATGGTGGCGGGCATCATCGGCGGGCCCCTCGTGGAATGGGCCTGCTCGATCGCGGCCCGGGGCCCGGCGCGCCGCTACGGGCAGGACGCGGAGCGCAGGCTGCGGCAGGCGGCGGCCGGGTGCGGGCGGGCCCGTGTGCTGGAACCGGTCGCGGCCGAGCTGCTGCGCTACCGGGAGGTGCGGGAGCAGTACGCCACGGTGGCCGCAGGGGGGAGCAGGTTGTCCACAACCCGGCAGTAATCCACAGGCCGGAGCCGGGATCCGCGGCCTGCCCCAGCATGGGTCGTAGCCCGTACGGATGGTCCGCACGGGCACGGACGACGGGGGAGGGCGGCCGGGATGAACGACACCCAGGTGACGCTGGTGGGCTGCGTGGCCACGCAGATCGACTACAAGGAAACGGCGAACGGTCCGGCGGCGCGGTTCCGGTTCGCGGTGACGGCGAGGTACTTCGACCGCCGCAAGGACGCCTGGACGGACGGGGCCACCAGCTTCTACACGGTGTGGGCGCGGCGGGCGCTCGCCGTCAATCTCGCCGGTTCCGTATCGGTCGGCGAACCGCTGGTGGTGCACGGGCGGCTGCGCGTGCGGGAGGACCCGCCCGACGGGGACGGCAAGCGGTGGGTCTCCGCGGAGATCGACGCTTCCGCCATCGGGCACGACCTGAACCGCGGTACGGCGGCCTTCCGGCGCGTGGTGCGGACGGACACTCCGCTGATGACCACTCAGAAGGCGGCGGTGGTCTGAGTGTTCGAGGCGGTTAGGATTCCCCGGTACTCACGGGCACCTGGGTCTTTGGCCCGAGGGGGAAGACTGTGTCGATTGCCGTTCCCGCATCCTCCGCTCCTGATCCCGCTCCTGGCTCCGCGCCTCGTCCCGCCGTCGGCCCGGTTCCTCGCTCCACTGCTGTGCCTGCTCCTCTCGAACCTCCCTCAGCGGTACGGGGCTCCGCGCGCCGGCCGCTGGCGGTGGCCCTGCTGGCCGCGGCCCTCGCCGCCGCGCCCGGCGCCAGGGCCGCCGCCGACTCCGACCCGGTGGCGCCCCGGGCGCCGGAGGGCGCGAGCGCCGTCCTGGACGGGCTCAAGACGTACGGGCAGGCGGTCCTGCGCTCCGGGGACGGCTCGGTCCGGCAGATCCCGGCCGGGCTCTACGAGATGCGGGTCGACGGCGGCGGGATGCTCCAGACGTACGGGGTCGGCGTGGCGGGCAACGCCCAGCCGCAGGCCCGGTATACCGAGAGCGGCTGGGGCGGCAGCACGCTCGCCGGCAACCGGGAGGCGGGCCGGATCCGATGGGTCCTGGAGCACTCCTACCCACAGCTGAACGATCTGGCCGGGCTCGCCAAGGCGGCCGGGGCCGGGGCGCTCACCGCGGAGAGCGCGGCGGCCGGGACCCAGGTGGCGATCTGGCGGCTGGCGGACGGGGTGCACGTCGAGGCGGCGGACCCGGCGGCGGAGAAGCTGGCCGACTACCTGCAGCGGGCGGCCGGGCAGCTGCCGGAGCCGCCGGCCTCGCTGGGGCTGGACCCGGGCGACGTGTCGGGGCCGGTCGGCAGCCGGCTCGGCCCGGTGACCGTGCGGACCGGGGCGCGGAGCGTGTCGGTCGTCCCGGATGCGGCGGCCGTCGCGATGGGGGTGCGCGTGGTGGACGCCGAGGGGCAGCCCGTGGACACCGCCGCCAACGGGAGCCGGCTGTACTTCGAGGTGCCCGCGGGCACCCCCGACGGGACGGCCTCGATCACCGTCCGCGGTGCGACCAAGGTGCCGGTCGGGCGGGTCTTCACCAGCGGGGTGCCCGCCCAGACGCAGATCGTGGCGGGCTCCAGCGAGTCCGCGGCCGCCGCCACGGCCACCGCGCTCTGGCCGCCGGCCCCCGTGACCGAGGCGGGCACGGCGTCCGGCTCGGAGGCGGTGGCGCTGGGCGCGCAGTCGGCGGCCGTCCCGACGACCTCCCCGGACGAGGAGCGGCTGGCGACCAGCGGCAGCTCGGCGGCCACCCCGGTCATCGCCTCCCTGGCGGTGGGCCTGGTGGTCCTGGGCGGCCTGGTGGTCCTGCTGCTGCGCAAGCGCCCGCTGGACGAGGAGGACGAGGCGTAGCCCTCTCGGGGCGCTGCCGGGGCTGCCGGGCGGGCCCGGTGGATCCGTTGGGCCGGGTGGCCTCCGGGGCAGGTTCGGATCCGCCGCCCCGGGTAGGGGCAGAAAATGGCTGATCAGCAACTGACCTGGCAGGGTGCCGTCGCGCGATGGGACCGGCTGCTGTTCGACGCGGTGGCCCGGCGGCACTGGCCGGGGGCCGACCGGGTGCTGCCCCGGCTCGGGCGGGCCGCGAACCACGGCGTGCTGTGGGGCGGCGCCGCCGCGGCGATCGCCGTCTTCGGCTCGGCCCGGGGCCGCAAGGCGGCCGGGCGTGCGGTCGCCTCGCTGGCGCTGGCCTCCGCGACCATCAACACCGTCGGCAAATGGTCCGTACGCCGGCCGCGGCCGCTGCTGCACGGGGTGCCCGCGGTGCGGCAGCTGGCGACGCAGCCGCAGACCACCTCCTTCCCGTCCGGACACTCGGCATCGGCCTTCGCCTTCACCGCCGGGCTGGCGCTGGAGTCCCCGGGCTGGGCGGTGGCGGTGGCCCCGGTGGCCGCGTCCGTGGCGTTCTCCCGGGTCTACACCGGCGTGCACTACCCCTCCGACGTGCTCGCGGGCGCGGCCCTGGGGGTGGCCGCGGCCGGAGTCGTACGCCGCCTCGCGCGGGACGTGCAGGAGGCCCGGGTCGTGCCGGGCGACGAGCGGAGGGCCGCCGGGGTGCCCGCGCTGTCCGACGGGGCCGGGCTGACCGTGGTGGTCAACACCGGGTCGGGGACGGCCGCGGACGCGGGACTCGACCTCCTGCGCACCCGGCTCCCCAAAGCCGAGGTGATCGAGTGCGAGGGTGCCGACCTGGTCCCCGCCCTGGCGCAGGCGGCCGAGCGGGCCACCGTGCTCGGGGTCTGCGGCGGCGACGGCACGGTCAACGCGGCCGCCACCGCCGCCCTGCGCGCCGGGGTGCCGCTGGCGGTGTTCCCCGGCGGCACCCTCAACCACTTCGCGATGGACCTCGGCCTCGGCGGCAGCGAGGACACCTGCCGCGCGCTGGCCGACGGGCACGCGGTCCGCGTCGGAGTGGGCCGCTTCTCCCCGGGCCCCGGGGATGCGCCGGCCGCGGACCCCGGCTACTTCCTGAACAACTTCAGCATGGGCGCCTACCCGGAGCTGCTGGGCCACCGGCTGCGCTGGGGCCCGCGCATCGGCGGCGGCCCCGCCGCGCTCCTGGCCGCCTGGCGGGTGCTGCGCGCCCAGCGGCCCGTGCGGCTGCGGCTGGCCGGGCGGCCCCGGAGCGTGTGGCTGCTGTTCGCCGGCAACGGCACCTACCACGGCACCGGCCCCACGCCCCGCCGCCGCGACAGCCTCGGCGAGGGCCTGCTCGACTTCCGGATCGTCTACGGCGGCGGCCGCCCCGGCCCCCGGCTCCTGGCCGCCGCCCTCGCGGGACCCCTGAGCCGCTCCCCGGTCCACACCGCCACCCGCCTGCGCAGCCTGCGCATCAACGACATCCCGCAGGGCACCCCGCTCGCCTACGACGGCGAATACGCCGAAGCCCCACCCGCACTGGTCCTCGACGAACTCCCCGAAGCCCTCACCGTCTACCGCCCCCGCTGATCCCGCTCACGGGCCGACCGCCGGCGGGCCGTCCGATGCCGGACCCACCCCCAGGTGTTGGTCCGATCGGTCGGATCTGCCAGTGGGTCGCACCGGGATGTTCCGGGCGGGGACGGAGCCGAGGTTATGAATGAAATCGCATGACGGTTTCGTCACCTGACCATCCATGAGCATCAATCTCAGGAGCCGCACGATGCGCCCCATCAGAGCAGCCTGTCTCGGCACGGCCACTGCGCTGGTCACCCTTCTCGCCTGCGCCCCCGGCGCGGCCGCCGCCGCGACGGACATCGATTCCGCCCACGACAAGGGCAAACACCGGGTCATCACACTCGTCGGCAGGCTCATTCAACAGACGCGCTTCCCCGTCGACCCCGCCGGCCCCGCCCAGGGCGATCGGACCGTTTTCCGCTCGGACCTCTATGACCAGGACGACGTCGACAAGGTCGGCGAGACCAACGGCACCTGCACCACCACCCGGGCCATCGACGGCGGAGCGGAGGTGTGCGTCGTGACCTACACCCTCCCGGGCCGCGGCCAGATCTCCGTGCAGGGGATGGTCTTCGGCCACCTCGACGCGGGGCCTCCCCCGTCGTTCGACAACGGGATCACCGGTGGCACCGGGGAATTCGACCGGGCTCGTGGCTCGGTCCACGCCGACACGATCGAAACGGGCAAGAGGCGCTTCACGATCGACCTCTACCTCTGACCGACCCTGACCCCGCCCGGTGAGAAGGCCGGCCCGTCCACGGCACGGCCCACCGGCTCGATCGGTCCCACCGGCGATGCCGCCACCGGGCTCGATCCCGGGCCGTCCGCCATCAGCGACATCTCGACCTGCGGACCGTCGAAGGGCCTCCAGCGGCTACCGATGACGACCGACGGTGACCAGAGCGTGAGACCCGCCCCCGGGCCGCGCTCCAGCTCAGGGGCCCGGACCATACGCGTTTCCCCCGAAGGGTGGACGGCTGGCAAGATGGGGTGTATCTGCCCACCATCGATCTGCCGGACGGTTTCTCTTGGCTGAGTTCATCTACACCATGCGCAAGACGCGCAAGGCGCACGGCGACAAGGTGATTCTTGATGACGTCACCCTGAACTTCCTGCCCGGCGCGAAGATCGGTGTGGTCGGCCCGAACGGTGCCGGCAAGTCCACCGTTCTGAAGATCATGGCGGGCCTGGAGCAGCCGTCCAACGGCGATGCCTTCATCACGCCCGGCTTCACCGTCGGCATCCTGATGCAGGAGCCCAAGCTCGACGAGTCGAAGACCGTTCTGGAGAACGTCCAGGACGGCGCCGCCGAGATCATGGGCAAGCTCAAGCGCTTCAACGAGGTCGCCGAGGAAATGGCGACCGACTACACCGATGCGCTGATGGACGAGATGGGCAAGCTCCAGGAAGTCCTGGACCACGCCAACGCCTGGGACCTCGACGCCCAGCTGGAGCAGGCCATGGACGCCCTGGGCTGCCCGCCCGGCGACTGGCCCGTCACCAACCTCTCCGGTGGCGAGAAGCGCCGCGTCGCGCTCTGCAAGCTGCTGATCGAGGCCCCGGACCTGCTCCTCCTCGACGAGCCCACCAACCACCTCGACGCCGAGTCGGTGAACTGGCTGGAGCAGCACCTCTCCCAGTACAAGGGCGCCGTCGTGGCCGTGACCCACGACCGCTACTTCCTGAACAACGTCGCCGAGTGGATCCTCGAGCTCGACCGCGGCCGCGCGCACCCGTACGAGGGCAACTACTCCACGTACCTGGAGAAGAAGGCCACCCGTCTCAAGGTCGAGGGCCGCAAGGACGAGAAGCGCCAGAAGCGCCTCAAGGAAGAGCTGGAGTGGGTGCGGTCCAACGCCAAGGGGCGTCAGACCAAGTCCAAGGCCCGTCTGGCCCGCTACGAGGAGATGGCGGCCGAGGCGGACAAGATGCGGAAGCTGGACTTCGAGGAGATCCAGATCCCGCCGGGCCCGCGCCTCGGTTCCATCGTCGTCGAGGTCAACAACCTCTCCAAGGCCTTCGGCGACAAGGTGCTGATCGACGACCTGTCCTTCACCCTGCCGCGCAACGGCATCGTGGGCATCATCGGCCCCAACGGTGCCGGCAAGACCACGCTCTTCAAGATGCTCCAGGGCCTGGAGGCGCCGGACTCCGGCACCGTCAAGATCGGCGAGACCGTCAAGATCTCGTACGTCGACCAGTCCCGCGCCAACATCGACCCCAAGAAGACCCTCTGGGCGGTCGTGTCGGACGAGCTGGACTACATCAACGTCGGCCAGGTCGAGATGCCGTCCCGCGCGTACGTCAGCGCCTTCGGCTTCAAGGGCCCGGACCAGCAGAAGCCGGCCGGCGTCCTGTCCGGTGGTGAGCGCAACCGCCTCAACCTGGCGCTGACGCTCAAGGAGGGCGGCAACCTGCTGCTCCTCGACGAGCCCACCAACGACCTCGACGTCGAGACCCTGTCCTCGCTCGAGAACGCGCTCCTCGAATTCCCCGGCGCGGCCGTGGTCATCTCCCACGACCGCTGGTTCCTCGACCGGGTCGCCACGCACATCCTGGCGTACGAGGGCGAGTCCAAGTGGTACTGGTTCGAGGGCAACTTCGAGTCGTACGAGAAGAACAAGGTCGAGCGTCTCGGTGCGGACGCCACCCGCCCGCACCGCGCCACCTACAAGAAGCTCACCCGAGGCTGAGGTAGCCGTCATGGCCAGACACCACTACCGGTGCCCCCTGCGCTGGGCGGACATGGATGCCTTCGGGCACGTCAACAACGTCGTCTTCCTCCGCTATCTGGAGGAGGCGCGGATCGACTTCATGTTCCGCCTCGCGCCGGGGGAGGGCAGCGAATCCTTCACGGGCGGCTCCGTCGTGGCCCGCCACGAGATCGACTACAAGCTGCCCCTCGTGCACCGTCACGAGCCGGTCCTCATCGAGTCCTGGGTGACCCGTATAGGCGCCGCGTCCCTGACCATCCGCTACGAGGTCAAGGACGAGGCGACCGAGGACGCGCCCGAGACGGTCTACGTGCGCGCCGAGACCGTGGTCGTGCCCTACGACCTCGCCGCGGGGCGGCCCCGCCGCATCACGGCCGAGGAGAGGCGCTTCCTGGAGGAGTACCTCGACGAGCCCGCGACGGCGTCCGCCCCCGCTTCCGGCGGCGGCCGGGAAGGACGCCTCGCGGCATGAACGAGCAGTTGCGCTTCGCCGATTCCGGGGAGGCGGCGGACCTCGCCGCCTTCCTGGGCCGGCTGGTGCACTACGACCGCGCCGCCGCCGTCCGCCTCCAGGCGGGCGGCGGTGCGCTCGGCGTCTTCGGACGGCCACCGTCCTTCGAGGTCCTGGCCATCCGTACGGTGCGGCTCGCCGCGCCCCTCGCCACGCCGCTCGACCTGACCGTGTCCGCCGGCGAGCTCCTGGAGTCCGTCGACGAGGCCTCGGCCGCGGCCACCGTGCCCGGGCCGGTCACCGGACCGCCCTGGACCGGGGTGCTCCCGCCCCGCGGCGGCTGGCGGCAGCTGCCGGGGCTGCCCGGCCCCTGGGCGATGGGAGAGGCCGTCGCGGCCGCCGTAGCCGAGTTCCGGGCCCGCGACGAGGCCCTGCCCGCGCAGCACCGGACCCGGTCCGAGCGCGACCGCATCGGCCGCGAGATCTGGTCCCGCACCCTGGGCGACACCGAACTCCCGCTGCGCGCCGTGCACGCCGCGCAGTCCCTGGGCTTCCTGCGGCCGGTACGGGCCGCCGTGCCCGCGTCCGCCGCCCCCGACCCCGTGGCGCTGCTCGCCGCCGGAAGCTGGCTGCGGCTGCGCACCCCGTACGGCTCCGTCGCCACCCGCCGCCCCGGCGTCACCGGCGGCCTGGGCGCCCTCCAGGTCCGTCCGGTCTGATCCGCAGGACGGGCCCTAACCCGCCGTGTTGATCATCGACGCCGCGGCGTACGTCAGGTACTTCCACAGCTGCGCCTCGTGCTCCGGCGCCAGGCCCAGCTCGTCCACCGCGACCCGCATGTGCTTGAGCCAGGCGTCGTGCGCCGCCGCGTCCACCTGGAACGGCGCGTGCCGCATCCGCAGGCGCGGATGCCCGCGGTGCTGGCTGTAGGTGGTCGGCCCGCCCCAGTACTGCATCAGGAACAGCGCGAACCGCTCCTCGGCGGGGCCCAGGTCCTCCTCCGGGTACATCGGGCGCAGCAGCGGGTCCTCCGCGACCCCCTGGTAGAAGCGCCGGACGAGGCGGCGGAAGGTGTCCTCGCCGCCCACCTGCTCGTAGAAGGTCTGCTCCTGAAGCGTGCCCCGCGGAATCTCATTCACCCGACCATCGTCTCAGACACCCGGACGCAGGACGGGGGTACCGGCTCTCTTGGACGGGGGCCGGCAGGGCCGCGCGTTCGCACGTGAAGGCCGTGCGCAGGACAGTGGAGGCATGGGCGCACACACCGCACACACCGAGACGCGCGATCTGCGCGAGACCGCGCACGCCGCCCAGGTGCGGGAGCTGACCGCTGCGGGGGTGCTGGAGGATCCGCGCTGGCGGTCGGCGTTCGCCGCCGTGCCCCGGCACCTCTTCGTCCCCTACTTCTGGACCGGCCGCGGCGCCGGCCACGAGCGGCTCTGGGCCGAGGACCCCGACCCCGAACGCCGGGCCCGCTGGCTGCGCGGGGTCTACGCCGACACTCCGCTGGCGACCCGGCTGCGCGACGGCCGGCTGGTCTCCTCCAGCAGCCAGCCCTCCCTGATGGCGAAGATGCTGGACGCCCTCGACGTGCACGACGGCGACGACGTCCTGGAGATCGGCGCGGGCACCGGCTACAACGCGGCCCTGCTCTGCCACCGGCTCGGCGAGGAGCACGTCACCACCGTGGACCTGGACGAGGAGATCACCGAGTCCGCACGGGCGCACCTGGCCCAGCTCGGCTATCATCCAGCCGTGGTCACCGGGGACGGCGCGCGCGGCTGCCCCTCCCGGGCCCCGTTCGACCGGATCATGGTGACCTGCACGCTGCCGCTGATCCCGCACGCCTGGCTGGGCCAGTGCCGGCCCGGGGCGCGGATCCTGGCCCCGCTGTCGACCGGACTGATCGCGCTCACGGTGCGGGACGCCGACTTCGCGGAGGGCCGCTTCCTGCACACCGCGGCGTACTTCGTCCCGGTGCGCGGGGCCACGGCCGCGCCGCCGCCCGACCCGGGCGGGGCGGCGTACGGGCTCCCGTACGAACTGGTGGAGAACGAGCGATTCCAGTTCATGCTCGTGCTGACCGCGGGCGTACTGCACCCCCGCGAGGCCCTGGACCTGTGGCGCAGCGAGGGGCGCCCGGCCCGCGAGCGCTTCGGGGTCTCGGTCAGCGCGGAGGGCCAGTGGTCGTGGCTCGACGATCCCCAGGGGCCCTATGTGTGGCCCCTGGGGGAGGGGTGATCAGCCGCGGCGGATGGTGATCGTGGTCCAGGCACCCACGTGGACGCGGTCGCCGTCGGTGAGCGGGACCGGGACGTAGGGCTGGATCGGCTCCTCGCCACCGTTGATGGTGGTGCCGTTGGTGGAGTTCTGGTCCACCACCGCCCAGCTGAGGTCGGGCTGCTGGACGAGGACCGCGTGCTGGTGGGAGACGCCCGGGTCCTCCGGGGGCACCGACAGGTCGATGTCGGGGGACTCGCCCGTGGAGGCGCGGCGGCGGCCGATGGTGATCTGGCTGCCGGCGAGCGGAAGGTGCTGCTCCGGGGAGTAGGCGGGCAGGTTGAGCCCGGCCGCCTCGGGGCCGCTGCGCTGCATCATCGCCATGAAGTACGAGCGGTCGGGGCCGATCGTCGCGGACCAGGCGCCGCCCTGGGGCGGGAACGGCTGGTGCTGCTGCGGCGGGGCCTGCTGCTGGTACTGCTGCTGCGGCGGGGCCTGCTGTTGGTACTCCTGCTGGTACTCCCGCTGCTGCGGCGGGGGCTGCTGCTGGTACTGGGGCTGCGCGGCCTGCTGGTACTCGTGCGGCTGCTCGTGCGCGGGCGGCGGCAGCAGCCAGTCGTCCTCGCGCTGCAGCGGCTCGGCCGGCCGGTTGACCCGGGACGGCCGCGAGCCCTGGTACTCGAAATGGTCCTGGGCGTAGTTCCCGGGAGCGGGCACGGGCGGCGCAGGCGTGCCACCGGGGCCGGGGCCGGGGCCGGGAACGGCACCCGCGCCGGTCGGCTGCGGGCCGGGGTCCGCCGCCGGCGGCGCGTACGAGGTCGCCGTACGAGTCAGGAAGTTGTACCGGCACTCCTCGCAGAACGGGGCCATGGCCTCGCGCGGGGTCCGGCACTGCGGGCAGAGCTCGGCCTGGGCGGTCGGCTCACCGGCGGTCGGGGGGAAACCGTAGCCGTAGGAGGGCACCGCGGGGGGGCCGTCCGGGGCACCCATGCGGTGGCCGCAGACCTCGCACCAGTCGTCGGAGGCGGACTGGTGCCCGTTCGGGCAGGTCGGCATGGCGGCGCTTCCCCCTTCTTCTCCCTGCGTCTTCACGTCAGGTCTCAGGTCTTCTTCACTCGGACGGTCTGCGTCGATCGCGTTTCAAGAGTCATCTCGTCTGCATCGGCGACCTTCGCTTTCAGCCGCACAGTACCCGCCACGGCGTCCACGACATCCACCACCTTCGACAGGAGTCTTGCCGTGTCGGCGTTCCCGGAGGCACTCGCCAGTTGTACCGCGCGCCCCAGTTTGGCCGTGGCCCCATCGACATCGCCCAGTTTGCGGGCTTCCAGACCCTGTTGGATAGCCTGCGCCAGCTCCGCCTGTCCGGTGTAGTGGGCGACCTGCGGGCTGATGGCGGTGGACGCGGCGAGATCGGTCGTCCAGACCGCGCGCACCAGGCCTTGGGCGAGGACGGTATCGGACCCGCCCGCCGCTCCCGGCAGGACGAGCGTGGTGCGGGCGGCGAGCATCTCCTGGCCGACGGCCGCACTCGGTACGCGCACGCACACGTGGTACTCGCGGGACTCGTCGCCCCACGAGCCGGTCGGATAGTCGCCGGCGCGCGGGCCCGCCGCGGTGCGGCGGTCGGTCAGGTCCTGGACGGTCGGCGCGACCTGCTTCACGTACTGGATCTCCGCGCCGACCGGGGTCCACAGGCGCAGCGCGACGTCCGCGACCTCCTTGCCCATGACGTTCTCCATCATGCGCGTGAAGTCCTCGGTGAGGTGTGCCGGGTCGGCCACGATGTCGGCGGAGCCGAGCAGCGCACTCGCGATGCCCGTGACCTCCTTCACCTCCCAGTAGGTGCCCACCCCGCGGGCGTCGCAGGTGAAGCGGCCCGCGCAGGCGTCGAGGGTGGCCCGGAGCATGGCCGGCTCCTCGTGCTCGTTGCGGCCGTCGGTGAGCAGGATGCCGTGCCGGATGACGGCCGTCGAGCTGCGCAGCAGGCCGTCGGCGAGGCGCAGCCAGGTGCCGATGGCGGTGCCGCCGCCGGAACTGAGCCCGCGCAGGGCCTCCTTGGCCTGGGCGCGGGTGGCCGGGTCGGCCACGGCGAGGCGGCCCTGGCCCGGGTAGACCTCCTTGGCCACGTGCGTACCGGCGATCACGGCGAAGGAGGTGCCGTCGCGCAGGGTGTCGACGGCCGCCGCCGTGGCCTCGCGGGCACCCCGCATCTTCTCCGCCGGGTACTCCATGGACCCCGAGCAGTCGACCATGATCACGACGGCGGCCGTGCCGTCGGCGGCAGCCGCCCGGGTGGCGGTGGCACCGCCGGTGGCGGTCACCGTGACGATGGCGTGGACGTCACGCCCGCCCTCGGGGAGGAACTCGTTCTGGTACACCTCCACGCTGAAGCGCGGGGCGCTCGGCTTGGCGAAATTCGCCATCGATGGGACTCCTAGGGCTCGGGCAGGCGGGTCAGACCTGCGGGCGCGCTTCCGGTTCCGGTCGTGCTGCCGGGCCCGGCTCCGCCTCGGGTCCCGGTTGCTGCCCGGGGTCCGTGGCGAACGGCACCACGGCCACGGTGACGTTGTCGTGGCCGCCGCCGTCGAGGGCGTGCCCCACCAGGACCTGCGCGCTGTGCAGCGGGCGGGTCGCGGCGTCCGCGGGCAGCACCTGGGCCAGCTCCCGCGCGGACTCCGCGTAGTTCCACAGTCCGTCGGTGCAGACCACCACCACCCCGGGGTGGTCCGGCTTGAAGGTCGCGGTGTGCGGTTCGAGCTCGTACGCGTCGGCCCCCAGCCAGCCGGTGATGGCGTGCGCGCGGACGTCCGCGTAGGCCTCGGCCTCGCCCATCAGCCCGGCGGCGACCATCTGCGCGGCCCACGAGTCGTCCTCGGTGAGACGGCGGGGCAGCGCGGCGCGGTCGTCGGGCACCCAGTAGGCACGGCTGTCGCCCACCCAGCCGATGGTCAGCAGGCCGCCGCTGACGACGGCGCCCACCAGGGTGCAGGCGGGGGCGTTCTGCGCGCCCGGGGTCTCCGGGGCCAGGGCGTTCACCGCGGCGGCGGCGGCCAGGATCGCCTCGTGCATGGCCTCCTGGGGGTGCGCGCCACGGGGGAGTGCGTCCAGCAGTGCCTCGTTGGCGGCGCCGGCCGCGGCGGCTGAAGCCTCGTCGGGGCGGCTCGCGGAGGAGACGCCGTCGCAGACGATGGCCACGGTGGCGGCGGATCCGTCGGGCAGGGCGGTGGCCGCCACCGCGAAGGAGTCCTCGTTGCGGTGGTGGCGCAGCCCCCGGTCACTGACGGCGGCGACGCTCCCCAGTTCCTCTTCGAGGTGGTCCCGCTCCCGGGGCTGTGCGTGCCCGCAGTGCTCGCAGTACCCGTCGGTGTCCACGTGGCCGGCCCGGCAGGCGACGCAGGTCTTCCCGCCGGTCGCTGCGCCGGACGGGGACGGGGTCTCGTACGGGGCTTCGCCGGCGCCCCAGGGCGTTCCCTCCGGGGGAGTGCCGGAGCTGTCGCCGGGCCGGTCGTGGCGGGTCTCGGGGCCGTCCGCCCAGCCCTGCGGGCCCGAGGGCCCGGACGGGCCGCCCGGCGCCGGCCCGGAGCCGTCCGCGGTGCTGCCCCGCGGCCGGCCGACGTGCCCCTGCTCCGGGGCGGACCCGGGGGCGTACGGGGCGTCGCCCGCTCCCCACGGGGTGCCCTCCGGGGGCGTACCGGTGCCGTACGGGCTCTCGTGGCCCGCGCTCCCGTACGCGGCCCCGGCCGGGCCCGGCTGCGCCAGCAGCCCGGGCTCCGCCGCGGTGGTGCTCCAGCCGGCTGGCTCGTCGACCAGCGTGGGCGCGGCCGCGGCCACGCTGCCCCAGCCGGGCGCCGGTTCGGCGGCGTCGTGGGACGCGCCGGGGGCCGGGCTCCCGTAACCGCCCGCGTGGGCGGCCGGCGGAGCCGACGGGATGGGCATGGTCGGGTGGTCCGCGGACGCAGCCGGGGGAGGAGCGGTCACGGCGTAGCCGCAGACGCCGCAGAAACGGTCACCCTCCTCCAGGGGTTCCGCGCAGCTGGGGCAGCCCGACAGCCGATGCATCGACATCACTCACACCCACGTCCGGGGACGGAAACGGTTTGCCCGCTCCACCAGTTCGATCCTCTCCTCGCCACGCCGCGCCAGCCGTGCGAGGACGCGGTACGAGCGCTCCAGTCCGAAGCGCAGGCCCCGCTCGTCCAGTTGACTGCCGAGCAGCGAGGTCCGGCCGGGGTCGGAACCCCGGCTGCCCGACAGTACCCAGTCCAGGGCCGAGCCCAGAACCTCCGCCGCGAGCCGCTCCTGCCGCTCCGGGTCCAGCCCGAACCGCCGCAGGGCCTCCACCTGGTCGGCTGCCGCCGCCAGGTCGGCCAGCAGCGGCTCCTGCGGGGACCGGTCGCGCAGACGTGCGCGTACGGCCGCCACCCGGGCGGCGGTGTAGTGGATGGACGCCTCCGGTACGGATTCCAGCGTGCGCACCGCTGCGTCCCGGTCGCCGGCGGCCAGCTGGACCCGGGCCAGCCCGAAGGCCGCGCTCACGAATCCGGGGTCGGTGATCCACACGAGCCGGTAGTACTCGGCGGCGTTGTCCAGCTGGCCCAGCACCTCCGCGCACAGCCCGAGGGCCAGCTTCGGCGCGGGCTCGCCCGGGAAGGCGTCGTAGATGGCGTCGAAGGACAGGGCCGCGATCTCGTTCTCACCGGTGGCCAGCGAGGCGATGCCGCGGGCCCACACCACCCGCCAGTCGTCCGGATGCCGGGCCTCCAGCTCCGCCAGGGTGCGCCCGGCCGAGGACAGCTCGCCCAGCTCCAGCCGGGCCCGCAGCTCGCGCAGCCGCAGCTCGGCCGAGTCGGCGGGCGCCGAGGCCAGCGCGCCCAGCAGGTCGCCCGGCGCGGAGGCCAGCAGACCGGTGAGGAAACCGGCGTTCGGATCGCCCGCGTCCACCAGCGGTACGGGCAGGGCCAGCGCGGTGTCGCCGGCGTCGAGGGTGGTCGCTCCCGCCCGGGCCGCTGCCGCGGTGGGAGCGGCCGGGGACACCGGGGCCGGTGCGGGCACCGCTGCCGGAACCTGACGGGCCCGGGGCACGGGCGCCGCCACATGCGTGGCGGTGCTCCCGAGGCCGGGCAGCGGCGCCCCGGCCGGCCCGGGCGCGGGCGTCCCGCCGAAGGGTGCGGCCGCCCACGGGCCGGCGCCCCCGGCGGGCGACGCCGAGCCTCCCGCCGCCCCGGGTGCTCCCGCAGGCGGGGCGACGCCTCCCGGCGGGGTGCCGGGCAGCCCGGAGCCACCGGAGTGGTTGCCTGCGGGCAGCGTCCCGCTGTGCGGAGGTCCCCACGGGCCGGAGGCCCCGGGCAGGGGCGCCCCGCCCGGCGGGCTGCCGCCGGCGAGCGTGTGGCCCTGCGGGCCGGACGCCCCGACGGGCGCCGCCGCGGGCAGGGCCGCTCCGCCCGGCACGTGCGCACCGGCCGCTGCCCCGCCGCGGCCGAGCAGCCCGCCACCCCGCCGGGAGGCAAGCGGCCGGGAGGCGATCGGGCGGTGGCCCAGCCGGGACACGACCGCGCCCGAGGCGGCGTCGGCGAACAACTGGTTGTCCGGAACACGCAGTTCCGGGCCGAAGAGGGTCGACAGCTGGGGCCGCGGCCGGCCCGTCTGGAGCGCGACCACCTCGCGCAGCACGCCCGTCAGCTGGTCCGCCATCTCCTGCGCCGAGGAGAACCGCCGCCCCGGATCCGGGTCCGTCGCCCGTACGAGCAGCCGGTAGAAGGACTCGTACCGTCTGAACACCTCGATGTGCTCGGGATCCGGCAGCGAATCCACGAACACATTGGTGTAGCCCTGGAAGTCGAAGGTCAGGACCGCCAGCGTCCGCGCCACCGTGTAGAGGTCGGAGGCGACCGACGGGCCCAGCTCCGCGACCTCCGGCGCCTGATACCCCACCGTGCCGTAGATGGCCGACTCCTCGTCGTCCATCCGGCGCACCGCGCCCATGTCGATCAGCTTCAACTGGTCCTGCTGCTGGATCGCGTTGTCGACCTTGAAGTCGCAGTACAGCAGGTTCCTGCTGTGCAGGTGGCCCAGCGCCTCCAGAGCCTCGATCCCGTACGCGCACGCCTGCTCCACCGGCAGCGGATCGCGCCGCCCGTCCGGCCGCCGCCGCTCGTTCGCGATCTCCTTCAGCGACTTGCCGCCGACGTACTCCATGACGATGTACCCGTCCAGCGAACCGGTCCGCTGGTCCAGGTGCTCCACGAAGTTGTAGATCCGCACGATGTTGGAGTGCTCGATCTCCGCGAGGAAGCGGCGCTCCGATATCGCGGCCTCCATCGCGTCCTGGTCGCCGGTGTCGAGCAGGCCCTTGAGGACCACCCAGCGGTCCGCGACCGCCCGGTCCACCGCCAGGTACACCCAGCCGAGACCGCCGTGCGCGAGGCAGCCCGCCACCTCGTACTGGCCGCGCACCACGTCGCCCGCGTTCAGCTTGGGCACGAAGGAGTAGGGGTGCCCGCACTTGGTGCAGAACCCTTCCGTCCGGCCCGGGCGGTCCCCGCGGGACCGGCCCACCGGGGCCCCGCAGTCCGAGCGCGAGCAGAACCGCTTGCGCTCCGGCACCTCCGGGTTCTCCAGGACCGCCGCCGAAGGATCCGGACGCGGCACCTCCGGAACGTTGACCAGACCGGCTCCCAGCCGACTGCGCCCCGAGGACGCCGCCGAACCCGAACTGCGCACCGACACCGACCGGGTGGACGCCGTCCCCGACAGGGACCGCGACAGCCGCCCCGACACCGAGCGGCGGGACGAGGAGGACCGGGAGGAGCGGGCCGAGGCCGAGGACCGCGCCGAGCCGTGCGAACCCTGCGAACCCATCGACCCACGGGACCCACCGGATCCCAGCGAACCCCGGGCCGCGCTCGTCATCCCCGTCGGGGGCGACACCAGATCGTCCGCACCCGCCGCGACAGCGCCGACCGGCGCCAGCCCACAGGTGTCGCAGTACAGCCCGCCGCCGCCCATGTCCTCGTACGTCCCCGGGCAGCCGGGGCGAACGCACGCGGTTCCGACCAGACTCATGCGTCCTCCTTCCCCGGCCCGTGGGGCCGGAACTGCTCGGGCCGGTGATCTTCGTGCCGCGGCTGCTGCGGTACCAGCGACTCCGCCGCCGCCTGCTGGTAGCGCAGGACGGCCTGCTCGGCGGCCCGCAGGTCGCAGGGCGCGCTCCACAGCATCCGGCGGGCCGCGTCGTACCGCTCGACCAGCACCGGATCCTCCGCCAACCCGTGGCGGGCCACCTTCGCCTTGTACGCGTCGAGCCGCCCGCGCAGCTCGGCCCGCACCGCCAGTGGCGCCGTCACAGCAGTCAACGATTCACGGGCCCGTCGCAGTTCCTCCTCGGCCCGCACCTCCAGCGATTCCAGCAGCGGCGACAGCCGGTGCCAGCGCGACTGGCGCCGGTGCTCGGCCGCCGCCGCCAGCTGCTCCTGCAGCACCGTGGGCGGGCCGCTCACCGCCGGCACCTCGGACGCGGCGATCTTCGCCAGCACCTCGCCGCGCGCCGTCCGCGCCTCCGCCAGGGTCCGGTCGGCCCGCGAGAGCACGTCCCGCAGGCTGATCAGCCGCTGCTCGGCGTCCTGGCGCACGTCCAGCACCGCCTCGACCTCCCGGCGTACGTCCTCCAGCGCGAGCGCGGCCCGGTCGTAGCGCCCCGTGTCCGGACGGCCGCCGCCGGGCGCCGCGCTCCCCGTCACCGGCAGCCAGAACGCCAGCGGGTCCGCGATCACCTGCGCCCGCAGCTGCGTCAGCTCCGCGGTGATGTCCTCCAGGTCGTCGCCCGAGGGATGCTCGCCCGGGCGCACGCCCACCGAGTGGGCGAGCGAGCGGGTGCGGTGCAGCTCGGCGGCGAGCAGGTCGATCCGGGCGGGCAGCGCCGACCACACGGCGTCGGCGGCGACCACCACGTCCAGCGAACGCGCGTACAGATCGTTCATCCGCGCCACCAGCTCGGCGAGCGAGAGCCGCTCCGCCAGCGCGACGCCCTCCGCCGCGGCGCCGGCGATCAGCACGCCGGGCCCGCGCAGCCGCTCCGTCAGCTCGATCAGGTCCTCGCGGTTCGGCCAGCGGCGCCGCTCCCGGACCTCCCGGGCGGCGGTCAGGGCCCCGCTGTAGGCGTCGAAGTACGTCCACAGCCGGCTGATGTCCGCGTCGGCGGCCGTCCACCGGTCCTTGGTGATCCCGGTCAGCGCGGCGCCCTCCAGCAGCCGGCGCCCCGCGTGGTCCTGGAGGGCGAGCAGCGAGGTCTCGACGGCCTCGTGCTCCGCGCCCAGCCGGGCCAGGGCGCGGTCGACGCCGTCCCGGTCCATCACTGCCGAACCCGCCTCCACCGACTGTGCCTCCGCTTCCGCTGCCGCCTCCGTGTCCCTCTCCGCGTGCTCCGTGTCCGGCCCCGCGCCCGGTCCCGTACCCGAAACCGCCACCGGCCTCAGCCGTCCCGGTACTTGGGAGCGGGCGGCGCGGACACGCCGGGCAGCACGGGCTGGAGGTGCTTGAGGTACGCCCTCATCCACGCGCTGTCATTGCCGCCCACGCGGTAGTTCTCCAGCACCTTGTTGACCCGGCGTACCAGGTCCGAGGCGTCCTTGTTCATCGCCACGCCGTAGAACTCCCGGGTGAAGGGCGAGCCCACCAGCTGCACCGAGGGGTCCTGCGCGGCCTGGCCGGCCGCGAGGGCGTTGTCCGTGATGATGCCGTCGACCTCGCCCAGCTGGAGCCGGACCAGGCAGTCCAGCTGGTTGGCCACGGTGACCGGGACCGAGCCGTACGACTGGGACCTCAGCGCCGCCTCCGCCGTGGAACCGGCGGCGAAGCAGATCCGCTTGTCCTTCAGCGAGGTGTCGTACCCGGTGATCGGCGAACCCTTGGGGGCCAGCACCTGCTGCCCGGCCTCGAAGTAGGCCGTCGAGAAGGCGACGTCCTCCAGCCGCTTGCAGTTGATGGTCATGGTCCGCACGACGACGTCGACACGGCCCTCCTGGAGCGCCGGGATGCGCTGGCTGGTGGGGATGGCCCGGTAGATGACCGCGTTCTCGTCGCCCAGGATGTCCTTGGCGATGGCCTTGACCAGGTCGATGTCGAAACCGTCGAGACGGCTGCCCTCGGCGGTCTGGTTGCGGTAGCCCCAGCGGAAGCTGTTCTGGTCCACGCCGGCGACGAGCTTGCCCGCCGCCTTGATCCGCGCGATGGCCGCCCCGTCCACGTCGGACGGGCGCAGGCTCGCCTCCGGGTCCTGACAGGTGTCGGTCTGGGTCCACGGCGCGGCCGGGGCCACCGCCATCGAGGCGGGCTTGCGGACCGCCGGCCCGCCGGTGTCGGGCGTCGCGTGGGCCAGCGGCAGCAGCACGACCGCGGCCGTCACCGCACAGGCGACGGCCATCGCGCTCACGCCGCCCCAGCCGCGCAGCCGGCCCGCGGCCCGCCGCACCCCGGACACGGCGCCGCCCGGAGCCCCGGCGCGGCCCTCAAGGGCCGCGTGTCCCGCGTGTCCCTCGTACTGCTCGTGGCCTTCGGCGGCCCGCCTCGCTCGTATCCGCATCGCTCTCACCTGTACTCCGAAAGCCTGCGCCCGATACCGAGCAGGGCAGCCGCCGCTCCGACGACGACCAGGATCGCCGATCCCGTCACGAGACCGCCCGTCGCGCCGATCCCGTCCCGGGCCGACCGGGTGAACTCCCGCTGTTCGTGGGCCACGGCCTGCTCCAAGGAGGCGTCCACCGTGTCGAAGGCGGCCCCGCTGCTCTCCTTGTGCCCCTCGTCCCCGACGACCTGGGGCAGCGCGGCTTCGTAGTCGCCCTTCAAGTCCGCCTCCCTGGCCGCCGTGTGCCGCTGCTTCCACTGCTCCACGCCGTCCACGGCGCGGTTCACCGGGCCCCGGCCGGCCTCGTCGTCGGCCAGTCGTAGTGCGGTCGCCAGCCCGGCGTCCAACTGCTTCATGTTGTTCGTGAAGTCCACGTCGTACTTGTCGGACTTCTTGTCCTCCGCCAGTACGGCGCCCCGCGCGATCAGAGTCAGGTTCTCACCGGCCCGCGCCTGCAAGGAGGCGATCCGCGCGTCGTTGAGCACCTTCATCGACTCCTGCCCGTCCGCCCGCGCTTCACTCAGCGAGGACCGCGCCACCGTGTGGCCGACGGCCAGCCACAGCAGCACCACCACCGACGCGGCCGTCGCGGCCAGCAGACCGTGGTTGAAGACCCGGTTCGTGTGCCGGTAGTTGCGCCGCTGCGCCCACACGAGGCCGGCGACCGCGAGCAGGCCCGCGCCGAGCGAGGCCAGCGGCCAGGACCGGGCGTCGTCGTAGTCCTTGTAGAGCCGGCCGGTCTCCGCCTCGTACAGCCGCTGCGCGGCGGGCAGCAGCTGGGTGGTCATCTGCTCGTTGGCGTAGCGGAGATAGGCGCCGCCCAGCGGCAGGCCCTGCCGGTTGGTGGCCCGGGCCTGCTCGATCAGGCCGGTGTAGCGCGGCAACTGCTCGCTCAGCAGGGCGATCTGCTCGCGGGAGTCCTCGTTGCCGCCGGTGTTGGCGGCCGCGCTCCCCAGCAGCTTGGAGGCGTTCGCGATGTCCTTCTCGTACCGCTGCCGGACCTCGCGCGGCTCCTGGGCGCCCAGCAGGAAGCCGCTGGAAGAGGTCGTGTCGGCGTCGGCGAGGGAGCGGTAGATGCTCGCCGCGTCCGCGCTCAGCGGCTGGCTGCGGCCCACCACGTCGTCGGCGGCGGTGGTCCGGCCGGAGATCTCCCAGACGCTCACGGTGCCGAACAGCACGATCAGGGCGGCGAGTGCGGCGCCGATGATCCGCAGCCGGCCGGGCTCGGTGGTCGCCGCCTCGCGCAGCCGCTCCACACCCTCGGCCCAGGCGGTGCTCCGCCCGGGCGGCCCGTCGGGCGGCGAAGCCGGTGCCCCCGCGGGCGGCACGGCACCACCGCCCCCGGGCGCGGGCGCGCGTGATGTGATCGCCACCGTGACCTCCCCCTCGGTCCTGTAGTCCCCCAGCCAACGGCGTGAGGCACCCCCTGCGCAGCAGTATGGACGTAGTGCCGGTCGACCACAGCACCCGGTGCTGCATCCGGGGAGATCCACCCCCTGGGGCGCCCTCCGTCACCCCTTCACCGTCAATACGCGTGCACGGGCGCCACGGTTCCAGACCGGCGGCCCTCCGGGGCGGGTTCAACCGAAATGGGCACGGAGTTTTCCGTAGGCGAGGGGTGGGGAGCCGAGGGCGTCGAGGCCGAGGAGGCCGGCGCCCAGGACCGGCGGGGCCGTGACCACGTGGATGCGGGCGCGCGGGGCCCGGTCGGCGAGGCGGGCCTCGATCCGGTCGTTCAGCTGCGGGTGCCGGGCCGCCAGGACGCCGCCGCCCAGTACCACGGGCACCTCCTCGCCCAGCAGGCCCAGGCGGCCCAGTGCCACCGAGGCCATGGCCACGATCTCGTCCGCCTGCCGGTGCACCAGCGACAGCGCCACCGGGTCTCCGGCGGCCGCCACCGCGAACAGCACCGGGGTCAGTTCGTGCCGCCGCCCGGCCGGGACCCGGCCCAGGTGCATCGCCTCGATCAGCGAGGCCATCGAGTCGAGGCCCAGGTGCGCGGGGAGCGCCCGGGCCAGTTCCGTCGGGTCGCCCCGACCGTCCTCGGCCCGGGCCGCGAACCACAGGGCCTCGTCGGCCAGTCCGCCCCCGCCGCCCCAGTCGCCGGAGATCCGCCCGATCGCGGGGAAGCGTGCGGTCCGCCCGTCCGGGGTCATCCCGACGCAGTTGATGCCGGCCCCGCACACCACCGCGACGCCGCGCGGCTCGGCGCCCACGGGCAGGCCGGCGCGCAGCAGGGCGAAGGTGTCGTTGTGCACTTCCGTCACGCGCCCCCAGTTGCGGCGCTTGATCTCGCGCGCCAGCTTCCGCTCCTCCACCGGGAAGTCCGCATTGGCCAGGCAGGCCGACACGTGCTCGGCGCAGGGCCCGGGGCCGCGCCCGTCCCGGTAGTCCAGGCCGGCGTCGGCCATCGCCTCGGCCAGTACGTCGACGGCCGCGGCCACCCCCGTCCGGGACGGCTGGAAGCCGCCGGCCTGCCCGGAGCACAGCACCGAACCGTCGGGGCCGAGCAGGGCCACGTCGGTCTTGCTGTTCCCCGCGTCGATCGCCAGGACGGAACAGAGGTTCACGCCCATGGCAGGTGCTCCTTGTTGTGCGCGAGGAGCCGGTCGGTCAGCCCCTCGGCCAGGTCGAACTGGCCGACCAGCGGGTGCGCGAGCAGTGCCTTGAAGACCCGCTCGCGCCCGCCGCGCAGCGCCGCGTCCAGTGCGAGGTCCTCGTACGCCGTCACGTGCGAGATCAGCCCGGTGTGGAGCGGGTCCAGCCGTGGGACCGCCAGTGGCCGCGGGCCCGAGGCGTCGACGCGCGCCTGTACCTCGACGACCGCGTCGTCCGGCAGGAAGGGCAGCGTGCCGTTGTTGTACGTGTTGACCACCTGCACGGCCGGGCCGCCGTCGGCCAGCAGGGAGGCGGCGAGGTCCACGGCCGCCTCGGAGTAGAAGGCGCCGCCCCGCTTCGCCAGCAGCGCCGGCTTCTCGTCGAGCGCAGGGTCGCCGTACAGGGCGAGCAGTTCCCGCTCCATCGCGGCGACCTCGGCGGCCCGCGACGGCTTCGTGCCGAGTTCCCGTACGACCTCGTCGTGGGCGTAGAAGTAGCGCAGGTAGTACGAGGGCACGACGCCGAGCCGGTCCAGCACCGCCCGCGGCAGGCGGAGGTCCCCGGCGATCGCCTCGCCGTGCGCGGCGAGCAGCCGCGGCAGCAGGTCCTCGCCGTCGGGGCCGCCCCGGCGCACGCCCAGTTCCCAGGTGAGGTGGTTGAGGCCCACGTGGTCCAAGTGGATGTCGCCGGGGGCCAGGTCCAGCAGGGCCGCGAACTTCCGCTGGAAGCCGATGGCGACGTTGCAGAGCCCGACGGCCTTGTGCCCGGCCCGGAGGAGGGCCCGGGTGACGATCCCGACCGGGTTGGTGAAGTCGATGATCCACGCGTCCGGGTTGGCCCGCCGGACCCGTTCGGCGATGTCGAGGACCACCGGGACCGTGCGCAGCGCCTTGGCGAGGCCGCCCGCGCCCGTGGTCTCCTGCCCGACGCAGCCGCACTCCAGGGGCCAGGTCTCGTCCTGCAGCCGGGCGGCCTGGCCGCCGATGCGCAGCTGGAGCAGGACCGCGTCGGCCCCGTCGACTCCCGCGTCGAGGTCGGCGGTCGTGGTCACCCGGCCCGGGTGCCCCTGCCGGGCGAAGATCCGCCGGGCCAGGCCGCCGATGAGTTCCAGCCGGTCGGTGGCCGGGTCGATCAGGACGAGCTCGCCGACCGGCAGGGTGTCGCGCAGCCGTGCGAAGCCGTCGATCAGTTCGGGGGTGTAGGTGGAACCGCCGCCCACCACTGCGAGTTTCATTGCCGTCAGCCTTTCACGCCGGTCAGGGTGACGCCTTCGACGAACGCCTTCTGGGCGAAGAAGAAGAGGACGATCACCGGGGCCATGACCAGTACGGTCGCGGCCATGGTCAGGTTCCAGTTGGTGTGGTGCGCCCCCTTGAAGGACTCCAGCCCGTAACTGAGGGTCCAGGCGGCCGGGTTGTCGGAGGCGTAGATCTGCGGGCCGAAGTAGTCGTTCCAGGCACAGAAGAACTGGAAGAGCGCGACGGCGGCGATTCCGGGTTTGGCCATCGGCAGCACCACGCGCAGCAGGGTGCGCACCTCGCCGCAGCCGTCGACACGGGCCGCGTCGAGGTACTCGTCGGGGATGGTCAGCAGGAACTGGCGGAGCAGGAAGATGGAGAAGGCGTCGCCGAAGGCCATCGGGACGATCAGCGGCCACAGGGTGCCGGACAGGTCGACCTGCTTGGCCCAGAAGAGGTACATGGGGATGACCACCACCTGCGGCGGCAGCATCATCATGGCGATCACGAGCAGCAGGGAGAGCCGCCGCAGGCGGAAGCGGAACTTGGCGAGCGCGTACGCGACGGGCACGGAGGAGACCACGGTCAACAGGGTGCCGAGACCGGCGTACAAGAGGGTGTTGCGCCACCAGGTCAGGAAGCCGGGCGTGTTCCAGACGGTGGCGTAGTTGTCCCATTCCCAGGTGTCGGGCCACAGGTCGCGGGTCAGCGCCTGCCGGTCGCCCATCAGGGAGGTGAGCAGGATGAAGACGAAGGGGAGGACGAAGAAGAGGGCCGCGGCCACGCCGAGCGCGTGGACGCCGATCCAGTGCAGTACGGCCTTGCGTCCGTGCGTGCTCACTCACCTGCTCCGATCAGTCCGCCACGGCGCCGCATCAGGAGCGCGGTGAAGGCCATGGAGAGGGCGAACAGGACGAGCGCGACGACACACGCCGTGCCGTAGTCGAAGCGCTGGAATCCGAGGTTGTAGACGAGCTGCGGCAGGGTCAGGGTGGACTTGTCGGGGTAGCCGGGCTCGAACTGCTGGCCGGAGCCGCCGATGACCCCGGCCGCGACCTTTCCCGCCACCAGTGGCTGGGCGTAGTACTGCATGGCCTGGATGACGCCGGTGACCACCGCGAACGCGATGATCGGCGAGATGTTGGGCAGGGTGATGTGCCGGAACCGCGCCCGGGCCCCGGCCCCGTCCAGCTCGGCGGCCTCGTACTGCTCCTTCGGTACGTCGAGCAGTGCGGCCATGAAGATGACCATCAGGTCGCCCACCCCCCACAGGGCGAGGGCGGTGAGCGCGGGCTTGGACCAGTCGGCGTCGGTGAACCAGCCCGGGGTGGGCAGTCCCACCGCGTCCAGCAGGGTGTTGGCGGGGCCGGTGCCGGGGTTGAGCAGGAAGACGAAGGCCAGGGTCGCGGCGACGGGCGGGGCCAGGTAGGGCAGGTAGAACAGGGTCCGGAAGATCCCGACCCCCGTCTTGATCTTCGTGACGAGCAGGCCGACGCCGAGGCCGAAGGCGACCCGGCAGGTCACCATCACCGCCACCAGCCACAGGGTGTTGCGCACGGCCGGCCAGAAGAGCGGATAGTCCGTGAAGACGTAGCTCCAGTTGTCCAGGCCGTTGAAGGACGGCTGCCGGAAGCCGTCGTACCGGGTGAAGGAGAAGTACAGGGTGGACAGCAGGGGGTAGGCGAAGAAGACCGCGAACCCGATGAGCCAGGGGGACATGAAGGCCGCGGTCCGCAGGGCGGACCGGCGGCTCTTCGACCGCAGGAGGCGTGCGCTGGTGGCGCCCGTCGTGCTGGTTGCGCTGGTCGTCCTACTCGTCCTGGTCGTCGTGGTCATGGCGGGCTACTTCGCCTTCGCGATGTCCGTGTCGATCTGCTGGTCGGCCTTGGCGAGACCGGCCGGGATGTCGGCCACGTCGCCCTTCTCGACCCCGTACGCGAAGTCCTCGAAGGTCAGCTGGTAGGTGCCGCCGTCGGCCTGGGCCGGGGTGGTGCTGGACTTCGGGTGCCGGGCGATGTCGAGGAAGGTCTTGAACTCCGGGGTCACCTGGAGCTTCGGGGACTCCAGGGCCGCCAGGGTGGAGGGCACGTTGTGGATGGCGTTGGCGAAGGCCACGACCGCCTCGGTGTCGGTGGTCATGTACTTGACCAGTTCCCAGGCGGCGTTCTGCTTCTTGCTGCCCGCGGCGATGCCCATGATCGTGCCCGAGAGGTAGCCCTTGCCGTAGTCGGCGGCCTGCTCGTCCGGGACGGGAAGCGGCGCGGTGCCGATCTCGAACGCGGCGCCCGCCTCCCTGGCCATCGGGGCCCGCCACTCGCCGTCGATCTGCATCGCGACCAGCCCCAGGTGGAAGGGGTGCTCGGCGCTCCACTCGTCACCGAAGGTGTTGCGGAACCTCTCCAGCTTCTCGTAGCCGCCGAGCTTGTCCACCAGGTCCTTCTGCGCGGTCAGCATCTTGGCGAAGGCCGGGTCCCCGGCCAGGTTGGACTTGCCGTCGGGGCCGAAGTACGTGGCGCCCCACTGCGCCGCGAGCCGCGTCGGCTTGGTCTCGTAGCCGTGGAAGGTGGGCATCAGACCGACCTGCTCGTACGAGTCCCCCTTGGGTTTCGTGAGCTTCTGTGCGGCTTCGGTGAACTGGCTCCACGTCCTGGGGGGTTCGGTGATGCCGGCGGCCGCGAAGGCGGTCTTGTTGTAGACGAGGCCGTACGCGTCGTGCAGCAGTGGCAGCGTGCACTGGTTGCCGTTGAACTGGGTGTACTCCAGCAGGGTCTTGGGGAAGACCTTCGTCTTGTCGACCCCCGACTTCTGGAGGAAGGGGTTCAGGTCGGCGAAGGCCCGGGAGTTGCAGAACTTGCCGACGCTGTCGGTGGTGAAGGAGGACACCACGTCGGGGGCCTTGTCCCCGCCCGCGCGCAGGGCCTGGTTGATCTTGTCGTCGGTCATGTTGCCCGTGACCTTGACCTCGATGTTCGGGTGCGCCTGTGTGAACCGGGCGATGTTGTCCTCGATCGCCTTGGTCTCGCTCGGCGCGGACCAGCCGTGCCAGAAGTTCAGGGTGACGTCCGCCTTCGGGTCGTCGGAGGCCGTGTCCGCGCTCTGGCCCGTGCAGGCCGTGGCGAGTGCGGATATCGCGGCGAGGAGGGCTGCTGCGGTGGTCAGGCGTCCGGTTCTGGGCATGGCGGGGCTCGCTCTCTGCGGAGGACGAAACTTCCGGTGGGGGGCTGGGGCCGGCGGGGGGCCTGTGGGGGTGTCAGGCCGGGCGGGTCTGTTGGGGTGGGCCCGGCGGAGGGCCTGCGGGGGCCGGGTCGGGCGGGGTGGTTCAGAGGGAGGTGTCGAACACTTCGTCCCGGGTGGCGGCCAGCGCGCTCTCCAGCGCGCCGTGCAGGACCGGCCGTTCCCGTACCTCCCCGGGGACCAGCAGGGGCCGGGAGGGGGCCAGCTCGGCGAGCTCGGCCTCCAGCAGCGCGCGCAGCGGCTCGCCGCCCGCGCTGATCGCGGCCCCGGACAGGACCACGATCTCCGGGTCCAGCACGGCGACGAGCGAGGCGAGACCGGTGGCGAGCGCGGTGGCGTACGACTGGAGGAAACTCAGGTGCGCACCTTCGGGAGCGGCGGCGGCCCGCCCGAGCAGGGCGACGGCGGCGGCGACCTCGGGGCTGTGCGGGCCGCCGGGGGCGTCGGAGTCGCAGGGGGCGTCGGAGGCGGGCCCGGGCGCGGTCTCCATGCCCAGTTCCGCGGCGAGCCGGGGCAGTCCCTCCACGCCGGCCAGCTCCTGGTAGCCGCCGGAGTTGGCCCGGGTGACCTGCCGGACCAGGGGGCGGCCGGGCACGGGCAGGAAGCCCACCTCGCCCGCGCCGCCGGTCCAGCCGCGGTGCAGCCGGCCGCCGAGCACCAGGGCGGCGCCGAGGCCCTCCTCGTTCCAGAGCAGGACGAAGTCCTCGTGGCCGCGGGCCGCGCCGAGGCGCTGCTCGGCGACGGCGGCGAGGTTGACGTCGTTCTCGTACTCCACGGGCATCGGCAGGGCCGCCGCCAGGTCTTCGAGCAGGGTGGGGGAGTGCCAGCCGGGCAGGTGGCTGGCGTAGCGCAGCCGGCCGCTCTGCGGATCGAAGGCGCCCGGGGTGGCGATGACCACCCGGTGCAGGTCGGAGCGGTGCAGCCCGGCGGCCTTGACGGCCCCGCCGAGGGCCTCGGTCACCTGGTCCACGGCCTGTGCGCCCTCGGTGTACGGGACCTCGTGGGAGGCGATCACCGTCCCGGTGAGGTCGGCGACGGCCGCCAGCACGCGCCCCGGGGTGACGTCGAGCCCGCCGACGTACGCGGCGCGGGGGTTGAGTGCGTACAGCTGGGCGCTGGGGCCGGGGCGGCCGCCGTCGGTGCCGGTGGCCAGGACGAGTCCGGCGGCTTCCAGGCGGGCCAGCAGTTGGGAGGCGGTGGGTTTGGACAGTCCGGTCAGGTGCCCGATGCGGGTCCGCGACAGCGGGCCGTGGGTCAGCAGGAGTTCGAGCGCGGCCCGGTCGTTCATGGCGCGCAACAGACTGGGCGTTCCGGGTGTGGCGGCGGGCATGGAGCGGCTCTCCCTCACCGAGGCGATCTGTTAGGTAAGTTTCCTATCACCGTGTGATCCGTGTCAATGCCGCTGCCCCGCAGGTCATTCGCGGATGACCTGCGGGGCAGCGGGGGCGGAAGCGGGCGGAGCGGCTACTTGGTGATCCGCGGGCCGGCCGGCGGCGGGATCGGGGCGGTGGCCAGCGACTGCGGGGAGGCCGGGTTCGCCAGCGCCGACGGCGCGGCGACGGAGGCCGACGGGTCCGCCGGGGCCTCGCCCTCGTCCTCCGCGGCCGGCACGCCGCCGATGATCCGGATGCCCGCGGCGTCGAAGGCCTCCTTGATCCGCCAGCGCAGTTCCCGCTCCACCGCGAACTGCTGGCCGGGCATCGTCTTCGCCGACACCTTCACCGTCATCGAGGCGAGCAGCACCTCGTCCAGGCCGAGGACCTCCACCGGACCCCACAGGCGCTCGTCCCACGGGGACTCCTTCGCCAGGGTGTCGGCGACCCCCTGGACCACCGCGCGGATCCGCGACAGGTCTTCCGTGGGCTTGACCTGGACGTCCACGCCCGCGGTCGCCCAGCCCTGGCTGAGGTTGCCGATCCGCTTGATCTCGCCGTTGCGCACGTACCAGATCTCGCCGTTGTCCCCGCGCAGCTTGGTCACGCGCAGTCCGACCTCTATGACCTCGCCCGAAGCCACGCCCGCGTCGATCTTGTCACCGACGCCGTACTGGTCCTCCATGATCATGAAGACGCCGGACAGGAAGTCCGTCACCAGGTTCCGGGCGCCGAAACCGATGGCCACACCGGCCACACCGGCACTCGCCAGCAGCGGGGCCAGATCGATCTTCAGTGCGGCCAGGACCATCAGCGCGGCCGTGCCGAGGATCAGGAACGAGGCCACCGAACGCAGGACCGAGCCGATCGCCTCCGAACGCTGGCGCCGCCGCTCGGCATTGACCAGCAGCCCGCCGAGCGCGGTGCCCTCCACGGCCTCTGCGCTGCTGTTCATCCGGGTTATCAGCTTGGTCAGCGCCTTGCGGACCGCCGAGCGTATGACCGCCGCGATCACCACGATCAGCAGGATCCGCAGGCCGATGCTCAGCCAGGTGGCCCAGTTCTGCTCGATGAAGCTCGCGGCCTCGGTGACGCTGGCCTGCGCCTCCTTGACCGAGGCGGGCGCGTCCGGAACGTCGGCTGCCAACGGCAGCAGAGCGGCGGGCCAGGGCACGACGGGAACCTCCATGTATAGCGGTCTGCCCGCTGGGGGTTCCCCCGGACGGAGTCCGGGAGAAGTCGTGCGGGCCAGACCAACCACACTAACGGGGCAATCCCTTCACCTTGGTGCCGTGTTCGAGGGAGAGACCAGACTCACCTGGGGATGACTGACTGTGGTTGAAAACACCTCGGACCCGTTACGGGCGCGTGGTGGCGCTTCGACCAGCCGTAAGGAGAGACTGGAGAGCAGATCGTCCCGGCGCGAGCCACGCGCCGCCGACGTACAAGGAGGCAGTCCGTGCCGCACGTCCTGGTCCTCAATGCGTCGTACGAGCCCCTCGGCGTCGTACCGCTCCGCCGCGCGCTCGTCCTCGTCCTGGAGAACAAAGCGGTCTCCCTGGAGGAATCCGGCGCCTATCTGCACAGCGCGACGAGGGTCGTCCCCGCTCCCAGCGTGGTACGGCTCAAGCGCTTCGTGCGGGTCCCCTACCGGGGGCCCGTTCCACTCACCCGGCGCGCCCTGTTCGCGCGGGACGGCGGCCGCTGCATGTACTGCGGCGCCGTCGCCACCAGCGTCGACCACGTCATCCCGCGCAGCCGGGGCGGGCAGCACGCCTGGGACAACGTCGTCGCCGCGTGCCGCCGCTGCAACCACGTCAAGGCCGACCGGCACCTGTTGGAGCTGGGCTGGCGCCTGCGGCACCAGCCGGCGCCTCCCTCCGGGCTGGCCTGGCGGATCATCGGGACGGGGCACCGGGACCCCCGTTGGATGCCGTACCTCCAGCCGTACGGGGCCGAGGACGCGCTGGAGCGCATCGGGGTCGCCGCGTCGTGACGGGCCCCCTGCCCGGGGGCTCCGCAGCCGTACCCCGCCGGGTTGCGCCCGTTCGCCGGCCGCGGCCCGGCGAGGCTACGGCGTGACCGCGTAGGCCTCCGCCGACCAGAGGGAGCAGCCGTAGCGGGTGGCGCGGCGGTCGCACGTGATGCGCAGGAAGCGGGTGTCGGGCGCGTCCAGACGCAGGGATTCGCGCCCGCCCGCCGAGGCCGTGACGGTCGCCTCCCGGCGCCAGGTGACGCCGTCCGCGGAGGTCTCCACCCGGTAGGCGGACGGGTACGCGTCCTGCCAGTGCAACTCCAGCCGGCCGACCCGGGCCGGAGCGGGCAGCTGTGCCTGCCACCACGCTCCGTCCACCGGCGGTGAGGACCAGCGGGTGGCCGCGGAGCCGTCCACGGCGGCCGAGGCCGGGAAATCGCGCGTCTCGTCCGCCGAGGAGCTCGCCCGCGCGGTGCGCAGCAGGTCCGGGCCGCCGGTGCGGGGCACGGCCCGTACGGTCAGGATCCGCGTCTCGCCGTCGAAGGCGACCGGGACCTGGTAGGTGCCGGGCGCGGTGGTCGGCGCCACCACGACCTCCAGCGGGATCGACACCTGCCCGCCGCGCGGCGCCACCGCGGCCGCCGGGAGGCGGACCTCGATGCCCGCCGGCGGACGCGCCGACAGCGGCCCGCGGACCTCGCCGGGGCCCAGCGCGGACAGCTGCGCCGAGACCCGCCGCGGGGCGCCGCCGATCTCGGCGTCGGCCGCGGCCCCGTCCGTCAGCTCGAAGCGGGCCCGCGGGCCGTCCCCGAACCACGGGACCACCTGGTGCACCACGGGTGCGGCGCCCGTTCCGGCCCAGGACAGCCGTACGGCGTCCGCGCTCAGCCCGGCCGTGTCCACCTGGGTCCAGCCCGAGGCCGCGGCGTCGGCGACCTTGCGCCAGCCCTCGCCCGGTAGGTGCGCCTCCACCGCCGCGCCCCGCGCCCCCGCCGGGAACGGCTCCGTCATCACGGTCACCGCCGACACCGGGCGCGCGGCATCCAGCCAGACCGTCCAGGCCTCCGGCTCCTTCGTCACCGTGCCCGTGGTGCGGGCGACGCCGGTCCAGGCGTCCGCCTCCGCCGCCGCCTTCGTCAGGAAGGGCTCCAGGACGGCCTTGTCCACCCGGGCCGTCCCCTGTTCCGCAAGTGCCTTGCGGGCCTCGGCCAGGGCCCGGGAGGCCTGCCAGGCGGCGGCCCCGTCCCCGCGGGCCTGGGCCTGGAGGACGTCCACGGCCAGTTCGCCGGCCGTTCCGTAGCGTGCCAGCCGCTCCAGCCAGGGCCCCGCCTCGTCCGACAGGGCCGGCAGCCGGCCGGGGGCCTCGCGCAGGACCGTGAACGCCTTGCGCAGCTCGGCCCCGGCCGCCGGATCGCCCGCGGCGCGGGCCTTCCAGAACTGCTCGACCAGCGGCTTCAGATAGGCCGACTCCTCCTGCTTCAGACCCGACGACACGGTGTTCCCGGCCAGCGCCGCCACCGCCTCCCGGGTCCGCGGGTCGGCGCCCGCCAGATCGCGCACCGCCGCCGCCCAGGACTCCGCGGCCCGGTAACCGCGCGGGTTCCACGCGAAGTCCGCCGCAGTGAAGAGCGGGATCCGGGACAGGGTGCCCTGCGGCATCGCGTTGGCCAGCAGCGCCGCCGAACCGCCCGCCACCGCCGGCTCGCGGCCGGCGTACGGGCCGAGGAAGATCCGGCCCGGATCCCAGTCGTTCACCGGGTAGTTGTCCATGGTGACCAGCGGGTGCCCCAGCACGGAGCGCGCCCCGGCCACTTCGTTCCCCGTGATCGTGCGCGGCACCACGCCCACGCCCGTCCAGGCCACCTGCACCCGCGGTTCCAGCGTGCCCGCCAGGGCCGTCCGGTAGGCGGTGGCGCCCTCCTGGTAGTACTCCGTCGGCAGCAGCGACAGCGCGGGCGCGCCCGGATACCGGGCGGCCAGGTGCGCGGCCAGCTCGTTCGCGACCTCCGCGTGCGCCTTGGCGGCCGCCGCCGGGCCCTTCCCGTACCGCTGCCGGTCCGCGCCGCAGCCCCATTCCGAGTAGCTGACGTCCTGGAACTGCACCTGGAAGGCGCGGAAGCCGAGGTCCCACATCGCGTCCAGCTTGCGTGCGAGCGCCGCCCGGTCGGCCGCCGAGGACAGGCACATCGACTGGCCGGGGGCGACCGCCCAGGCCAGGACCACCCGGTTGGCGCGGGCCCGTTCGGCCAGCGCGCGGAACTCCTCCTGCTGCGCCTGCGGGTAGTCCGTGCGCCAGCCCGTCGTCCGGTACGGGTCGTCCCCGGGCGCGACCAGCAGCCGGTTCTGCTTGGTGCGGCCCATGAAGTCCAGTTGGGCGAGGCGCTGTTCGCTGGTCCACGGCTGCCCGTAGAAGCCCTCGGTGATCCCGCGCACCGGCGCGATCGGCCAGTCGCGCACCAGGACCCCGGGCGCCTTCCCGCCGCCCGCCGCGAGCAGCTGACGCAGCGTCTGTGCCGCGTGGAACAGCCCCGCTTCCCCTACGCCGGCCAGCGCGATCGTGTCCCGGCCGCCGGGCCGCCCCACCGCCAGCCGGTAGCCCCCGTCCGGCAGGTCCGCGGCCGCGGCCGCGCCCAGTGCCCGCAATGCCTGCTCCGCACCCGCGTCGTCGAGCCGTATGACGGTGCCCCGCGCGGGCACCGGCGCCCCCGGAGCAGGCTCGTGGAGGGTGCGTACGCCCGCCCGGCGCAGGGCGTCCCGCACCACCTGGAGCGCGTACGGATCGGTGTCGGCCGGCGCCACCAGCACGGCCTCCGTGCCCAGCGGCACCTCGCGCGCCGGATCGGCGGTCATCGACTGCGGCCGCGGCCACACGGCGGGCCCCTCGGAGGCCGCCCGGGGAATGTCGGCGCCCGGGTCGAGCACGGCCCCTGCGGGGGTGGCTGCGGAGGCGGCTCCGGGTGACGGCGTGCGCGTCGGCCCGTCCGGTGCGGAGGGCCCCGCGAGGGACCCGGGTGGCGCGGCGGACACGGCGCCGCCCAGCAGCGTGCCGATCACCGCCACGGCGGCGGCGGTGGTCCGCCTCCTGCCCCTGAGCTGCACAGAGCCTCCTCGTCCCGAGACGTCACCCACTCGTACGAATGAGCCCGAGCCCACCATCCGTGCGGCCGGAGTGTCAATGTGAGTGGGTGATCTGCCCCGGATGTGGCAGGAATGCGGTGCCTCCGAGTGGGTATGGACGCGGTGTTCCCCGGCGGCGTCCGACCTCTGTGCACCACTCTTCTGACACATCCTCATGCCCTCATGCCCGCACGCACGAAGGAGCGCCCGCAGATGGACGACCTGGCCCGGCTCGCTGCCCAGTACGGCGTCGCCACCGACTACCGGCCCGCCGCGGACGTCACCGTCCCGGTGCCGCAGGCCACCGTCAAGGCGGTCCTCGGGCTGCTGGGGGCGGTCCTCGACACCCCCGACGGCGTGCGGGAGGGGGCCCGCGAGGCCGAGCGGGAGCAGGCCGCACGGCTGCTGCCGCCGACCCTGGTGCACTGGCGGGGGGACCCCGCCGGCGCCGCGCAGCCGCCCGCCCTGGCCGTGCTGCCGCCCGGGACCCGGCTCCGGGTGGCGCTGGAGGACACCGGCGAGCACGTGCCGTGGAGCCCCGCCCTGCCCCTCGGGGTCCACCGGGTGACCGCCGAGGCCCCCGACGGGCGGACCGCCGAGGCCACCCTGGTCGTGGCCCCGGAGCGGGCCCCGGCCGCGCCCGAGCGGACCCACGGGCTGCTCGTCCAGCTCTACTCCCTGCTCTCGGAGCGCTCCTGGGGCATGGGCGACCTCGGCGACCTCGCGGCGCTCGCCCGCTGGGCCGGCCGCACGCACGGCGCCGGCTTCATCCAGGTCAACCCGCTGCACGCGGCCGTGCCCGGTACCCCGACCGACCCCTCCCCGTACCGGCCGTCCTCGCGCCGCTTCCCGGACCCGGTCCACCTGCGGATCGCGGACGTCCCGGAGTACGCCGACTGCCCCGACCGCCAGGCCCTCGACGAGCTCGCCGCCCGCGGCGGGGAGCTGCGCCGCGAGGTGCTGGAGAAGGGCGCGCTCATCGACCGGGACGCCGTGTGGGACCTCAAGCGGCAGGCCCTGGAGCTGCTGTACGCCGTCCCGCGCACGCCCGAACGCGAGGCCGCCTACCGCGCGTTCCTCGCCGAGCAGGGCGCTCCGCTGGACGTGCACGCCGCCTGGTGCGCCGGGCACGCGGGGGAGGACCCGCAGGAGCGCGGCGACTTCCACCGCTGGCTGGTCTGGCTGACGGACGGCCAGCTCGCCGCCGCCCAGCGGGCCGCCCGGGAGGCGGGCATGGCGGTCGGCATCGTGCACGACCTCGCCGTCGGGGTGCACCCGCAGGGCTCCGACGTCTTCGGGTCGCCCTGCTACGCCCGGTCCATCTCCGTCGGCGCCCCGCCGGACGCCTTCAATGCGCGCGGCCAGGACTGGGGGCTGCCGCCGTGGCGCCCCGACGTGCTGGCCGCCACCGCCTACGCCCCCTTCCGGTCGCTGCTGCGCGGGGTGTTCAGCTACGCCGGCGCGCTGCGGATCGACCACGTCATGGGCCTGTTCCGGCTGTGGTGGATCCCGGAGGGGACCCCGCCCGCCGAAGGCACGTACGTCTGCTACGACGGCGAGGCCATGCTGGCGATCCTCGTCCTGGAGGCGTACCGGGCCGGCGCCCTGGTCATCGGCGAGGACCTAGGGACGGTGGAGCCGCGGGTCCGTCAGGAGCTGGCCCGGCGCGGGGTGCTCGGCACCTCGGTGCTCTGGTTCGAACGGGACTGGGCCGGCACCGGGAGCCCGCTACCGCCGCAGGCCTGGCGGGCCGACTGCCTGGCCACCGCCACCACCCACGACCTGCCGCCCACGGCAGCCAAGCTCGCCGGGGCGCATGTGGAACTGCGCGACCGGCTCGGCCTGCTGACCCGCCCGGCCGCGCAGGAACGGGCCGAGGACGCCGCCGACACCGCCGAGTGGCTGGACCTGCTGGACCGGCTCGGCCTGGAGACCAAGGGCGAGGAGGCCGCCGTACGGGCCCTGTACGAGTTCCTGCTGCGCACCCCGGCGCGGCTGGTCGGCGTATGGCTGCCGGACGCGGTGGGGGACCGGCGGCCGCAGAACCTGCCCGGCACCTGGGACCAGTACCCCAATTGGCGGCTTCCGGTGGCCGATGCCGGGGGGCGGCCGCTGACGCTGGAGGAGCTGGTCGCCTCGCCCCGGGCGAACGCCCTGCTGGGGGCGCTGGCAGAGGGCGTGCGACCTCGTACGGCACCCCCGGGCGCGCGCCCCGTTTAGGTGTTCGCTACGTTTGCACCGTGGACAAGAAGAACGCTCTGCGCGCCGGCGCCGTCACGGCCGGAACGACGCTGATGATGCTGCTGATGACGTCTCCCGCCCTCGCGCTGACCCGCGACGACGGTGACGACCCGGGGCCGGGCCTGAGCGTCGGCGCGACGCTCGGCCTGTACGTGGCCCTGCCGATCGTGCTGTTCCTGGTCATCGCGGGTCTCGTGATGGTCCTCGACAAGTCGGACAGGCAGCAGAAGCAGGCCTGAGCAGGTCCGACCCCGCGGGGTCGGGACCGCAGGACTTTCCGGGCGCCGGGGGTCCGCACCGTCGATTCGTCTCGGCCGTGTGGCGACCCCCGGCGCCTTGCCGTGTCCTCGGACCCCTCAGATGTCTCAGATGCCGGCCAGCAGCTTGCGCAGCAGGCCGGTGAGTACGTCGACCTCCTCGTCGCTCAGCCCGGTCAGCGCGTCGCGCTGCACCTCCAGGCCGGCGGCGACCGCCTCGTCGATGAGTGCGAGGCCGCGGTCGGTGATCGTCACCTGGAGCCCCCGCCGGTCGTGCGGATCGGGCTTGCGGCAGAGCAGCCCGGCCTTCTCCAGCTTGTCCAGCCGCCCGGTCATGCCGCCCGTGGTGAGCATGAGCGTGGCCGAGAGCTGGCGGGGCGAGAGCGTGTACGGGGCGCCCGAACGGCGCAGCGTGGCGACGACGTCGAACTCCCCGCGCGAGATGCCGAAGCGCGAGTAGCGCTCTTCCATCGCGTCGCCCATGGCCTTGGCGATCCGGTAGATGCGTCCGAAGACGGCCATGGGGGCCGTGTCCAGGTCGGGGCGAACGGCGAACCTGGGGAGAGGCCGTCATGGCAGTGTTCAGGAGCAGGACAGCGACAGCCGGGGAGGCGAAGGTCGCGGGGGAGCGGTCGCTGCTCCTCGGCATCGGCATCAGTGCGATCGGGATCGGCATGTACATCCCGTTCTCGCTCGTCTTCTTCCACCACGTCACCGGCCTCTCCCTCACCCTCGTCGGCCTGGTCATGACGGTCACCGGGCTGGCCGGGCTGGCGTTCATGCCGCTGGCAGGCTCTGCCGTCGACCGCTTCGGCGCCAAGAAGGTCAACCTGGTGCTCTACGGGATCCGGGCGCTCGGCTTCGCCCTCTACCCCTTCGCGAGCTCCCTGCCCGCCTTCGCGGCCGTCGCCCTCGTCACCGCGCTCGCCGAGCGCTCCTTCGGTGTCGTCCAGCAGTCCCTGATCGGCGAGGTGGCGCGGGGCGCCGCCCGCGACCGGCTCCAGGCGTCCACCCGGGCCCTGCAGAACGCCGGGATGGGTGCGGGCGCCCTGCTCGTCTCCGGAGTGCTGGCGCTGTGGGGGACCGGCGGATTCACGTACACCGCCTGGGGCAACTCCCTGGCCTTCGCCCTCGCCGGACTGCTCGTCAGCCGGGTCCGCCCGCTCCGCGAGGCCGCGGCCGGCTCCGCCAGGCGGGCGGCCGCCGGGTACCGGATGGTCCTGCGCGACCGCCCCTTCCTCGGACTCACCGCCGCCAACTTCCTCACCGCGCTCGGCTACTCCGCCCTCTCCGTCCTCTTCCCGCTCTACCTCTCCACCTGGCTGGCGGCCCCCGACTCCCTCACCGGAGCCGCCTTCACCGTCAACACCGTCCTGTGCGCCGGGATCGGCGTGCTGATCGCGGGCCGCGTCCGCCGCTCCGGCGCCCGCCGCACCCGCGCGGCAGCCCTCGGAGCCCTGCTCTTCGCCGCCGCCTTCGTCGCACAGATCGTCCTCGGCACGCTGCGCCCCGGCCAGACCGTGACCCTGGTCGCCCTGCTGGTCATCGTCGTCGTCTACACCCTCGGCGAACTCGTGCACAGCCCCTCCGGTGGCGCCCTGTCGGTCTCCGCTGCCCCCGAGGCCGTCCGCGGCCGGTACCTGGCCACCTACCAGCTGTCCTACTCGCTCGCCAGCGCGCTCGCCCCCTCCCTCTTCACCGGCCTGCTCACCGTCGACGGCCGCCTGCCCTGGGCCGTCCTCACCGTCGCCGCACTCGGCGCCGCCCTGGCACTGGTCCGGCTGGAGCGGCACCTGCCGGCCGAGGCCGTGCACGCCGAGCCGCCGGTCGCCGCCGCCGGGAGCGGGGCGGCCCCTGAGCGCTGGCCGGCCGCCGTCGCCTGAGCCGTCCCGCCCGGTCCTGCCTTCCTCACCCGATCGAGGAGCCACCCGCCGTGAAGCGCTTCGCCACCGTCGCCCTGACCGCCCTCGCCCCCATCTCCTGGGGCTCCACCTACGCCGTGGCCACCGAACTGCTGCCGCCCGACCGGCCGCTGTTCACCGGGGTCATGCGGGCCCTGCCCGCCGGCCTGCTGCTGACCGCCCTGGCCCGCACCCTGCCCAAGGGCGAGTGGTGGTGGAAGTCCGCGGTCCTCGGCATCCTCAACATCGGCGCCTTCTTCCCGCTCCTCTTCCTCTCCGCCTACCGGCTCCCCGGCGGTGTCGCCGCCGTACTGGGCGCTGCCGGCCCGCTGTTCGTCGTAGGACTCGCCGCCCTCGCCCTCGGGGAGCGGGCGAGCCTGCGCACCGTACTGGCGGCCGTCGTGGGGGCGTTCGGCGTGAGCATGGTCGTCCTCACCGCCGAGGCGGGACTCGACGCCGTCGGCGTCATCGCCGGTGTGATCTCCTCCGCCTCGATGGGCGCGGGCACCGTCATGACCAAGCGCTGGGGCCGCCCCGAAGGCGTCGGACCGCTGGCGATGACCGGCTGGCAGCTCACGGCGGGCGGGCTGTTCATCATCCCGGTCGCCGCCCTCGTCGAGGGAGCCCCGCCCGCACTCGACGGCCAGGCCTTCCTCGGCTACGGCTACATGATGCTGATCAACACCGGTATCGCGTACTGGCTCTGGTTCCGCGGCATCGGACAGCTCACCGCCACCTCGGTCACGCTGCTCGGACCGCTCTCCCCGCTCACCGCCGCCGTCATCGGCTGGGCCGCCCTCGGCCAGGCGCTGTCGCCCGTACAGCTCGCGGGCATGGCGATCGCCTTCGGAGCGACTATCGCCGGTCAGCAGGCGGCCGCCCGCACGCCCCGACCGTTCAGTTCTACTGAACAGAGCGATCAAAACATTTCGATGGACCTGACCGATGAGCGGGTGCGACGGTAGTCCGACGACAAAGAGCCAGACCGACTCCGAGGGGGAGACACACAGTGGCCGTCATGGACCGCGACCGCGACCGCGTCCGTACCGATGCGCACGCCGAGCCCGGCAGCACGGGGAAGAAGGGCTCCGCCGGACTCGGCGTCCTCCTCGCCCTGACCGCGACGGTCGTCTGGTCCGGCAGCTTCGTGGCCACCCGGGGAATGGCCGACACCGTCCCGCCCGTCCAGGCGGTGTTCTGGCGCTGGATCATCGCCCTGATCGCCGTCGCCCCCTTCGCCGCCCGCCAGGCCTGGCAGCAGCGGGCCCTGATCCGGCGGCACTTCGGCTACATCGCCCTCGCCTCGCTGTTCGGCGTCGCCCTCTACAACACGCTCGTGCACCAGGCCGGACTGACCACCTCCGCCTCCAACATGGGCATGATCATGGCTGCCTCGCCCGTCATCATGGCGCTCTACGCCCGCCTCGGAGGCGAACGGCTCGGCCCCCGGCGGACCTTCGGAATGCTGCTCGCCGCCTTCGGCGTGCTGCTGCTCGTCGGTGACGGCTCCCTCGGATTCGACTTCGGCGCCGGCGACCTGTGGATGTTCGGCGCCGCCCTCTCCTTCGCCACGTACAGCGCCCTGCTGCGGCGCAAGCCCGCCGAACTGGGCGGACTCGCCTTCCTGATCACCACCTTCGTCCTCGGCGCGCTGATGCTGGCACCCGTCTACGCCGTCTCCGTCTCCGTCCAGGGCGGCTTCGAGGTCACCACCGGGACCGTCGGCCCGCTGCTGTACGTCGGGGTGTTCTCCTCGGCCGTCGCCTTCTTCGCCTGGAACAAGGCGATCTCGATCATCGGGGCGGCCCGCGCCGGAGTCGTCTACTACCTCCAGCCGGTGTGCGTGGCGGGGCTCGGCTTCCTGCTGCTGGGCGAGCAGACCGGACCCGCGCAGCTGCTCTGCATGGCGCTGATCCTGGGCGGTGTCGGGCTCGGTGCCCGGCGGTAGGTTCGGGCCCATGACCGAGTGGGACATCAAGAAGCTGCGGATCCTGCGGGCCCTCGCCGAACAGGGGACCGTGACCGCGACGGCCGAGGCGCTGCACATGACGCCCTCGGCCGTTTCGCAGCAGCTGACGAACCTCGCCCGGCAGCTGGGGGTGACCCTGCTGGAGGCCGAGGGCCGGCGGGTCCGCCTCACCGACGCGGCCCACCTCGTCCTGCGGCACGCGGAGGCGGTGTTCGCACAGCTGGAGGCAGCCGACGCGGAGCTGGCCGGCTATCTGGCCGGGGACGCGGGAGAGGTGCGGGTCGGCGCCTTCTCCACGGCCGTGCCGGCGCTCGTGGTCCCGGCGGTGGCGGCGCTGCGCAAGACCCGTCCGGGGGTGGAGGTACGGGTCCGGGAGGCCGAGGCGGCGGAGTCGTACGAGCTCCTGTCGGCCGGGGGCGTCGACTTGGCGCTGTCGCTGGCGGCCCATGCGCCGACCGCGCGGGACGCCCGGTTCACCCGGATGACGCTCCTGGAGGACCCGCTGGACGTGGCGCTCCCGCCGGGGCATCCGCTGGCGGCCGCGGCCGGCCTGCGGCTGGCGGACCTGTCCGGCGACCGGTGGATCTACGGGGGCAGCGGCCCCTGGTCGGAGATCACCCGCACCGCGTGCGAGGCGGCGGGCTTCGTCCCGGAGCAGGCGCACTCGGCCTCCGGCTGGACGGCGATCCTGGCCATGGTCGAGGCGGGGATGGGGGTGGCGCTGGTCCCGCGCATGGTGTCGAGCCGGGCCTCGGGCGTGGCGGTGCGGGTCCTGTCGCGGGACCGGCCGACGCGGCACGTGATCGCGGCGGTCCGCCGGGGCGCCGAATCCGCGCCCGCCCTGTCCCACGTCCTGGCCGCCCTGCGCGCCGTGGCCGCGGGACGCTGAGCGCGGGCCGGCGGGTGGGCCGCTGCGCGGAGCCGTCTCCCCGCCCCGCCCTTTCACCGTTTCCCCGGGCGCCGCCCGGACCCCGTACGTGCGCTGCGCGCCCGTGCCCTCAAACGCCGGGCGGGCTGGATGTTCCAGCCCCTCCGGCGTTTGAGGAGCGGGGTCCGGGGCGGAGCCCCGGCGGGGGCGCCGCACCCGCGGGAGGCGCTGCTTCCGCGGGTGCGGGCAGAGCCCGGGGGCCCTTAGACCTGAGCGGCAGCGGCAGCGGCGGCGTCGGCCGCCTGGGCCTTCAGCGCGCGCTCGACGCCCGCGCGGGACTCCGAGACCAGGCGGCGCAGGGCCGCGTTCGGCTCGGCCGAGGCCAGCCACGCGTCCGTCGCGTCCAGGGTGTCCGCAGAGACCTGGAGCGTCGGGTACAGGCCCACCGCGATCTGCTGGGCGATCTCGTGGCTGCGGGTGTCCCAGACCTCCTTGACCGCCGCGAAGTACTTCGCGGTGTACGGGGCCAGCAGCTCGCGCTGGTCGGTCTGGACGAAGCCGCCGATCACGGCCTCCTGCACGGCGTTGGGGAGGTCCGCGGACTCCACCACCGAGGCCCACGCCTGAGCCTTGGCCTCCGCCGTCGGCCGCGCCGCCCGCGCGGTCGCCGCGTGGCGCTCACCGGCCGCAGTGGGGTCCCGGTCCAGCTCCGCCGCGATGGCCGCCTCCTCGGCGACGCCCGTCGCGGCGAGCCGCTCCAGGAACGTCCACCGCAGCTCGGTGTCGACGGCCAGGCCCTCGATCTCCGCCGCGCCGTCGAGCAGCGCCGACAGGTAGGTCAGCTGCCCCTCGGTACGGGCCGTGGCCGCGAAGGCCCGCGCCCACGCCAGCTGGTGGTCGCTGCCCGGCGCCGCCGCACGCAGGTGCTCCAGCGTGGCCTCGGTCCAGGCCGCCAGGCCCTGCTCCCGCCACGCCGGGTCGGCGTACAGGTCCACGGCCAGCTTCACCTGGCGGTGCAGCGACTGGACGACGCCGATGTCGGACTCCTTGCCGATGCCCGAGAGGACCAGCGCGAGGTAGTCGCGGGTGGCGAGCTCGCCGTCCCGCGTCATGTCCCAGGCGGAGGCCCAGCACAGCGCGCGCGGCAGGGACTCCGCGAAGTCGCCGATGTGCGCCGTGACCGTGGCGAGGGACTCCTCGTCGAGGCGGACCTTCGCGTACGACAGGTCGTCGTCGTTCAGCAGGACGACCGCCGGGCGGGCCCGGCCGACGAGCTCCGGCACCGTGGTGAGCGCGCCGTCGATGTCCAGCTCGATCCGGTCGGTGCGCACGAGGGCGCCGTCCTGGAGCTCGTACAGGCCGACCGCGATCCGGTGCGGGCGCAGGGTGGACTCGCCCTTGGCGCCGGCGGGCAGCGCGGGCGCCTCCTGGCGGATGCCGAAGGCGGTGATCAGGCCGTCCGCGCCGGTGGTGATCTCCGGGCGCAGGATGTTGATGCCGGCCGTCTCCAGCCATGCCTTCGACCAGGCGGTCAGGTCGCGGCCGGAGGTCTCCTCCAGGGCGCCCAGCAGGTCGGACAGGCGCGTGTTCCCGAAGGCGTGCGCCTTGAAGTACGCCTGCACGCCCTTGAAGAAGGCGTCCATGCCGACGTAGGCGACGAGCTGCTTGAGCACCGAGGCGCCCTTGGCGTACGTGATGCCGTCGAAGTTGACCATGACGTCGTCGAGGTCACGGATGTCCGCCATGATCGGGTGCGTGGACGGCAGCTGGTCCTGCCGGTACGCCCACGTCTTCATGGAGTTGGCGAACGTGGTCCACGCGTGCGGCCACTTCGAGCCCTCGGCGTATGCCTGGCAGGCGATCGACGTGTACGTCGCGAAGGACTCGTTCAGCCACAGGTCGTTCCACCACTCCATGGTGACCAGGTCGCCGAACCACATGTGTGCGAGCTCGTGGAGGATCGTCTCCGCGCGCACCTCGTACGCCGCGTCCGTCACCTTCGAGCGGAAGACGTACTGGTCGCGGATGGTGACCGCGCCCGCGTTCTCCATGGCGCCCGCGTTGAACTCGGGGACGAAGAGCTGGTCGTACTTGGCGAAGGGGTAGTCGTAGGCGAACTTCTCCTGGAACCAGTCGAAGCCCTGCCGGGTCACGTCGAAGATCGCGTCCGCGTCGAGGAACTCGGCGAGCGAGGGCCGGCAGTAGATGCCGAGCGGCACGGACTGGCCGTCCTTGCCCTCGTACGAGCTGTGCACCGCGTGGTACGGGCCGACGATGAGCGCCGTGATGTACGAGGAGATGCGCGGGGTCGGCTCGAAGCGCCAGACGTTGTCCTTGACGTCGGCGGCATCAGGCGTCGGGGAGTTCGAGATGACCGTCCAGCCCTCGGGGGCCGTCACGGTGAACTGGAACGTGGCCTTCAGGTCGGGCTGCTCGAAGCTGGCGAAGACCCGCCGCGCGTCCGGCACCTCGAACTGGGTGTAGAGGTAGGCCTGCTGGTCGACCGGGTCCACGAAGCGGTGCAGGCCCTCACCGGTGTTCGTGTACGCGCAGTCCGCGACGACCCGGAGCTCGTTGGCCCCGGCCGCCAGGTGGTCGAGTGCGATCCGGGAGTCCCGGAAGACCGCCGCTACATCCAGCGACCTGCCGTTGAGGACGACCTCGTGCACGGCCGGTGCGACCAGGTCGATGAAGGTCTCGGCCCCGGCCTCGGCCGACTGGAAGCGCACGGTGGTCACGGACGAGTAGGTGCCACCCTCCTGCGCTCCGCTGAGATCGAGTTCGATCTCGTAGGAGTCGACGGTGAGCAGCTTCGCCCGCTGCTGAGCCTCTTCACGGGTGAGATTCGTGCCTGGCACGCGGTCATCTCCTTTGATGGTGACGTTGCCCCGTCATCCTTCCATGCGGGGAGCGTCACCGGCGCGGAGTAATCCACCGGCGAACACGGGGTCGGAAACCTGCCGGACTGCGGCTTTCGGCTGCGCCATGCTGAGGGGTATGAACAGCACATACCGGGCGAGGCCCATCGAAGAGGCGGCGCTCAAGGAGCTCCGCGACCGCGACGACGCTGGCCGGGACTGCGTCCCGTACACCGACGACGAGGGCGGGGCGCCGCTGCGGTGCTGCCTGCGGCCCGGCACGGCCGGTGAGCTGATCGCGCTCGTCTCGTACGCACCGCTGCGGCGCTGGGCCGCCGCCACGGGGGTGGATCCGGGTGCTTACGACGAGCAGGGGCCCGTCTTCGTCCACGCCGAGGACTGCGGCGGGCCGCCGGACGGTCGGGGCTACCCGTTCGCCCGGCCCGGCGCGCAGCGCACGCTCCGGCGGTACGACGCCCGCGGGCACATCCTCGGCGGACGGGTCCTGGACCTCGGCGCAGATCCCGGCGGGCTGATCGAGCAGGCCCTCGACGAGGCCTTCGACGACCCCGAGGTGGCCCTCGTGCACGTGCGCGCCGCCGAGTTCGGCTGCTTCCTGTTCGAGGTGCGCAGGCCGTGACGGGCGGGAGGGGCGGGTGCCGTCCGGCACCCGCCCCCCAGCCGTACGCGCGCCGGGATCAGCCCTGGCGGAGCTCCTCCGCGACGAGCTCCGCGATCTGGACCGCGTTCAGGGCCGCGCCCTTGCGGAGGTTGTCGTTCGAGAGGAACAGCGCGAGGCCGTTCTCCACCGTCTCGTCGGAGCGGATGCGGCCCACGTACGAGGCGTCCTTGCCGGCGGCCTGGAGGGGGGTCGGGATCTCCGACAGCTCGACGCCCGGGGCGTCCTGGAGGAGCTCGTAGGCGCGCTCGACGCTGATCGGGCGGTCGAAGCGGGCGTTGATCTGGAGGGAGTGGCCGGAGAAGACCGGCACGCGCACGCAGGTGCCCGAGACCTTGAGCTCCGGGATCTCCAGGATCTTGCGGGACTCGTTGCGGAGCTTCTGCTCCTCGTCGGTCTCGAAGGAGCCGTCGTCGACGATCGAGCCCGCGAGCGGGACGACGTTGTAGGCGATGGGGCGCTTGTAGACGGCCGACTCCGGGAAGTCCACCGCGCCGCCGTCGAAGGTCAGCTGGTCGGCGGCCTCGGAGACCGCGCAGGCCTGGGTGCGCAGCTCGGCGACGCCGGCCAGGCCCGAGCCGGACACGGCCTGGTAGGTGGTGGCGATCAGCGCGGACAGGCCGGCCTCGTCGTGCAGCGGGCGCAGCACCGGCATCGCGGCCATGGTGGTGCAGTTCGGGTTCGCGATGATGCCCTTGGGGCGGTTCTTGATCGCGTGCGGGTTGACCTCGGAGACGACGAGGGGGACCTCGGGGTCCTTGCGCCAGGCGGAGGAGTTGTCGATCACGACGGCGCCCTGCGAGGCGACCTTCTCGGCCAGGGCCTTGGAGGTGGCGCCGCCCGCGGAGAAGAGCACGATGTCCAGGCCCGAGTAGTCGGCCGTGGACGCGTCCTCGATGGTGATCTCCCGTCCCTCCCACTCCACGGTGGAGCCCGCGGAGCGGGCCGAGGCGAACAGCCGCAGCTCGTCCACCGGGAACTTCCGCTCGGCGAGGATGCCGCGCATGACTCCGCCGACCTGTCCGGTGGCTCCGACGATTCCGACCCTCACGGTGACTCCTTTGGTACGTACGACGCGGGCGCGCGTGGAGCCATCATGCGTTCGACCCCACGAGCCTTGTCCAATCCATTGTCCGAGGAACGGACGGTGTCCTGAACGTGAACGCGTGTGACGAGTCCGCGGCAGGCGTGTTGCAGGGCCTCTGAACATCCGTTTTGCCAGGTCAGAGCCGGTTGACGTCCGATCTGTCATGACCCGTATTCCGGACACGGCCGACCGCAGAACGAACATCCGGCTCGGGGAGATCCACCGTGCGCGCCATCCGCCACCGCCGCCGGTTCATACCGGCGCTCGCCGCCCGCGGGGCCCACCGCCACCTGGCGAGTTCCAGCAGATCGCCGACGCCAACGGCGGCAACCGCGCCGCCGGTACGCCCGGCCACGCGGCCTCCGCCGCCTACGTGCACGACACGCTGAAGAAGGCTCCGCGGGGCCCCGTACGACCCGAACCACCACGGGGCGGGCGACAACCTGAAGAACCGGGACCCCAAGGTCTTCGACACCAACCTGGACGTGATCGCGCACGCGGTCGGCACCTACGCCGAGTCGCTGCGCTCGCTGGGCGCGTAGGCCCGTAGCGGGCCGGGGGAAACAGGCGGGGGCGGTGCTCGTACGAGCACCGCCCCCGCTGTCGTCTCGGGTTCCTACCGGGTTACGGGAGGACCTTCTCGATCTGCACGCTGCCGGTGCCGGCGGCGGTGCCGCGGGCGTTGAGCAGCTGGACCTGGCCGAAGAACTGCCGGCCCTCGGGGGCCGCGCTGTTGACCAGGACGTTCGCCGAGACGGACGCCGAGGCGCCGTTGGCGAGGTTCACCGCGGCGGCCTCGTCGACCTGGACGGAGCCCAGGGCGGCCGAGAAGTACACGTCGCGGTAGTCGTACGTGGTGGTGCCGGCCGGGACCGCGTAGCCGATGACCTTGACGCTGTAGGTGCCCGCGGCCGGGTTGACCAGGCTCACGGCCTCCTCGGAGTCGCCGTCGGCGGAGGAGCCGACCTTGACGCCGTCCTTGTAGACCTCGAGGTCGAGGTCCGCACCGGTGTCGGAGACCTTGCCGATGGCGACGTCGAGGCGGGAGACGCCCTCGCCGATCGTGACCTCGGAGGTCTGGGTCTCACCGTTCGCGATGGTCGGCTTGGCGACCTTCGCGGAGCCGAGCGGGCCGCCCTTGAGCTTGCCGCCGGAGATGGCCGCGGCGTCGTTCTTGACGGTCCACTGGACCGGCGCCGGGGTGCCCTGCTTGACCTCGGGGAGGACCTTGACCGCCGGATCGAAGCCCGCGCCGAGGACGGAGACGTCCAGCTTGAACGGGTTGTCGAGCAGCGGCGACGTACGGCGCGACTCGACCTCGATCTCCCAGACGCCCGGCTGCGGCTCGGCGTACGAGCGCAGGTCGGGGCGGCAGGTGTTGGCCGGGTTGTCGTAGTTCGGGTAGCACTGGGTGGTCGCGCTGTCCTCGACACCCACACCGTACGGGTGGATCGAGATGAAGCGCGTCTGGCTGCCCGGCTGGAGACCGCCGAGGGCGACCTCCAGCGTCTTCGCGCCCTGCGGCACGGTGACGAAGTACGACTTGTGGCTGTTGCGCTGCACGGAGGAGGTGTCCGAGAGCGTGAACGACGGCGCGGTCAGCGGGCTGGCCGCGACGACGGTCGTCAGGATCTGCTTGTCGATGCCCTCGGTGGTCTCGTCGTCCAGCTGCAGGATGCCGCTGTGGACGCCGCCCGACGTGGCCTTGGCCTCGACCTTGATGGTGACGGGCTTGTTCAGCGGCAGGGTGACGTAGTCGTAGCCGCCGATGACCTTGAAGGTGCCGTCGTTGTTGCGCCAGCTCAGGTTGTGCCGGGTGCCGTACTTCACGCCCGTGGTGCGGGTGACGACGACGTTGTAGACCTTCTTCTGGCCGACCTTGAGGCCGCCCTCGCGGTCGTAGAGGCCGGTGCCGAAGCCCGGGGTCTTCAGGAACTGGTCGATCGCGGTGTCGACCGGCGCCTTGACGGTGAACTCGTTGGCCTTCGCGTCGCGCTGGATGGACTCCCACGCGCCGGGGACGTTGATCAGGCCGGAGCCCTGGGCGTGCGCCGGGACGTCGTCGATCTTCTTCGCGGTGCTGGTGAGCGCCACGCGCAGGCTCGCCGGGGTCAGCTTGATGTTCTGCTGCTTGGCGGCCGAGATCAGCAGGGCGCTGGCGCCCGCCGCCTGCGGCGAGGACATCGAGGTGCCCTGGAGCATGCCGTAACCGGCCGGCAGGGTGTAGCCGGCCTCCTTCACGGGCGCGCCGGGCAGCCAGGTCTGGATGGTGTTGATGGCCGCGCCGGGGGCGGTGATGGTCGGCGTGAAGCCGCCGTCCTCACGCGGACCGCGCGAGGAGAAGGGGAACATGTTGTACTTCTTGGCCACGCCGGAGCCGTAGTTGGCCGCCCAGGTCTCCTTGGAGACCGCGGCGCCCACGGAGATGACCTTGTCCGCGAGGCCGGGGTCGCCGATGGTGTTGACACCGGGGCCCTCGTTGCCCGCCGAGATGACGAGCTGGACACCGTAGGTGTCGATGAGGTTCTTGTAGAGCTCGGAGCGGGCGTTGTTGCCGTCGTTCAGCGCCGGCAGACCGCCGATGGACATGTTGACGATGTCCACGCCGCGGTTGACGACCAGGTCGATCATGCCCTCGGTCAGCGCGATGTTGGTGCAGCCGCCGGACCAGGAGCAGGCGCGCGAGGAGACGAGCTTCGCGCCGGGCGCCTCGCCGTTCATCTTGCCGCCGAAGAGGCTGTTGGCGGCGGTGATGCCGGCGACGTGCGTGCCGTGCTCGGACTCGATGATGCCGACGTTGACGAAGTCGGCCTTCTTGCCGACCCAGTCACCGCCCAGCGGGTCCATCGGGACGTCCTTGCGGATCTCGATCACGAACGGGATGCGCTCGGCGACGTCGGTCGCCGGGTTGTCCGTGCCGAAGTAGCCGATCTGGTAGCCGTCCTTGTACGGCTTCATCGGCTCGTTGTTCGTGAAGTCGCCGTCCTGGTCGGTGTCGACGCGGACGGTGCCGGCGGCGACGTCGTAGAGCAGGCCGAACCGGTCGGTGGTGTCCCCGTCCCGGTTGGCGTCGCCCTTCATGTCGCCGTTGGCGGTGATCGACTCGCTGAACCGGCTCCACTGGAAGGTGCCCTCGGGGGCCTTCCAGCTCTGGCCGCCCGCGGCGAAGGTGCCGCCGGCGGAGGTGACCGGGGTGATCTGGGCGCGCCAGGTGGCGTCGCCGTCGGTGATCGGGTCGGTGGCCGTCACCCAGTCGACGATCTTGCGCTCGCCGGTGGTGGTCTTCTGCAGGGCCGGGTGGCCGAGGTCGACGCCCGAGTCCATGATGCCGATGGTCACGCCGCGGCCGTCGGCCTGCGGGTTGTTCTTGACGAAATCGACCGCGCCCGTCTCGAAGGACGGGTTGTACGGGTTCTTCGCCGGGGTGTTCTTGTCCGGCGCCGCGTACGTCTCGGCGGCGGTCTTCTTGACCGCGCCCGACTCGCCCTTGGCGTCGGGACGGGGGTCCGGCAGCTGGATCTCGTGCCGCAGGTCGATTCCGTGCACCGAGGACAGCTTGGCGGCCGCCTTCAGCGCGGCCTCCGCCTTGCCGGTGGGCAGGGTGGCGCGGACGTAACCGAGGTTGTCGTACGTCTGGCCCACCGAGGCGCCCTGCACGGCGTCGAGCTGTTCGGCCACCTGCTTGGTCTGGCCGGGGGCGGTCGCGACCATGACGGTGACGTTCGCGTCACCCTTGGCCTTGGCCTCCTGGAGCAGCTCGGCGTCGGCCGAACCGAGCTTCTGGTCGGCGGACTTGACCGCCGGCGTGGTGCCCGGGGTGTCCGCGCCGGTCGCCGCGAACACGGGCCCGGCGCCGGTGGCCGCGAGGGCGGCGACCAGGCCGGCCGCGGCCGCGACGCGGGCGACGCGTCTGGCCCCGGGTATGGAGCTGGGGGATTCGAGGGTCATCAGCATCCCTGGTAAGTGAAAGATACGGTCCGGATTTCGGTGCCGGATGACCGGTCAGCTTTCCTCACGCGACAGCTCTTTGGGGAGAGTTGTCATTGACCGAGACCTGTCATGGCGGACTCTCGCCAGCGCGGGATATGCGCCAGCGCGGCCGTACCGGGGCACAGTGGTGCGAACCTCAGGGGCTGGAGAGTTGATTTATCGACTTGGTGGCCATGCGTCAGTGCCGGAGCGCGATCGCGCCCCGGTTCGGGTGTGACAGATTTCGCCCGCTCAGCGCTCGCGCGTGCGCGCGTAGTGGCGCGAGGCCTTCGCCCGGTTTCCGCAGGCGGCCATCGAGCACCAGCGCCGGGTGCCGTTGCGCGAGACGTCGTGGAAGTGCAGGACGCACGTCTCGGACGCGCACTTGCGGATCCGCTCGGGCGCGGAGCCCAGCAGTTCCAGGTAGTCCCGGGCCGCCGTCCAGGCCGGACCCCAGGTCGGGTCGTCGAACTCGGCGCGCTCGCCCGGGCCCTCGGCGGTCAGGGTGGCACGGATCCGCCCGTGTTCCAGCACGGCGTCGACCAGCGTACGGGCGCTCTCGTCGGCCGGGTCCGCGACCGCGCGGGCCAGCGCCTCGCGCGCGGTCAGCAGGTGGACGAGGGTCGCGGCGTCGGCGCGGAAGCGGCCGGCCAGGCCGGTGCTCTCCAGCCAGACCGCGAGCCCCTGCACCCGGGTCAGCCCCGCCGCCCCGGCGAAGAGGTCCTGCGGCTCGCCGTCGATCACCCAGCGGGTGTTGAGCAGGTCGAGCGCGACCGGCTCCCCGGTCAGGGGTCGTGGGTCCGCCGCCGTCATGTCCGTCTCGTCTCCTGGTCAGGTCGCTAACCCCTCAAGAGTACGTGAACGGTTGACGCCTCTCGGTCTAACCCGTAATCTCGATTTAGAAGGTTAGAAATCTTCGCATGCCGCTTTCGGGGAAGGACCCGTCATGACGACCGCCATCAGCAGGCTCCGCACCGGACACGTGGGCCTCAACGTGACCGATCTGGACCGTTCGCTCGCCTTCTACCGGGACGCCCTCGACTTCCAGGTACTGGGTGAGGGCAAGGAGGAGGACCGCCGCTTCGCCTTCCTCGGCCAGGACGGCGAGCTCGTCCTCGCCCCGTGGGAGCAGGCCGACGGGGCGTACGTCCCGACCGCGGCCGGACTGCACCACCTGGCGTTCTCCGCCGGTGCGATCGAGGAGGTGCGGGGGTACGAGGCGCGACTGCGCGACCTGGGCGTCGCGTTCGCGTACGAGGGCGTCGTCGCCCACGGCGAGGGGGCGGCGTCCGGCGGCATCTTCTTCCACGACCCCGACGGGACCCGCCTGGAGATCTCCGTACCGGCCGGGGCCGAGGGCGCACCCGCCCCCGTGGAATCCGCACCGACCTGCGGCTTCTTCTGATGTCCGGGGCACAGGCGTACCACTGGGGCGCGCTGGCCGTGCAGGAGCGGGTCGGTGTGCGGGAGCTCGCCGAGCACGTCGGCCGCTCGATCGGCACGGGAGTCCGGGACGTCGCCGCGGCCTTCCTCGGGCTCCAGCCGCACCTCGTCGTCGGCGCGGCCGACGCCGCGGGGCGGATGTGGGCCTCCCTGTTCACCGGTCCGCCGGGCTTCGTACGGGCCACCGGGCCGGACCGGATCACGGTCGCCGGCGGACTGCCGGCCGGTGATCCGCTCGCAGGCGCGCTGGCCACGGACGGGACCCGGGTCGGCACCATCGCGCTCGACCCGCGCACCCGGCGCCGGATGAGGCTGAACGGGACCCTGGAGACGACCGGTCGCGGATTCGCGGTCCGGGCCGAGCAGGTCTTCGCCAACTGCCCCAAGTACCTGCAGAAACGGCAGCCCCTGGAGCTCGCCGCGCAAGGAGCCGGCGTCCTGTGGCGCGGGTCCGCTCTCACCCCCGGCCAGGAACGGGCCGTCCGCGCCGCCGACACCTTCTTCGTCGCCACCACCGCGGAGGCGGACGGAGTCGACGCCAGTCACCGCGGCGGGCTGCCCGGCTTCGTCGAGGTGCTCTCGCCCACCGAGCTGGCCTGGCCGGACTACGCGGGCAACGCCATGTTCCTGACCCTGGGGAACCTGACGGCCGACCCGCGGGCGGGGCTGCTCTTCCCGGACTGGGAGAGCGGGGCGGTCCTCCAGTTGAGCGGCCGGGCCGAGACCGAGTTCGGGGCCGACGGGAGCCGCCGCACCCGCTTCCGGGTGGAGTCGGTGGTGGAGGGCCTGCATCCGGGGCGGCTGCTCTGGAGCACCCCGGAGTACTCGCCTCACCTGGGGAGCACCACCAGATAGGCGGCGGGCTCGCGGTCGCCGGGCGCCGTCAGGGCGGTCCGGACGACCGCGGCCTGCTGCTCGGGCCAGTCGCGGAGCTTGCGCGGGGTGATGTGGATGACGGTCACCCCGAGCCGCTCCAGCGTCTCCCGCTTGCGGACGGACTCCGACCACTCCTCGTCCTCGCCCTGGCGCGGGGCGCGCGTGTCGATCTCCAGGGCCACGGACTGCTCGGGCCAGAACGCGTCCACCCCGCCGAGGTGCGGGCCGCCGGGCAGCCGCAGGTCCACGTTCCACACGGGCTCGGGCAGCTCGTAGCCCCGTACGAGGTGGTACAGCCGGTCCTCGGCGATGGCGCGCCCCTCGGCGAGGAGCGACTCGACCGCGTCGACCACGTGCGGCCGGTTCAGCAGCCGGGCCACCGTCAGCTCCCTTACGACGGCGGCCGGTTCACAGTGCCCGCCGCGGACGGCCTCGCTGAGCAGACGGCGTACGGTGCCGGCGTCGGAGAGCTGCGCGACGGCGTCGGCGACGGCCCGCGCGACGGGAGCGACCGGCAGGCCGGTCACCTCCTGGGAGCGCGGCGGGGTGTGCGCGCGCACGATCCGCACGTCCCCGGTGGAGCGCAGTCGCCGGGTCCCGGGCACCAGCACGTCGATGTGCGAGAGGGCGAGCAGCGCGGGCGCGGAGGCGAACCGGTACAGGGCGAGCGCCGCCAGCCCGGTGATCATGGCCTCGCCCGCCCCGCGCCGTCCCGCGTACAGCAGCGCGGCGTGCAGGCGCTCCTCGCTGGTCGCGGGCCCGGAGTGGAGCAGGAACACCCCCGGCAGGATCTGCTGCCAGGGCCGCTCGGCGGCGTCGGAGGCGGTGACGCCGTGCTCGCGCAGCTGGGCGAGGGTCAGCACGCGGGGGCGGCTGCCGGTGAGGTGGGCGAGGGGGAGGGGTGCGTTGTGGTTCATGACGCGGTGATTCCCTCGGGCCACGGCCTTGCTAACCCCTGTTACATGCTCGTCGGCAAATCGGGACAAGCTGGGGCTAAAGTACGGGCGTTCGACTGCCGATGTGCGGCGCCGCCCGGGGGACCCGGCACGGGCACGCTGCGGGTGCCCGGGCGCGGCTGCGCTGCTGGGGCTCCGCCCCGGACCCCGCGCCTCGAACGCCGGCGAGGCTGGATGTGGCCGGCGTTCGAGGAGCGGGGGTTCGGGGGCGGAGTCCCCGACAACGGCGCCGCGGGCTAGCCGGCGGCCGCCGCGTCGCAGCGCTGGGCGCGCAGGGCTCGGGCCAGGTCGTCCCGGGACTCCAGGACCAGGCGGCGCAGCGCAGGGGCCGCATCGGCATGGGCCGACAGCCAGGCGTCCGTCGCCGAGACGGTGGACTCGGAGTCCTGGAGCGCGGGGTACAGCCCCTTCACCACGTCCATCGCGATCTGGATCGACCGGTCCGCCCACACCCGCTCGATCACCTCGAAGTACCGCCCCGCGTATGCCGCCAGCAGGCCCCGCTGCGAAGACTGCTGCATGCCCGCGATCGTCGCCTCCACCAGTGCGTTGGACAGCGCGTCCGATTCGACGACCGCCGCCCACGCCTGGTCCTTCACGGCCTCCGACGGCCGCGCCGCCAGGCACCGCACCTGGTGCCGCTTGCCCGACGCCGTGTCGTCCCGCGCCAGTTCGGCGGTGAGCACCGTCTCGTCCACCGCCCCGTGCGAGGCCAGCGGCAGCAGGAAGTCCCAGCGCAGCTCCTGGTCCACGTCCAGCCCGTCGATCTGCGCCGAGCCGTCCAGCAGCCCGAGCAGCAGCTGGAAGTCGCCCTCCGTCGCCGCGCTCGCCGCGAAGAAGCGGGCCCAGGTCAGCTGGTGCTCCGACCCCGGCGCCGCCAGCCGCAGTTCGTGCAGCGCGCCCGCCGCCAGCTCCCGGCCGCCCTGTTCGCGCCAGTCCGGTGCCGCGTAGTGGGTGACCGAGGTCAGGGCCTGCGCGTGCAGCATCTGCAGGACGCCGACGTCGGTCTCGCGGCCCGCGTGGGCCAGGACCAGCGAGACGAAGTCGCGCGCCGGCATCAGGCCGTCCCGCGTCAGGTTCCACAGGGCCGACCAGCTCAGGGCCCGGGCGAGGGGGTCCGTCAGGTCGCCCAGGTGGGCCCGCAGGGTGGTCAGCGAGCCCTCGTCGAAGCGGATCTTGCAGTAGGTGAGGTCCTCGTCGTTGACCAGGACCAGGTCGGGCCGTTCCGCGCCCGCCAGCTCCGCGATCACGGTGCGCGCGCCCGACACGTCCGCCCCGGCCCGCGCGTAACGGACCAGGGTCCCGTCGGACTCCAGCCGGTACAGGCCCACCGCGACCCGGTGCGGCCGCAGTTCGTCGCCCTCCTGGACGACCGCCAGCTCCGTCACGCGCCCGACGGCGTCGTACGTCACCACCGGGGTGAGCACGTTCACGCCGGCCGTCTGCAGCCAGGCCCGCGACCACTCGGCCATGTCCCGCCCGGAGACCTCCGCGAGGACCGAGAGCAGGTCGTCCAGGGTGGTGTTCCCGTACGCGTTGGCCTTGAAGTAGCGCCGCGCGCCCTCCAGGAACGCCTCCCGGCCCACGTAGGCGACGAGCTGCTTCAGCACCGCCGCGCCCTTGGCGTAGGTGATGCCGTCGAAGTTCAGCTTCGCGTCCTCCAGGTCACGGATGTCGGCCGTGATCGGGTGCGTGGACGGCAGCTGGTCGGCGCGGTAGGCCCACGCCTTGCGGCTGTTGGCGAAGGTGACCCACGCCTGGTCGAAGCGGGTGGCCTCGACGAGTCCGAAGGAGCCCATGAAGTCCGCGAAGGACTCCTTCAGCCACAGGTCGTCCCACCACTTCATGGTGACGAGGTCGCCGAACCACATGTGCGCCATCTCGTGCAGGATGACGTTCGCGCGCCGCTCGTACGAGGCCTGCGTGACCTTGCCGCGGAAGATGTACTCCTCCCGGAAGGTCACCATCCCCGGGTTCTCCATCGCGCCCAGGTTGTACTCCGGCACGAAGGCCTGGTCGTACTTCCCGAAGGGGTACGGGTAGTCGAAGATCTCGTGGAAGAGGTCGAAGCCCTGCTTGGTGACCAGGAAGACGTCGTCCGCGTCGAAGTGCTTCGCCAGGCCCTTGCGGCACATCGCGCCCAGCGGGATGGTCAGGTCCCCGCGCGTGTAGGTGTCCGTGACGTAGTGGTAGGGGCCCGCCACCACGCACGTGATGTACGTGGAGATCGGCTGGGTCTCGGCGAACCGCCAGACCCCGGCCTCGCGCGACTCCTCCGCGCCGTTGCTCCACACCTGCCAGCCCTCGGGGGCGGCCACCTCGAAGCGGTACGGCGCCTTCAGGTCCGGCTGCTCGAAGTTCGCGTACACCCGCCGCGCGTCGGCCGGCTCGTACTGGGTGTAGAGGTAGACCTCGCCGTCCTCCGGGTCCACGAAGCGGTGGAGGCCCTCGCCGGTCCGGCTGTACGCGCAGTTCGCGTCGACCACCAGGACGTTCTCGGCGTCCAGCCCGTCCAGGGTGATCCGCGCCCCGTCGAAGACGGCGGCCACGTCCAGCGCCCGCCCGTTCAGGGCCACGGCGTTCACCGAGGGGGCGATCAGGTCCGCGAACGTGGAGCCGCCGGCGCCCGCGGCCCGGAAGCGGATCGTCGTCACCGAGCGGAAGGTCCGGGGGCCCTCGGCCGGTTCGGCCTCGTCCACCGCGGACCTGATGTCGAGGACCACCTCGTACCCGTCGACGGACAGCAGCTCGGCCCGCTCGCGGGCCTCGTCGCGGGACAGATTCTCACCGGGCACGTGCACTCCTTCGTGCGTGATCGCGTTCTTGCGTCGAATCCTCGCACGAGGGGAATGCGTGCGACGGCGTACTGGTTGGCCACGGAGAACATGCGCCAGTGATGCCCTTTTTTTGACTGGGACGAGACCGAGGAGAGACATGACCGAGACCCAGGTGCGCGAGAAGACCCCGGTCGACTTCTGGTTCGACCCGCTCTGCCCTTGGGCCTGGATGACGTCCCGTTGGATGGTCGAGGTCGAGAAGGTCCGCGACGTCGAGGTGCGCTGGCACGTGATGAGCCTCGCCGTCCTCAATGAGAACAAGCTCGACGAACTGCCCGAGGTCTACCGCGAGCTCCTCGGCCCCAAGGGCTGGGCTCCGGTCCGCGTGGTCATAGCCGCCCAGCAGAAGCACGGTGAGGAGATCACCGGCAAGCTCTACACCGCGCTCGGCACCCGCATCCACAACGACGAGAAGGGCCCGACCCGCGAGGTGATCGCCGAGGCGCTGGCCGAGGTCGGCCTGCCGGCCGAGCTGCTGGCGTACGCCGACTCGGACGAGTACGACGAGGTGCTGCGGGCCTCCCACAACGACGGGATCGACCGCGTGGGCCAGGAGGTCGGCACCCCGGTGATCTCGGTTCCGGGCGCCGAGGGCGACGACGTCGCCTTCTTCGGTCCGGTCGTCACCCCGACCCCGCGCGGCGACGCCGCGGCCCGGCTGTGGGACGGCACCCTGCTCGTCGCCTCCACGCCAGGTTTCTACGAGATCAAGCGGACCCGTACGAAGGGCCCGTCCTTCGAGTAGTCCGTACCGGTAGGCGCCGGACGCACGGAAGACCCCCGCGAGTCACGTCCTCGCGGGGGTCTTCTGCTGGACACGCCCGCCGGTGAAGGTTGAGAAGACGATCACGAGGCGGACGGGCTGGTGCCGCGATCAGCCCTTGGCGGGGATCAGCAGCGGGGTGTTCGCCTTGGCGTCGGCGTGGCGCTTGGACACGTCCTGCCAGTTGACGACGTTCCACATCGCCTCGATGAAGTCCACCTTCTGGTTCTTGTACTGCAGGTAGAAGGCGTGCTCCCAGGCGTCGAAGACCAGGATCGGGGTGCTGGCCACGCCCACGTTGCCCTGGTGGTCGTAGACCTGCTCGACGAGCAGACGGCCGCTGACGGGCTCGTACGCGAGCACGCCCCAGCCGGAGCCCTGGGTGGCGGAGGAGGCGAAGGTCAGCTGCTTCTTGAACTTCGCGAAGGAGCCGAAGGACTCGGTGATCGCGTCGGCCAGGTCGCCCAGGCCGTCGGCGGCGGTGGGCTCGCCGCCGCCCTCCCCGGTCTTCGGGCTGGCCATGTTGTGCCAGTAGATGCTGTGCAGGATGTGGCCGGAGAGGTGGAACGCGAGGTTCTTCTCGAGGCCGTTGAGGGCGCCCCAGTTCTCCTTGTCGCGCGCCTCCGCCAGCTGCTCCAGTGTGTTGTTGGCGCCCGTGACGTAGGCCGCGTGGTGCTTGTCGTGGTGCAGCTCGATGATCTGCGGGTTGATCACCGGCTCCAGCGCCGCGTAGTCGTACGGAAGCTCAGGAAGCGTGTAGATGGCCATGCGTGTTATCCGGTCCCCTCGGCGTGCCAACTGCTTATTGCAATCAATGCGCAACTGCACGCTAGCAGTATCTATTCCACCTCACACGTAAGGGTTCCCTCTGTGGAACGCAGGCGGGCCCCGTGCGCCTGCACGGGGCCCGCCTGCGTGTGAGCGTGTGTCAGCGCGTGGGTGCGGTGCGGCGCTGCACGGCACGGTTCTGCACGACCCGGCCGGTCACCGCGAGGGCGACGGTGAGCCCGCCGGTGAAGACCACCTGGACCCGGGTGTCCTCGCCCAGCGCCATCAGCACCAGGACCCCGGCCACCCCGGCCAGCGCCACCCAGGTGAGGTAGGGGAAGCCCCACATCTTCACGACGAGCTTGTCGGGGGCCTCCCGCTCCAGCCGCCGGCGCAGCACAAACTGCGAAACGGCGATGAAGCCCCAGACGACGAGGATGACCCCGCCGACCATGTTGAGCAGCCAGGCGAACAGCGTGTCCGGGTACCAGTACGACAGCAGCACGGTGACGAAGCCGAAGCCGCAGGAGGCGAGCACCGCCCGGCGCGGCACCCCGCCCGAGACCTTGCCCAGCGCCCTGGGGCCCTGGCCGCGGGAGACGAGGGAGTAGGCCATGCGCGAGGAGCCGTAGATGTTGGCGTTCATCGCGGACATCAGGGCGATCAGGATGACCACGTTCATGATCTCGCCGGCGGCCGGGATGCCCAGGTGGTCCAGGGTGGCGGCGTACGGGCCGTCCGCCGTGACCGCCGGGTCGTTCCACGGCAGCAGGGTGACGATGACCAGCATGGAGCCGACGTAGACGATCGCGATCCGCCACATGGTGGTCCGCACGGCCTTGGCCACAGCCGCGACGGGGTTCTCGGACTCGGCGGCCGCGATGGTCACCGTCTCCAGCCCGCCGTACGCGACGACCGAGGCCAATAGCCCGACCAGCAGTCCGTCCACGCCGTGGGGCAGCAGGCCGCCGTCGTGGAGCAGGTTGGCGGCGCCGGGGGAGGACGTGCCGGGCAGCAGGCCGAGGACGGCCAGGACGCCCAGGCCCAGGAAGAGCCCGATCGCGCCGATCTTGAGGGCGGCGAACCAGAACTCGAACTCGCCGAAGTTCGAGACGGCGGCCAGGTTGGAACCGCAGAACACCGCCATGAAGACCAGCACCCACATCCAGGAGGGAGTGCCCGGGAACCAGCCCGTCATGATGTGCGCCGCGCCGATGCCCTCGATGGCCACGCCCACGCAGAGCAGCGTCCAGAACATCCAGCCGGCGGTGAATCCCGCCCAGGGGCCGATCGCCCGCTCCGCGTGGACCGAGAAGGACCCGGAGGCGGGGTTGGCGGCGGACATCTCGCCGAGCATCCGCATCACGAACATCACGAGCAGCCCGGACGCGGCGTACGCGAGCACGATCGAGGGGCCGGCGGCGGCGATGCCGGCGCCGGAGCCCACGAAGAGCCCGGCGCCGATGACCCCGCCGAGGGCGATCATCGAGAGGTGGCGCTGCTTGAGCCCGTTGCCGAGCGGGGAGCCGGCGTCGGTCTGCGGGGGTTCGAGGGGTGTCAGGGTGCTCTGGCTCATGGGGGTGTGCCTGTCCGGTGTGCGGGGGGACGTGATGAGGTGCCCCAGTCTCACCTCTGTCCGATCTTCGGATGGTCGGCGTCCGATATGCGGACGGCCGGATGGCCGGCCGTGATCATCCCCGTACGCTGCCGACAGGACGCGCTGACGCGACGACAGGGGGACCGATGAACGACCGAACGGACCACGTCATACGGGAATTGCCGGCGACGGGCCGGGGGGTGCTCGTCACCGGGGCCTCCCGCGGGATCGGGCGGGCCATCGCCACCGCCTTCGCAGGGCAGGGCGACCGGGTCGCCGTGCACTGCACGGCCCGGCAGGCGGATGCCGAGCGCACCCTCGCGGAACTGCCGGGCGAGGGCCACGTCCTCGTCAGCGGCGACCTTCGCGACCCGGACCGCGTGGAAGCACTCGCGGCCGAGGCCGAGGAGGCGCTCGGCGGCATCGACGTCCTCGTGAACAACGCCGCCGTGATGCTCGCGCACCCGCTGCCCACGACCTCGTACGCCGACTGGCAGGAGGCCTGGCGGCAGACGGCCGCCGTGAACCTCTTCGCCCCGGCCAACCTCACCCACTGCGTCGCCCGCCACATGATCGCCGGCCGGCGGGAGGGCCGCGTCGTCAACATCGGCTCGCGCGGGGCGTTCCGCGGCGAGCCCGACCACCCCGCCTACGGCGCCACCAAGGCGGCCCTGCACGCACTCGGCCAGTCCCTCGCCGTCTCCCTGGCCCCGCACGGCATCGCCGTGGCCTCCGTGGCGCCCGGCTTCGTGGCCACCGAGCGGGTCGCCGGGCGGCTCGAAGGGGAGGAGGGCGAGCGGATCCGGGCGCAGAGCCCCTTCGGCCGGGTCGGCGCCCCGCAGGAGGTCGCCGCCGCCGTGCTGCACCTGGCCTCGCCCGCCGCTCGCTGGAGCTCGGGCACCGTGCTCGACGTCAACGGAGCCTCGTACCTGCGCACCTGACGCGCCGAGGCCCCCCGCGCACCCGGCGCGGGGGGCCTCGGGACGGTGGCCGGTCAGGACTTCGGGGTGCGCTGCTCCCGTACGAAGGCCACCACGAGGACGAGGGCCGCCGCACCCGTGGACCACAGCAGCTGAGGCCGGGCCGAGTCGTCGAACAGCATCAGGACCAGCACCGCCGCCATCCCGATCAGCACCGCCCAGGTCGCGTACGGGAACACCCACATCGGCAGGGTCAGCCGCTCCGGCATGTCCCGCTCGATGATCCGGCGCAGCTTCAGCTGGGAGACCGCGATCAGCGCCCACACGAACAGCAGCACCGCGCCGACCGCGTTGAGCATGTAGAGGAAGATCGTGTCCGGCCACAGCAGGTTCAGCACCACCGACACGAAGCCGAAGGCCACCGACGCGAACACCGCGCGCCGCGGCACGCCCCCGCCCGAGACCTGCAGCAGCGACTTCGGCGCCTCGCCGCGCTCGGCCAGCGAGAACACCATGCGCGAGGACCCGTACAGGTTCGCGTTCAGCGCCGACAGCAGGGCCACGAACACCACGATGTTCATGATCTGACCGGCCGCCGGGATGCCGATCGAGTCGAGGACCGCGACGTAGGGGCTCTCGCCCGGCTTCAGCGAGTCCCACGGCAGCAGGGTCACGATGACCACCATCGAGCCGACGTAGAAGAAGAGGATGCGCCACACCGCGCTGCGCACCGCCCGGGACACCGAGCGTGCCGGGTCGTCGGACTCCGCGGCGGCGATGGTGACGACCTCCAGGCCGCCGAAGGCGAAGATGACCGCGAGCATGCCCGCGACCACGCCGCCGAAGCCCTCGGGGAAGAAGCCGCCCTGACCGGTGAGGTTGGCCGTGCCGATCGGGTCCGTGTCCGGGAGCACGCCGAAGATCGCGAGGGTGCCGAGGATCAGGAAGAGCACGATCGCGCCGACCTTGAGGGCGGCGAACCAGAACTCGAACTCGCCGAAGTTCTTCACCGCGGCCAGGTTGCTCACGGTGAAGACCACCATGAAGAGCAGCACCCAGACCCACTGGTCGACCGAGGGCACCCAGCCGTTCGCGATCTTCGCCGCGCCGGTGGCCTCCACCGCCAGCACCACGACCAGCAGGAACCAGTACAGCCAGCCCGCCGAGAAGCCGGCCCAGCGGCCGAGGGCCTTCTCCGCGTAGACCGAGAAGGAGCCGGAGGCGGGCATCGCGGCCGACATCTCGCCGAGCGCCCGCATCACGAGCATCGCGAGGACGCCCGCGAGCAGGTAGGAGCAGATGATCGCGGGGCCGGCGATGCCGATGCCGGCGCCGGAGCCGACGAAGAGCCCGGCGCCGATCACGCCGCCCAGGCCCAGCATGGTCAGGTGGCGCTGCTTGAGGCTGTGGCTGAGGGGTTCCGCGGGCAGGTCGCCCGTCAGGGGAGGTGCTTCGGGCAGGCGGTCGCGCATGAGGGGGTGCTCGTACTCTCGTTCGGCCCAGCGGCGGTAGGGGTTCCGCATCCGGATTGGCGGGACCCTACAGTCTCACCGAGCGGCGGGCTTCCGTGCAAAACGGACGTGCTGTCGGATCTGCCGCGTGATGCGGATCACGTCGCGGAGGGTGTGGGTCGGGGTCTTTGTGTGGTCTCCACCAAACCGGGGAGTATGCCTTTGTGTCGGGCGGCGGTGGGGCGGCCGTGGACCGCGGACTAACGTCGGTGATCGTCCCGTCACCACGATCTTCCGGAGCCTTTCGATGAGCACCGCTTCCGTCTCCTTCCGGCCCGGCGCCGTCCTCGCCGATCTGCTGCCCGCGAGCCGCGTCCGCGACATCGCGCTCGTCGTCGGCGGCGCCGCGCTCACCGGGCTCGCCGCGCAGATCGCCGTACCCGTCCCCGGCTCCCCGGTCCCGGTCACCGGCCAGACCTTCGCCGCGCTGCTCGTCGGCACCGCTTTCGGCGCCCGCCGCGGCTTCCTCTCGCTCGCGCTGTACGCCCTCCTCGGCGCGGCGGGCGTGCCGTGGTTCGCGGACGGCACCTCCGGAGCGGGCGGCGCCTCCTTCGGCTACGTGCTCGGCATGCTGCTCGCCGCCACCCTCGTCGGAGCCCTCGCACAGCGCGGCGCCGACCGCTCCGTGGCGTTCACGGCGGGCACGATGGTGCTCGGCTCCGCGGTGATCTACGCGGTGGGCGTGCCGTACCTGATGGCCGCCACCGGCATGTCCCTGAGCGCCGCCGTCGCGGCGGGCCTGACCCCGTTCCTGATCGGCGACGCGCTCAAGGCCGCCCTGGCGATGGGCGCCCTGCCGGCCGCCTGGAAGCTGGCGGGCCGCCGCGGCTGACCGGGCGGCCCCGGCCGAGCAGTCTCCACAACGTGCCGGAGCCCGGCCCGCCATCACTGGCGGGCCGGGCTCCGGCGTACGTACGGGTCCAAGGGGTCAGCCCTGCAGCGCCCGCTTGCGGCGGAAGTCCAGCACCACACCGACGAGCACGACCACGCCGGCGACCAGGGTGGACAGGGTGACGACCTCGCGGTTGGCGTCGTCCACGAACATGTAGCCGATCACGAACATGATCAGTGCGGCGGTGGCCCAGGTCAGCCACGGGAAGAGCCACATCTTCACGGTCAGCTTCTCCGGGGCCTCGCGGACGAGGATCCCGCGCATCTTCAGCTGGGTGAAGCAGATCACCAGCCAGACGAAGAGCGCGATGGCACCCGAGGAGTTGAGGAGGAAGTTGAAGACCGTGTCCTTGAAGGCGTAGTTGAAGTAGACGGCGACGAAGCCGAAGACCGTGGAGCCCAGGATCGCGGCGACCGGCACACCGTTCTTGTTGACCTTGGCGAACGCCTTGGGGGCGTCACCGCGCTCACCGAGCGAGAAGGCCATGCGGGAGGCGGTGTAGAGGCCCGAGTTCAGGCAGGACAGCACGGCGGTCAGGACGATGACCTCCATGATCGTGCCGGCGTGCGCGATGCCGATCGAGTCCAGGGCGGCGACGTACGAGCCCTTCTCGGTGATCGACTTGTCGTTCCACGGGAGCAGGGTCAGCACGATGAAGATCGAGCCCAGGTAGAAGACGCCGATCCGCCAGATGACGGAGTTGGTGGCCCGGGTGACCGCCTTGCGGGGGTTCTCCGACTCGCCGGCCGCCAGGGTGACGATCTCGCTGCCCATGAAGGAGAAGACGACCATCAGGACGCCGGTGAGGACCGCGCCGTAGCCGTTGGGGAAGAAGCCCCCCGCGTCGGTCAGGTGCGCGAAGCCCGAGCCCGGGTTGTCCGAGCCCGGCAGCAGGCCGAAGACGGCCAGCATGCCGACGACCACGAAGGCGCCGATGGCGACGACCTTGATGCCCGCGAACCAGAACTCGAACTCACCGTAGGAGGCGACCGAGCCGAGGTTGGTGGCGGTCAGCACCGCCATCACTATCAGCGCCCAGCCCCACTGCGGGACGGCCGGGATCCAGCTCTCCAGGATGGCGGCACCGGCGGTGGCCTCCACGGCGAGCACGACGACCCAGAAGAACCAGTAGAGCCAGCCGATGGAGAAGCCGGCCCAGCGGCCGAGCGCCCGGTCGGCGTAGGCGGAGAAGGAGCCCGAGTTCGGGCTGGCGGCGGCCATCTCGCCGAGCATCCGCATCACGAAGACGACCATCGCGCCGACCAGCGCGTAGGAGATCAGGATGGCGGGACCGGCCTTGGCGATACCGCCACCGGAGCCGACGAAGAGGCCGGCGCCGATGACGCCGCCGATGGCGATCATGGACAGGTGGCGGTTCTTGAGACCGGCCTTCAGACCGTCGGAGGGCTGACCGTCACCGGGGGTACCGGTGGCGTCGCCTTCTTTCTGAAGGGTCGTCGTGGAGCTCATGGACGGATCCTTAGGTTCTCGGGTTGCGAGCCCCGGCATTCAAACCTGAGATGAACGCAGGACGGAAGACCTCAATCCGGATCGTTGCGTTTGGGCGAACGTCCCGGATCAAGGTCCTGCCGTGTCCCATCTGGGCTCTTTGGGTTTACTTGAGCTTTAGAAGTGACTTACGCGACACCCCCTGCGGGCCGCCGGGCCCCTTCGTGCCACACTCGTCCCATGCGCGTGTACCTCGGATCCGACCATGCCGGCTTTGAGCTCAAGAACCACCTGGTGGACTGGCTCAAGAACAACGGCCACGAGCCCGTCGACTGTGGGCCCCACATCTACGACGCCGTGGACGACTACCCGCCGTTCTGCCTCCGCGCGGCGGAGAAGACCGCCGCGGACGCCGGCAGCCTCGGCATCGTGATCGGCGGCTCCGGCAACGGCGAGCAGATCGCCGCCAACAAGGTCAAGGGCATCCGCGCCGTCCTCGCGTGGAGCGTCCAGACCGCCGAGCTCGGCCGCGAGCACAACAACGCCAACGTCATCTCCGTCGGCGGCCGCATGCACACCCAGGACGAGGTCGTCAGCTTCATCGACGCCTTCCTGAAGACCCCGTACTCCGACGAGGAGCGGCACACCCGCCGCATCGACATGCTCTCCGCCTACGAGCAGACCGGCGAGCTCCCCCCGATCCCGGCCCACCACCCGCAGGGCTGATCCCGCTTCCGGCCGTGCCGCTCCCTCGGGGGGTGGCACGGCCGTTTTCATTCTTCTCAGGAGTTCGCCGTGCCCGAGGGGCATACGATCCACCGCCTCGCCCAGGACCACACCGAGCGGTTCGCCGCACGCCCGGTCCGCGTGAGCAGCCCCCAGGGCCGCTTCGCCGAGAGCGCGGCCCTGCTCGACGGGCGCGAACTGGAGGGCGCGGAGGCGCACGGCAAGCACCTGTTCCTCGAACTGGGCGACGCCTGGATCCACATCCACCTCGGACTCTTCGGCAAGCTCGGCTTCGGCCCCGCCCCGGCGCCGCCCGCGACCGACACGGTCCGGCTGCGGCTGCTGAACGAGGAGCACTACGCCGACCTGCGCGGACCCACCGCCTGCGCACTGATCGGCGAGGGCGAGAAGAAGGCGGTACACGAACGGCTCGGCCCCGACCCGCTGCGGCCGGACGACGACCCCGACCGGGCCTGGAAGCGGATCTCCCGGTCCCGCACCACCGTCGCCGCCCTGCTGATGGACCAGAAGACCGTCGCGGGCATCGGCAACGTCTACCGCGCCGAGGTCCTCTTCCGGCACGGCATCGACCCGTACCGGCTCGGGAAGGACCTCACCCGCGCCGAATGGGACGCCATGTGGGCGGACCTGGCCGCCCTGATGCGCGAGGGCGTGCGGAACAACCGCATCGACACCGTCCGAGACGAGCACCTGCCCGAGGTGATGGGCCGGCCGCCGCGGGTGGACGACCACGGCGGCGAGGTGTACGTCTACCGCAGGGCGAACCTGCCCTGCCACATCTGCGGGGGCGAGATCCGCACCGCCGATCTCGCCGCCCGCAACCTCTTCTGGTGCCCGGCCTGCCAGCAGCGCTAGGCCCGCCCCGGCACTAGAAGCCGTGCGGGAGCCACGGGGCCACGTCCCCGGCGAAGGCGCGCGAGGCCTCCGTCAGGGCGCCCGGGCGCAGCTCGCGCACGAAGCCGGCCGCGGCGAGCGAGGCGAGGGTCAACCCGCCCAGGTACGCCGACCCGAGCTCCCGGACCGACAGCTCCAGGTCCGCCGGCTCCTCGGTCCGCGTGCAGCGGGCGGCGCCCTTGCCGTCGGCGACCAGCCGCCACCGCCCCGCGTTCCACGGGCAGAAGAGGTCCTCGACCTCCAGGACCACGTCCATCGGAGCCCCGTACGTGCGCGCCTCCAGCGCCGCCGTCAGGTCCACCAGCCGTACGTGCAGCGAGTCCCGGACCCGCGGCTGCGACCTCCGCATGTCCGTGACCAGGTGTAGCACCGGATCGTCCACCGGCCGCCGGGACGCCCGGACGCTCCAGGTCAGGTCGATCGAGAACAGGAAGCGCCACAGCGCCGCGCACGCCGCCGGGTCCAGCGCGTCGAGGTCGCCCACCTCGACCTTGCCGTCCGAGCCGGACCGGTCCCAGTCGGCCCTCACCCGGTAGCGGGCGTAGCCGACCACCTCGCCGTCCGCCCGCTCGGCGACCACGCACTTCAGCGGGGAGGAACCGGAGCGCTGCCGGGGCGGGTCCAGCAGCGGCTGCCCCTCCCACCCCGGCTGCCGGGCCGGCATGCCCGGCCGCCGCGGGACCAGCGCCGCATACACCCGCTCGCAGTCGGCCAGCGCCTCCCGCGGGTCGACGAGGCGCAGCCGCACCTCGTCCGTCCCCGGCGGCGCGGAGAGCCGTACCCGGGTCTTGTCCATGTCCACTTCCAGCGCGTACGTCGCCGTGCCGTAGCCGAACCGCCCGTAGATGGCCGGATCCGAGGCCGTCAGCACGGCGAGCGGTTCGCCACCCGCCCGGACGTCGTCCAGTTGCCGGCGCATCAGGGAGCTGAGCACCCCGCGCCGGCGGTGGGTGGGGGAGACGCCCACCATCGTGACGCCGGCCGCGGGGACGATCGCCCCGCCCGGGACGGAGAGGCGGAAGCTGAAGGCGGCGGCCGAGCCGACGCACGCGGCGCCGTCCCAGACGCCGAGGGAGCGTTCCGCTTCCGTCAGCGACTTGTAGAGTTTCCGCTCCTCGGGGGAGTCGGGCACGCCACCGAACGCCAGTTCCAGGTGGTCGTACCAGACATCCCACTCATCAGCCTGTAATACGCGCATCTCAAGAGCCATACGGCCATCCCTATCAGGGCATTCCGCCCCAGTCGAAGCGTTTTCGGGCGCCCAGGGACCCCGGGTACGGGGGTACCCCTGCGCATCCACAGCCAGGATGGATAGGGTCCCGAAGCAATGGCCGGAGCACGCGTGGAGACCCTCATGGCCCGGATGCGCATGCTGTCGCACCGGGGCCGCACCGCCCTGCGCAAATCCGCGGTCGACTACTTCCGCGGCGACGCCTCCGACTGGCTCGCCTTCGCCGGGCTGCTCCTGACCGTCCCCGCCATCGCCTGCGGCACGATGATGCTGCCCGTCTGGTTCTCGCCCTCGGCGCTCGTCCTGCCGATCGTGGCCGGCGGGCTGCTGCTGCGTCCCGCCAGCCTGCTCGGCCTGTACGCCGCCTCCGCGGCCGCACTGATCGTCGAGGCCCTCGTGCTCGGCCCCTACACCCAGGGCCCGGCGCGCGTCACCCCCGGAACCGTCCTCGTCGTCGCCGCCTGCGGGTTCTTCGGACTGGTCATCGCCCAGTTCCGCAGCCGCGTCGGCGTGCCCTGGCGGCGCGGCGGCACCATGCTCTTCGACCTGCGCGAGCGGATCCGCGTCCAGAGCAAACTGCCCTCCCTGCCGCGCGGCTGGCACCGGGAGATGGCCCTGCGCCCGGCCGGCGGCCAGTCCTTCTCCGGCGACTTCGTCGTCGCGGCCCGCACCAACGGCGGCCGCACACTGGAGATCGTCCTGACCGACGTCTCCGGCAAGGGCATGGAGGCGGGCTCCCGGGCCCTGCTGCTGTCCGGAGCCTTCGGCGGACTGCTCGGCGCCCTGCCCCCGCACGGCTTCCTGCCCGCCGCCAACGGCTACCTGCTCCGCCAGGACTGGGACGAGGGCTTCGCCACCTCCATCCACCTCGTCCTGGACCTGGAGACCGGCGACTACGAACTCCTCTCGGCCGGCCACCTCCCCGCCCTCCAGCTCTCCGCGGGCACCGGCCGCTGGCAGGAGAAGTCCGGCGAGGGCCCGCTGCTCGGCGTCTACGACGGCGCCGAATTCATCCCCGCCCGCGGAAACCTCCGCCCCGGCGACGTCCTGATGCTCTTCACCGACGGCCTCGTCGAGACCTCCGACCGCGAGATCAGCGAGGGCATCGACCGCCTCACGGGCGAGGCCGACCGCTACGTCGCCTCCGGCTGGCACGGCGCCGCCTGGCACCTCATCGAAAAGGTGGCCAAGGACGTCAACGACGACCGCGCCCTGCTGCTCATCCGCCGCTCCGCCTGACCGGGGTGGGGTTTGCCCCACCCCCGCTCCGCCGGGCCGCGCCATGGCCGGCCGCCCACCGTGATCCGTAGCGTCGCAGCCACGATCAGGGCGACGGCGAAAGGCGGCACACCATGGGGCTGCGGCGGAGCGGCCGGCGGCACGAGGACACTCCGGCGGCGCGGCCGCCCCACCACGGCGATCCGGCCGTGGAACTGCGCGGCGTACGGCGCGCCTACGGGCGCGGCGCCACCACCGTCCACGTCCTGCGCGGGATCGACCTCAGCCTTCCGCGCGGCAGCTTCACCGCCGTGATGAGCCCCTCCGGCTCCGGCAAGTCCACCTTCCTGCAGTGCGCCGCCGGACTCGACCTGCCCACCGAGGGCTCCGTCCGCCTCGGCGGCACCGAGATCACCGGCATGAACGAGAACGAGCTCACCGAACTCCGCCGCAGCCGCCTCGGCTTCGTCTTCCAGGCCTTCAACCTGCTGCCGTCGCTGACCGTCGAGCAGAACGTGCTGCTCCCGATGCGGCTCGCCGGCGGCCGGTCCGCGCACCAGGGCCGGGCCCGCGCCGCCGACCTGCTCGCCCGCGTCGGCCTGGAGGGCAGGGGCGGCCGGCGCCCGGCCGAACTGTCCGGCGGTCAGCAGCAGCTCCGGGACGCCGTGGACTCGATGGGCGCCACCGTCGTCATGGTCACCCACGACCCGGCCGCCGCCGCCCACGCCGACCAGGTGCTCTTCCTCGCCGACGGCCTGATCGAGGGCCGGCTCCCGCGCAGCCCCGCCACGACCGTCGCCGCCCGGATGACCGTACTCACCGCCCGCCGCACCCCCGCTCCCGCGCCGGCCTGAGGCCCTAGTCGAAGCGGATGTGCCGTACGCCGATCAGCGCGCGCCGGATCCGGCCCCGCAGCGGGCCGTCGTTGTTCGGGGCCAGGTCCAGTCCCGCGGAGGCGGCCACCCGGTCGGCGACCTCGGACACGGTCAGCCGGTCGGTGGCCAGGTGCTGCGCGAACTCGGGCGCGCGCAGTGCCTCCAGGCACCCGTCCAGCCGGGACACCGCGAAGCTCCCCCGCTTCACCCGCGTCCCAGCCCGCGCTCGCGCAGTCGCCGCAGCACTGTCTCCCGCTGCGCCAGCAGCGCGAAATGCCGTACGTCGTGCCCGTGTTCGCGCAGCCGTCCCACGGTCTGCGCGAAATAGGCCGGTTCGGTGACCGTCATCGGCACCAGCACCACGCCCGGATGCCGCCGCGCCGCGAGGTCCAGCACCTCGAACACCCCCTGGCGCCAGGCCGTCAGGTCCTGGAAATCGCCGCGCAGCGCGGGCGGCAGCATCCGGTGCAGCCCGAACCCGACGTGCTCGGGATCGCACACGACGCTGCCCGGCAGCCGCCGGTGCATCTCGTACGCCGTCTGCGTCTTGCCGCCCCCGAAGGGCCCGTTGAGCCAGATGATCACCGGGTCGCCGCCGTCCACGGGCCGATCCCCAGCTTCCCGGTGTTCCCGAGGTCGAACGGCCGGGCCAGCCGCAGCCACAGCCGGGGCGCTCCCGGGCGGGGTGCGATCTCCAGGACCGGCACCGTCGTGGCCGGCACCGTCGCGTCGGTGACGAGGTTGCGCCACACCACCGACCACGACGCGGCCTGTCCCGGCGCCAGCGTCACCCGCTGCGGGGCCGCGTCGATGTGCGGCACGCCCGTGGTGATCCCCGCCGCGCCGTGCTCCACCGTGACCTCCAGCGGATCGTTGCGGCCGTCCCGCAGCGACACCTGCGGGTAGCCCTCCAGCGCGTAAGGCTCCGTACTGCAGTTGACCAGCCGGAAACCTTCCACCCGCAGCCCCATCGCCGCGTCCCCGCCCGTCTCGACGAGCCGGATCCCGCCCTCGGGGCACTGCGCGTCCGGCGTCGCCTGCGGGGCGGGCGAGTTCCGGTTCGGCCACGCCCCCGTGCCCGGCGTGGCGTCCGGTTCCGTGCCCGGCTGCGTGGACCTGACCTGCGGCCCGAGGGTCGGCCCCGGCGCGGCCCGCGGCGCCGGCGGCGTACTGCACCCCGCCACGCCCGCCAGCACCCCCGCGACGACCACGCCCCCGACAACGCCACCCGTCCACCGCTTCGCGATCATCCGCCGAGCCTACGACGGTGCGTGCCGCCGCCGGGGCGCAAGCGGCCCCCCGGCCCGGATCGGCCCGCCCGCGCCGCCGGCACGCGGACCGCGCCCGTGAGGCGGCGGGCCCCGCAGGGTCCGGCAGGCGGGCCGCTCCTCGCGGTCCGGCCGGCCCGGCGGCGGCGACACGCGGGCCAATCCGCGCGGATTGGCCCGCCCCGGCAGGGCGCGGCCCGCCTACCGTGCCCCCATGGACCGCACGCTCGCCGCCGACCTCGCCCGCCTTCCCGACCTCCTCGACGCGACCCGCCGCGCCGCCGCCGACGCCCTCGCGTCCCTGGACGAGCGGCCCGTCGTACCGCCCCCCGGCAAGCCCCTCGACCCCGAACCGCTCCCCGAGCACGGCACGGGCGCGGACGCCGCCCTCGCCGCCTTCCGCGCGCGCTGGGAGCCGCGGCTGTCGGCCTCCGCCGGCCCCCGCTACCTCGGCTTCGTCACCGGCGGAGCCACCCCCGCCGCCCTCGCCGGGGACTGGCTCACCGCCGCCCACGACCAGAACTCCAACTCCGCCCTCGACGGCGCCGGCCAGGACCTCGAACGCGAGACCACCGGCTGGCTCCGCGACCTCTTCGGCCTCTCCGCCGCCCACTCCGGCACCTTCGTCTCCGGCGCCACCATGTCCAACACCACCGGCCTCGCCGTCGCCCGCGAATGGCTCGGCGAACGCCTCGGCGTCTCCCCGGCCGAGGACGGCGTCGCCGCCCTCGGTGCGGTCCGCGTCCTGTCCGGCGCCCCGCACTCCTCGATCGGCAAGGCCCTCTCGGTCCTCGGCCTGGGCCGGAGCTCCCTCGTCACGGTCCCGACGCTGCCCGGCCGCGAGGCCGTGGACCCGGCAGCCCTGGACCGCGCGCTGGCCGACACCCCCGGCCCGGCCGTGGTCGTCGCCAACGCGGGCACCGTCAACACCGTCGACTTCGACGACCTCCCCGCCGTCACCGCCCTCCGCGACCGGCACGACTTCTGGCTGCACACCGACGCCGCCTTCGGCGCCTTCGCCGCCCTCTCCCCGGACCACGCCCACCTCACCGCCGGACTCGACGCCTCCGACTCCGTCTGCGTCGACCTGCACAAGTGGCTCAACGTCCCCTACGACAGCGCCGTCCAGTTCACCCGCCGGCGCGATCTGCAGGCCCGCGTCTTCCAGAACTCCGCCGCCTACCTCGGCCCCCTCGGCGACCACCCCGACCTCGTCCACCTCACCCCGGAGAACTCCCACCGGCTGCGCGCGCTGGCCGCCTGGTTCACCCTCCGCGCGTACGGCCGCGAAGGCCACCGGGAGATCGTCGAACGCGACATCGCCTGCGCCCGCGCGCTGGGCGCCGCACTGGAGGAGGACCCCGCCTTCACGCTCCTCGCCCCGGTCCGCCTCAACGTCGTCTGCTTCACCCTCGCCGAGGCCCCCACCGCGGCCCGGCTGACCGCCCTGCGCGAGGCGGCGGCCGCGGAGGTGTTCGTCACTCCGACCGTGTACGGGGGAACCGCGGCCCTGCGCGCCGCGTTCTCCAACTGGCGTACGACGGAAGCGGATGCACGCCGGGCCGCGCAGGCCCTCGGCGCGGCGGCAAGGGAGATCGCATGACGGACAACCCCCTGACCCTCATCGAGGTGGAGGCCCTCGCGCGCACCGCGCACGAAGGCCAGACCGACAAGGCCGGCCGGCCCTACGCCGAGCACCTCGCGGCCGTCGCCGAAGGCGTCCGCCTGCGCGGCGGCACCCCCGAACAGCAGGCGGCGGCCTGGCTCCACGACTCCATCGAGGACGAGGCCCTCAGTCTCACCTGGCTGGATTCCGCCGCCCTGCCGCAGTCGGTGAAGGACATGGTCCTCGCGGTCACCAAACACCCCGGCGAACCGGTCGAGCAGTACACGGCCCGCATCCTCGCCACCCCCGGCGCCCTCCTCGTCAAGGAGGCCGACCTCGCGCACAACGCCGACCCCGTACGCCTCTCCGTACTGGACGGCCCCACGCGCGAGCGGCTGTCCGCGAAGTATGCGTATGTCCGTTCTCTGCTGGGCCTCACCACCCCATGACCCGGACCCCACGCGCGAAACATGCCCGGAGCACATGTGGTTGGCGGAAACGGAACCACGGCGATTCGTCACGGGGCGGATAGCCGGGACCCGTTGGTGGGAGGATGGTCCATGTGGGGGTGTGCCTGGCCGTGCGCCCCGGGCCGACCAGGGGACGACCGAAGGTGTGATCAGTAGTGGCCATTTCGCTGTCAGTGGTGGTTCTGTTGGCGGTCATCCTGGTGGTGCTGATCCGCGGCAACCACATCAAGACGGGCCCCGCCATCGTCGCGGCCCTCTTCGGTTTCTTCCTGGCGTCCAGCTCCATCGCGGACGACGTGAACCGTTTCCTCAACTCCCTCGCGACGATGATCGCGAACATCAAGCTCTGAACACCCCCGGCTCCGGCCGCGTGAGCTGCGGCGGGGTGTGGTCAGCCCAGCGGGCCTCGGGTCGCCTTGTCGCGCCGGAAGGCCTCGTCGCAGGTTCGGCCGGAACGGGTGGCCACCAGTGAAAGGGTGTCGACGAGACCCCCGTTGGTGAACTTTAGCCGCCAGGAGCCGCTGGTCAGGGCCACCGCCGGAACGGGCTCGCCGCGGCGGGCCGCGACCTGCCAGCCGCGTTCCTCCAGGGCGGTTTCGAGGGCCGCGAGCCGGCCGTCGTCGGCGGGGCCGCCGCCCATCCAGGCCGCGATGCAATCGGCGAGTTCCCCCTCCTCGGTGGGGGACGCGGCACCCGGGGGGAGCCCGGCCGCGGTGGCGGCGGCGGCGAGTTCGGCCTCGACCGTGCCGCGCGAGGGGTCGCCCCCGGCGCGGGCCGGGGCCTTCGCACCCGCGGGCTCGCGAACCCAGCCGTCCCCGCCGTCCCACCCGTCCTCCTCGGTCGAGGCCAGGACGACCCCGCCGACGGCGAGGACGCCCGCGAGCGCCGCGACCCCCGCGGCAGCCGCCCATGCGGCCCCGTTCCTTCTTCTGCCCACGTTTCGCCACCCCTTGAGTCCGCTTGAGTCCGTTGAGTCCGACTGAGTCCGCCGTCTGCATGTCCCCGGAAATGACGGAGGGCCAGGTCGAGGAAACATCCTCTGACCTGGCCCTTCCGCCTTCAGAGCGGGTGACGGGAATCGAACCCGCGTAGCTAGTTTGGAAGACTAGTGCTCTACCATTGAGCTACACCCGCAACGCGCGCGCCGCAGGTCGGGGACCGCGGCACGGACAGCATCCTAGCGGGTCGTACAGGGGGAGCGCACACCACATTTCGCGCCCACGCCCGGGACCGGCCCGAAACGTTTCGGGAAACCCCGCACATCAGAGGGTCTCCGGGCATGTACCCTACGTGTCGCACCGACGGGGTGTGGCGCAGCTTGGTAGCGCGTCCGCTTTGGGAGCGGAAGGTCGTCGGTTCGAATCCGGCCACCCCGACCAACAGCAGTGTCTCCTCCGAGATCATTCGGGGGGTCGCCACAAGATCGCGTTGTGGGCTGATTGCCGCTTGCGGTTACTATGCAAGCTGCGTGCCCGTGTGTCTGATGTACCGGGCCCGATTCACCGAACCGCTGAATCACAGCGGGCCGGGGGAGACCCCCAGCAGTCAGCCACAAGGAGACCAAACCGTGAAGAGCGCCGTGGAGACCCTGAACCCGACTCGGGTTCGGCTCACTGTTGAGGTGCCCTTCGAGGAGCTCAAGGACAGCCTCGACGCGGCGTACAAGAAGATCAACCAGCAGGTCACGGTGAAGGGCTTCCGCAAGGGCAAGATCCCGGCCCGCGTCATCGACCAGCGCTTCGGCCGCGGTGCGGTGCTGGAGGAGGCCGTCAACGACGCCCTCCCGAAGTTCTACACCGAGGCCGTCAACGAGGCGGACCTGAACCCGCTGGGCCAGCCCGAGGTGGACATCACGGAGCTGAAGGACGGCGAACTGCTGGCCTTCACCGCCGAGGTCGACGTCCGTCCCGAGATCGAGATCCCGGACTACTCCGGCATCGAGGTCGAGGTCGACGCCGTAGAGGTCTCCGACGAGGACGTCGAGAAGTCGGTCGAGCAGCTGCGCGGCCGTTTCGGGTCCACCAAGGACGTCGAGCGCGCCGCCGCCGACGGTGACGTCGTCACCATCGACCTGGAGGCCAAGGTCGACGGCGAGGTGCTGCCCGACGGCGTCGCCTCCGACGTCTCGTACACCATCGGCTCGGGCGAGCTCCTCGAGGGCATCGACGAGGCCGTCACGGGCCTGGAGGCCGGTGGCGAGGCCACCTTCACCTCCCAGCTGAAGGGCGGCTCCGCCGAGGGCAAGGACGCCGAGGTCACCGTCAAGGTCACCAAGGTCTCCGCCAAGGAGCTCCCGGAGCTGGACGACGAGTTCGCGCAGATGGCGAGCGAGTTCGACACCCTCGAGGACCTCAAGGCGGACAGCCGCAAGCGCCTCGAGAACATGAAGCAGTACGACCAGGCCACGCAGGCCCAGGAGCGCGTCCTGGAGAAGCTGCTGGAGCTCGTCGAGGTCCCGATCCCCGAGAAGCTCCTCGCGGACGAGGTCCAGACCCGCAAGCACAACCTGGAGCACCACCAGCTCGGCCAGATGGGTCTGACCATCGAGAAGTACCTGGAGTTCCAGGGCAAGACGGTCGAGGAGTTCGACGCCGAGACCTCCGAGCAGGCGATCAAGGGCATCAAGACCCAGTTCGTCCTCGACGCGCTGGTCAACAAGGAGAAGCTGGGCGTCAACCAGGAGGAGCTCACCGAGCACCTCATGCGCCGTGCCCAGTCCTCCGGCATGTCCCCCGACCAGTTCGCCCAGGCGGTCGTCGAGGGTGGCCAGGTTCCGATGCTCGTCGGCGAGGTCGCCCGCGGCAAGGCCCTCGCGGTCGTCGTCGAGGCCGCCAAGGTCGTCGACACCAACGGTGACGTCGTGGACCTGTCCGACGACGAGGACGAGGTCGAGCAGGCCGCCGAGACCGTCGAGGCCGCCGTCGACGGTGACGACGAGGTCAAGGCCGACGAGGCCAAGTAACACCCCGGGCGAAGCCCGCTGAGCAGTGCCCCGAAGGGCCCGGACGCAGCCGCGTCCGGGCCCTTCGGCATGGTGCCCGAAAGGCCCCCGGAGCTTGCGCTCCGAGCGAACAGTTCGGGAAGCGGGATGGCGTTGTCCTACCTGCGCGTTAGGGTCCATGAGTACGGGGGCACGTGAGTACCCGGACGCCGGCGGACTGTTCCGCACCGGCCGGACCGAGCCCCAGAACGAGACGCTGAGACGGCACATGGCCGTCGGAGACGAGCAGGTGGATACGTGACGAATCTGAAGCCTTACGCCGCGGGTGAGCCGTCCATCGGTGGCGGCCTCGGCGACCATGTCTACAACCGGCTGCTCGGCGAGCGCATCATCTTCCTCGGCCAGCAGGTCGACGACGACATCGCGAACAAGATCACCGCGCAGCTCCTGCTCCTGGCCGCCGAGCCGGAGAAGGACATCTACCTCTACATCAACAGCCCCGGTGGCTCCGTGACGGCCGGCATGGCCGTCTACGACACCATGCAGTACATCCCGAACGACGTCGTCACCATCGGCATGGGCATGGCGGCCTCGATGGGCCAGTTCCTGCTCACCGGTGGCGCCAAGGGCAAGCGCTTCGCCCTGCCGAACACCGACATCCTGATGCACCAGGGCTCCGCCGGCATCGGTGGCACCGCGTCGGACATCAAGATCCAGGCCCAGTACCTGCTGCGCACCAAGCAGCGGATGGCCGAGATCACCGCGTTCCACTCGGGCCAGACCGTCGAGGCGATCATCCGCGACGGCGACCGCGACCGTTGGTTCACCTCCGAGGAGGCCAAGGACTACGGCCTCATCGACGAGATCATCTCGGCAGCGTCCAACGTTCCGGGCGGCGGCGGCACCGGGGCCTGATCCCGGTACCCACCGTCAGTACAGCAGCCGACAGCCCGCAGAACGCCACCAGGATGGTGAACACCCAGATGCAGAACAACTTCTCCGCGAGCGGCCTCTACACCGGCCCGCAGGTGGACAACCGCTACGTCATCCCGCGCTTCGTCGAGCGCACCTCGCAGGGCGTGCGCGAGTACGACCCGTACGCGAAGCTCTTCGAGGAGCGCGTGATCTTCCTCGGCGTGCAGATCGACGACGCCTCCGCCAACGACGTCATGGCCCAGCTGCTGTGCCTGGAGTCGATGGACCCGGACCGCGACATCTCGATCTACATCAACAGCCCCGGCGGCTCCTTCACCGCGCTGACGGCGATCTACGACACGATGCAGTTCGTGAAGCCGGACATCCAGACGGTCTGCATGGGCCAGGCGGCTTCCGCCGCCGCGGTCCTGCTCGCCGCCGGCACCCCCGGCAAGCGCATGGCGCTGCCGAACGCCCGCGTGCTGATCCACCAGCCGTCCGGCGGCACCGGCCGTGAGCAGCTCTCGGACCTCGAGATCGCGGCCAACGAGATCCTGCGCATGCGCGACCAGCTGGAGACCATGCTGGCCAAGCACTCGACGACGCCGATCGAGAAGATCCGCGACGACATCGAGCGCGACAAGATCCTCACGGCCGAGGACGCGCTCGCGTACGGCCTGATCGACCAGATCGTCTCGACCCGCAAGAACTCCCACTGATCCTTGCCGTCAGTTGGCGTGGAACCGCCGCCGGATTCGGCGATGTGAACCACGTCAAGGGGGCCCCGCACGGGGCCCCCGGCAAGGTACCGTCGGATATGAGGCACCAGGAGCGCTGAACCAGGCGTCTCCCAGGCGAAGGGGAAGCACCTCGTGGCACGCATCGGTGACGGCGGCGACCTGCTCAAGTGCTCGTTCTGCGGAAAGAGCCAGAAGCAGGTGAAGAAGCTCATCGCAGGACCCGGTGTGTACATCTGCGACGAGTGCATCGACCTCTGCAACGAGATCATCGAAGAAGAGCTCGCGGAGACCTCCGAGGTCCGGTGGGAGGAACTCCCCAAGCCCCGTGAGATCTACGAGTTCCTGGAGAGCTATGTCGTCGGCCAGGAGCCGGCGAAGAAGGCCCTCTCGGTAGCGGTCTACAACCACTACAAGCGGGTCCAGGCCGGCGAGAACGGCGGCGCGCAGGGCCGGGACGACGCGATCGAGCTCGCGAAGTCCAACATCCTGCTGCTGGGCCCCACGGGCTCCGGCAAGACGCTGCTCGCACAGACCCTCGCCCGCATGCTGAACGTCCCGTTCGCCATCGCCGACGCGACGGCGCTGACGGAGGCCGGGTACGTCGGCGAGGACGTCGAGAACATCCTGCTGAAGCTGATCCAGGCCGCCGACTACGACGTCAAGAAGGCCGAGACCGGGATCATCTACATCGACGAGATCGACAAGGTGGCCCGCAAGAGCGAGAACCCGTCGATCACGCGCGACGTGTCGGGTGAAGGCGTCCAGCAGGCCCTCCTGAAGATCCTGGAAGGCACGACCGCCTCCGTCCCGCCGCAGGGCGGCCGGAAGCACCCGCACCAGGAGTTCATCCAGATCGACACGACGAACGTGCTCTTCATCGTGGGCGGCGCCTTCGCCGGCCTGGAGAAGATCATCGAGTCGCGTGCGGGCGCCAAGGGCATCGGCTTCGGGGCGACGATCCGCTCGAAGCGCGAGATCGAGGCCAGCGACCAGTTCCAGGAGGTCATGCCGGAGGACCTGGTGAAGTTCGGGATGATCCCCGAGTTCATCGGCCGCCTCCCCGTGCTGACCTCCGTCCACAACCTGGACCGCGAGGCCCTGCTCCAGATCCTGATCGAGCCGCGCAACGCCCTGGTGAAGCAGTACCAGCGGCTGTTCGAACTCGACGGTGTCGAGCTGGACTTCGAGCGCGAGGCCCTCGAGGCCATCGCCGACCAGGCCATCCTCCGCCAGACGGGCGCGCGCGGCCTGCGCGCCATCATGGAAGAGGTCCTCATGTCGGTGATGTACGAGGTCCCGTCCCGCAAGGACGTCGCCCGCGTGGTCATCACCTCGGACGTGGTCCGCTCCAACGTCAACCCGACGCTGGTCCCGAGGATCGTCCCGAAGGACCAGGGCCCGCACGAGAAGTCCGCGTAACGACGTACGGAACGCAGAAGGGGCGCCCCCGACCGGGGGCGCCCCTTCTGCGTTCAGGACAGACTTGACCGATAATCGGACGCACATTCGTGCGGCCTGGTGTGACGGCCGTTTTCTTGATCAACTTTCCTCCAGACCGTCGTACCTGGAGGGGTGTTGAGTATGAAGATGAAACGTGCCGGGGGAGTCATGGCTGCCGCGCTCGCGGCCATCCTGCTGCCGATTGTGGTCGCGTCACCCGCTTCGGCTGATCAGGGTGATTGCCAGCTGTACCTGTACGACAGGGGCTATAACGTGGGCCCGAAGGTGGAGTCTGCCTGCAAGACCGGTGCCAACACCCGGAACGTGGGACGCTTCATTCAGTGCTACTGGGGCTTGACCGCCATCGGCGTGAAGGAAGCGGACGCGGCCGGGGCGTGCCAGTCGGCGTAAGACTGAACCTGCGGCGGCCGACATGCGTGCACGTCTATGCTCACGTCGGCCGCTACCGCGCTCAGGCCTTGGTGCGGCTGGTGTTGTAGAGCTTCGCCGTCAGCGCGGCCACCTCGTCGAGGGTGCCGCTGCTCCCGCCGAGCGCGGCCGCTGTCGGATCGACGGCGTTGATGCCGACCAGGGTCGAGTGGTCGCCCCAGGCGCAGGAGGGGATCTCGATGTCCTTGGGCCCCTTGCTCGTGCCGGGCTTGGTGCTGATCATCTTGACGTTGGCGCACTTCATCACGGCGCCCTTGAAGCCGGCCGGGGTGAACTCCTTCGGAGTGCCGACCAGTTCGTACTTGAAGCCGATCTTCTCGGTTTCCTTGTTGTTCTGGCCGATCCCGGCGTAGTAGCTGTCGACAGCCTTCGCGGGGTCGGCGATCTCGCCCCAGAGGCCGTTGGCAGCGAACTGCTTGCCCTTTTCGTCCTTGCCGATCTGGTACTTGGCGGTGGCGTTGTGCGCGTTCTTCACGCCGAGCGCCTCGGCCTTGGTCTTCCCCTCACCAGTGACCGGGGCGTCGGCCGCGGGGGCACCGGCGGTGTCCGGCGCCTTCTGGTAGCTGTCGACCGCAGCGGGGTAGGCCAGCTTGTAGCCCTTGGTGTCGGCCGCGACGTCGCCGCCCGCGCCGCCGCCCTGCGTGAAGTACCAGCCGGCGCCCGCGACGAGCGCGACCGCGACGACCACGCCGATGATCACGCCGGCCTTGGACTTCTTCGGCGGCTGGCCGCCGTACGGGGCCTGCTGCGGGTAGCCGTACGCCGGCGTCGGCGGCTGCTGCGGGTAGCCCTGCGGCGGCACGCCCGGCTGCTGCGGGTAGCCGTAACCGGGCTGGGGGGCGGGCTGGCCGTACGGACCAGGCGGCGGGGGCTGCTGCCCGTACGGACCGGGCTGCTGGGGCTGCTGCCCGTACGGTCCCGGCTGCTGAGGCTGCTGCCCGTAGGGCCCTGGCTGGTTGTAGCTCATCCCGCGTCCCCCAATGAGGTTGCTTCTCTGTTTGCTTATCCGTTCCACACATCCTGGCGGAAGCCGTTGTCGCCCGGGGCGGCGGGCCCCCTCATTACCGGTTTCATGACTGGACTGTTACGGCCGTAAACTGTGGCCCGTGACCGAGAACACGCAGACACCCAGCAGCCCCAACTCCGAACTGCCGACCCAGTACGCGCCGGCCGAGGTAGAGGGGAAGCTCTACGAGCGCTGGGTAGAGCGTGGGTACTTCACGGCCGATCCCGCGAGCGAGAAGCCCGCGTACACCATCGTCATCCCGCCGCCGAACGTCACGGGCTCGCTCCACCTGGGCCACGCCTTCCAGCACACGCTCATGGACGCGCTGACCCGCCGCAAGCGGATGCAGGGCTACGAGTCGCTGTGGCTGCCCGGCATGGACCACGCCGGTATCGCCACCCAGAACAAGGTCGAGCAGCAGCTCGCCGAGGAGGGCAAGTCCCGCCACGACCTGGGCCGCGAGGAGTTCGTCGAGCGGGTCTGGCAGTGGAAGGAAGAGTACGGCGGCAAGATCCTCGGCCAGATGCGGCGGCTGGGTGACGGTGTGGACTGGTCGCGCGAGCGGTTCACCATGGACGAGGGGCTGTCCAAGGCCGTCCAGACGATCTTCAAGAAGCTCTACGACGACGGGCTCATCTACCGCGCCGAGCGCATCATCAACTGGTGCCCGCGCTGCCTGACGGCCATCTCCGACATCGAGGTGGAGTACCAGGAGGACGCGGGCGAGCTCGTCTCCATCAAGTACGGCGAGGGCGAGGACACCCTCGTCGTCGCGACGACGCGTGCCGAGACGATGCTCGGTGACACGGCCATCGCCGTCCACCCGGACGACGAGCGCTACAAGCACCTGGTCGGGAAGCTCATCAAGCTGCCGCTCACCGACCGCTCCATCCCGGTCGTCGCGGACACCCACGTCGACCCCGAGTTCGGCACCGGCTGCGTCAAGGTGACCCCGGCGCACGACCCGAACGACTTCGCCATCGGGCAGCGCCACGGCCTGCCCAACCTGACGATCATGGACGAGCGCGGTGTCATCACCGTCCACGGTCCCTTCCTCGGCCTGGACCGCTACGAGGCGCGTTCCGCGGTCGTCGGCGCCCTGCGCGAGCAGGGCCGCATCGTCGCGGAGAAGCGCCCGTACCTGCACTCCGTCGGGCACTGCTCGCGCTGCCGCACCACCGTCGAGCCCCGCCTGTCCCTCCAGTGGTGGGTCAAGGTCGAGACCCTCGCCAAGGCCGCCGGTGACGCGGTCCGCGACGGCCGGGTCTCGATCCACCCCGAGGAGATGTCGAAGCGGTACTTCGACTGGGTCGACAACCTCAACGACTGGTGCATCTCGCGCCAGCTGTGGTGGGGCCACCGCATCCCGGTCTGGTACGGCCCGGACGGCGAGGTCGTCTGCGTCGGACCCGACGACGAGGCGCCCACCGGCGAGGGCTGGGTCCAGGACACCGACGTCCTCGACACCTGGTTCTCGTCCGGCCTGTGGCCGTTCTCCACGCTCGGCTGGCCGGAGAAGACCCCGGACCTGGCGAAGTTCTACTCCACCGACGTCCTGGTCACCGGCCACGACATCATCTTCTTCTGGGTCGCCCGGATGATGATGTTCGGTCTGTACGCCATGGACGGCGAGGCGCCGTTCAAGACGATCGCGCTGACCGGCCTGGTCCGTGACGAGCGCGGCAAGAAGATGTCGAAGTCCTTCGGCAACGTCGTCGACCCGCTGGACTGGATGGACAAGTACGGCTCCGACGCCGTCCGCTTCACCCTGGCCAAGGGCGCCAACCCCGGCACCGACGTCCCGATCGGCGAGGACTGGGTCCAGGCCTCGCGCAACTTCGCCAACAAGATCTGGAACGCCACGCGCTTCGCGCTGATGAACGGCGCCACCATCGAGGGCGAGCTGCCGGCCCCCGAGCAGATGTCGGCGACCGACCGCTGGATCCTGTCCCGGCTGAACAAGACGGTCGAGCAGGTCGACGCCTACTACGAGGACTTCCAGTTCTCGAAGCTCAGCGAGGCGCTCTACCACTTCGCGTGGGACGAGGTCTTCGACTGGTACGTCGAGCTGTCGAAGACGACCTTCTTCGCGGGCGGCGAGGGTGCCAAGGTCTCCGGCCGGGTCCTCGGCGAGGTCCTGGACACGACCCTGCGCCTGCTGCACCCGGTGGTCCCCTTCGTCACCGAGACCCTGTGGACCACGCTCACGGGCGGCGAGTCCCTCGTCGTCGCCGAATGGCCCAAGGACAGCGGCTTCCGTGACGAGGCCGCCGAGGCCGAGATCGAGAACCTCCAGGCCGTGGTCACCGAGGTCCGCCGGTTCCGCGCCGACCAGGGTCTGCAGCCGGGTCAGAAGGTTCCGGCCCGCCTGGACCTCGGGGGGACGGCGCTGGCCGCGCACGAGGCCGCCATCCGCCAGCTGCTGCGCCTGCAGCCCGAGGGCGACTCCTTCAGCGCCACCGCGACCCTGCCGGTCGCCGGCGCCACGGTCGCGCTCGACCTGTCGGGCACGATCGACGTGGCCGCCGAGCGCAAGCGCCTCTCCAAGGACCTCGCGGCCGCGGAGAAGGAGAAGCAGCAGGCCGAGGCGAAGCTCGGGAACGAGGCGTTCATCGCCAAGGCCCCCGACAACGTCGTGGACAAGATCAAGGGCCGGCTCGCCAAGGCCGGGGCGGACATCGCTCGGCTCCAGGCCCAGCTGGACGCGCTGCCCGCCGCCTAGCGGTCCGTAGGCACATGCACAAGGCGAAGGCCCCCGCACCGTCGGTCGATGCGGGGGCCTTCGCCTTGATGCGTTCCCCGTGCGGGGGACGGTCTCACAGGAGGCGGATGCCGAACTCCGCCAGGACCAGCGCGGCCAGCACCGCGTACGCGGCCAGCGGGACCAGCCAGTGCGGCAGCGCCCGCAGCCGGGAGCCGGGCGCCGCCAGGTGACGTGTGACGTACCAGAACAGCGGGATCATCACCGCCCAGACGGCCATGCACCACGGGCACAGCGCGCCGATCACGTACAGGCACTGGCCGATCAGCCACACCGTGAGGGCGGAGCCCGCGGCGAGGCCGGCCCACAGGACGAGCCAGAGCCCGCGCGGGAACACCGCCCCGGCCACCAGGGCCAGGCCCAGCGCGGCGAGGGCCGCGAAGCCGGCGAGGCCGAGCAGGCTGTTCGGGAAGCCCAGCAGATTGCCCTGCCAGGTGGTCATCACGTCGCCGCAGCTGAGGACGGCGCTGACATTGCATCCCGGGGTGAAGAGGGGGTCCTCCAGGGTGCGGATGCGGTCGTACGCGAGGACTCCGGAGGCCAGCGCGCCGATCAGGCCGCCGATCAGAAGGAGCAGGGCGGTGCCGGTGCCGCTGTCAGTGCCCCGGCGGGTGGCCGTTGCGGCGGCAGCCGCGGCGGTCGTTCCGGTGGTCGTTCCGGTCGTCATTCTTCCGAGCCTACGAGGGTCCGGCAGACCCGCGGCAGGGCGCAAGGTCGCGGGATGCCGGGACCTCCGGCCTGTCCGAAGTGCCCCACATCACTCGGTTTTCGGTCCCAGCTGCTCCGATCCGATCCGCTGACCACGGATGATGGAGGGCATGCTCGTCAAGCCCGTCGTCTCGGCGTACCACCGGTGGGTGGCCTCCGGCCGCCGGCTCACCGGGACCTGGGCCGGATCACCGCGCGCGCTGGACGTGCTGACGGCGCTGAGCTGCCTCGGCCTGATGGCCCTCGACCTGCCGGGACTCGCCGCCGCCGACAACTCGCTGAGCGGGGCCGCCGCCGCGGTCGTGCTCGCCGTGGGCTGCGCGAGCCTGCTGGTGCGCCGCCGGACGCCCTGGATCTCGTACGTGGCCGCGCTGCTGTTCATCGGGTGGCTGCACGAGCTGACCCTGATCCAGTTCGCGCTGTACTCGGTGGGCCGCTACCGGGGGCGGCGGGCCGCGGTCCTGGCCACGATCGGGTACGTCGCCTTCGCGCTGCTCCTGTTCTCCTGCGTGCCGGGCTGGGCGGCGGACAAGGCCGGGACGCTCAGCGGGTTCCTCGGCCTGTTCGTGCCCATCGGGGTGCTCGCCTCGGCGGTGGGCATCGCCGCCTACCGGCACGACCTGGTGGGGGAGCTCACCGCCCGGCGGGCCGAGTCCGCCGTGCTGCAGGCCGTCCAGCAGGAGCGCACCTCCGTCGCCCGCGACGTCCACGACTTCGTCGGACGGGAACTGACCCTGCTGACGGTGCGTTCCGAAGTGCTGTCCGTGCGGGCGCGCGAGACGACGCACGCGAAGGACTTCGAGGAGCTGGCCGACACCGCGCGCCGGGCCCATCTGGTGCTCAACGAGATCATCGTGCAGCGCGGGGAGCGGGCCTCGACTCCAGGCGTGGACGGGCTGCCCGCGCTGGCCGAGGAGAGCGGGCGGGCGGGGTCGCCGGTGCGCCTCGCCATGGACCGGGAGGCGCACGGGCTGTCGCCGCTGCGCCAGGCGGCGGTCTACCGGGTGGTGCAGGAGTGCCTGACCAATGCCGCCAAGCATGCGCACGGGGAGACCATCGACGTGTCGATCGCGGCGGACGGCCCGCGGCTGCGGATCGCCGTCAGCAACGCGCTGCCGGCCCGGACCCCGGGCCGGGCCCCCGTCTCGGCGGGCTCCGGCACGGCGAGCATGTCCGAGCGCGTGCGCAGCCTGGGCGGGACCCTGACGGCGAGGCGCACGGAGGACGCGTACGAGGTCGTGGCCACGCTGCCGCGCGGCTGAACGGCGCCCCGGCTAGGCCTTCGCCGGGACCAGCAGGCCGCCCAGGGCGTCCAGGTCCTCCACGCACCGCCCGGAGCCCAGCGCCGCGCAGTGCAGCGGGTTGTCCGCCACGAAGACCGGGATGCCCGTCGCCGAGGCCATCCGCAGGTCCAGGCCGGGGAGCAGGGCGCCGCCGCCGGTGAGGACGATGCCGTGCTCCATCACGTCGCCGGACAGTTCGGGCGGGCAGTCCTCCAGGGTGGTGCGGACGGCGGCGATGATCGCCTCGACCGGCTCGTCGAGGGCCGCCCGCACGTCCGCGGCGCCCAGCTCCAGCGTCTTGGGCATGCCGCCGACCTTCTCGCGACCGCGCACGGTGAAGGTGCGCGTCTCCAGTTCCGGCCGGTCCGGCACCGGCCATGCCGAGCCGATGCCGAGCTTGACGTCCTCGGCGGTGCGCTCCCCGATGAGGAGCGCGCGCTGCTTGCGGACGTGGTCGGTGATCGCGGCGTCGAGCCGGTCTCCGCCGGTGCGCAGGGACCGGGAGGTGACGATGCCGCCCAGAGAGATGACGGCGACCTCGGAGGTGCCGCCGCCGATGTCCACGACCATGGAGCCGCGGGGTTCGGCCACGGGCAGTCCGGCGCCGATCGCGGCGGCCATCGGCTCCTCGATCAGGTGCACGGCCTTGGCTCCGGCCCGGGTGGAGGCGTGGACGATGGCGCGCCGCTCGACGGGTGTGACCCCGGAGGGCACGCAGATCACCATCCGGGTGCGCGGCCGGCGGCCGGGGACGGCCTTGCGCACGAAGTGCCGGATCATCTCCTCGGCGGCCTCGTAGTCGCAGATCACGCCGTCCTTGAGGGGGCGGATCGCGGTGATGGAGCCGGGGGTGCGGCCGATGGTCTCCTTGGCGTCCGATCCGACGGCCAGGGCGGTGGTGGTGCCCGCTTTGACGGCGACCACGGACGGCTCGTCGAGGACGATTCCGTGCCCCCGCGCGTAGACGAGGGTGTTGGCCGTCCCCAGGTCCATCCCTATGTCGCGGCTGGTAGCCGTCTTGTTCGTGCTGGCCTGCGGCATTTGTTCCCCTATCTGCTGCTCGCAAGGCTTGCATAACGATCCGGTCGCTCTTGCCGCCGAACGTCCCTAAACGGCCGGGCCGAAAGTCATGCGGGTCCCCGTCCGTAGACTGGCCCTGTGAGTGAGCAGCAGCCCGAGAGCCACGACCGCGACGACAACGACGACCTCGCCGGCACCTTCGACGAGTTCGACCAGATCGTGGCGGAAGAGTCCGACCGCGACCCCGACCTGGCGGTGATCGAGGCCGGCAGCCGCACCCTGCGCGCCCAGGCCGGACCGCCCCAGGGCGACCCGGTACCCGCCCCGCCCGTCGACCCGGAGGTCGCGAAGGCACTGCTGGAGGTGGAGCAGGAGCTTTCCACCCGCTGGGGCGAGACCAAGCTGGAGCCGTCGGTGTCGCGGATCGCGGCGCTGATGGACGTGCTGGGCGAGCCGCAGCGCGCGTACCCCTCCATCCACGTCACCGGCACCAACGGCAAGACGAGCACCGCCCGCATGATCGAGTGCCTGCTGAACGCCTTCGAGCTGCGCACCGGGCGCTACACCAGCCCGCACGTGCAGTCGATCACCGAGCGGATCAGCCTCGACGGGGCGCCCATCAGCGCCGAGCGGTTCGTCGAGACGTACCAGGACGTCAAGCCGTACATGGAGATGGTCGACGCCGCCGAGGAGTTCCGGCTGTCGTTCTTCGAGGTGCTCACCGGAATGGCCTACGCGGCCTTCGCGGACGCGCCCGTGGACGTGGCCGTGGTCGAGGTGGGCATGGGCGGCAGCTGGGACGCCACCAACGTCATCGACGCCTCGGTCGCGGTGGTCACCCCGATCAGCCTGGACCACACCGACCGGCTCGGCTCCACGCCCGGCGAGATCGCCGTGGAGAAGGGTGGCGTCATCAAGCAGGACGCGACCGTGATCCTGGCGCAGCAGCCGGTGGACGCGGCGCAGGTGCTGTTGAAGAAGGCCGTGGAGGCCGACGCCACGGTGGCCCGCGAGGGCATGGAGTTCGGCGTCGTCTCGCGCGAGGTCGCGGTCGGCGGCCAGCAGCTGACGCTGCGCGGTGTGGGCGGGGAGTACGACGGCATCTTCCTGCCGCTGTACGGCGCCCACATGGCGCACAACGCGGCGGTGGCGCTGGCGGCGGTCGAGGCCTTCTTCGGGATCGGCCAGGAGCACGCGCGGGTGCTGGACCTGGAGACGGTGCAGCGGGCCTTCGCCTCGGTGACCTCGCCGGGCCGCATGGAGGTCGTGCGGCGCAGCCCGACGGTGGTCCTGGACGCGGCGCACAACCCGGCGGGTGCCGCGGCCACGGCGGAGGCGGTGACCGAGTCGTTCGGCTTCAGCCGGCTGATCGGGGTCGTGGCCGCGAGCGAGGGCAAGGACGTCCGCGGGGTACTGGAGGCCTTCGAGCCGATCTTCGCGGAAGTGGTGGTCACGGAGAACTCCAGCCACCGGTCGATGGGCGCGGACGAGCTGGCGGCCGTCGCGGTCGAGGTCTTCGGCGTGGACCGGGTGCAGGTGGAGCCGCGGCTGGACGACGCCCTGGAGGCGGCGATCACCCTGGCGGAGGAAGAGGCCGAGTACGGAGGGGGCGGGGTCCTGGTGACCGGTTCCGTGATCACGGTGGGCGAGGCCCGCCTGCTGCTGAAGAGGGGCTGAGGGATGCGCACGCTGTGTGCGAGCACGCTGATCGGCGAGTTCTTCGTGATCGGCTTCGCGGGGCTGGTGGCGATGAAGGACCCCGATCTGACCCAGGCCATGGTCTGGACGGTGTGCGGGGTCACGATGCTGCTGTCGGTGCTGCTGTGCGGGATGCTGTCGCGTCCCGGGGCGGTCCAGCTGGGCTGGGCCCTGCAGATCGGCCTGATCGTGAGCGGGTTCGTCGTCCCCACGATGTTCTTCCTCGGCGCGGTCTTCGCCGGCCTGTGGTGGTGCTCGGTCCACTACGGCCGGAAGATCGACACGATCAAGGAGCGCTGGGCGGCCGCGCAGGAGGCATCCGGGGCGTCCGCGGCGCCCGCGGCGCCCGACACCGCGTGACGGGCTCGCTCCGGGCCCGGCCGGCGACCGGCCGGCCGGCCCCTGATGGCCCTGTAGATTCGTCCCACCGCACCCGTTTGCCGCAAGGAGCCGAAACATGACCCAGCGCACCCTCGTCCTGCTCAAGCCCGACGCCGTCCGTCGTGGTCTGGTCGGCGAGATCATCGGCCGCATCGAGCGGAAGGCCGGCTGGACCATTCCCGCACTGGAGCTGCGCACGCTGGACCAGGAGACCCTGGAGACGCACTACGGCGAGCACAAGGGCAAGCCGTTCTACGAGCCCCTCATGGGCTTCATGGCGAGCGGTCCCGTGGTCGCCCTGGTCGTCGAAGGGGAACGCGTCATCGAGGGTGTCCGCCAGCTGGCCGGACCCACTGACCCGATCGCCGCGGCGCCCGGCTCCATCCGGGGCGACTTCGGCACCGTCACCAGGGAGAACCTCATCCACGCCTCGGACTCGGAGGAGTCCGCGGAGCGCGAGCTGAAGCTGTTCTTCCCCGCTCTCTAGACTCATTCGGATCACTCTTTCCTGACGAGACATCAGCCGAATAGCGCTCATGACCTGGGGCGACCGAAGTAATTTCGGTCGCCCTGCGGTATTTCCCGGCACGAGCGGGAACGCCTGGGCAGGACACGTCGTCACCATTCAGGGGGCGGGTATCCATTCCGGCGGGATTGCCGGAGTCCCGTCGCGCGGTGTCCGTACCTCCGGCACTACGATGGGGCCTCCACCCACACACCCACCTCGCCGACCTGACAGCAGCCGCTATCAACTGGAAGGCCAGACGCTCCTCATGGGGAACAAGGGGAACAACATGTCGTTCATCGGCCGTGACATGGCGATCGACCTCGGGACCGCCAACACGCTGGTGTACGTGAGGGGCCGGGGGATCGTCCTGAACGAGCCGTCCGTGGTCGCCATCAACACGAACACCGGCGGCATTCTGGCGGTCGGCTCGGAGGCGAAGAAGATGATCGGGCGCACGCCCGGCAACATCGTCGCCGTACGACCCCTCAAGGACGGCGTCATCGCCGACTTCGAGATCACCGAGCGTATGCTCCGGTACTTCATCCTCAAGATCCACAAGCGACGGTACCTGGCACGTCCGCGCGTCGTGGTCTGTGTCCCCTCCGGCATCACCGGAGTGGAGCGACGCGCCGTCATCGAGGCGTCCACGCAGGCCGGCGCCCGCCAGGTGCACATCATCGAGGAGCCCATGGCCGCCGCCATCGGCTCGGGCCTGCCCGTCCACGAGGCCACCGGCAACATGGTCGTGGACATCGGCGGCGGCACCACCGAGGTCGCCGTCATCTCCCTCGGCGGAATCGTCACGGCACAGTCCATCCGGGTGGCCGGCGACGAGCTCGACAACGCGATCATCCAGCACATCAAGAAGGAGTACTCGCTCCTCCTCGGTGAGCGCACGGCCGAGCAGATCAAGATCACCATCGGTTCGGCGTACGACCTCGACAAGGACGAGCACACCGAGATCCGAGGACGCGACCTGGTCTCCGGACTGCCCAAGACGGTCGTCATCTCGGCCGCCGAGGTGCGCAAGGCCATCGAGGAGCCGGTCAACGCCATCGTCGACGCGGTCAAGACCACGCTCGACAAGTGTCCGCCGGAGCTCTCCGGCGACATCATGGACCGCGGCATCGTCCTGACCGGCGGCGGCGCCCTGCTGCGCGGCCTCGACGAGCGGCTGCGCCGGGAGACCGGCATGCCGATCCACATCGCCGAGGACCCGCTCGACTCCGTGGCGCTCGGCTCCGGCAAGTGCGTCGAGGAGTTCGAGGCGCTCCAGCAGGTCCTGGACGCCCAGCCCCGTCGCTGACAGACACCCCTCCCTGCCGGAGGGGCCATGCGGAACACAAGGATCCGCCGTACGGGTGCTACCGGGCCCGTGCGGCGGATCGTTGATATACAGGCAAAAGAGAATTCCGACGAGGAAGGCACGGCCGCCGCACGTGAGGGACACACGAGAAAGCCGGCTGCTCCTGGTGCTTCTGATCGCCATCGCGTTCGCGTTGATCACGGTGGACATCAGGGCAGGCGAGGAGTCGCCGGTCGACGGTGCCCGGCGGGCCGCGGCAGCGGTCTTCGGGCCGGTCGAGAAGGGTGTGGCGACCGCTGTCGATCCGGTCGCCAACGCCATAGGGGCCGTACGGGACTCGGGCGAGCGGCACAACCGCATCGCCGTGCTGGAGCGCGAGAACGCGGCCCTGAAGGCCAAGCTCGGCAGCGACGAGCAGACCCGCAGCCGCATCCACGAGCTCGACGAGATGCTCAAGCGGGCGGGCGCCGGACAGTACGGCATCAAGGGCGCCGAGGTCATCGCGATAGGAGCGGCCCAGGGCTTCTCCTGGACCGTCACCATCGACGCCGGCAGCAAGGACGGCATCGAACGCGACATGACCGTCCTCAACGGGGACGGGCTCGTGGGCCGGGTCAGCACCGTCGGCCCGGACACCGCCACCGTAGTCCTCGCCAACGACCCCGACTTCACCGTCGGCACCCGGCTGGAGAAGACCGGCGAACTCGGCTTCGCCACCGGCCAGGGCGACCGCGCGATGTCCGTCCAGATGCTCAACGGCAAGGCCAAGATCAACCCCGGCGACCGGCTCGTCACCTTCGGCTCGCGCGGCAACAAGCCCTTCGTGCCCGGCGTGCCGATCGGCGAGGTCATCAAGGTCGACCCCTCGCGCGGCGACCTGACCCGCACCGTCTGGGTCAATCCGGCCGTCGCCTTCTCCCGCTTGGACATCGTCGGCGTCGTCGTGATGCCGCCGCGCGAGGACCCCCGTGACGCCGTGCTGCCGCCCAAGCCCGAGGCCCCCAAGCCCACCCCGACGGTCACCGTCACGGTGACCCCGTCCGGGTCCGCCAGTGTGCCCGGCAAGCCGGCCGACGAGTAGGAGCAGACCGCCCATGCGCTTCAACCGGATCCTGCTCTCGGCCACGCTCGTCGTGGTCGCCCTCGTCGTCCAGGTCACCGTCCTGGGTCGGCTCCAACTGCCCGGCGCGGTACCCGACCTGCTGCTCCTCACCGTCGTCGCCCTCGCACTCGTGTACGGGCACGTCAGCGGAGCCCTGATCGGCTTCGCCGCCGGTCTCCTCGCCGACCTGGCCCCGCCCGCCGACCACGCCGCCGGGCGGTACGCGCTCGTGCTGTGCGTCATCGGCTACCTCTGCGGGCTGGTCCGCCCCGACGGCGGGCGCTTCCGCTCCGCCTGGGGCCCCATGCTCACCGTCGTCGCCGCCGCGACCGGCTCCACCCTGCTCTACGCGGGCGTGGGCGCCCTCGTCGGCGACACCGCCGCCCGCCACGTGGGCCTGACCGGGCTGCTGTTCACCGCGACCCTCTACGACCTGCTGCTCGCGCCGTTCACGGTGCCGTTCATCATGGCCCTGGCCCGGCGCGCCGAGAACGACCCGATGGCCGTCGAGGCCGGCGGCGGCCCCGCCAACAAGGCCGCCGACGTCTCCGCCGGCTGGCTGGCCGGCGGTACGGGCCTGCGCATCGGCAGCCAGCGCGGCGGGCTGCGGCTGAAGACCGCGCGCTCCCGCGCCAACAAGGCCGTCCGCATAAAGGGCGTCAAGGCAGTCAAGGGTGTGAAGAGCGTCAAGAAGCTGTGAGGGAGGAGCAGGCATGACGAACGTTCCGGAGACCGGCCGCACCTCCCGGGTGCAGATCAGGCTCGTCATCATGCAGGTGCTCATCCTCTCGATGCTGGTCACCCTCGGCGGCCGGCTCTGGTTCCTGCAGATCCGCAACGGCGCCGAGTACTACCACGAGGCCAAGAGCAACCACGTCCAGCGGGTGGTCCAGCCCGCCGTGCGCGGTTCGATCCTCGACGCCCGCGGGGTCCCCCTCGCCGACAACGAGACCCGGCTCGTCGTCTCCGCCAGCCGGACCGCGCTGATGAAGATGAAGGACCGGGGCAAGGGCGTCATGACCCGCCTCGCCGACGTCCTGGACATGACCCCCAAGGAGGTCATGGAGAAGGTCCGCCTCTGCGACTCCCAGACCCCTGCGCCCTGCTGGAACGGTTCCCCGTACCAGCCGATTCCGGTCACCCTCGAAGCCACCACGCAGCAGGCGCTCCAGCTGCGCGAGCGCCCCGAGGACTTCCCCGGCATCACCGCGGAGCCCACCGCCGTCCGCCGCTACCCGGCTCCCGGCGGGGCCCGTACCTCGCAGGTGCTCGGCTACCTCTCGCCGGTCACCGACGACGAGATCCAGAAGGCGAAGGACACCGACTCGCCGCACCTGCGGTCCGATCAGGTCGGCCGCTCCGGAATCGAACGCACCTATGACCGGCAGCTGCGCGGCAAGGCGGAGGTCACCTCGTACGAGGTCGACAACCTCGGCCGGGTCATGGGCCAGACCAAGTCCGACCCGGGCGTGGCCGGGTCCACCCTCATCACCAGCATCGACGCCCGGGTCCAGGCCGTGGCCGAATTCGAGCTCCAGCAGGCGATGAAGACCGTCCGTCACGAGACCGACAACATCACCGGCCGCAAGTACGAGGCCGACTCGGGCGCCGTCGTCGTCATGGAGGCCAAGACCGGCCGCGTCGTCGCGATGGCCTCCCAGCCCGACTACGACCCCAACGCCTGGGTCGGCGGCATCTCCGGCAAGGACTACGCCAGGCTCACCAGCAAGAACTCCAACTACCCGCTGCTCAACCGGGCCATCCAGGGCCAGGCCCCCGCGGGCTCCATCTTCAAGGTGGTCTCGGCGAGCGCGGCCGTACGGGCCGGCTACGGCTTCAACGACAAGTACAACTGCAGCGCCTCCTACAACATGGGCGGCCGGAGCTTCGCGAACTTCGAGTCCAAGGGGCACGGCCCCATCACCCTCGGCGACGCGCTCAAGTTCTCCTGCAACACCGTCTTCTACGCCCTCGGCCACAAGGAGTGGAACCGCGACGGCGGCCTCAAGCCCAAGAAGAACGCCCACGACTGGTTCTACCGGACCGCCCGCGAATTCGGACTCGGCTCCGAGACCCACATCGACCTGCCGAACGAGGTCACCGGGCGCATCCCCGACCGCCAGTGGAAGCAGAGCTTCTGGGCGGCCAACAAGGACTCCTGGTGCAAGCAGGGCAAGCGGGGCGGCAGCTACGTCGAGCAGATCGCCTACGAGAGCTGCCTCGAAGGCAATCAGCTGAAGGCCTACGACAGCATCAACTTCGCCATCGGCCAGGGAGACGTCCTCGTCACCCCCATCCAGATGGCCACCGCGTACTCCGCCATCAGCAACGGGGGCACCCTCTACAACCCCACGGTCGGCAAGGCCCTGATCAGTCCTGACGGCAAGCGCATCGAGATGATCAAGCCGCAGTCCCACGGCAGGCTGCCGATCAGCGCCAAGACCGTCGCCGACCTCGACAAGGGCCTGCGCTCGGTCGCCGAGCCGGGCGGCACCGCCGCCTGGCGGTTCATCGGCTGGCCGATGGACAAGATCCCGATGCACGCCAAGACCGGCACCGCCCAGGTGTACGGCAAGCAGACCACGTCCTGGCTGGCGACCTACACCAAGGACTTCACGATCGTCATGACGATCTCCCAGGGCGGCACCGGCTCCGGAGCCTCCGGCCCCGCCGTCCGCAACCTCTACAACGCCATCTACGGTCTCGACATGGCCGGCAAGCAGGACCTGAAGAAGGCCCTGCTGCTGAAGCCCGAGGCGAACCTGCCCAGGATCCGCCCCGACGGTTCCATCGACTCCCCGGAGATCCGGCCGTACGTGCCGCCGTCCCCGGAGGAACCGGAACCGCCCGCCCTCGCCGGGCCGCCCGCCCCGCCCCCCGCACGGCACGACTGAGGACCGAAAGACATGCAGACCGCCAACAAGTTCTCCGTCTCCCGGTACGCGCCCGAGCGCGGGGCGATGGCCAAGCTCACCGCCCGCGACTCCGTGGTGCGCCGGCTCGACTGGCCGATACTCCTCTCCGCGATCGCCCTGTCCTTCATGGGCGCCCTGCTGGTGTGGTCGGCGACCCGCAACAGGACCCAGCTGAACCAGGGGGACCCGTACTACTTCCTGGCCCGGCACGCCCTGAACACCGGCATCGGGCTCGTCCTGATGATCGGCACCGTCTGGCTCGGCCACCGCACCCTGCGCGGTGCGGTGCCGGTCCTCTACGGGCTCTCGCTGGTGCTCATCCTGGCCGTGCTGACCCCGCTCGGCGCCACCATCAACGGCGCCCACGCGTGGATCGTGATCGGCGGCGGATTCTCCCTCCAGCCCTCCGAGTTCGTGAAGATCACGATCATCCTGGTCATGGCGATGCTGCTGGCCACCCGGGTGGACGCGGGCGACCTCACCCATCCGGACCACCGCACGGTGGTCAAGGCGCTCTGCCTGGCCGCCGCCCCGATGGGCATCGTCATGCTGATGCCCGACCTCGGGTCCGTCATGGTCATGATCGTCATCGTGCTCGGCGTGCTGCTGGCCTCCGGTGCCTCCAACCGCTGGGTGCTCGGACTCCTCGGCACCGGCGCGGGCGGCGCCGTCCTGATCTGGCAGCTCGGCGTCCTGGACGAGTACCAGATCAACCGCTTCGCGGCCTTCGCCAACCCGGAGCTGGACCCCGCGGGCGTCGGCTACAACACCAACCAGGCGCGCATCGCGATCGGCTCCGGCGGTCTCACCGGCTCGGGGCTCTTCAAGGGCTCGCAGACGACCGGCCAGTTCGTGCCGGAGCAGCAGACCGACTTCGTCTTCACCGTGGCGGGGGAGGAACTGGGCTTCCTCGGAGCCGGGCTGATCCTGTTCCTGCTCGCCGTCATCCTGTGGCGGGCCTGCATGATCGCCCGGGAGACCACCGAGCTGTACGGGACGATCGTCTGCGCCGGGATCATCGCCTGGTTCGCCTTCCAGTCCTTCGAGAACATCGGGATGACCCTCGGGATCATGCCGGTGGCCGGGCTGCCGCTGCCGTTCGTCTCGTACGGAGGCTCGTCGATGTTCGCGGTGTGGGTGGCGATCGGACTGCTGCAGTCGATCAAGGTGCAACGGCCATTGTCAGCCTGATCCCCTGTTCACCCTGCCGCCGTGTTCCGTTCAGGACTAAGTTCGGTCTATGGCGGACACCAAGCGCGAAGTCGAGCGTAAATTCGAGTTCTCCAAGGCCGAATCTGCCCGGCGCGGGCTGCCGGACCTGACGGGCACGGCCGCGATCGCGGCCGTCTCCGACCAGGGCACCGTCGACCTCGACGCCGTCTACTACGACACCCCCGACCAACGGCTCGCCGCCGACGGTCTCACCCTGCGGCGCAGAACGGGCGGCGCGGACGCGGGCTGGCACCTCAAACTGCCCGTCTCCCCGGGAGTGCGCGACGAGGTCTCGGCCGCGCTCAGCGACACCGTCCCGCCCTCCCTCGCCGCCCTCGTCCGTTCCCGGGTGCGCGGCTCCGGACTCCAGCCGCAGGTCAGGCTGGTCTCCTCGCGCCGCGTCAGCCACCTGCTCGACGCCGACGGAGCCCTGCTCGCGGAACTGAGCACCGACGAGGTCCTGGCCGAGCGGGGCCAGGCCAGCGCCTCCTGGACCGAGGTCGAGGTGGAACTCGCCGACGGGGTGGACCCCGAACTGCTCGACGCCGTGGAGAAGACCTTCCGCAAGGCCGGGCTCCGGGTCTCCGACGCCCCCTCGAAGCTCGCCCGGGCGCTCGTGGAGACCGACGCCGTACCCCCGGCCCGGCCCGAGGGCGGCGGCCCCGAGGGCACGGCGGGCGCGTACGTCCTGGCGTACCTGCGTGAACAGCGCGACGCCCTGATCGCCCAGGACCCGGCCGTGCGGCGGAGCCTGCCGGACTCCGTCCACCAGATGCGGGTCGCCACCCGGCGGCTGCGCAGCGCCTTCAAGACGTACCGCAAGGTGCTCGACCGGGCGGCCACCGACCCGATCGGCGAGGAGCTGCGCTGGCTGGCCGCCGAACTCGGCGTCGACCGCGACCAGGAGGTCCTGCTGGAGCGGATCCAGACCAGCATCGGCGAGCTGCCGCGCACCCTGGTGATCGGCCCGGTCCGCAGCCGGCTGCGGGTGTGGAACACCACCCGGCGCTCCGCGTCGCGCCGCCGGGCCCTGGCCGTCCTCGACAGCGAGCGCTACGTCTCCCTCCTGGACTCCCTCGACGCCCTCCTGGAGGCGCCGCCGCTGCTCAAGGGCGCCGCCCGCCCTGCGGAGAGCCTCCTGCCCAAGGCGGTGCTGCGCGACTACGAGCGCCTCGCGGGCCGGGTGGAAACGGCGCTCTCCCTGGAGGAGGGCCACGAGCGTGACGTGGCCCTGCACGAGGCCCGCAAGGCGGCCAAACGCGCCCGGTACGCGGCGGAGGCGGCGACGCCGGCACTCGGCAAACCGGCGGAACGCATGGCCAAGGCCGTGAAGAAGGTCCAGACCCTGCTGGGCGACCACCAGGACAGCGTGGTGGCCCGCGATGCCCTGCGCGGCCTCGCGGTCCAGGCGGCGGGCGCGGGCGAGTCCGCGTTCACCTGGGGTGTCCTCTACGCCCGCGAGGAAGCCCTGGCCGAGCGGCGCGAACGGGAACTTCCGGGCATCTGGGCGAAGGCCTCGAAGCCCGCGCTGCGGGCGGCGTTGGGATGATCATGTGGGTGGGGGCGGCCGGGGGCCGAGGTACGCTTGAGAGCTGCCCCCTGCCCGCTTCACGAAAGTCGCGTGATGACCGAGTCGGTCTTCCCTCAGCTTGAGGCCCTGCTTCCGCATGTGCAGAAGCCCATCCAGTACGTCGGCGGTGAACTCAACTCCACGGTCAAGGAGTGGGAGAGCTGCGACGTCCGCTGGGCGCTCATGTACCCGGACGCGTACGAAGTCGGGCTGCCCAACCAGGGCGTCATGATCCTCTACGAGGTGCTGAACGAGCGCGAGGGCGTCCTCGCCGAGCGCACCTACAGCGTGTGGCCCGACCTCGAAGAACTGATGCGCGAGCACAAGGTGCCGCAGTTCACCGTGGACAGCCACCGCCCGGTCTCCGCCTTCGACGTGTTCGGCCTGTCCTTCTCCACGGAGCTGGGCTACACCAACATGCTCACGGCGCTGGACCTCGCGGGCATCCCGCTGGAGGCCCGCAACCGTACGGTCGACCACCCGATCGTCCTCGCGGGCGGCCACGCGGCCTTCAACCCCGAGCCGATCGCGGAGTTCATCGACTGCGCGGTCATCGGCGACGGCGAGCAGGCCGTCCTCGACATGACCGAGATCATCCGCACCTGGAAGGCCGAGGGGCGGCCGGGCGGGCGCGAGGAGGTCCTGCTGCGCCTGGCGAAGACCGGCAACGTCTACGTGCCGGGCTTCTACGACGTGGAGTACCTGCCGGACGGCCGCATCGGCCGTGTCGTGCCCAACCGCTCCGGCGTGCCGTGGCGCGTGTCCAAGCACACGGTCATGGACCTCGACGAGTGGCCCTACCCCAAGCAGCCGCTGGTCCCGCTCGCCGAGACCGTCCACGAGCGGATGTCCGTGGAGATCTTCCGCGGCTGCACCCGCGGCTGCCGTTTCTGCCAGGCCGGCATGATCACGCGCCCCGTGCGGGAGCGAAGCATCACCGGCATCGGCGAGATGGTGGAGCGCGGCCTGAAGGCCACGGGCTTCGAAGAGGTGGGTCTCCTCTCCCTCTCCTCGGCCGACCACACGGAGATCGCCGACATCGCCAAGGGCCTCGCGGACCGCTACGCGGACGACAAGGTGGGCCTGTCCCTGCCGTCGACCCGCGTGGACGCGTTCAACGTGGACCTGGCCAACGAGCTGACCCGCAACGGGCGCCGCTCCGGTCTGACCTTCGCCCCCGAGGGCGGCTCCGAGCGCATGCGCAAGGTCATCAACAAGATGGTCTCGGAGGAGGACCTGATCCGTACGGTCTCCACCGCGTACGGCAACGGCTGGCGCCAGGTGAAGCTGTACTTCATGTGCGGCCTGCCCACCGAGACCGACGAGGACGTCCTCCAGATCGGCGACATGGCGGTCAACGTCATCGCCAAGGGCCGCGAGGTCTCCGGTCAGAACGACATCCGCTGCACGGTGTCCATCGGCGGGTTCGTGCCGAAGCCGCACACTCCGTTCCAGTGGGCGCCGCAGCTGTCGGCCGAGGAGACGGACGCCCGCCTGGGCAAGCTCCGCGACAAGATCCGCGGCGACAAGAAGTACGGCCGCTCCATCGGCTTCCGCTACCACGACGGCAAGCCGGGCATCGTCGAGGGCCTCCTCTCGCGCGGCGACCGCCGCATCGGCGACGTCATCCGCGCCGTGTACGAGTCGGGCGGCCGCTTCGACGGCTGGCGCGAGCACTTCTCGTACGACCGCTGGATGGAGGCCGCGGAGAAGACGCTGCCGGCCTACGGAGTGGACGTGGCCTGGTACACGACCCGCGAGCGCACGTACGAGGAGGTCCTGCCCTGGGACCACCTGGACTCCGGTCTCGACAAGGACTGGCTCTGGGAGGACTGGCAGGACGCCCTCGACGAGACCGAGGTCGACGACTGCCGCTGGACCCCGTGCTTCGATTGTGGCGTGTGCCCGCAGATGCAGACCGAGATCCAGATCGGCCCCACCGGCAAGAAGCTGCTGCCGCTGTCGGTCGTGAAGTAACCCTTGGGTCACGAGAGGCCCCCGCCCGCAACGGGCGGGGGCCTCTGCCGTGTCCTTGACTGCATGGAACCGCGCGAACGGCCTCCCGGCGACGGTGGCGACGGATGCCTGGTGGGAGTCGTCAGGATCCCCGTCAAGATCGTCGCCGTACTCGTCGTACTGCCCGTACGAGTGGTCTGGGAACTGCTCGTCGCCCTGGGCCGGGCCGCGCACCGGCACGTCCTCCGGCCGCTGTACGTCCATGCCGTCGAGCCGGCGCTCCGGGTGCTCGGCCGGGTGCTGGCCACCCTGCTCAAGCTGGTCCTCGTCTGGCCGTGGGTCGGGCTGTGGCGGTACCTGCTCACCCCGGTCGGGCGGGGCCTGGCCTGGCTGGGCCGCGGCGCGTACGCGCACCTGCTCGCTCCGGCCGGGCGGTTCCTCACCACCTGTGTGTTCCGTCCGCTCGGGGCGGCGCTGGCCTGGGCCGGCCGGGGCGGGCTGCGGTACCTGCTCGCCCCGCTCGGCAAGGCGGTGGCCTGGGTGGTCCGGGCCCTGGCCGTGCTCCTGTTCGTGTGGCCGTGGGTCGCGCTGTGGCGGTACGTGCTCGTGCCCGTCGGCCGCGGCCTCGCATGGCTGGCCGCGGCGGCCCACCAGTACGTGCTCACCCCGATCGGACACGGCCTCGCGTGGCTGGCGGTGGCGCTGTACCGGTACCTGTTGCGGCCGGTCGGACTCGGCCTCGCGTGGCTGGCGGTGGCGGCCTACCGGTACCTGCTGCGGCCCGTCGGACCCGGCCTCGCCTGGCTGGCGGTCGCGCTGTACCGGTACGTGCTCACCCCGGTCGGGCAGGTCCTCCTCTGGGCCTGGCACGTGGCCGGCCGGATCGCCGGAGCCCTGTGGCGCGGGCTCAAACGGGTCGGCTGGGTGCTGGTCGGCTGGCCCGCGTCCCGGGTGTACCGGCACGTGCTGACCCCCGCCGGCCACGCGGTCCGCGAGGTCTGGCGCACCGGCCGCGCCGCGGTCAGGGAGGCGCGGGCCGCCGTACGGCAGGCGCTGTTCGGTACTCCTCCCGTGGAACCGGCGAGGTCACGGGCGCGTACTCTGGGTAGTACGACAGCCGCAGGCAACACGCCCGCTCCCGAGATCTCCCTCCACGAACGGCAGGGGTGAGCCGGAGGCAGGGCGGGGCCGGCCGGTCCCACAGACGCTCAGGGCGACGCGCGAGCCGCGGAGCCCCGCACAAGGAGAAGAACCACTGGGCAAGCGACAGCCCGAAGGCCCGCCTCCCGCACCGGTGGTGCAGCGCATCCGACTGCGCTACACCAAGCGCGGCCGCCTCCGGTTCACCAGCCACCGAGACTTCCAGCGCGCCTTCGAGCGGGCCCTGCGCCGCGCCGAGGTGCCGATGGCCTACTCGGCCGGCTTCACCCCGCACCCGCGCGTCTCGTACGCGAACGCCGCCCCGACCGGGACCGGCAGCGAGGCCGAATACCTGGAGATCGCCCTCGCCGAGCCCCGCGACCCCGAGAAGCTCCGCGAGCTGCTCGACGAGTCGATGCCGACCGGGCTCGACATCATCGACGCCGTCGAGGCCCGCACCTCGGGCCTCGCGGACCGGCTGACCGCCTCCGTGTGGGAGCTGCGCCTGGACGGCGTGGAGCCCGCCGAGGCCGAGCGGGCCGTGACGTCCTTCCTCGCCGCCGAGACCGTGGAGGTGCAGCGACGTACCAAGAACGGGATGCGGACCTTCGACACGCGCGGCGCCGTCGTCTCTCTCGAAGCCCTTCCCGCCCCGGCTGATAGGCCGCTGGACAATGCCTGTGCGATACTGCGGCTGGTTGTTCGGCATCTGACACCTGCCGTGCGACCCGACGACGTCCTGTCCGGTCTCCGAGCTGTGGCCGACCTGGCGCCGCCGGTCCCCTCAGCGGTGACCAGGCTGGCGCAGGGGCTCTTTGACGAGGAGTCCGGCACGGTGACCGACCCGCTCGCGCCCGACCGCGAGGCTGACACGGCCGCCCCACCCACGGCCGCCGTAGCAGCCGACGCGAAGGCGCCGGAAGGTCCCGCCGCGTAGGGATCGTCGTCGTCGCGCAGCCCTGGCACTCGGGAGCCACCTGGGTCGGGCCGCGCACTGACCTGAAGACTTCCGCCAGGCCGTACGGACAACACGTACGGAACCGGCGGCCATGGACTACAGCTCCCGTGTGGCGAACGCGCCCCGGAGGCCGGTTCCGCGCTCATTACGCGGAGCCGAGCCGGACCGGAAGTCAGCCGCGGCGCCCGGGAGCGTGACGGGAGAACCGCCCGCAATGCTCAACAACGAAAACGACACCACCGCAGGTAACGCCGACAGCGGCAGCCCCAGCGACAACCTGCCGCCGCGCAGGCGTCGCCGCGCCGCTTCCCGGCCCGCCGGCCCGCCCGGCGGGACCACCGCAGAGGCGACCCCGGCCACGGAGGACGCCCCGGCCGACTCCCGGGCGAGTGAGGCGGAGGCCGCTCCGGCCGCCGCCCCCGCACGTCCCCGCCGCCGCGCGACCCGCGCCGTGGCCGCTCCCGAGACGCCGGCCGAGGCCGTCGTCGAGGCCCCCGCCGCCGCGGCTCCCGCTGCCGTCCCGGTCACCGAGGAGCCCGCCGCCGCTCCGGCTCCGCGTGCCCGTCGCCGTGCCACGCGCGCCGTGGCCGCCCCGGAGGCTCCGGCCGCCGAGGCCGCGCCCGTGGTCGAGGAGGAGGCCCCGGCCGCTCCCGCTCCGCGTGCCCGTCGTCGTGCCACCCGCGCCGTGACCGCTCCGGCCGCCGAGTCCGCCGCCGCTCCGGCTCCCGTGGTCGAGGCCGCGCCGGTGGTCGAGGAGGAGGCCCCGGCCGCTCCGGCTCCGCGTGCCCGTCGCCGTGCCACGCGCGCCGTGGCCGCCCCGGAGGCTCCGGCCGCCGAGGCCGCGCCCGTGGTCGAGGAGGAGGCCCCGGCCGCTCCCGCTCCGCGTGCCCGTCGTCGTGCCACCCGCGCCGTGACCGCTCCGGCCGCCGAGTCCGCCGCCGTCGTCGAGACCCCGGCCGCCGAGGCCGAGCCGGTCGTGGAGGAGGCCCCCAAGGCCGCCGCCCGCGCCTTCACGGTCGCCGACGCCCTGGACTCCCCGAAGCGCGGCGGCCGCCGCCGCGCCACCCGCTCCACCACCGCTCCGGCCGCCCCCGCGCAGCCCGCCGCCGAGACCGAGGCGCCCGCCGCCCCGGCCCGCGCCCGCCGCGCCGCGCGCCCCGCCGTCGCCGTCTTCCAGGCCCCGGTCTTCGCCGAGCCGATGTTCCAGACCCCCGAGACGGCCGCCATGGCCGCCGCGGCCGCCCGCGCCGCCGCCCCGGCCGACGAGGTCGAGGAGGAGGAGGAGACGGAGGTCGAGGCCGAGGTTGTCCAGACCCCCGCCCCGCAGCCCGCCGGTCGCCGCCGTCGCCGTGGGCGCGGCGCCGCCGAGTCCGCCCCGGCCGCCGAGTCCGTGCCGGTCTCCCTCCCCGAGGTTCTCGCCGAGGAGGAGCCCGAGGCCGAGCTCGAAGAGGAGTCCGCGGAGTTCGAAGAGGGCGACGAGTCGGGCGAGCGCCCGTCGCGCCGTCGTCGCCGCGGTGGCCGTCGCCGCCGCCGCGGTGAGGCCGCCGACCTCGACGAGTCCGCCGAGGAGGAGGCCGAGGCAGAGGCCGAGTCCGCCGAGCAGGAGGCCGACGAGGAGGAAGAGGACGAGGCCGAGGAGGCACTCGGTTCCAGCTCCAGCCGCCGTCGCCGCCGTCGCCGTCGCCGTAGTGGCGACGGCGCCGCCGAGGCCGCCGAAGCGGGCGACGAGGACGGTGTCCGCACCGTCGTCAAGGTCCGCGAGCCGCGCCCGGCCCGTGAGAAGGCCGAGCCGTCCGACGAGGTCCAGTCCATCAAGGGCTCGACCCGCCTGGAGGCGAAGAAGCAGCGCCGCCGCGAGGGCCGCGAGCAGGGCCGCCGCCGCGTCCCGATCATCACCGAGGCCGAGTTCCTGGCCCGCCGTGAGGCCGTCGAGCGCGTCATGGTCGTCCGCCAGTCGGGCGAGCGCACCCAGATCGGCGTCCTCGAGGACAACGTGCTCGTCGAGCACTACGTCAACAAGGAAGAAGCCACCTCGTACGTCGGCAACGTCTACCTGGGCAAGGTCCAGAACGTGCTGCCGTCGATGGAGGCCGCCTTCATCGACATCGGCAAGGGCCGCAACGCGGTCCTGTACGCCGGTGAGGTCAACTTCGAGGCGCTCGGCATGGCCAACGGGCCGCGCCGCATCGAGTCCGCCCTCAAGTCCGGCCAGTCGGTCCTCGTGCAGGTCACCAAGGACCCGATCGGCCACAAGGGCGCCCGCCTGACCAGCCAGGTCTCGCTGCCCGGCCGCTACCTGGTCTACGTGCCCGAGGGCTCGATGACCGGCATCAGCCGCAAGCTGCCCGACACCGAGCGCGCGCGCCTGAAGACCATCCTCAAGAAGATCGTCCCCGAGGACGCGGGCGTCATCGTGCGCACCGCCGCCGAGGGCGCGAGCGAGGACGAGCTGCGCCGCGACGTCGAGCGCCTGCAGGCCCAGTGGGAGGACATCCAGAAGAAGTCGAAGCAGATCTCGACCTCATCGCCGAGCCTGCTGTACGGCGAGCCGGACATGACCGTCCGCGTCGTGCGCGACATCTTCAACGAGGACTTCTCGAAGGTCATCGTCAGCGGTGACGGCGCGTGGGAGACCATCCACGGCTACGTGAACCACGTGGCCCCGGACCTGGGCGACCGGCTGTCCCGCTGGACCTCCGAGGTCGACGTCTTCGCGACGTACCGGATCGACGAGCAGCTCGCCAAGGCGCTCGACCGCAAGGTGTGGCTGCCCTCGGGCGGCTCGCTTGTGATCGACAAGACCGAGGCGATGATCGTCATCGACGTCAACACCGGCAAGTTCACCGGTCAGGGCGGCAACCTCGAAGAGACCGTCACCAGGAACAACCTGGAGGCGGCCGAGGAGATCGTGCGCCAGCTGCGGCTGCGCGACCTGGGCGGCATCGTCGTCATCGACTTCATCGACATGGTCCTGGAGTCCAACCGCGACCTGGTCCTGCGGCGCATGCTGGAGTGCCTGGGCCGCGACCGTACGAAGCACCAGGTGGCCGAGGTCACCTCGCTGGGCCTGGTCCAGATGACCCGCAAGCGGGTGGGCCAGGGCCTGCTGGAGTCCTTCTCCGAGACCTGTGTCCACTGCAACGGCCGCGGTGTCATCGTGCACATGGAGACGCCGACCGCGATCGGCGGCGGTGGCAACGGCAAGCGCTCGAAGCGCCGCGGTGGCCGTGGCGAGTTCGACCAGCACGACCACGAGGTCGAGACGGTCGACACGGAGGGCTTTGAGTCCGAGGCGGAGGTGGCTGCCGAGGCCGCCGCCCCGCGTGCGCTGCCCGAGCCGGAGTTCGTCGCGGACGAGGAGCTCTACGGCAGTCCGGCCGAGGCCGAGGCCGCTGCGGGCCTGAGCAGCCGTCGCAACCGGCGCCGCGCCACCCGCAAGGCGACCGCTCCGGCGGGCGCCCCGCGCGGTGCGGCCGCTCCGGCGCAGGCCCCGGCCTCCGGGGCCGGGACCGAGCCGGTGACCGAGCCGGCCGACACGGTGCTGGTGCCCGAGCCCGAGCCCGTGGCCGAGGTCGTCGCGGAGCCGGTGGCGGAGGAGGCCCCCAAGGGCCGTACCCGTCGCCGTGCGACCCGTAAGGCCACCGCCCCGGCGGGCGCCCCGGCCCCCGTGGCCGAGGTGGCCCCGGAGCCGGTCGTCGTGCCGGAGCCCGAGCCCGTCGTCGAGCCCGAGCCGGCCGTCGTCGAGCCCGAGCCGGTGGCCGTGGCCGAGGAGGCCCCCGTGGCGGAGGCCGCACCGGCCCGTCCGCGCCGGCGTGCCACCCGTAAGGCCACCGCGCCCGCCGGGTCCCCGGCAGGCGCGGCAGAGGCCGCCGTGGTGGTCGTCGAGGCCGCTCCGGCGACCGAGGCCCCGGAGCCCGTCGAGGAAGCCGCACCGGCCGAGGAAGCCGCACCGGCCGAGGAGGCCGCACCGGCGAAGAAGGCCGCACCGGCGAAGAAGGCCGCCAAGAAGGCTCCGGCCAAGAAGGCGACCACGGCGAAGAAGGCCCCGGCCAAGAAGGCGGCGGCCGCCAAGAAGACCGTGGCCAAGAAGGCGGCCACGACCAAGAAGACCGTGGCGAAGCGGGCGACGAAGAAGACCGCGGCGGCGGAGCAGCAGACGCTGCCCTCCGTCTCGGCTCCGACCGAAGCCTGATCCGCTCATGACCGTGGGCCCCGCCGAGCGGCGGGGCCCACGGCCGTGCGGGGCCCGGTTTGACCCTCCGGAACCGGCCCCGTAACCTAGACCGTCGGCGTGTCTTGGACGAATCCGTCCAGTGTGCGCCGCGCTTCTGAGCACCTTCCTCCCGCTATTCCGCGCGCAAGCGCTGTATGGGAGAGGCCGCTCGTCCAATCCGGATCAGCGTGGGCCCCGGCCCGCCTGAGCGGCTGGCTTCAGGAGCATCCGTCCCGAGTGAGAGAGAGATCCGCGTGTACGCCATCGTGCGCAGCGGTGGTCGCCAGCACAAGGTTGCTGTCGGCGACATCGTTGAGGTTGACAAGATTTCCACTGCCAAGGTTGGCGACACGGTCGAGCTCTCGACCCTGCTCGTTGTCGACGGCGACGCCGTGACCAGCGACCCGTGGGTCCTGGCCGGCATCAAGGTCCAGGCCGAGATCGTGGACCACCACAAGGGTGCGAAGATCGACATCCTTCGGTACAAGAACAAGACCGGCTACCGCCGTCGCCAGGGTCACCGCCAGCAGTACACGGCGATCAAGGTCACCGGTATCCCCGCGGCTGCGAAGTAAGAGGGACTGAGACATGGCACACAAGAAGGGCGCATCGTCCACCCGGAACGGGCGCGACTCCAATGCCCAGCGGCTCGGCGTGAAGCGCTTCGGCGGTCAGGTCGTCTCCGCCGGCGAGATCCTCGTCCGCCAGCGTGGCACCCACTTCCACCCGGGTTCGGGTGTCGGCCGTGGTGGCGACGACACGCTGTTCGCGCTGCAGGCGGGTGCCGTGCAGTTCGGCACGCACCGTGGCCGCAAGGTCGTCAACATCGTTCCGGCCGCCTGATCCAGCTTCTGCTGATCAAGCGTTCGTAACTTCCCGAGGGCGGATCTCAGCTCTTCCCGGCGTCAGCCGGGAAGAGAGGTCCGCCCTCGGTGCGTTGGTACGTACAGACGTTTTAATGGACAGCAAGGCCTGTCCGGGACATTCCCGCATGTAACTGGAGGAACAACCATGACCACCTTCGTGGACCGCGTCGAGCTGCACGTCGCCGCGGGTAACGGGGGCCACGGCTGCGCCTCCGTTCACCGGGAGAAGTTCAAGCCGCTCGGCGGCCCCGACGGCGGAAACGGCGGCCGCGGCGGCGACGTCATCCTGGTGGTGGAGCAGGCGATCACCACCCTGCTCGACTACCACCACAGCCCCCACCGCAAGGCCACCAACGGCAAGCCCGGCGAGGGCGGCAACCGTTCCGGCAAGGACGGCCAGGACATGATCCTGCCCGTGCCGGACGGCACCGTCGTCCTCGACAAGGAGGGCAACGTCCTCGCCGACCTCGTCGGCCAGGGCACCACCTACGTGGCCGCCGAGGGCGGCCGCGGCGGTCTCGGCAACGCGGCGCTCTCCTCTGCCCGCCGCAAGGCGCCCGGCTTCGCGTTCCTCGGCGTCCCCGGCACCACCGGCGACATCGTCCTGGAGCTCAAGACCGTCGCCGACGTGGCGCTGGTCGGCTTCCCGAGCGCCGGCAAGTCCTCGCTGATCTCGGTGCTCTCCTCGGCCAAGCCGAAGATCGCGGACTACCCCTTCACCACCCTCGTCCCGAACCTGGGCGTCGTCACCGCCGGCTCGACCGTCTACACGATCGCCGACGTCCCCGGCCTGATCCCCGGCGCCAGCCAGGGCCGTGGCCTGGGCCTGGAGTTCCTGCGCCACGTCGAGCGCTGCTCGGTGCTCGTGCACGTCCTGGACACCGCCACCCTGGAGTCCGACCGCGACCCGATCGCCGACCTCGACGTCATCGAGGAGGAGCTCAAGCTCTACGGCGGCGGCCTGGAGAAGCGTCCGCGCCTCGTCGTCCTGAACAAGGTCGACATCCCGGACGGCCAGGAGCTCGCCGACATGGTCCGCCCGGACCTGGAGGCGCGCGGCTACAAGGTCTTCGAGGTCTCCGCGGTCGCCCGTACGGGCCTGAAGGAGCTGTCCTACTTCCTCGCCGAGGGCATCGCCAAGGCCCGCGCCCGCAAGCCGAAGGAGGAGGCGACCCGCATCGTCATCCGTCCGAAGGCCGTGGACGACACCGGCTTCACCGTCACCTACGACGAGGTCGAGGACGTCTACAACGTGCGCGGCGAGAAGCCGGAGCGCTGGGTCCGCCAGACCGACTTCAACAACGACGAGGCCGTCGGCTACCTCGCCGACCGCCTCAACCGCCTCGGCGTCGAGGAGGCGCTCAGGAAGGCCGGCGCCCGCGCCGGTGACGGCGTGGCCATCGGCTCCGACGAGAACGCGGTCGTCTTCGACTGGGAGCCGACCGTGATGGCCGGGGCCGAGATGCTGGGCCGCCGCGGCGAGGACCACCGTCTGGACGCCCCGCGTCCGGCCACCACCCGCCGCAAGGAGAAGGACGCTCAGCGCGGGGACTCGGCGCAGAAGGAGTACGACGAATTCCGGCCGTTCTAGTCCCCTTCCGAGGGAATCTGCCCCGGAGGGTTTGAAGGCGCCTTTATGTGGGTCGCCTAGGATCCTTCGGGTGAACAGCAGCAACCTCCCCACGGTCTCCGTCGTGGTCATCGCGTACAACGACGCCCGGCTCGTGGGCGAGGCCGTCTCCTCGGCCCTCGCCCAGGGCCCGGTGGTCGCCGAGGTCATCGCGGTGAACGACGCCTCGTCCGACGGCACCGCGCGGGTGCTGGACGAGCTGGCGGCCGCGCACCCCCGCCTCAAGGTCGTGCACCGCACGGAGAACAGCGGGGGGTGCGGCACCCCCCGCAACGACGGGATCGCGGTCGCGTCCGGGAAGTACGTCCTCTTCCTGGACAGCGACGACGTGCTGCCACCGGGTGCGGCCGACGCCCTGGTGCGCACCGCCGAGGAGCACGGCGCCCCCGTCACCGTCGGCGCGGCGGTCCGGCGCGAGCTGCCCCAGCACCACGACGTGCCGTGGATGCCCGGGCTCTACACGCCCGGCGACGTCATCGAGCGGCCAGCGGACCGGCCCGAGCTCGTCCGCGACACCCTCTGCGTCAACAAGCTCTACGACCGCGCCTTCCTCCAGGAGCACGGCCTGCGCTTCCCCGACGGCCGGTTCGTCTACGAGGACTTCGTCTTCACCGCGCGCGTCCTGGCCGCGGCCCCCCGCATCGCCGTCACCGGCGACCTCGTCTACGTCTGGCACGTGCGGCGCAGCGCCGCCCAGGTGTCGATCTCCCTGGACCGCAAGGACGTCGGGAACTGGCGCGCCCGCGTCGAGGCCCACCGCACGGCCGCCCGGACCCTCGCCGCCGCCTCCCCGGAGCTGGGCAGCGCCTGCCAGGTGAAGTTCCTGGAGTACGACCTGCGCATGTACCTGCGCGAGCTCGGCAAGGACCCCGGGTACCAGGCCGACTGGTGGACCCTCACCCGCGAGTACCTCGACACCTTCGCCGAGGCCGACATCGAGTCCGCCGCCGCCCACGCCCGCTGGATCGTACGGGTGCTGCGCGCCACCGCGACCCCGCCCGCCGACGTCGGCCGGCTCACCCGGCTGGCCGCCGAACCGCCGCGGCTGCTGCCCCCGTACGCGGTCGGCCCCACCGGCGCCCCGGTGTGGAGCGAGGAGCTCCCGGTGGAGCTGGACGGCCTGGCCGGGCTTCCGGTCGCCGAACTGCCCGTCACCGTCGACGCCGAACCGGCCGGCCGCGGCGCCGTCCGGGTCCGCCTGCACGACCTGTACGGGCGCCTCGCCGAGGCCGGACCCCGGACCGTGCAGCTGAGCTTCATGCCGCGCGCGGGAGCCGAGCCGGTCCTCGCCCAGCCGGTCGAGCTGCGCCCCGACCGCAGCGGCGGCTGGATCGCCGTGCTGCCCTTCCGCCTGGCCGACCTGGCCGTCACGGGCCGCCGCCAGGGGCTGCGCAGGATGCAGGCCTGGAACGTCGGGGTGCGCGTGGAGTGCGCCGACGGGAGCTCGGTGTTCACCTCCCTGCGCCCCGGGGGCAACCTGCTCCGCCGCCGGGCCCTGCCCAGCAGCCGGTACGGTGTTCTGCTGGCGCAGCCCTACCGGACGGGGGCCGGCGCTCTCGCGCTGCGCCTCGCACCCGGCGCCGAGGGCGCGCTGTACCTCGTGCGCAACCGCCTCCACCGGGCCCGGGCAGGCCGCGGGGCGGGCTGACGGCCGCTTCCACACCGCTGCGCTTTTCCCCACCGAAGTCGGACAGGACCAAGGAGATACACATGACGTTTCTGATCACCGGTGGCGCCGGTTACATCGGCGCGCACGTCGTCCGCGCGATGCTGCTCGCGGGGGAGAAGGTCGTCGTGCTCGACGACCTCTCCACGGGCAAGGAGGACCGCGTCCCGGAGGGCGTCCCGCTGGTGGTCGGCTCCGTCCTGGACCGGCTGACGCTGGAGAAGACCATCCGCGCGCACAAGATCACCGGCGTGGTGCACCTCGCGGGCAAGAAGCAGGTCGGCGAGTCCGTCGAGAAGCCGCTGTACTACTACCACGAGAACGTGCACGGCCTCACGGTCCTGCTGCAGGCCGTGGCCGAGGCGGGCGTCCGCAACTTCCTCTTCTCCTCCTCCGCCTCCGTCTACGGCATGCCCGACGTGGACCTGGTCACCGAGGAGACCCCGTGCGCGCCGCTGAGCCCCTACGGCGAGACGAAGCTGGCCGGCGAGTGGCTGGTGCGCGCCGCGGGCAAGGCGCACGGCATCTCCACGGCCTGCCTCCGCTACTTCAACGTGGCGGGCGCGGCGACCCCTGAGCTCGCCGACACCGGCGTCTTCAACCTGGTCCCGATGGTCTTCGAGCGCTACGACGCCGGCGAGGGCGCCAAGATCTTCGGTGACGACTACCCGACCCCGGACGGCACCTGCATCCGCGACTACATCCACGTCGAGGACCTCGCGGAGGCCCACGTGGCGGCGGCCCGCAAGCTCGCCGAGTGGGGCGCGGCCGGTGAGTACAAGGACCTCACCGTCAACATCGGGCGCGGCGAGGGCGTTTCGGTGGCCGAGATGGTGGCGCTCCTGAACAAGAACACCGGGCACGACTACGCGCCGGTGATCAGCCCCCGCCGCGCCGGCGACCCGGCGAAGGTCGTGGCCTCGGCCGACAAGATCACCAGCGAGCTGGGCTGGAAGGCCCGCCACGACGTCCGCGAGATGGTCACCTCCGCCTGGGCGGGCTGGGAGGCCAACAAGGCCGCCCGCACGGACCGCCACAAGGACGTCCACAAGGCCTGACCGGCCGGCGAAGGCCGTCTGCGAAGCCGCCCGCCCCGGATGTGTCCGGGGCGGGCGGCTTCGTGCGTCGCGCGGCGGAAGCGGTCAGCGCTCCAGGAAGGTGAACAGCTCTTCCCACCGGTCGGTGATGTCGGCACTGGAGTACCGCTTCACCGCGTGGAAGGCGTTGTCGCCGAGCCGGTCGCGCAGTTCACGGTCGGACATCAGCGTGTGCAGGTGCCCGGCGAGCTCCATCGTGTTGCCCAGCCGGGCCAGCAGCCCGTCCTCGCCGTGCTCGACGATCTCCCGCACGCCCGGCGCGCAGTCGAAGGCGGCCGCCGGAACGCCCGCCGCCATCGCCTCCAGCAGCGTGATCGGGAAGCCCTCGGCCCGTGAGGCCTGGGCGAAGACCGAGGCCCCGCGCAGGGCGCCCAGCACGTCGCCGGTGCTGCCCATCCACTCCACGGAGTCGTCCAGGCCCAGCGACGTGCAGTGCGCCCGCAGTGCCTGCTCCTCCGCGCCCGCCCCGTAGATCCGCAGGACCCAGTCGGGGTGGAGCGGCGCGGCGTCCGCCCATGCGTCGAGCAGCAGGTCGACGCCCTTCTCGAAGGCGAGGCGGCCGACGCACGCCACGACCTTCTCCGTGCGCGGGGCCGGGGTGTCGGGCATGAAGGGCAGCGGGTTCGGCATGCTGGCGACGTTCTCCATGCCCGCCCGGATCCACAGGTCCGCGTCCTCGGCCGTCAGCACCAGCAGCCGGTCGACCTCGGAGTAGTGGCGGCGGACCCGCTCGCCGCGGGTGGACTTCTGGCTGGCCTCGAACGACTCGTGGCTCATGCCGATGACGGTGAGCCCCTTGGTGTCGGCGAGCGCCACCCACTCCATCGCCCAGACCTGCGTGACGATGACCACACCGCCCGGCCGGGCCGCGCGCAGCAGCTCGCTCAGCTGCTCCGCCTTGACCCGCATCTTCGCCCGGCGGGCCGCCTGACGGCGCCGCTCGGGTGCGTTCAGCCGGCCCTTGATCCCGCGCAGCCGGCGGGCCGACGGCGGGTGGGCGTCGTAGAGCGTGGTCATCGCGTACGGCAGGTCCTGCGGCAGCTTCTGCCGGATCTCCTCGGCGACCGGGGCGATGCCGACGATGTGCACGTGGTGGCCGCGGTCCGTGAACAGCCGGGCCATCTGGTGCGACCAGGTGGTCACGCCGCCGAGCTCGTCGACGTTGTTGGAGACGATGAAGACGTCACGGCCGCCCGGGGTGCTGGTCTCCTGGCTCACTTGCCGCTCCTGGTGAAGAACTTCTCGACGATCTGGCGGGCCGCGTCCCCGCGGTCGTACTCGCCGAACTCGGCGAGGAAGCGCTCGCGCGCCTGGGCGTACTTGGCGTCCGCCTCCTCGAAGGCGGCGATCGCCTGCAGGAGTTCGTCCGCCGTGGCCACGACCGGGCCCGGGGCCTTCTCCTTCAGGTCGAAGTACGTGCCGCGGATGTCCGTCGCGTACTTCTCGTAGTCGTACGCGAAGAACAGCATCGGCCGGTCCAGGACCGCGTAGTCGAACATCACGGACGAGTAGTCGGTGATCAGTCCGTCGGCGAGGGCCAGGAGCGGGGTGATGTCGTGGTGCCGGGACACGTCGAGGACGCGGCCGGCGACCGACGGCGGCAGCGAGACGCTGTTGAGGTAGTGGGTCCGCACCAGCAGCGTGAAGCGGTCACCGAGCCGGTCCGCGAACTCCTCCACGTCGAAGGGGAAGGTGAAGCCCTCCACCGCGCCGTCCGCACCCGCCCGGAAGGTCGGCGCGTACAGCAGCACCTTCTTGTCCGGGTCGATGCCGAGCTCGGCCGCCAGGGGTCCGCGGACCCGCTCACCGCTCCCCACCTCGGTCCGGTGCGCCTCCACGAGGGCGTCGTTGCGCGGGTAGCCCGTGCGCAGCAGCACCTCGTCGCGCAGCCGGAAGCCCTTGGCGAGGGTGCGGGTGTCGTGCTCGGAGCGGATCAGGAAGTGGTCGAAGCGGTCGACCGCCTCCTGGAAGCGCTTCTGGCCGGCCCGCCCCTGCGCCTTGGTGCGGGGCTCGTGGAAGCCCATCCGCTTGAGCGCGGAGCCGTGCCAGGTCTGGATGTACGTGGTGCCCGGGCGCTTGGCGAGCGCCAGCGGGAAGCCCTGGTTGTCGACCCAGTACTCGGCCTGGGCCAGGGCCCGCAGGTAGGGCCAGCTCCAGCGCCGCACCAGGGTGGCCTCCTTGGGGAAGCCGGTGGGCTTGGCGCCCGCGTACGACCAGATCGCCTCGAACGGCACGCCCTGGCGCACCATCTCCTCGTAGATCGCCTTGGGGCTGTCGCTGTACTGCTTGCCCATGTGGCTCTCGAAGACGACCGTGCCCTTCTTGATCGGCAGCTTCGAGAAGACCTCGTGGTAGAGCTTCACCTTCTGCTCGCCGGAGCCGATGTTCCGGCGGGCCCGCAGGGCCTTGCGCAGGCCCCGCTTGACCACGCCGGCCGCCTTGCCCTGTATGGCGTTGTTGATCAGCGACTGGGTGCGGACGGCGGCGGCGCTCTCGGCGGTCAGGACGTAGCTGAGGTTGCCCTTCTTGGTCACCTCGGGCCCGAAGCGGTCGGAGACCAGCCGGGTCAGCCGCGGCCGCACGCGCAGCCTGGCCGCCGAGTCCAGGTCGACCCCGCCGACCGAGACGCGGGTGGTGATCCGCTCGCCGCCGGCGGTCAGCTTGAGGCGGACGTCCCAGACGGCGTCGATGATGCCGAGGGGGCGGACGGTGCTCGCGATGTCGGCGGTGCCGGTCCACTCGATCGTGTCACCGGCGTGGCGCACGCCCCCCACCGGGAAGCTGAAGGAACGCACGCCGATCTGCCGGCGGGCCCTGAATTCGAGCGTGGCCTTCAGACCGGCGTCGGCGGGGATCCGGCCCAGCGGATTCACGACGGAGCCGGACAGCGTGACGGTGCCGCGGCCGTCGTCCTCGTAGGAGGTGAGGCGGTTGCCCACGGTGAGGGAGGTGAGCGGGGTGGTGTGGAAGGCCTGCTCGGTGACGTCCAGTATCCGGCGGGCCTCGGCGGCCTCGGCGGGGTCGGGGCTGTCGATGTGCCGCGCGCACCAGTAGACGCGGCCGTCGCGTTCGGCGAGCGGGGAGGTGAGCCGGCCCTTGTTGGTCATGGCGTCGGCGGCCGGGAGCAGGTTGTCCCAGTCCTCCTTGCCGAGCAGGTAGGCGCAGATCGCCTGGAGGTAGGTGACGTTCTCGTACGCGGTCGGGTCGATCCCGGCGAGGTAGCCGTTGGCCAGCCGGGCGAACTCCTGGCGGTACTCGTCGCTCAGCAGGGGCAGGTCGCGCAGGTGCAGCACCAGGTCGTGCTTGACGAACTTGGCGTCCTTCGCGGACTTGATGTCCGCGTGGCCCTTCGCCGCCAGCAGCTGGTCGACGCGGCGGTGGATCTCCATCCGGTGGACGAAGTTCGCGATCTCGTGGCGCCGGTTGCTGATCGACTTGGCGGAGGCCTTCTCGACCACGTTCCAGAAGTAGACGTGGTTCGGGATCAGGGTGATGCGCCGGGCCGCCACGTACGCCTGCGCGGAGAAGAGCAGGTCCTCGTAGTGGATGCCGACCGGGAACTCCAGGCCCTGCTCCAGCAGGAACGCGCGCCGGTAGCACTTGTTCGTGGAGAGGGTGTCGTAGACCAGCAGGTCGGGGAACTCGGTGATCGATTCCAGCGTGCGCGTGCGCGAGTAGATCCAGGGGTACCACTCGGTGGTCTTCCCCCAGCGGTTGTCGAGGTGCACGCGTACGCACATGCCCGACACCAGGTCGGAGCCGGTCCGCTCGGCGGCCTGCAGCATGTTCCGGCAGGCGTTGCGCTCCAGGACGTCGTCGCTGTCGAGGAACATCACGTACGTTCCGGTGGCCTGCAGGATGCCGTGGTTGCGCGGCGCGCCGCAGCCACCGCTGTTCTCCGGCAGCTGGAAGGCGCGCACTCTTCCCGGATGCGCGGCCTCCAGTTCCTGGGCGACCGTGTAGGAACGGTCCTTGCTGCAGTCGTCGACGATCACGACTTCGACCCCGTGCAGGGTCTGGTCCAGAACGGACTGGACTGCTGTCGACAGACGCTCTGCGTCGTTGTAGACGATGACGACCACGGAGACGTCGGGCACGTGCACCTCGATCCCTTCGTTTCGTTGCGTTTCGTTCAGCTCATTCCGCTTATCTCGTCAAAGCTACCGTGTACCGCTCTCGGCTCAGGCAGGCCGACCGACGCTCCACCCTCGCCGTGCATACTTCTAAGGAAGAGGTGAGAGGCCGGTCCGGTCGCCGACAATCACCCGTTCGGACCCAGCAGGAAGTGTTCATGACGAAGCTGTCCGTAGTTGTCCCTTGCTACAACGAAGAGGCCGTCATCGACAGCTTCGACGCGGAGGTCCGCAAGGTCCTGGACACCCTCCCCGTCGACTATGAGATCTGCTACATCGACGACGGCAGTCGCGACGGGACCCTCGGCAAACTGCGGAAGATCGCCGCGGACCACGGCGACCAGACGCGCTACGTCTCCTTCAGCCGCAACTTCGGCAAGGAGGCGGGCATGCTCGCCGGCCTGCGCGAGGCCACCGGCGACGCCGTCGTGATCATGGACGCCGACCTCCAGCACCCGCCGGAGCTCATCGCACGCATGCTGGAGCTCTACCGGCAGGGCCACGACCAGATCATCGCCCGCCGCACGCGCGAGGGCGACAAGAAGCTCCGCTCCGCCCTCAGCCGCCTCTACTACCGGGGCGTCAACCGCTGGGTCGACGTGGAGCTCACCGACGGCGTCGGAGACTTCCGCATGCTGTCGCGCCCGGCCGTGGACGCCCTGCTGTCGCTGCCGGAGTACAACCGCTTCTCCAAGGGCCTCTTCTCCTGGATCGGCTTCGACACCGTCCACTTCGACTACCGCAACGCGCAGCGCGAGGCCGGCGAGACGAAGTGGAAGTTCGGCTCCCTGCTGAACTACGGCATGGACGGCCTGATCTCCTTCAACAACCGGCCGCTGCGCATCGGGATCTGGTTCGGCGTGTCGCTGGTCGCCCTGACCGGCCTGTACGCGCTGTGGATCACGATCATGGCGATCACCAACGGCGTCGAGTCCCCGGGATACGTCACCCTCGTGGCGATCATCACCGGCCTGGGCGGCGTCCAGCTGATCATGCTCGGCCTCATCGGCGAGTACATCGGCCGCATCTACTACGAGACCAAGCGCCGGCCGCACTTCCTGGTGAAGGAGTCGCACGGCACGGAGCAGCCCCCGCGCGACGGCCGGACCAGGCCGGGGGCGGAGCCCGCCGTTGTGGAGCGCAGCGCCCGATGAGCCGCAGGGACCAGCTCGGCCAGATCTTCCGCTTCGCCCTCGTCGGCGGGGTCAACACCGGCACCTTCTTCGGCATCTACCTCCTGCTGCACCCGTGGATGCCGTACTTCGCCGCCTACTCCCTCGCCTTCGTACTGGCGATGGTCGGCTCGTTCTTCATGAACACCTACTTCACCTACCGGACCCGGCCGACCTGGAAGAAGTTCCTCCTCTTCCCGCTGACGAACGTCACCAACTACGTGATCCAGTCGGCCGGCCTCTACGCCCTGGTGACCTGGGCCGGGATGGACACCCGGATCGCCCCGCTGGTCGCGGCGATCGTGGCCATCCCGTTCACCTTCCTCCTCTCCCGCAAGATCCTCGTCCCGGGCGCCGCGCGGGCCCCCGAGCCCGAGCACGCGCACGACGGCCCGTCCAGGGTCTGAAACCCCCGAGCAGCCCTTCGGGCCCACCCCGTAGATTGAGGTGGCAGGCATTTCGGCAAGGGGCAAGGGGACAGACGTGTCAGCGGCTAGGCAAGGTGTCGTGGACGCCCGCAGGATCGTGGTCAAGGTCGGTTCCTCCTCCCTGACCACCGCGGCCGGCGGCCTCGACGCCGACCGGGTGGACGCGCTGGTCGACGTCCTGGCCAAGGTCCGCAGCGGTGGCGAGAAGGAGATCGTCCTCGTCTCCAGCGGAGCCATCGCCGCCGGACTCTCCCCGCTCGGCCTGCGCCGCCGCCCCAAGGACCTGGCCCGCCAGCAGGCGGCCGCCAGCGTCGGCCAGGGACTGCTCGTCGCCCGCTACACCGCCTCCTTCGCGCGCTACGGCCTCCGCGTGGGCCAGGTGCTGCTCACCACCGACGACACCAGCCGCCGCGCCCACTACCGCAACGCGTACCGCACCCTCGACCAGCTGCTCGCCATGGGCGCCCTCCCGATCGTCAACGAGAACGACACCGTCGCCACGGACGAGATCCGCTTCGGCGACAACGACCGGCTGGCCGCCCTCGTCGCCCACCTCGTCCGCGCGGACCTCCTCGTCCTCCTCTCCGACGTGGACGGCCTCTACGACGGCGACCCGTCCCAGCCCGGCACCACCCGCATCGACGAGGTCCGCGGGCCCGAGGACATCGCGCACGTCTCGATCGGCAGCGCCGGCAAGGCGGGCGTGGGCACCGGCGGCATGGTCACCAAGGTCGAGGCGGCCCGGATCGCGGCCGCCGCCGGGGTCCCGGTGGTGCTGACCTCCGCGAGCCAGGCCGCCGACGCCCTTGCCGGGCGGGGGACCGGCACGCTCTTCCACGCCACCGGGCGCCGCTCGGCGGACCGGCTGCTCTGGCTCCAGCACGCCTCGACCCCGCAGGGCCACCTGGTCCTGGACGACGGCGCCGTGCGCGCCGTCACCGAACGCGGCAGCTCGCTCCTCCCGGCCGGCATCGCCGCGGTCGAGGGCGACTTCGTCGCGGGCGACCCCGTGGAACTGCGCGCGGCCGACGGCCGCGCGGTGGCCAGGGGCCTGGTCAACTTCGACGCCAAGGAGCTCCCGCAGCTCCTCGGCCGCTCCACTCGCGAGCTCGCACGGGAACTCGGACCCGCGTACGAGCGGGAGGTCGTACACCGTGACGATCTGGTCCTGCTGCAGGGCTGAGGTTCGGTAAAAGCGCAGCGCGGCGGGCCGGGGACTGGTCAACTGTGAGGGGCGGGCGGACAAGCGCAGCGGAGACAGGAGGCGGCTGGTGAGACGAGCGCTGACCAGCGTCGGTCCGGGGGACGGTGACGGCGGCGGTGGCGGGGAGGAGCAGGATCAGGCCTCGCGCCTGTGGCACGTGACCCTGAGCGTCTCCGGCAGGCCGGCCCCGCTGTCCGAGGTCCGGCGCGGGCTGGAACAACTGGCCCACGACCACCCCTTCCTGCTGACCAGCCGGTACGCCGACGACCACGCGGAGATCCGCTACTGGGAAGAGGCCCGTGACCTCCACGACGCGGCGGCCGTCGCCCTGCGCCTGTGGGGCGAACACCGCTCCTCGGCGCAGCTCCCGCCCTGGGAGATCGTCGGCCTGGAGGTCATCGACCGCGCCACCTACCACCAACGCGTGGCCGAAGGCTACGGCCCACCCCCGGCCCACCCGGTCGGCGTGCACCCGTACTGATCCCGACTGGTCCAGCCCCCGCTTTCAGCGATCCAGCCTCGCCGGCGTTTGAGGCGCGGGGTCTGGGGCGGAGCCCCAGGGTCTTTCAGCCCGTCCGACGCTTGAGGACCGGGGGCCGGGCAGCGCCCTGGGGGTACCTCCCAGCGGTAGCTGGGGGAGAATCGGCGAAGGGGCGGGGCGGGGAGAAGGCCCCGCGCAGCGGACCCGCGGACGGCCCGCGGCGGCGTCTCGCGGGGTGGAACCCCATCGGCGGGGCACCGGCGGGGGATTACCCTGGGCGGCATGACCTCGCTCGATGCCGCCACCGCCACCTCGCCCGTCATCGCCACCGCGCAAGCGGCCCGCACCGCGGCCGCCGCCGTCGCGCCACTCCCGCGGTCCGCCAAGGACGCCGCCCTGCTGGCGATCGCGGACGCGCTGGAGGCCCGTACGGCCGAGATCATCGCCGCCAACGCCGTGGACACGGACAAGGCCCGCGCCGCCGGCACCAGCGAGACCGTCATCGACCGCCTCACCCTGACCCCGGACCGCGTCGCCGCCATCGCCTCCGACGTGCGTGACGTCGCCGCCCTCCCCGACCCCGTCGGCGAGGTCGTCCGCGGCTCCACCCTCCCCAACGGGATCGACCTGCGGCAGATCCGCGTCCCCCTCGGCGTCGTCGGGATCATCTACGAGGCCCGTCCCAACGTCACCGTCGACGCCGCCGCCCTCTGCCTCAAGTCCGGCAACGCGGTCCTCCTGCGCGGCAGCTCCTCCGCCTACGCCTCCAACACCGCGCTCGTCGCCGTCCTCCGCGACGCCGTCACCGAGGCCGGCCTCCCCGCCGACGCGATCCAGCTCGTCCCCGGCGAGTCCCGCGACTCCGTCCGCGAGCTGATGCGCGCCCGCGGCCTCGTCGACGTGCTCATCCCGCGCGGCGGCGCCTCCCTCATCAAGACCGTGGTCGAGGAGTCCACCGTCCCGGTCATCGAGACCGGTACCGGCAACTGCCACGTCTACGTCGACGCCCAGGCCGACCTGGACATGGCCGTGGACATCCTCGTCAACTCCAAGGCCCAGCGGCCCTCCGTCTGCAACTCCGCCGAGACCCTCCTCGTCCACCGGGACATCGCCGACGCCTTCCTGCCCCGCGCCCTCGACGCGCTCGCCGACGCCGGCGTCACCGTGCACGGCGACGCCCGGGTCCTGGCCGCGGCCGAAGGCGGCAAGGTCACCGCCCTGCCCGCCACCGACGAGGACTGGGCCGCCGAATACCTCTCCTACGACATCGCCGCGGGCGTCGTGGACTCCCTCGACGACGCCGTCGCCCACATCCGCCGCTGGACCTCCGGCCACACCGAGGCGATCGTCACCACCTCACAGGCCGCCGCGCGCCGCTTCACCCAGCTGGTCGACTCGACCACGGTCGCCGTGAATGCATCCACTCGGTTCACGGACGGTGGTCAGTTCGGATTCGGCGCCGAGATCGGCATCTCCACCCAGAAGCTGCACGCCCGGGGCCCGATGGGCCTTCCCGAGCTCACCTCCACGAAGTACATCGTCACCGGCGACGGTCACGTTCGGTAGTCGGAGCCTGGACACGGTGTGGCCGGAATTCGGCGGACACCCTGCCCAAAGGCCTCCCCCAGGTCTAGGCTGGTCCTGTGCCGGACGACGTGGGGGGCAAGCCGTTCCCGGACGACGGGGAGCCCGACGACGACCGCGGAGGCGCGGATCAGGACTTCGCCTCCGTGGTGTTCGACGAGGCCTTCGTCCGGAACGCCGAGATCCATGAACCGAGTGCCGCCGAGCGCCAGCGGGCGGCGGACCGGGCACGCGCGGAGGCGGAAGCCGCCCGCGCCGTGGCCGGCGGCTGGACGGCCGACGACGACTACGACGGATATGCCTACGGCTACGAGGGCGACGAGCACGGTTGGGACGACCGCGGTCCCGGCTACCCCGACGGCACGTACGGCCCGTACGGGGCCTACGGCGGCAGCCTGCGCCCGTACCGCGGCCGGTCGCCCTGGCTGCGCCCGGTCGCCTGGGTGCTCGCCTTCGTGATGGGCCTCGGCATGGTCGCGCTCGCCTTCAGCGCCGTTTACCGCAGCGCCTCGGGCGAGGCGGACCCCGCCCCGGCGCCCGCCAGCACCCCCAGGCGCGAAGTCACCGGCGTCGGCGCGTTTACGTACCCCTCCGTCCGCCAACCCTGAAGGTACGACCCCGACTCGCGTACGCCGGAGCAGGGGGCTTCTCTGAAGCGGGGACAGCGGGGAGAAGCGATGGCCGTTCCAGGAGATCCGCCCAACGGCACCCCCGAAGGCATGGGCGGGGGCGACGAGGAGTTCCGGTCGGACGAATACCGGTCGGTGGTGTTCGACGAGGACTTCGTCCGGGCTGCCCGGCTCCAGGAGTACTCGGCACAGGAACGCATGGGCGAACACGCCAGGGCCGTGCGCAGCCGCTCCATCTGGTCGGGCGGCGGCTCCGGCCCCCGCACCGGCACTCCCGGCCGGGGCGCCCGGCAGGGCATGCTGCTCGTGCTGCTCATCGCCACGGCCTTCTCGGCCGCCGTCTACATGGGGCTGCGCAACCCCTACGTCCCCCCGCCCGGACGGCCCGCCCAGGCACTCAGCAGCACCGTGGTCCCGCTCGCACCGACCACCGCCGTGCCCGGCGGGCGGCCCGCCGACCTGTACGCGAAGAGCCCCGCCGCCGACTACCGCGTCGGGGCGGCCGGGATCGCCCTGCCCGCCGTGCGCCGCACGCAGCACTTCACCGACGTCCAGATCGTCACCGCGCTGTCCATCGCCAAGGACTACCTGGTGAATTCCTCGCTGGACCCCGATGTCCTGGCGGGAGCCGCCAACCGGCCGGTGCGCGTCCTGCTCGACCCCGACCAGCTGGCGCAGTTCGACCGCACCATGACCTCGCCCGCCGGCGACGGCCGGCACGCGGTCACCGGCTGGCTGGTCCGCTTCGACCCGGCCGCCGCGGTCGTGGCCGACTCCCGGGTCCGGGTGAGCGGGACCCTCGCCTACGCGGAGGTCGCCCCGGACGTGCTGGAGGTGATCACCGACCACACCTTCGTGTACGCCGTGCGGCCGGCCACCGGAGTCCCGGCGGCGGCCGACGGCGCCTCGCTCTTCACCGTCCGGCGGGAGCTGCGGCTGCGCTTCGACCGGGACGACCTGGGTGCCCGGCGGCTGGAGCTGGCCGCGGCCTATGTGATGGCCGGGCCGCAGGACTGCTCCAACGACCCGGCCGGGGGCTTCCGTCCGGTGCCGGCCGGGGCCGGCCCGACCACCGTGGGCCCGCCCGCGAGCGACCCGTACGCCACGGGCGAGCCGCGGCGGGCGGCCGGGCTGTGCGGCGTACTGGCGCCCTCCGCGGCCCCGGGGGAGATCCCCGTCAGCCCTGCTCCGTAGCCCCGCCCTTGCCCGCCGGCCCGGTGCCCGCGGCCGATCCGCTGCCGGCGCCCGTGAACTTGTCGCGGAGCTTGCCGCCCATGTCGGCCGCTCCCCCCGCGATGTCGCCGACCAGCTTGAACAACGGGTCCTTGCTGGTGCGCACCGAGTCGGCGTAGTGCGCGGCCGACTCCCGGAAGGAGTCGGTGACCGAGGCGTCCTTGTCCTCCTCACGGCGCGGGTAGTGGCCGTCCATGATCCGCTGGTAGTCCCGGCTCTCCGACCACTTCTTCAGCTCGGCCGCCCGGACCGTGGTGAAGGGGTGCGTGCGCGGCAGCATGTTGAGGATCTTCAGCACGGAATCGCGGAGGTCGCCGCCCTTCTCGTACTCGTCGGCCTGTGCCAGGAAGGCGTCCACGTTCATCTCGTGCAGGTGGTTGCCGCCCGCCAGCTTCATCAGCCCCCGCATCGAGGCCGTCACGTCCTGCCCCACCAGCAGGCCGGCCCGGTCGGCCGAGAGCTCCGACTTGCGGAACCACTCCCGCAGCGCGGTCACGATCGTCATGATCGCCACATTGCCCAGCGGGATCCACGCGACCTTCAGCGCCAGATTCGTCAGGAACAGCAGGATCGTGCGGTACACGGAGTGCCCCGAGAGGGCGTGGCCCACCTCGTGGCCCACCACCGCCCGCATCTCCTCCTCGTCGAGCAGCTCGACGAGGCTCGTGCTCACCACGATGATCGGCTCGTCCAGCCCGATGCACATGGCATTGGGCTTCGGGTCCTGCTGCACATACATCTGCGGGACCTTCTCCAGGTCCAGGATGTAACAGGCGTCGCGCAGCATCGCGTACAGGTGCGGGAACTGCGTCTCGCCCACCCGCACGGAGTCCGACAGGAACAGCAGCCGCAGGCTGCGCTCCGGAAGCAGCCCGCTCAAGGCCTTGAACACGGTGTCGAACCCGGTCAGCTTGCGCAGCGCCACCAGCGCCGAGCGGTCCGCCGGATGCTCGTACGCCCGCGAAGAGATACCGGGGAACCGCCTGCGGTCCCGCGCCGGTGCCTTCTCGAAACCCGTCTCCGTCATAGCGCCCTCCCCTGGAACGGCCTGCCTGGCCGTGCGTCTATCCTCTCCAACGCCTGAGTCGGCGTGAGCGTGCCCCAGGCCCCCGCATACGATGTGAGCGAAGTCTCCGCCCGCTCCCCGACTCGATAGGTACCTGCCTGATGAGCCTCGCCTCCACCGCCCACAACCTGGTCGTCCTCGCCTCGGAGGGGGCCGAACAGCACGGCGGCAACCACGACAGCCTGAACCCGTACCTGACCGGCGGCGGTGCCTTCGTCGTCCTGATGCTGATGCTCTGGGTCACCACGCGCCTGAACCGCGACCGCTAGACCGACCGGTCCGCCGGGCCAGTAGGCTCTGCGCTCATGGGAGAGCAGGAGATGCCTACCGGTCCGGTCAAGCGCCGGCTCGGCGTGATGGGCGGGACGTTCGACCCGATCCACCACGGACACCTGGTGGCCGCCAGCGAGGTGGCCGCCCTTTTCCACCTCGACGAGGTGGTGTTCGTGCCGACGGGTGAGCCGTGGCAGAAGTCGCAGTGGGCCGTCTCGCCCGCCGAGGACCGCTACCTGATGACGGTCATCGCCACGGCTTCGAACCCCCAGTTCTCGGTCAGCCGCATCGACATCGACCGCGGCGGGCCGACGTACACGATCGACACCCTGCGGGACCTCAAGGCGCTGAACGACGACGCCGACCTGTTCTTCATCACGGGTGCCGACGCGCTCGCACAGATCCTGACCTGGCGGAACGCCGACGAGCTCTTCTCGCTCGCCCATTTCATCGGCGTCACCAGGCCGGGCCACGTCCTCACCGACGACGGGCTGCCCGAGGGCGGCGTCTCCCTGGTCGAGGTGCCCGCGCTGGCGATCTCGTCCACGGACTGCCGTGCGAGGGTGGCCCAGGGGGATCCTGTCTGGTACTTGGTGCCGGACGGCGTCGTGCGCTACATCGACAAGCGTGAGCTGTACCGGGGAGCCTGAGCTTCCGGAGAGAGGGGCCCCGCGGTGAACGACCGACAGGATCCGTACGACCCGTATGCCGCCCAGGAGCAGCAGCTCATCGGCTACGACGCGTACGGGCGGCCGGTGTACGGCCAGGTGCCCGCGCAGCCCGCTCCGCCCGCGCCGCAGTACGAGCAGCAGCAGTACGGCTACGACTACCAGGGCTACGCCCAGCCGCAGCAGCCGCAGCAGCCGCAGCAGCAGTACTACGCGCCGCAGCCGGCCGCCCAGGAGTACGGGCAGCAGGACTACGCGCAGGCCCCCGGCTACGGCTACGACACGCGGCAGACCCAGCAGTGGATCCCGCAGCAGGCCGCCCCGCAGCAGGCCGCCCCCGAGCCGCCGGCCCCGGCCGAGCGCCGGACCGCCCAGGTCCCCGAGCCGCGCCGGCCCGACGGCGAGCCCGAGGCGGGCCGGGACTACCGCACCGAGATGTTCGCCTTCATCGACCAGCCGGACGAGGACTCCGAGGACGTCATCGACTGGCTCAAGTTCACCGAGAGCCGGACCGAGCGCCGCGAGGAGGCCCGCCGCCGCGGCCGCAACCGGGTGGTGGCGCTGATCGTCGTCCTCGCCGTGTTCGTCGTCGGCGGCCTCGGATACCTCTGGTACGCGGGCAAGCTGCCCTTCCTCGACGGCCCCGGCCAGGACAGGAGCGGCGCGACCGCCGCCGCCGGGGCGCAGAAGCGCGACATGATCGTCGTCCACCTGCACAACACCAAGAAGGGCGGCACCTCCTCGGCGCTGCTCGTCGACAACGTCACCACCAAGCAGGGCGCCACCGTCCTGCTCCCGAACGCCCTCGGCGTCACCAGCCAGGACGGTTCCGCGACGGCGCTCGGCAAGGCGGTCGAGGAGGGCGGCCTCGGCACCCGCGAGGCCCTCGACTCGGTGCTCGGCACCCAGATCGGCGGCACCTGGCGGCTCGACACCCCCTTCCTGGAGAACCTGGTCGAGCTGGTCGGCGGCATCGAGGTCGACACCGACACCGCGGTCCCCGCCGACGACGCGGCCAAGACCCCGGCCGTGGCCCAGGGCCAGAAGCAGAGCCTGAGCGGCCCCATGGCCGTCGCGTACGCCACGTACCGCGGCCAGGGCGAACCGGAGACCAAGCAGCTGGAGCGCGTGGGCAAGGTGCTCCAGGCGGTCCTGCGCAAGCTCCCGAGCGACCCGAAGGCGGCGGCCGTGACGGTCGAGAGCATCGGCCAGATCCTCGACCCGGCCCTGAACGCGCAGACCCTGGGTGCCCTGCTGGCCCGGCTCGGCGAACACGCCAAGGTGGGTGCGTACCGCACCGACCTCCTCGCCGTGAAGGCGGACGGCACCCTCACGGACGAGGCCAACAAGAAGGTCGTCAAGGAGGTGCTCGGCGGCTCCGCCGCCGCGGCGCAGCCCGGCGCCGCCCCGCGCGTCGGCCTCAAGGACGCCACCGGCGACGAGAAGACGCAGGTCGCGGCGAAGGCGGCGCTGTTGAACGGCGGCTACACCTTCGTGGACGGCGGCAAGGCCGACAAGACCGCGGCCGCCTCCCAGATCACGTACCAGGACGACGCGCAGCGGGACCGTGCGATCGAGGTCGCCAAGACGCTGGGGCTGCCCGAGACGGTCGTGAAGAAGGCCGAGAACGTGGTGAACGCGGAGGTCGTGGTGATCCTGGGCAAGGACTACAAGGCGTCCTGACCGGGCTCCGGCCCGGTCCCGGGGAGTGCTTTCGCCCGCGCGGGCCGTTCCGCGCGGGTGGTGTCGGCGGCACATGAGACCCTTGTAAGGATCTGCCCGCCAACCCGAAAGCATGGCCAGTGACCGCCACGGACCGCTCCATCGAGCTCATCACCGCCGCCGCCCAGGCCGCGGCCGACCGGCTCGCGCACGACATCATCGCGTACGACGTCAGCGACGTGCTGTCGATCACCGACGCCTTCCTGCTCGCCTCGGCGCCCAACGACCGCCAGGTCAAGTCGATCGTCGACGAGATCGAGGAGCGCCTGCTCAAGGAGCTCGGCGCCAAGCCGGTGCGCCGGGAGGGCGACCGCGACGCCCGCTGGATCCTGCTCGACTACGTCGACATCGTCGTCCACGTCCAGCACAGCGAGGAGCGGGTCTTCTACGCGCTGGAGCGCCTGTGGAAGGACTGCCCCGAGATCGAGCTGCCCGAGGACGCCAAGCTCACCATCGGCAAGGCCGAGGAGCACGCCAAGCTGCGCGAGGCGGCGGGCGACGACGATCTGGACGGTGATCTGTTCTGAGCGCGAGCACCTCGGGCAAGTCCGCACGCAAGATCGTCCTCTGGCGGCACGGCCAGACCGCGTGGAACCTGGAGCGGCGCTTCCAGGGCTCCACGGACATCGAGCTGACCGATGCGGGTGTGGCGCAGGCGCGCCGCTCCGCGCGGCTGCTCGCCTCGCTGAAGCCGGATGCCATCGTGGCCTCCGACCTGCAGCGCGCCTCCGCCACGGCGGCCGAACTGGCCTCCGTCACGGGGCTGCCCGTGCACCACGACGCGGCGCTGCGCGAGACGTACGCCGGCGAGTGGCAGGGCCTCACGCACGACGAGATCATCGGGAAGTACGGCGAGCAGTACGCGGCGTGGAAGCGCGGCGAACCGGTCCGCCGCGGCGGCGGTGAGCTGGAGACCGAGGTCGCCGACCGCGCCGCGCCGGTGGTCCTGGCGCACGCCGACCGGCTGCCGCAGGGCGGCACCCTCGTCGTGGTCAGCCACGGCGGCACCATCCGTACGACGATCGGGCGCCTGCTGGGCCTGAACGCGTACGACTGGGAGGGCCTGGGCGGGCTCTCCAACTGCTGCTGGTCCGTCCTCGGTGAGGGCGCGCGCGGCTGGCGCCTGTTGGAGCACAACGCCGGCACCCTGCCGGAACCGGTGCTCGGCGACGACGACTGAGCTGCTTCCCGCCGCTTCTTGCCGCTCCTCGCCGGGGCTGCCACCCGGATTTCACTTTCCGGCTGGTCACAAGCTAGAGTTCTTCTTGTTCGCAGCGCAGAACACCGGAGACGGGGGGAGCGCGGCGGAGAGCGGGGCTATAGCTCAGTTGGTAGAGCGCCTGCATGGCATGCAGGAGGTCAGGAGTTCAATTCTCCTTAGCTCCACAATCAGGATCCCGTCCCCAACAGGGGGCGGGATCTTTGTTTTTGTACCCTTTGCGTTTGCTGACCTGGCCCGCACCGGCATGGCAGAATCGGACCGCCGGAGGGGGGAGACGACGGCCCGACGCGGGAGGGAGTCGCTGACGGATGGGTGCACACCGGCGCCGGTGCGACTGGTGCAACAACGGCACGCCGATCGTGCGGGACATGGACCCGGTCAACCCCGACTACCAGTACTGGTGCGAGGAATGCGCGCGGGCGCTGATCATAAAGGGCGACCCGATCGAGACGTACCGCGAGCTGGAAGGGGAGCCGATCTACGGCCGGCTGCTCGACGAGCACTGCACGCTCAAGCGGTTCTATCAGTTCGCGAGAGCGTGACAAGTTGGAGCAAATCGGACATGGCCCATGGTCGGTGGAAACCGATTTTTGGACCAGGGCCATGACCGTGTAATGTTTGGGACGTCGCCAAGGGGAACCGGCAAGAGGAACCGAAGCGGCAGGCAGAACAAGGGGCTATAGCTCAGTTGGTAGAGCGCCTGCATGGCATGCAGGAGGTCAGGAGTTCAATTCTCCTTAGCTCCACAGTGAAGAAGCGGATCACCCGGATCGGGTGGTCCGCTTCTCGTTGTGCGGTCGTCCGAGCGGGCGCCACGGGTGCTGCGGTACCCTGACGCCATGCGTGCCGTACGCCTTCTGCTTACCGAGCCGCGCTGATCAGCGCCGACCTTCGAGAGGTCGGCATCGGCGCGGCGTCCCCTCCTGTGCGAGGGGCTTTTTCGTTTGGGCAGGCAGAGACGGCGAAGACGATCGATGGAGCTTCAGAAATCATGAGCGAGACGAACACCCCGGCCCCCGAGGCGGCCGAGGCGCACCGCTACACGGCTGCCATGGCCGCCGACATCGAGGCACGCTGGCAGGACGTTTGGGACGCGCAGGGCACGTACGAGGCCCCGAACCCGACCGGTGACCTGGCCGGGGATCCCTCGGTGGTCGCACGGCCCAAGAAGTTCATCATGGACATGTTCCCGTACCCGTCCGGTGCGGGGCTGCACGTCGGTCACCCGCTCGGGTACATCGCCACCGACGTCTTCGCCCGCCACCAGCGGATGACCGGCCACAACGTCCTGCACACCCTGGGCTTCGACGCCTTCGGCCTGCCGGCCGAGCAGTACGCCGTGCAGACCGGCACGCACCCGCGGGTGTCGACCGAGGCGAACATCGAGAACATGAAGGTCCAGCTGCGCCGGCTGGGCCTGGGCCACGACAAGCGCCGCTCCTTCGCGACGATCGACCCGGACTACTACAAGTGGACCCAGTGGATCTTCCTGCAGATCTACAACTCCTGGTACGACGCCGACGCGGGCAAGGCCCGGCCGATCACCGAGCTGGTCGCCGCCTTCGAGGCCGGCTCCCGTGAGGTGCCCGGAGGCCGTGCCTGGGCCGAGCTGACCGCGGGCGAGCGCGCCGACGTGCTGAACGGCTTCCGGCTGGCCTACGCCTCCGACGCGCCGGTGAACTGGTGCCCCGGGCTGGGCACCGTACTGGCCAACGAGGAGGTCACCGCGGACGGCCGGTCCGAGCGCGGCAACTTCCCGGTCTTCAAGTCGCGCCTGAGCCAGTGGAACATGCGGATCACCGCCTACGCCGACCGGCTGCTGGACGACCTGGACGCGCTGGACTGGCCCGAGGCCATCAAGCTGCAGCAGCGCAACTGGATCGGCCGCAGCGAGGGCGCGCGCGTCGACTTCGCGCTGGGCGACGAGGCGATCACCGTCTTCACCACCCGCCCGGACACCCTGTTCGGCGCCACCTACATGGTGCTGGCGCCCGAGCACCCGCTGGTCGAGAAGTTCACCCCGGCCGCCTGGCCCGAGGGCACCCACGCCGTCTGGACCGGCGGCTACGCCGCCCCGGCCGAGGCCGTCGCCGCGTACCGCAAGCAGGCCGCGGCCAAGTCGGACGTCGAGCGGCAGGCCGAGGCCAAGGACAAGACCGGTGTCTTCACCGGCGAGTACGCGGTCAACCCGGTCACCGGCCAGAAGGTCCCGGTCTTCATCGCCGACTACGTGCTGATGGGCTACGGCACCGGCGCGATCATGGCGGTCCCGGCGCACGACCCCCGCGACTTCGAGTTCGCGCGCGCCTTCGAGCTGCCCGTCCGCTGCGTCGTCGAGCCGACCGACGGGCGCGACATCGACCCGGCCGAGTGGGACGACGCCTTCGTCGCGTACGACGCCAAGCTGGTCAACTCGACGGGCGAGGGCATCTCCCTGGACGGCCTGGGCGTCGTCGAGGCGAAGGCCGCGATCACCGACTGGCTGGCCGAGCGCGGCATCGGCGAGGGGACCGTCAACTTCCGTCTGCGCGACTGGCTGTTCAGCCGGCAGCGCTACTGGGGCGAGCCCTTCCCGATCGTCTACGACGAGGACGGCGTCGCGCACCCGCTGCCCGAGTCGATGCTGCCGCTGGAGCTGCCGGAGGTCGAGGACTACTCGCCGCGCACCTTCGAGCCGGACGACGCGGCCTCCAAGCCGGAGACCCCGCTCTCGCGCAACGAGGAATGGGTCAACGTCCAGCTGGACCTGGGCGACGGCCGTGGTGTCCGCGCCTTCCGGCGCGAGACCAACACCATGCCGAACTGGGCCGGTTCCTGCTGGTACGAGCTGCGCTACCTGGACCCGAACAACGCGTCGGCCCTGGTGGACCCGGAGATCGAGCAGTACTGGATGGGCCCGCGCGAGGGCGCGCCGCACGGCGGTGTCGACCTGTACGTGGGCGGCGCCGAGCACGCCGTGCTGCACCTGCTGTACGCGCGCTTCTGGTCCAAGGTGCTGTTCGACCTGGGTCACGTCTCCTCGGCGGAGCCGTTCCACAAGCTGTTCAACCAGGGCATGATCCAGGCGTACGCGTACACCGACGCGCGCGGCGTCTACGTCCCGGCGGCCGAGGTCGAGGAGCGCGACGGCGGCTACTTCTACCAGGGCCAGCCGGTCAAGCGTGAGCACGGCAAGATGGGCAAGTCCCTGAAGAACGCCGTCACGCCCGACGAGATCTGCGAGGAGTACGGCGCCGACACCCTGCGCCTGTACGAGATGGCGATGGGCCCGCTGGACGTCTCGCGTCCGTGGGACACCCGTGCCGTCGTCGGCCAGTACCGCCTGCTGCAGCGCCTGTGGCGCAACATCGTCGACGAGGAGACCGGCCGGGTCACCGTCGTGGACGGGGAGCCGGCCGAGGACACCCTGCGCGCGCTGCACAAGGCGATCGACGGGGCCGGCGCGGACATGGCCGGGCTGCGCTTCAACACCGCCATCGCGAAGATCACCGAACTGAACAACGCCCTGACGAAGGCGGGCCGCCCGCTGGAGCGCTCGGTCGCCGAGCGGCTGGTGCTGCTGATCGCCCCGCTGGCCCCGCACATCGCCGAGGAGCTGTGGAGCCGCCTGGGCCACGCGGAATCGGTGGTCCACCAGGACTTCCCGGTCGCGGACCCGGCGTACGTCGTGGACGAGACCGTGACGTGCGTGGTGCAGGTCAAGGGCAAGGTCAAGGCGCGGCTGGAGGTGTCGCCCGCGATCTCGGAGGCGGAGCTGGAGCAGCTGGCCGTGACCGACGAGGGCGTCGTGGCGGCACTGGGCGGCGCGGAGATCCGCAAGGTGATCGTGCGTGCGCCGAAGCTGGTGAACATCGTCATCTGACCGCGGTCGGATGGGCCGCCCCCTCCATGGGGGAGATCCCGTACGGGCAGGTTGGGGGTTCGAAGGGAACCCCCAGCCTGCCCGTGGCGTTTACGGTTGAGGTGACGGCAGTAAGCCGGCGGGGACTGGGGAAGGGACACTTATGGAGGCCGCGTTGATCATCTTCGCGCTGATGGTGCTTTTCGCCTTCCTTGGCTTGGGCGCGTACGCGACCATCAAGGTGGTGCAGGCGACCAAGCGCGGAGTGGACCGGACGATCACCCAGGCGCGACGGACGGTGGAGGACACCACCCTGCGGGCCAAGAGCTTCGGCCAGGTCGGGGTCACAGGAGCGCTGGCGCAGCTGCGTCTGGACCTGCGGACGTCGATGCGGTCCACCCTGCAGGCGCTGCACGAGGGGGTCCGGCTCGACGCCTCGCTGCGGGAGTCGATCGCCCTGTTCGAGCGGCTGAGCGCGCACGGGCACGAGCTGGACGACGAGCTGAAGCGGCTGGAGCAGGATCCGGACCGCGCGCGGATCGCGGAGCGCATGCCCGACCTGCGGGAGCGGACCGCCAAGATCACACAGGCCGCGGACTCGCTGCGCTGGGCCGCGCGGGACCGTGCCAGCCGATTCGCGGAGGACGACCTGTCCGCCCTGTCGGCCCAGATCGAGATGGAATCCGGCGCGCTGCGGGACTGGTCGCGGGAGTCGGTGGACCACCTGGCGGCGGCGGCCGCGGAGTGGGACGCGGCCCAGCAGGCGCCGGCCCAGCAGCAGGCACAACAGCGTGAGCAGCCTCAGAAGGCGGCGCTGAACCGGCCCGCCCCGACGCCCGAATACCCCTGGCAGAAGACACGCCGACCGGAGAGCACGACCTGATCCGGAGTTCTCCGAGCCCCTCGCCGGCCGAACCCGGCCTCGCCGGCGGTTGAGGCGCTGGGGTCGGGGGACGGCGGCCCCCGGTTTCGGGGGGCAGCTCCCTGCGGTGGCCGGGGGAGAAGGGGCGGGGCGGGCGGCAAGCCCCGCAGGGCCCGCCGCAGTGCCGGCCGGCCCGCAGTGCCGGCCGGCCCGCAGTGCCGGCCGGCCCGCAGTGCCGGCCCGCAGTGCCGGCCGCAGGCCCCGGCGAGGGGCCCAGGCTGCCGTCACACCCCCACTGGCGGTAACCTCCGCCTCATGTCCCGCCATGTCGCCATCGTCACCGATTCCACGGCCTACCTGCCCCAACCGGCCATGGCGCGGCACGGAATCACCTCCGTCCCGCTGACCGTGGTCCTCGGCGGCGAGGCGCTCGAGGAGGGCACCGAGATCTCGGCGCGCAGCCTGGCCGCGGCCCTGCAGAAGCGCCGGTCGGTGACCACCTCGCGCCCCAGCCCGGAAGAGTTCGTCCGGGCCTACCGGGCGGCCGCGGACGCCGGGGCGACCGGCATCGTCAGCCTGCACCTTTCCGCCGAGCTGTCCGGCACGTACGACGCCGCGGCGCTCGCCGCGAAGACCGCACCCGTGCCGGTGCGCGTCGTGGACACCGGCATGATCGCGATGGCCCTGGGCTTCTGCGCGCTGGCCGCCGCCGAGGTGGCGGAGGCGGGCGGTTCCGTGGACGAGGCCGTGGCGGCCGCCGAGAAGCGGGCGGCGGACATGTCCGCGTACTTCTACGTCGACACCCTCGACTACCTGCGCCGTGGCGGCCGGATCGGGGCCGCGCAGGCCCTCCTCGGCTCGGCGCTGGCGGTGAAGCCCCTGCTGACGCTGGAGGGCGGGCGGATCGAGCCGCTGGAGAAGGTGCGTACGGCCTCCAAGGCCATCGCCCGGCTGGAGGAGCTGGCCGTCGAGCGGGCCGGGTCCGCGGCCGTCGACGTGGCCGTGCACCACCTGGCGGCACCGGAGCGGGCCGAGAAGCTCGCCCAGCGGCTCCGTGAGCGCATCCCCGGACTGGTCGAGCTGCACGTCAGCGAGGTCGGTGCGGTGATCGGCGCGCACACCGGGCCGGGGCTGCTGGCGGCGGTCGTCTCCCCTCGCTGATCACCGGAACGAGTGGCCCGGTTATCCACAACGGGCCGGCCATCCACCGGAATTGAAGGCTCCGAGCGGGGGTCGGGGCGGGCTCCTACCGTCGTGGCATGACTCTTCGAACGCGTACTTCGCATCCGTCGGGCGGCGCCACCACTGGTCCGGGCCGCTCCCGTCCTTCCGACGGCCGTCTCTCCGACAGTGGTTTCCCTGGCGGTCGCGTCCCGGGAGGTCGTCTCCGACACCGCCGTGGCCGCGGCGGGCGCCCGGGTCACCGGGTTCCCCATGCGGAGCCGGGCGCGGTGCGCCGGCGGGCCGAAGCCCTGCTCGGTGGCAGCGGTCCGCCGCAGGCACCGCCGCCGGCCGGGGCGGATCCCGGGCCCCTGCCCGACGAGGCGGCCGGGCCCGGGGCCGCCGGGCTCGAGGCTGCCGGGCTGTCTTCCGGGGCCGCGCGGAGGCTGGCCGTGCGGGAGCGGCTGCCGCTGTGGCTGCAGGCCCGGTGCGGGGTGGAGCCGCGCACGGTGGCCGCCGTCGCGGTGGTGCTGGCCGCCGCCGTCGGCTTCGCCGGGCACCAGTACTGGTCGGCCCGGCCGCAGCCGGTGACCGTCCCCGCGCTGGTCGCCCCGGGCGTGGTCCCGGCGGCGGCCACGGCACCGGCTGCCGCGCCGGCCGCGGGCGGGGGCGCCGGTGGCGGCGCGCGGATCGTCGTCGACGTCGGCGGCAAGGTGCGGGATCCCGGGGTGCGCCGGCTGCCCGCCGGTTCGCGGGTGGAGGACGCGCTGGCCGCCGCCGGGGGAGTGCGCCCGGGCACCGACACCACCGGATTGAACCGGGCCCGGGTCCTGGTGGACGGCGAGCAGGTGCTGGTGGGCGCCCCGGCGCAGCCTGTACCGGGCGGGGCCGCCGCCGGTCCGGGTGCGGGTCCGGGACCGGGACCGCTCAGTCTGGGGTCGGCCACGGTCGCTCAGCTGGACGGTCTGCCGGGGGTCGGGCCGGTCCTGGCCCAGCACATCGTCGACTTCCGCACCGCCTGCGGCGGCTTCCGGTCCGTGGAGGAGCTCCGCCAGGTCGACGGCATCGGAGAGCGGCGCTTCGCCGACCTGCGCACGCGGGTGCGGCCGTGAACCGATCCGAAGGGCCGTCGGGCCCGGTGGATCTGCGCCTGGCGGTGCCGGCCGCGGCCGCCTGGGCGGCGGCCGCCCTCGCCCTGGACGCGCCCGCCGGCCGGACCGCTCTCGGGGTGGGGCTGGGGGTGGTCTGCGCGGGTCTGCTGATCCTGGCCGGCTGCCGGCGCCCGGGCCCGCTGTGGAGGGTCGCCCCGGCCATGGCGGCGGCCCTGCTCTGTGCGGCGGCCGGGGCCGGCGTGGCGGGGCTCCAGCGGGCCGAGGCGCGGGCCGGGCCCGTCGCGGGGCTCGCGCGCGAGCATGCCCGCGTCCTCGCCGAGCTCACCGTCGGCTCCGATCCGAGGACAGCCCGCAGCGGGAGCGGGCCGCCGGTGGTGGTACTGACCGCGGTGGTGACCCGGGTGACCGGGCCCGACGGGACGAGCACCCGGGTCGAGACCCCGGTGCGTGTGCTGGCCGGGCATGCGGGATGGGCCCGGCTGCAGCCGTCGACCCGGGTGGCGGTGGTCGCCCGGCTCGCCCCGGCCCGGGACAGGGAGCGGGTCGTGGCGCTGCTTCGCCCGGCAGCCGACACCCCGCCCCGGGTGACCGCCGGTCCGGACACCGCGCAGCGGCTCGCGGGGCGGCTGCGGGCCGGGCTGCGCGAGGCCACCGAGGGGCTCGCGCCGGACGCCAGGGCCCTGCTGCCGGGGCTGGTCGTCGGGGACACGTCCAGGGTGCCGCCCGACCTGTACGAGGCCTTCCGGGCCACCGACCTGCTGCACCTGCTGGCCGTCTCCGGCTCCAACCTGACCGTGGTCCTCTTCCTGCTCATCGGGCCCCCGGCCCGCGCGCAGCGGGCCGAGCGGCGCGGGCTGGCGCCCCGGCTCGGGCTCTCGCTGCGGGTGACCGCCCTGTGCGGGGCGGCCCTGACGCTGGGGTTCGTGGTGGTGTGCCGGCCGGAGCCCAGCGTGCTGCGGGCCGCGGCCTGCGGGGCGGTCACCCTGCTGGCCATCGCCACCGGGCGGCGCAGGTCCCTGATCCCGGCCCTGGGCGCGGCCGTATTGCTGCTGGTGCTCTACGACCCGTGGCTGGCCCGCAGCCACGGCTTCCTGCTCTCCGTGCTGGCCACCGGGGCGCTGCTCACGCTCGCTCCCCGGTGGAGCGGGGCCCTGCGGCGGCGCGGGATGGGCCCCCGGCTCGCCGACGCGCTCGGGGCCGCCGGGGCCGCCCAGGCGGTGTGCGCGCCGGTGGTGGCCGCGCTCGCGGCCCGGGTCAGCCTGGTGGCGGTGCCGTGCAACCTGCTGGCCGAGCTCGCGGCGGGCCCGGCGACGGTCCTCGGCTTCGCCTCACTCGCCGCGGCACCGCTGTGGATGCCCGCCGCGCAGGCGCTCGCCTGGTGCGCGGGGGTGCCGACCGGGTGGATCGCGGCCGTGGCCCGGACCGGGGCGCGGGTGCCGGGGGCGGAGCTGGCCTGGCCGGGCGGGCTCACCGGCGGCCTGCTGCTGGCCGCGGCCACCGTGGCCGCCGTGGCCGTGGGGGGAAGGATCGGGCGCCGGCGGTGGCTCTGCTCCGCGCTGGCGGTGCTGCTGCTCCTCGCCGCGCTGCGGCCGCCGCAGCTCACCCGTACGCTCACCGGCTGGCCTCCGCCCGACTGGAGCTACGTCCAGTGCGCCGTGGGGCAGGGGGACGCCGCCGTCCTCGCGGTCGGCCCGGGAGAGGCCCTGGTGGTGGACGCCGGGCCGGAGCCCGGCCCGGTGGACCGCTGCCTTCGTGCGCTGGGCGTGCACCGGGTGCCGATGCTGCTCCTGACGCACTTTCACGCCGACCACGTCGGAGGGCTGTCCGGGGTGCTGCGGGGCCGGTCCGTGGGTGTGATTCAGGCCACTACGCTGGAAGAGCCGTCGGCGCAGGCCGAGTTCGTCCGCCGGACGGCCGCGGCCGCGGGTGTGCCCGTCGTGCGGGCGGCCCAGGGGGAGCGGCGCCGGGCCGGACCGCTGGAGTGGCAGGTGCTCTGGCCGCCGGCGGCCGGGCCACCGCCCGACGGGCCCAACGACGCGAGCGTCGCCCTGCTGGTACGCGGCGCGGGCCTGACCCTGCTCCTGCTCGGCGACCTCGAACCACCCGCGCAGCAGGCACTTCTGAGGGAGCATCCGCAGTTGGGTCCGGTGGACGTCCTGAAGGTCGCCCACCACGGCTCCGCGCACCAGGACGCCGACCTGACCGCCCGGGTCCGGCCGAGGCTCGCGATTGTTCCCGTCGGCATAAAAAACCGCTACGGGCACCCCGCGCCGGGTACGCTCGCACGCCTGCGGGCGGTGGGGGCGACGGTGCTGCGTACCGACACCGACGGCTCGATCGCCGTCAGCGGAACCGGCGTTCGGATGCGTGCGTTTCCGGCCAACCGGCGCCGGATCCGGCGTGGTCATACCGGGCGCGACCGCTCTGTTTGCCCACAACCCGACAGCATGATCGAATGCGTCTTCGCCAGAACGCTCCAAGTCCACACAGCACGGGGGTGCATCAGCCATGTTCGGTCGCCGACGGGGGATGGAGACGGCCGGAAGTTCCAGCCCGCACACATCCGCGACACTGACGCTGCCGCCGACGGCGCGTCTGCTCAGCTGCCGGGTTCTCGACACGGTCCACCAGCCGATCCGGCAGGCCGCGTTCGAGGTGACCGACCCGATCGGGCGCCGGATCGTCAGCGGGGAGACCGACCCTTACGGCGGTTTCACGGCGGCCGTGCCGGAGGGGGAGTACCGGCTCTCCGTCACCGCCGAGGGGTACACGCCGTTCCGCGGGGCGACGCTCGTGGGGGACCCGGCGCAGCCGGGCACGGGGGAGATCATCCTCGACGCGGTGGAGCCGCCGCTGCTTCCGCAGCCCGGTCATTGGGAGCTCGACCCGACGCACTCCTCCCTCGCCTTCACGGCCCGGCACATCGGGATGGCGCGGATCCGCGGCCGGTTCAACACGTTCGCCGGAGCGGTACGGATCGCCGAGCGCATGGAGGACTCCTCCATGCACGTGATCATCGATGCGGCGAGCATCGACACCGGGGTGCGGCTGCGCGACGACCACCTGCGGTCGGGGGACTTCCTGGACGCGGTCCGGTACCCCACGGTGGAGTTCTACAGCGAACGGTTCATCCACCGCAGTGGCAGCCGCTGGGCCGTGGCCGGCGCCCTGACCCTCCACGGGGTCAGCCGTTCCGTCACCCTGGACACGCAGTACCTGGGCCTCGGCACCGGCCTGGAGGGCGAGCCGCGGGCCGCCTGCCGGGCCACCACCGAACTGAACCGCGAGGACTTCACCTTGAACTGGCAGTCGGTGCTGGCGCACGGGATCGCGGCGATCGGTACGAGCGTGGACGTGACGCTGGACGTCCAGATCGTGCACAAGGCCTGATCCCGGACGCTCCCCTACGGGGCTTCCAGCCAGCCTTCGTACTCGGCGGCGAGGTCGTCCAGCGAGGTGCCGTCGAGTCGTTCCTGCGGGTCCTCGACGACCACCAGCCACTGGGCGTCCTCGGCGTCGTCCTCGCCGGCCAGGGCGTCGCGCACCAACTGCGGTTCCTCCGGGAGGCCGAAGCGGTCCACGGCCTCCTGCGCCACCTCCTCGGCGGCGTCGCGGTCGGGCAGGACGAGTACATGGCGCACGTTCACGCGACCATTCTCGAACATGCGGTGAGGGGGGCCGCGGCGCGGGGGGCTGTCAGTGCGGCATGGGATGCTGGAGGCGATGGCCACCAGGAAGAACCCCACCGACGATCCGCTCGCCCCGCTCACCCTCGCGGTGGGGCAGGAGGAGCTGCTGCTCGACCGTGCCGTGCGGGAGGTGGTGGCGGCCGCCCGCGCCGCCGATGCCGACACGGACGTCCGCGACCTCGCCTCCGAGCAGCTCCAGCCCGGCACGCTGGCCGAGCTGACGAGCCCCTCGCTCTTCTCCGAGCGCAAGGTGCTGGTCGTGCGCAATGCGCAGGACCTGTCGGCGGACTCGGTCAAGGAGGTCAAGGCCTATATCGACGCGCCCTACGAGGAGATCATCCTCGTCCTCCTCCACGCGGGCGGGGCCAAGGGCAAGGGCCTGCTGGACGCGGCGCGGAAGGCCGGCGCGCGGGAGATCGCCTGCCCGAAGATGACGAAGGCCGCCGACCGGCTCTCGTTCGTGCGGGGCGAATTCCGCACGCTGGGCCGGGCGGCGACCCCGGAAGCCTGCCAGACCCTGGTCGACGCGATCGGCAGCGACCTGCGGGAGCTGGCGAGTGCGGCGGCGCAGCTGTGCGCGGACGTCGAGGGCACCATCGACGAGGCCGTGGTCGGCCGCTACTACACCGGCCGGGCCGAGGCCTCCAGCTTCACGGTCGCCGACCGGGCGGTCGAGGGACGTGCGGCCGAGGCCCTGGAGGCCCTGCGCTGGTCCCTGTCCACCGGGGTGGCGCCGGTCCTGATCACCAGCGCCCTGGCCCAGGCGGTGCGCGCCATCGGCAAGCTGGCCTCCGCCCCGCGCGGGGCCCGCCCCGGCGACCTCGCCCGGGACCTGGGCATGCCGCCGTGGAAGATCGACCGGGTCCGCCAGCAGATGCGGGGCTGGTCGGCGGACGGCGTCGCGGACGCGCTGCGCGCCGTGGCCGCCGCCGACGCGGGGGTCAAGGGCGGCGGCGACGACCCCGAGTACGCCCTCGAGAAGGCGGTCGTGGCGGTGGCCCGCGCGGCCCGTCCGCAGCGAGGCTAGGCCACGGCTAGGCCCAATACCAGTGATTTAAGGGTCCGGGGTGCCTGGGGTCTTCGGTGGGTTGGTCGGGGCCGTTTTGTGGTGTGGGGCGATGGCCACGGCTCGGGCTGGGTCGAGTGTCGGCTGTGGCCAGAGCCGGTGTGCGGTGCGCTTGACGCCGAAGTTGGACATCTTGCGTTTGACGACGCGGGCGTTCGACCGCTGTCGTCGCGGTGGCAGGAGGTGACGGGCTATCTCTCGTATCCCGTCGGTGAGGGCTGTGGCCAGGCGGTCAGGGGAAAAGGCCGCCTGCGCGGTGACCTGGCGTAGGGCGAGGCGGAGGGTGCGGGTGAAGGAAAGCCGGTCGGTATCGGTGTCGGTGTCCCGGGCGGCGGTGTGCATGAGCTGGCGGATCGCGTGATGGACGAGGAGGTGGGCCCAGACCTCCTGTTCGACGCCGTCGGGCGATCGGGAGCGCAGGACCTGGGCGGGGCCGCGTTGGTGGGTCTTCAGCTCGTCCAGTGTGGTCTCGATCTCCCATCGCTCGTTGTAGAGGGCCGCCAACTCCGCCGCGGGTGCGGCTTCGTGGTCGAGGATGGTGGTGATCAGCCGGTACGGGGCGTCGTGCTGCGGGCGTCCGGGGTCGTCCAGGGTGTACTCGATGACCCGCACCACGGTGGGATCGGTGCGTTTGCGGTGGTCCTTGGCCGCCACGATGTCGGAGAGGTAGGACCCGTCGGGGAGCTCGCGCCGCACGGGCAGGACGGCGTTGGACTTGATGCGCCAGAGCAGGTCCGCACCGCCGGCCGATGCCGCTCGCCACTGCTCCAGCCCGGCGAAGCCCCGGTCGGCCATCAGCAGGTCATCCGGTCCAAGGGCGTCGAACAGCTCCCGCGCGATCACGGACTCCGCGGTGGTGAACGGCCCCAGAGCCGCGCGGGTGATGGCGTGCGTGCCGCACTCCGCCAGCGCCACCACCCGCACCTGCGGGAACGCGGTCCGCTCGCCCCGGTGGGTGGCGGGACGACCGAACCGGGCGTCGTTCTCCTCACTGTCCGGCACGTCGAACGTGGTCCCGTCGACCGCCATCAGACGCCAACACCCGTACCACGCACCGGGAGTGGACTCGGTCGCCACAGGCCCGGCGGACTGCTCGAAGAGAGCCTTGAGCGGCTCGGGCCCGAGCCTGGCCCGGGCCCGGGAAACCGCACCGGGCGTAGGCACCTGCCACGAACCCGACCAGTGCTTGGCCCAGGCCAGACCCTGAGTGAGCAGCCGTGCGACCTCTTCGTAGCCCTGACCGGAGAACAAGCACATCGCCAGCACGAAGTAGACGACCACCCGTGGAGGCAGCAGCCGGTTGCGCTGCCCGGCCTTCCCGGATTCCTCCACGACCCGGTCCACCAGCTCCGGCGGGAACGTCCGCGTCAGCAGTCCGATCGCGATCCGATCCGACAACCGCTCGTCCGTCTCCGGCTTGACCTGTCCAGGGCGTGGCATCCAGACACCTCCTGGCCAACACCCTACCAGCCGAGATCCTTAAGTCACTGGTATTGCGGCTAGTACTGCAACCGCATGTGTGGGTCGTGGCCTCGGCGTTGGTAATGGCAGCGGCGGGCTCGGGCCTGGCTGCGGCGCCGGAAGCGTGACCAGTGCAGACGGTGCTCGTTGCTGTGGCAGCGGGGCGTGACGACGACGTGCCCGATCATCCGGCGGATCTCCGGGACGCTGAGGGGTATGAGGTCTTGCTCGTCATCTCCGCTGCCCCTTTTGCGGCTTCTGCGGCACGGATGGCCGTGAGGTAGGCCAGGACGGCCATGGCCAGGGTGATGTGCCGGTACCAGGCCCGGTAGAGCCGCACCTGGTAGTGATCGAGCCCGCATTCACCCTTCGCGGTCTGGAAGCATTCCTCCACCGCCCACCTGGCTCCGGCGGTCCTGACCAGGTCTTTCAGCCGGGAAGTGACGGGGCCGTAGCAGACGTAGTAGGCGATGTCGGTGGGGTCGGACAGGTTGCGGCGGGCGAGCACCCAGTGCCCGGATCCGCCCTCCCAGGTGGGCCGGATCGCGACGCGGGCCCAGTGGTAGATCCGCTGGCCGTGGGCGCCTGCTCCGGCGGAGATCCGCTTCCATGCCTGCTTCGGCAGGGCCGCGATCAGCTCGTCGACGCGGGCGTCCCGGCCGTCGGCGGTGATCACGGTGTCGTTGACCTTGGTGGCCAGCACATACGCGGCCTGGCGTTCTTCCAGCCAGGCGCGGAAGTGCTTGACCTGCCCGTATGCCTCGTCCGCGGTCACCCAGGCGAAGGGAACAGCCGCGTCGATGGCGCGTTGCAGCATCCACTTGAGGTGCTCGATCTTCGTGGCGAACGGCACGGTGTCGTCGATCCCGGCTGCCCGGCAGCGGTCGCGGTCGTCCGTCCAGGACTTCGGGACGTAGAGTTCCCGGTCGATCAGCGCCCGCCCTTTGGCGGATGCGTAGGCGAGGAAGGTGCCGATCTGGCAGTTCTCGGTGCGGCCAGCGGTGCCGGAATACTGCCGCTGGACCCCTGCTGACCTGGTGCCCTTCTTCAGGAACCCGGTGTCGTCCCCGATGAGCACGCCATCCTTGGCGCCGATGGTCTCCACGACGAAGTCCCGGACATCGTCGCGGACCGCGTTCTCGTCCCATTCGGAGTGGTTGAGCAGGCGTTGCACACCGTCCGGGCGGAGCTGGCCGACCTGCTCGGCCAGCGTCCACCCGTTCTTCTTCTCTAGCGGCGCAAGCAGGCCCGTCATGTAGTCCAGAGCCCGATCACGTGGCTCCGACCTGCCAAAACGATGCCCGAACCGGGCATGCAACCCCGCTACACCCTCGGACCACGACTCGATCTGCTCAACCGTCAGCGATTCATCACACAGTCACAACAACGAGCAACCTCACCGACCGTCACGCCACATGCGGTTGCAGTACTAGGCCGGTCGTCTCCTTCTCCGGATCCTGTCGGGACCGCGGATACGACTGGCCCGCCTGCCGGCCGTCGGCGCGTGGGTCCGTCGCGCCAGGGTTAGCCTGGACACGGGGAATTCGCCGGTCAGGCCGCCTCCACCACAGGACGGAAGCGGCGTCCCGGTGGGCGACAGGGAGGTGCCGTGGCCGGCAGACTGCGGGTGACGACGGTGAACGCCGGGCCCTTCACCATGCCGAGGAGCGACCTCCTGTACGGGGCCGGCGGCATGGTCACCGTGCCCTCGACCGTGGCCGTCATAGAGCACGCCACCCACGGGCTGGTCCTCTTCGACACGGGGATCAACCACCGTGTGGCGGACCCCGAGGCCGCCGAGGCCCACTGGGGTCCGGGGCTGCGAGCGGCGTACGGGGCCGAGGGGTTCACCCGGGCGCACGCCGTCGACGCGCAGCTGGAGCGCCTCGGCTACCGGCCCGCCGACGTCAGGTACGTCGTCTACTCCCACCTGCACCTCGACCACGCCGGAGGGATGACCTACTTCCCGCACGCCGTGCACGTGGTCCAGCACGAGGAGCTGCGTCACGCCTGGTGGCCGGACCGCTGGACCGTCCGGGGCTACGCGTTCAACGACTACGCGGGCAGCCGAGACTACGAGTTCCTGGAGCTCCGGGGTGACATGGACCTCTTCCAGGACGGAACGCTCACCCTCCTGCACACCGCCGGTCACACGCCCGGTCACCAGGGTGTCGTCCTGGATCTGGAGAACTACGGACGGATCGGTCTCATGGGCGACGCCGCGCACCTGCAGGAGGGACTGGACCGGAACGTGCCCATGCCCAGCGACTGGAACATCGAGGAGAAGCTGCTCGGCCACGGGCGACTGCGCGCGCTGTCCCGGGCCGGCATCCCGGTGTTCCTCTCCCACGACCCCGGCCATTTCGCGGCCCTGCCGCACGACGGCGAGTTCTGGGATTAGCCGGGGAACCGGCCGGTCGGGCCAGGACCAGCAGGATCCCGGCGTCGCTGTCCGGCGGGCCGGGGCCAGGAGCCCTCGGCACCCCGTGGACGAGGCCGGTGGATGCCGCCGAGCAGGGCCCCGAAGGCCGCGCCCGCGCCGCCGGCCGCCGCCCGGACACCGAGGGCACGGTGCCGCGCCGGGCCCTGGAACAGCGCCGTGACCAGCGACGTCGCGGCCGGCGGGAGCAGCGCCGCGCCGATTCCCTGCGCGGAGCGCGGCGCCCCGATCAGCATGCCGCCGCCGTCCGCGGGCAACACGAAGGCCCCGGCCGCCACCCTGGGGAAGGGTGGAGGCCGGGGCCTTCGGTCACTGCCTTGGTGCGCCGCACCCGCGTGGCGAACGCAGGCCGCGTGCGGCGCGGTGTGCCGGTGAAGGAGCGGAAGAGAGGGCCCGCTGGGTCCTTACCGGCGATTCACATCGAGAGCTCAGCCCTGGAGGGAGGCAACCTTGATCGCCAGCGCCGACTTCTTGTTGGCGGCGGCGTTCTTGTGGATGACACCCTTCGAGACAGCCTTGTCGAGCGCACGCGCGGCGTCGCGAGAAGCCACGGTGGCCTTCTCGACGTCACCGGCGACGACGGCCTCGCGGGCCTTGCGGATCGCGGTCTTGAGCGAGGACTTGACGGCCTTGTTGCGCAGGCGCGCCTTCTCGTTCGTCTTGTTCCGCTTGATCTGGGACTTGATGTTCGCCACGAAAGAGCCTTTTCAGGTTCAGAGTTTTGTTCTTCGGATTGTGCCTCGACAGCTGAGAGGGCATACGAGACACAGCTGCCCAGGCTACCAGGCACGCTCCTGGCGGCCCAAACCGAGCGCACTGCCCCGTCCATGGGACCATGGGAGGACTCAGACTCCGTTCCGAGTTCCGACTGCGACCGAGAATCAGGACACTGCGTGCCCGCGATCCCCAGCCACGTGCCCGAGCCGAGCCGTACCGACTCGGCGTTGATCCGCAATTTCTGCATCATCGCGCACATCGACCACGGCAAGTCGACGCTTGCCGACCGGATGCTCCAGATCACCGGTGTGGTCGACCAGCGGCAGATGCGCGCCCAGTACCTCGACCGCATGGACATCGAGCGTGAGCGCGGCATCACGATCAAGTCCCAGGCGGTCCGGCTGCCCTGGGCGCCCACCACGGGCGAGGGTCAGGGCAACACCCACATCCTCAACATGATCGACACCCCCGGGCACGTCGACTTCACCTACGAGGTCTCGCGCTCCCTCGCCGCGTGCGAGGGCACGGTCCTCCTGGTGGACGCCGCCCAGGGCATCGAGGCTCAGACCCTCGCCAACCTGTACCTGGCGATGGAGAACGACCTCGCGATCGTTCCCGTACTGAACAAGATCGACCTGCCGGCCGCCCAGCCGGAGAAGTTCGCCGAGGAGCTCGCGAACCTGATCGGCTGCCAGCCCGAGGACGTCCTGCGCGTCTCGGCGAAGACCGGTCTCGGTGTCGAGGCACTGCTCGACAAGGTCGTCGCCACCGTCCCGGCCCCGGTCGGCGTCAAGGACGCCCCGGCCCGCGCGATGATCTTCGACTCGGTCTACGACTCGTACCGCGGTGTCGTGACCTACGTGCGTGTGGTCGACGGGCAGCTGAACAAGCGCGAGCGCATCCGGATGATGTCCACCGGCGCCACCCACGAGCTGCTGGAGATCGGCGTCTCCTCGCCGGAGATGACCCCGTCCGACGGCATCGGCGTCGGCGAGGTGGGCTACATCATCACCGGCGTGAAGGACGTCCGTCAGTCCAAGGTCGGTGACACCATCACCAGCCTGCACAACGGCGCCACCGAGGCGCTCGGCGGCTACAAGGACCCGCGGCCGATGGTCTTCTCGGGTCTGTACCCGCTCGACGGCTCGGACTACCCGGACCTGCGCGAGGCCCTCGACAAGCTGCAGCTGAACGACGCCGCGCTCGTCTACGAGCCGGAGACCTCGGCGGCGCTCGGCTTCGGCTTCCGCGTCGGCTTCCTCGGCCTGCTCCACCTGGACGTGGTCCGTGAGCGCCTGGAGCGCGAGTTCGGCCTCGACCTGATCGCCACCGCGCCCAACGTGGTCTACCGGGTGGTCATGGAGGACGGCAAGGAAGTCACCGTCACCAACCCGAGCGAGTTCCCCGAGGGCAAGATCTCGGACGTGTTCGAGCCGGTCGTACGGGCCACCGTGCTCGCCCCGACCGAGTTCATCGGCGCGATCATGGAGCTGTGCCAGCAGCGCCGCGGCACCCTCCTCGGCATGGACTACCTCTCCGAGGACCGGGTCGAGATCCGCTACACCCTCCCGCTCGCGGAGATCGTCTTCGACTTCTTCGACCAGCTGAAGTCCAAGACGCGCGGCTACGCCTCGCTCGACTACGAACCCACGGGCGAGCAGTCCGGCAGCCTGGTCAAGGTCGACATCCTGCTGCACGGCGACAAGGTCGACGCCTTCTCCGCCGTCACGCACAAGGACGCCGCCTACGCCTACGGTGTGCGCCTGGTCGCCAAGCTGCGCGAGCTCATCCCGCGGCAGGCCTTCGAGGTGCCGATCCAGGCCGCGATCGGCTCCCGCGTCATCGCCCGCGAGACCATCCGCGCCATCCGCAAGGACGTCCTCGCCAAGTGCTACGGCGGTGACATCTCCCGTAAGCGGAAGCTGCTGGAGAAGCAGAAGGAAGGCAAGAAGCGGATGAAGATGGTCGGCTCCGTGGAGGTCCCGCAGGAGGCCTTCATCGCCGTCCTGTCCAGCGACGAGTCCGGCGGCAAGAAGAAGTAGCGCCGCCCCGCCACTCGACGGAACCAGGCCCCCACGCACCGGCGTGGGGGCCTGTTTCGTTATGAACCGGCCGCTCGCGAGCTCTTACGCAGGCGCCGGACGGGCTTTAGTCTGATCACTGCTCGATGGTTACTCGCCAGTCACTAGCTGGTACGTCTCAAACCCGCCAGTCCCCAGCGCCCCAAGCGCCCCACGCCCACGCTCTGCCGCGTGGATCGGTCCGGAGGATGTCGTGAGCGACACACAGGCCTATCTCGAGAACCGCCCGCCCACGGTGGCGGTGCTCTTCCTTGAGCGCGTCGCAGCGACGCCGAACGCGGAAGCCTACCGGTACCCGGTGCCCGCGGCCGGCGGCCAGGGCGCCGACGACTGGAAGTCGCTCAGCTGGGGCCAGGCGGCCGAGCGGGTCTTCGCCATCGCCGCCGGGCTGATCGCCCTCGGCCTGCAGACGGAGGAGCGCGTCGCGCTCGCCTCCAACACCCGGGTCGAGTGGATCCTGTCCGACCTCGGCGTGATGTGCGCGGGCGGCGCGGTCACCACCGTCTACCCCAGCACCAACGCGGACGAGTCGGCCTTCATCCTCGCGGACTCCGAGAGCCGGGTGCTCATCGCCGAGGACGCCAAACAGCTGGCGAAGGCGCGCGAGCGCCGCGCCGACCTGCCGAAGCTGGCGCACGTCGTGGTCCTGGACGCCGCGGACGCGGTCGCCGCCGACGGTGACCCCGAGGGCTGGGTGCTCTCGCTCGCCGAGCTGGAGGCGCGGGGCAAGGAGTACCTCGTCAAGCACCCCGAGGCGGTCAAGGAGCGGGTCTCGGCCATCACCTCCGACCAGCTCGCCACCCTCATCTACACCTCCGGCACCACCGGCCGCCCCAAGGGCGTGCGGCTGCTGCACGACAACTGGTCGTACCTGGCCAAGGCCATGGTCGCCACCGGCCTGATCGGCCGGGAGGACGTCCAGTACCTGTGGCTGCCGCTGGCGCACGTCTTCGGCAAGGTGCTGACCTCCGGGCAGATCGAGGCCGGGCACGTGACCGCCGTCGACGGCCGGATCGACAAGATCATCGAGAACCTGCCGATCGTGCAGCCCACGTACATGGCCGCCGTTCCGCGCATCTTCGAGAAGGTCTACAACGGCGTGGCGGCCAAGGCGCGCGCCGCCGGCGGCGCCAAGTACAAGATCTTCAAGTGGTCGGCCGGCGTCGCCCGCGAGTACGCGAAGGTCACCCAGGACAACTTCCGCCGCACCGGTCAGGCGAGCGCCCCCTTCGGCCTCACCACCAAGCACAAGATCGCCGACGCCCTCGTCTACTCCAAGCTCCGCGAGGCCTTCGGCGGCAATCTGCGCGCCGCCGTCTCCGGCGCCTCCGCGCTGGCGCCCGAGATCGGCTACTTCTTCTCCGGCGCGGGCATCCACATCCTGGAGGGCTACGGCCTGACGGAGTCCAGTGCGGCCTCCTTCGTCAACCCGGGCGAGGCCTACCGCACCGGCACCGTCGGCAAGCCGCTCCCCGGCACCGAGGTCCGCATCGCCGACGACGGCGAGGTCCTGCTGCGCGGCCCCGGCATCATGCAGGGCTACCACCGGCAGCCGGACAAGACCGCCGAGGTCCTGGAGTCCGACGGCTGGCTGCACACGGGCGACATCGGCGAGCTGTCGGCGGACGGCTACCTGCGCATCACCGACCGCAAGAAGGACCTGATCAAGACCTCGGGCGGCAAGTACGTCGCCCCGGCGGAGATCGAGGGCCAGTTCAAGGCGATCTGCCCGTACGTGTCGACCATCGTCGTGCACGGCGCCGACCGGAACTTCTGCTCGGCCCTGATCGCCCTCGACGAGCCGTCGATCCTCACCTGGGCGGCCGACAACGGGCTGGAGGGCAAGGCGTACGGACAGGTCCTGGCCGCACCGGAGACGGAGCGCCTGATCGAGACGTACGTACAGACCCTGAACGAGGGCCTCCAGCGCTGGCAGACGATCAAGAAGTTCCGGCTGCTGCCGCGTGACCTCGACGTCGAGCACGGAGACCTGACGCCCAGCCTGAAGCTGAAGCGGCCGGTGGTCGAGCGTGAGTTCAAGCACCTGATCGAGGAGATGTACGAGGGGTCGCGCGAGGCCTGACGCCTGCCGCGGGCTCGGCGGGGCGGGGCGGCCGGGCCGCCCCGCGGACCCCGCCTCCTCCCGGGCGGGCCCGGCCCCTGGCCTGCGGCGCCCGGGGCCTGCGCAGACGTGCCTCCCCGCGGGTCGGCTTCCCGGGGCTCCGCCCCGGACCCCGCGCCTCAAACGCCGGCGGGGCCGGAATGGCGTCGGGCGGGGCTGGGGCGGGTCCGGGGTGCGGGAGAATGGGGGTATGCCTTCCGCACTGCCCGACGGTGAACCCATGCCCGAAGACGGCTCGCTGCCGTCGCATGCCCTGGCGGGCGCGGGGGAGCGGCCGCTCGGGTTCTACCTGCACGTCCCGTACTGCGCCACGCGCTGCGGGTACTGCGACTTCAACACCTACACGGCCACCGAGCTGCGGGGCACCGGAGGCGTGCTCGCCTCCCGGGAGAACTACGCCGACACCCTGATCGACGAGGTCCGCCTCGCGCGCAAGGTCCTCGGGGACGACCCCAGGGCCGTACGGACGGTGTTCGTGGGCGGCGGTACGCCCACGCTGCTGCCGGCCGGGGACCTCGTACGGATGCTCGCGGCGATCCGGGACGAATTCGGCCTGACCGAGGACGCGGAGATCACCACCGAGGCCAATCCGGAGTCCGTGAACCCGGAGTATCTGGCCGAGCTGCGCGCCGGGGGCTTCAACCGGATCTCCTTCGGCATGCAGAGCGCCAAGCAGCACGTCCTGAAGGTCCTGGACCGCACCCACACCCCGGGCCGCCCGGAGGCCTGCGTCGCGGAGGCGCGGGCCGCGGGCTTCGAGCACGTCAACCTCGACCTGATCTACGGGACGCCGGGGGAGTCGGACGAGGACTGGCGGGCGTCGCTGTCGGCGGCGCTCGGCGCGGGGCCGGACCACATCTCGGCGTACGCGCTCATCGTGGAGGAGGGCACGCAGCTGGCGCGCCGGATCCGCCGGGGCGAGGTCCCCATGACGGACGACGACGTGCACGCCGACCGCTATCTGATCGCGGACGAGGTCATGGCCGGGGCCGGGTACTCCTGGTACGAGGTCTCGAACTGGGCCACCTCGGAGGCCGGGCGCTGCCTGCACAACGAGCTGTACTGGCGCGGCGCCGACTGGTGGGGCGCGGGTCCGGGCGCGCACTCGCACGTGGGCGGGGTGCGCTGGTGGAACGTCAAGCACCCGGGCGCCTACGCGGCGGCCCTCGCGGAGGGCCGCTCCCCGGGCGCGGGACGCGAGCTCCTCTCCGAGGAGGACCGGCGGGTCGAGCGGATCCTGCTGGAGCTGCGCCTGGTGGACGGCGTCCCGCTGTCCCTGCTCGCCCCGGCCGGGCTCGCCGCCTCCCGCAAGGCCCTCGCGGACGGGCTGCTGGACGCTGGTCCGTACGAGGCCGGGCGGGCCGTCCTGACCCTGCGCGGCCGGCTCCTGGCGGACGCGGTGGTCCGCGACCTCGTGGACTGACCACTCGCGGGAGTGAATCCGGGCGAACCCGGGGGGTGCCTGCCTATCCTGTTCGTACGCTGCCCCCGTAAGCGACGGCGGCAGGACGCGGAGGGCCACGGAGATGACCGCTGTGGATGACCGGCTGATCACGGATGCCGCGCAAGTCTTCGAGGACTTCGAGGTCCCCGAGGGCTATAAGGCCGAGCTCCTCAGGGGGGACATCGTGATGATGGCCGGGCCGGACCGGGTCCACAACAGGATCGTGCTGTCCGTGCTGTACCAGATCCCGCGTGACCGGTGGGAGCCACTCCAGACCCAGGACATCGCCATCCCGGGCGAGAGCAGCGAACCCCAGCCCGACCTCGTCGTGCTGGAGCTCGGCAGTGAGCCGGGGCCGGGACGGCTCATCCCGGCGCCGGCCGTCACCCTGCTGGTCGAAGTCGTGTCCAAGAACAGCGCCGACGCCGATTACGGCATCAAGCGTTCGATGTACGCGGCGGGCCGGGTCCCCGCCTACCTGATCATCGATCCGTTCGAGGCGGAGTGCCTGCTGCTCACCGAGCCGACCGGGACGGGTGAGGATGCCGACTACAAGGTCGAGCGAAGGGTGGGTTTCGGCGACCCCGTCCCCCTGGACGTCCTGGACGTCAAGCTGGAGACCGCCGAGTTCGGAACCCTCCCGAAGTTCAAGCGGCACCGCCGACCGTGACGAAGTCGATCAGTTCCTCGACGCGGCCCAGGAGCGTCGGCTCCAGGTCCTTGTAGGACGTCACCCGGGACAGGATGTGCTGCCAGGCGGCGCCCGTGTTCTCCGGCCAGCCCAGGGCCCGGCAGAGGCCCGTCTTCCAGTCCTGGCCGGGCGGGACCACCGGCCACGCGGGGATGCCCAGCGCGGAGGGCTTCACGGCCTGCCAGACGTCCACGTACGGGTGGCCCACGATCAGGACGTCCGGCGAGGTCACCGAGGCCGCGATGCGGGACTCCTTCGAGCCCGGGACGAGGTGGTCCACCAGGATCCCCAGCCGGGCGTCCGGCGCCGGGGCGAACTCCGCGACGACGGCGGGGAGGTCGTCGATGCCCTCCAGGTACTCCACGACCACGCCCTCGATCCGCAGGTCGTCGCCCCAGACCCGCTCCACCAGCTCCGCGTCGTGCCGGCCCTCCACGTAGATCCGCCCGGCCCGTGCCACGCGCGCCCTCGCCCCCGGGACGGCGATCGAGCCCGAGGCGGTGAGACGGGGCGCGGCGGGGCCGCGCGAGGGGCGCGTGAGGGTGACCACCGCGCCCTCCAGCAGGAACCCCCGAGGCTCCATCGGGAACACCCGCCGCTTGCCGAAGCGGTCCTCCAGCGTCACCGTGCCCGCCTCGCAGGCCACCACCGCGCCGCAGAAGTCCGTACCCGCCACCTCGACCACCAGATCGGGCTCGGCCGCCACCTCCGGCACTGCCCGGGGGCGCTTCCACTGCGGGGTCAGGTCGGGGGAGTACTCGCGCATCCGGCCGACAGTAGGAGAGCCGCCCGCGTCATGCCTCCGACACGCCGAAACGGGCTGCCAGTGTGGCGCGTTGCGCACGGACGAAGCCCGCCGTGACCACCGCTCCGTGACCCGGCACGTACAGTGCGTCGTCCCCGCCGAGCGCCAGCAGCCGGTCCAGGGCGGCGGGCCACTGCCGGGGCACCGCGTCCGGACCCGCCGAGGGGTCGCCCGACTCCTCGACCAGGTCCCCGCAGAACACCGTCTCGCGCCCGCCCGGCACGAAGACGGCCAGGTCGTGTCCGGTGTGGCCGGGCCCCACATTGGCCAGCAGCACCTGCAGCCCGCCCAGTTCCAGCGTCCACTCGCCCGACACCAGGTGCTTCGGCGCCACCAGCAGGTCCACCGCCTCGGCCGCCTCCGCTTCCGCCAGGCCGTGCCGCACCGCGTCCCCGCGCAGCTCCTCGCGGCCGGTCGACAGCACCCCGTCCAGTCCGACCGCCCCGAACACCTCGGCCCCGGAGAAGGCCGCACCGCCCAGGACGTGATCGAAATGGCCGTGCGTGAATGCGATATGGGTCACGCGCCGGCCCGTCAGCCGCTCCGCCTCGGCCCGCACCTGAGCGCCCTCCCGGACACACGAACCGGGGTCGATCAGGAGCACCGACTCGTCCCCCACCACCAGTCCCACCGTGCAGTCCCACACCGGCAGCCGTCGCCGGCCGGCCCGTCCGGTCAGCCGTTCCCAGCCTTCCTCTTCCCAACGTACGTCCATACGGCGACGCTACCCTGGTGGGCCTCCCTTGCCAGGGGCTTACCGCCCGGCCGTACACTGAGCGGGGGATCTCTGGCACTCGAACGGCCAGAGTGCCAACCAACACGGCAGAACACGGCAACGGACCACAGCTGGAGGTGTGCGCGATGCTCAGCGAACGCAGACTCGAAGTGCTGCGCGCCATCGTCCAGGACTACGTCGGGACGGAGGAGCCGGTCGGCTCCAAGGCGCTCACCGAGCGGCACCGGCTCGGCGTCTCGCCCGCGACCGTGCGCAACGACATGGCCGTGCTGGAGGACGAGGGCTACATCGCCCAGCCCCACACCAGCGCCGGCCGGATCCCCACCGACAAGGGCTACCGCCTCTTCGTCGACAAGCTGGCGGGGGTCAAACCGCTGTCGACGCCCGAGCGCCGGGCCATCCAGAACTTCCTCGACGGCGCCGTGGACCTCGACGACGTCGTCGGCCGCACGGTGCGGCTGCTCGCGCAGCTGACCCGGCAGGTCGCGGTCGTCCAGTACCCGAGCCTGACCCGCTCGACCGTCCGGCACGTGGAGCTGCTCTCGCTCGCTCCCGCGCGCCTGATGCTCGTACTGATCACGGACACCGGACGGGTCGAGCAGCGGCTCATCGACTGCGCGAGCCCCTTCAGCGAGGCCTCGCTCGCCGACCTGCGGGCCCGGCTCAACAGCCGGGTCGTCGGACGGCGCTTCACCGATGTGCCCCCGCTCGTCCAGGACCTGCCCGAATCCTTCGAGGCCGAGGACCGGGGCACCGTCTCCACCGTGCTCTCCACCCTCCTCGAGACCCTGGTCGAGGAAGCCGAAGAGCGGCTGATGATCGGCGGTACCGCCAATCTCACCCGCTTCGGACACGATTTTCCCCTGACGATCAGGCCGGTGCTCGAGGCGCTGGAGGAGCAGGTCGTGCTCCTCAAGCTGCTCGGCGAGGCCAACGAGTCGGGAATGGCCGTACGGATCGGGCATGAGAATGCCTACGAGGGACTGAACTCCACGTCCGTCGTCTCCGTCGGTTACGGTTCGGGCGGCGAAGCAGTCGCCAAACTCGGCGTGGTCGGACCGACCCGCATGGACTACCCCGGAACGATGGGAGCGGTACGCGCAGTGGCACGTTACGTCGGACAGATCCTGGCGGAGTCGTAAGTGGCCACGGACTACTACGCCGTTCTCGGCGTGCGCCGCGACGCATCGCAGGACGAGATCAAGAAGGCATTCCGTCGGCTCGCGCGCGAGCTGCACCCGGATGTGAACCCCGATCCCAAGACGCAAGAGCGTTTCAAGGAGATCAACGCCGCCTACGAGGTCCTGTCGGACCCGCAGAAGAAGCAGGTCTACGACCTCGGCGGCGACCCGCTGTCCTCCTCGGGCGGCGGCGGCGCGGGCGGCTTCGGGGCGGGCGGCTTCGGCAACTTCTCCGACATCATGGACGCCTTCTTCGGCCAGAGTCAGCAGCGCGGCCCGCGCTCGCGGACCCGGCGCGGCCAGGACGCCATGATCCGCCTGGACCTGGAGCTGGACGAGGCGGCCTTCGGGACGACCAAGGACATCCAGGTCGACACGGCCGTCGTCTGCACCACCTGCTCCGGCGAGGGCGCCGCTCCCGGCACCTCCGCGCAGACGTGTGACATGTGCCGTGGCCGCGGTGAGGTCTCGCAGGTCACCCGGTCCTTCCTCGGCCAGGTCATGACCTCGCGGCCCTGCCCGCAGTGCCAGGGCTTCGGCACCGTGGTCCCGACCCCGTGCCCCGAGTGCGCGGGCGACGGACGGGTCCGCTCCCGCCGCAGCCTCACGGTCAAGATCCCGGCCGGTGTCGAGAACGGCACCCGGATCCAGCTCGCGGGCGAGGGCGAGGTCGGCCCCGGCGGCGGCCCCGCCGGCGACCTGTACGTGGAGATCCACGAGCTGGCGCACCCGACCTTCCAGCGGCGCGGGGACGACCTGCACTGCACGGTGACGATCCCGATGACGGCGGCCGCACTGGGCACCAAGTGTCCGCTGGAGACGCTGGACGGCCTGGAGGAGATCGACATCCGGCCCGGCACCGGCTCCGGGCAGGCGATCCCGCTGCACGGGCGCGGCGTCACCCACCTGCGCGGCGGCGGGCGCGGCGACCTGATCGTCCACGTCGAGGTCACCACCCCGGGCAAGCTGGACGCGCAGCAGGAGGACCTGCTGCGCCAGCTGGCGAAGCTGCGCGGCGAGGAGCGGCCGATGGGCCAGTTCGCGCCAGGTCAGCAGGGGCTGTTCAGCCGCCTGAAGGACGCGTTCAACGGTCGCTGAGCGACCGGCGGACACCGCCGAGAGCCCGGCCAGGGGATTCCCTGCCGGGCTCTTCGCATGGGCCGGGCGGGGGCCCGTGACCGGGTCGGGAAGCGGACTATGCCAGGCGAATCCCATGATTCGGCCCCATGAGCGGGACATGGCACGATGCAGTCCATGTCCTCCGCACCGAACGGTCTCTCCCCATACCCGATCGTGCAGGCTCCCATGGCGGGCGGCGCCTCCTGTCCTCCGCTCGTCGCCGCCGTGTGCGAGGCGGGCGGGCTGGGCTTCCTGGCCGGCGGCTACAAGACCGCCGACGGGATGTACCAGGAGATCAAGCAGGTGCGGGCCCTCACCCGGCACCGCTTCGGCGTCAACCTCTTCCTGCCGCAGACCGGCTTCGTGGACCCGGCCGCCGTGGAGGCGTACCGGGGCCAGCTGGCCGGTGAGGCGAGCTGGTACGCGATCTCGCTCGCCGAGGAGGACATCATCGGCACCAGCGACGACGGCTACGACGCCAAGCTCGCCATCCTCCTCGAAGACCCGGTCCCGGTCGTCTCGTTCACCTTCGGCTGTCCCTCCTCCGCGGCCCTCGCCGCCCTGCGCAAGGCCGGTACGTACACGGTCGTCACGGCGACCTCCGTCGAGGAGGCCCGTACCGCCCAGCAGGCGGGGGCCGACGCCGTGTGCGTCCAGGGCGTCGAGGCGGGCGGCCACCAGGGCACCCACCGCGACGACCCCCAGGCCGACGGCACGGCGGCCGTGGGGCTGCTCGCGCTGGTGGCCCAGGTGCGGGAGGCCGTGGCCCTCCCGATCATCGCGGCGGGCGGCCTCATGCGCGGCTCGCAGATCGCGGCGCTGCTGGCGGCGGGCGCCGAGGCGGCGCAGCTCGGAACGGCCTTCCTGGCCTGCCCCGAGTCGGGGGCGGACCCCGTGCACAAGAAGGCGCTGACCGACCCGCTGTTCGTCCGGACCGAGCTGACCCGGGCGTTCTCCGGGCGGCCGGCGCGGGGGCTGGTGAACCGGTTCATGCGGGAGCACGGGCCGTACGCCCCGGCCGCCTACCCGCAGGTCCACCACCTGACCTCGGGATTGCGCAGGGCGGCCGCCGCGGCCGGGGACGCGCAGGGCATGGCCCTGTGGGCGGGGCAGGGGCACCGGCTGGCGCGGGCGCTGCCGGCGGGGGAACTGGTGGAGGTGCTGGCGGCCGAACTGGCCGAGGCGCAGAGCGCGTTGAAGGCAATGCAGATGAGGAGTGCGTCATGACCGCCCCGGTGTTCGTGGTCGAAGAGGTCCCCGCGGGGCCGGAGTTCGTCCTGGACGGCCCGGAGGGCCGGCACGCGGTGTCCGTGAAACGGCTGAACCCGGGCGAGGCGGTCGTCCTGACCGACGGCCGGGGCGGCTGGGCGGAGGCGGTCGTGAAGGCCGCGGAGGGCAAGGACCGCCTCGTCGTGGCGGTGTCCTCGGCCGGGCTGGAACCGGAACCGGAGGTCCGCATCACCGTGGTCCAGGCCCTGCCCAAGGGGGACCGCGGCGAGCTGGCCGTCGAGACCATGACCGAGACCGGCGTGGACGCGATCGTGCCCTGGCAGGCCTCGCGCTGCATCACGCAGTGGCGCGGCGACCGGGGCGCCAAGTCCCTGGCCAAGTGGCGGGCCACCGCCCGGGAAGCGGGCAAGCAGTCCCGCCGGGTCCGCTTCCCGGAGGTGGCCGAGGCCATGTCCACCAAGCAGGTCGCGGCGCTGCTGGCCGGAGCCGACCTGGCGATGGTCCTGCACGAGGACCGCGACACCCCCTCCGAGGCCCTGGCCACGGCGGCGCTCCCCTCCTCCGGTTCCGTCGTCCTGGTGGTCGGCCCGGAGGGCGGGGTCTCCCCGGAGGAGCTGGCCGCCTTCGCCGCGGCGGGGGCCCACCCCCACCGCCTCGGCCGCTCCGTCCTGCGGACCTCCACGGCCGGCACCGCGGCCGCGGCGGTCCTGCTGGCCCGCACCGGCCGCTGGGCTTGAAGTTGTCGACCGGCCCCCGTTGATCGGGCACCGCCCCCGGGCGGCCCCGGGCTGGATACGATGCCCGGACCGATCAACGTCACGGGAGGCTCAGCAATGGCCGGGGAACCGCAGGCCGACTGCCTGTTCTGCAAGATCGTCGAGGGGCACATCCCCGCGACCGTGGTCCGCGAGACCGAGACCACGGTCGCCTTCCGGGACATCAACCCGCAGGCGCCCACGCACGTGCTCGTGATCCCCAAGGTGCACTACCCCGACGCGGCCTCCCTCGCCGCCGCCGAGCCGGCCGTCGCCGCCGACATGCTGCGCGAGGCCGGCCAGATCGCCCTCGACGAGAAGATCGTCGACCACGGCTACCGCGTCGTCTTCAACACCGGCTCCGGCGCCGGGCAGACCGTCTTCCACGCGCACGCGCACGTCATCGGCGGCCGCGGCCTCCAGTGGCCCCCCGGATAGCACGTGTCCGTACGAGAGTTCGTGGTGCTGGGCACCGCCAGCCAGGTGCCCACCCGCCACCGCAACCACAACGGCTACCTGCTGCGCTGGGACGGCGAGGGCATCCTCTTCGACCCGGGCGAGGGCACGCAGCGGCAGATGCTGCGGGCCGGGGTCGCCGCGCACGACATCAACCGGATCTGTGTCACCCACTTCCACGGTGACCACAGCCTCGGGCTGGCCGGGGTGATCCAGCGGATCAACCTCGACCAGGTCCCGCACCCCGTCACCGCGCACTACCCGGCCTCCGGGCAGAAGTTCTTCGACCGGCTTCGGTACGCCACGGCCTACCGCGAGACCGTCCCGCTGCGCGAGGAACCGGTGGCCGCGGACGGGACGCTGGCGCAGGCGGCCACGTACGCCCTGGAGGCCCGGCTGCTCTCGCACCCGGTGGAGTCCTTCGGCTACCGGATCACCGAGCCCGACGGGCGCCGCATGGTGCCGGAGCTGCTCGCGCGGCACGGCGTCAAGGGGCCGGACGTGGGCCGGATCCAGCGCGACGGGCGGCTCGGCGAGGTCACGCTGGACGAGGTCAGCGAGCCCCGGCGCGGGCAGCGCTTCGCCTTCGTCATGGACACCCGGCTGTGCGACGGGGTGTACGCGCTCGCCGAGGGCTGCGACATGCTCGTGATCGAGTCGACCTTCCTCGACGAGGACGAGCGGCTGGCCACCGACCACGGGCACCTCACGGCGGGCCAGGCGGCGCGGGTGGCGCGGGACGCGGGCGTCCGGCACCTCGTGCTGACGCACTTCTCCCAGCGGTACACGGACCCGTCCGAGTTCGAGCGGCAGGCGCGGGCGGCGGGCTTCGAGGGCGAGCTGACGGTGGCGGAGGACCTGGTGCGCGTTCCGCTCCCCAAGCGGGGCTGAAGGTGTAGGTGATCTGCGCCACACTGGGGTTTGGCTCCGCACCGGACGGGCAGGGCTGGCAGCTTTCCGTAGGAAGCACATCGGGGAGTACACCGTGACCAGTAGGGACTTCGACAGCCGCGCAGCCGCCGTGGACCCGCTCGGTCCGCTGCGCGATCCGCAGGAACCGGGCTGCGACGTCTTCCTGACCGGCACGGTGTTCCTCGACATCATCTTCACGGGCCTGGACTCGGCGCCGGTCCGCGGTACGGAGTCCTGGGCGCGCGGCATGGGCTCCAGCCCCGGCGGCGTCGCCAACATGGCCACCGCCCTGGCCCGGCTCGGGCTGCGCACCTCACTGGCCGCGGCCTTCGGGGACGACCACTACGGCGAGTACTGCTGGGACGCCCTGGAGCAGGGCGAGGGCATCGACCTGTCCATGTCGCACACGATCCCCGGCTGGCACAGCCCCGTCACCGTCTCGATGGCCTACGAGGGCGAGCGCACGATGGTCTCGCACGGCCACGAGGCTCCGCCGCCGGCCGGCCCCGGGCCGTTCCCGCCGCTGGCCCGCGCGGCCGTGGCCGCGCTCGGTCCCGGCCGCGGCGAGGAGTGGATCGGCGAGGCCGCCCGGCGCGGCTCGCGGATCTTCGCGGACGTGGGGTGGGACGAGAGCGGGCGGTGGGACCTGGGGGCCCTGGCCGACCTGGAGCACTGCGAGGCCTTCCTGCCCAACGCGGGCGAGGCCATGCGGTACACGCGGACCGACTGTCCGCGGGCCGCGGCCCGGGCGCTGGCGGACAAGGTGCCGATCGCGGTGGTGACGATGGGCGCGGAGGGCTCGTACGCGGTGGACGGGCGCACCGGGGAGACGGCGCAGGTCCCCGGGATCACGGTGGACGAGCTGGACCCGACGGGGGCGGGGGACGTGTACGTGGCGGGCTTCGTCACCGGCACGCTGGCGGGCTGGCCCCTCGCGGACCGCCTGGCCTTCGCCGGGCTGACGGCGGCCCTGTCGGTCCAGGAGTTCGGCGGCTCCCTGTCCGCCCCCGGCTGGCCGGAGGTGGCCCAATGGTGGAGGGCCGCCCCGCAGGCGCTGCGCGGCCGCTACGGCTTCCTGGACGACCTGATCCCGCCCGGCTCGGGCCCGGCGGCCCGGCGCAGAGCCGTGCCGACGATCGGCTTCCGGCACTCCGCGTGACCGGACGACCCGGGGGGCCGTGGCGTCCCGGGGATCGCGCGGAGGGGGCGTAAAACCTCTCGGGGAAGCCGCGGCGGCGACGTAGGCTTGGTATTCCGGAGGTCGTCGATCGGTGCGGCCCCTCAGCGGGAGGTATGTGCAGGCCACAGTGCCGGCCCATGACTCAGACACCCACAGCCCACATTCCAGTGCCGGGGCAGGCGCGAGCCCACTTCACCGTCCCGGCCAGGCACCCGATGGTGACGGTGCTCGGATCCGGTGACGCCCTGTTGCGCGTGATCGAGAAGGCCTTTCCGAAGGCCGACATCCATGTTCGGGGCAATCAGGTCAGCGCGATCGGCGATGCGGCGGAAGTCGCACTGGTCCAGCGCCTGTTCGACGAGATGATGCTGGTGCTCCGCACCGGGCAGCCGATGACGGAGGACGCAGTGGAACGCTCGATCGCCATGCTCAAGGCGAGCGGCAACGGAAACGGGAGCGGGCCCGAGGAAACGCCCGCCGAGGTGCTCACCCAGAACATCCTCTCCAGCCGCGGCCGCACCATCCGACCCAAGACCCTCAACCAGAAGCGGTACGTCGACGCGATCGACAAGAACACGATCGTCTTCGGCATCGGCCCCGCCGGTACCGGCAAGACCTACCTCGCCATGGCCAAGGCGGTGCAGGCCCTGCAGTCCAAGCAGGTCAGCCGGATCATCCTGACCCGGCCCGCCGTCGAGGCGGGGGAGCGGCTCGGCTTCCTGCCGGGCACCCTCTTCGACAAGATCGACCCGTACCTGCGCCCGCTCTACGACGCGCTGCACGACATGCTCGACCCCGACTCGATCCCCCGGCTCATGGCCGCGGGCACCATCGAGGTCGCGCCCCTGGCGTACATGCGCGGACGCACGCTCAACGACGCCTTCGTCGTCCTCGACGAGGCACAGAACACCACCGCCGAGCAGATGAAGATGTTCCTGACCCGGCTCGGCTTCGACTCGAAGATCGTCGTCACGGGTGACGTCACGCAGATCGACCTGCCGGGTGGCGCCAAGAGCGGTCTGCGCGTGGTCCAGCAGATCCTGGACGGGGTGCCGGACATCCACTTCTCGCGGCTCACGTCCGAGGATGTCGTCCGGCACAAGCTGGTCGGCCGTATCGTCGACGCGTACGAGAAGTACGACGACGGCCAGCAGGCCGCGAACGGCCACCAGCGGAAGTAGAACCCAGCGCACCATGTCGATCGACGTCAACAACGAGTCCGGAACCGAGGTCGACGAGCAGGCGATCCTCGACATCGCCCGCTACGCGCTCACCCGGATGCGGATCCACCCGCTCTCCGAGCTCTCCGTCATCGTCATCGACGAGGACGCCATGGAGGCGCTCCACATCCAGTGGATGGATCTGCCCGGTCCGACCGACGTCATGTCCTTCCCGATGGACGAGCTCCGTCCGCCGACCAAGGACGACGAGGAGCCCCCGCAGGGGCTCCTCGGTGACATCGTGCTCTGTCCCGAGGTCGCCAAGAGGCAGGGCGAGGAAGCCCCGACGCAGCACTCCATGGACGAGGAGCTCCAGCTCCTGACCGTCCACGGAGTGCTGCACCTGCTCGGCTACGACCACGAGGAGCCGGACGAGAAGGCCGAGATGTTCGGCCTGCAGGCGGCCATCGTCGACGGCTGGCGCGGTGAGCGCGGCATGACGGGTCCCTCGCCGGCGCCCACCGTCTCGTGAACGCCGCGCAGCTGATCACCGGAGCGGTGCTGCTGGTGGTCGTGGCCTGGTTCGCGGCCTGCGCGGAGTCCGGCATCGCCCGCATTTCGATCTTCCGCGCCGAGCAGGCCGTGCGGGAGGGCCGGCGCGGCAGCGAGAAGCTCGCCCAGGTCGCCGGCGACCCCACCCGCTACCTCAACGTGGCGCTGCTGGTCCGGGTCACCTGCGAGATGGCGGCAGGAGTGCTCGTCACCTACGTCTGCCTCGACGAGTTCGGCGAGAATTGGACCGCGCTGCTCGTGGCCATCGCCGTGATGGTGCTCGTCTCCTTCGTCGCCGTCGGCGTCTCCCCGCGCACGATCGGCCGCCAGCACCCGCTGAACACCTCGACCGCGGCCGCGTACGTCCTCGTACCGCTCGCCCGGGTGATGGGGCCGATCCCGCAGCTGCTGATCCTCATCGGCAACGCGCTCACGCCCGGAAAGGGCTTCCGCAAGGGGCCGTTCGCCTCCGAGGCGGAGCTGCGCGCGATGGTGGACCTCGCGGAGAAGGAATCGCTGATCGAGGACGACGAGCGCCGGATGGTGCACCAGGTCTTCGAGCTCGGCGACACCCTGGTGCGCGAGGTGATGGTGCCGCGCACCGACCTGGTCTGCATCGAGCGGTACAAGACGGTCCGTCAGGCGACCACGCTGGCGCTGCGGTCCGGCTTCTCGCGCATCCCGGTGACCGGGGAGAACGAGGACGACATCGTCGGGATCGTCTACCTGAAGGACCTGGTCCGCAAGACCCACATCAGCCGCGAGGCGGAGTCCGGCCTGGTCTCCACGGCGATGCGGGCGGCCGTCTTCGTGCCGGACACCAAGAACGCGGGCGACCTGCTGCGCGAGATGCAGCAGGTGCGCAACCACGTCGCCGTCGTCATCGACGAGTACGGCGGCACGGCCGGCATCGTCACCATCGAGGACATCCTCGAGGAGATCGTCGGCGAGATCACGGACGAGTACGACCGGGAGCTCCCGCCGGTCGAGGACCTGGGCGAGGACCGCTACCGGGTCACGGCGCGCCTCGACATCACCGACCTCGGCGAGCTGTTCAAGGTCGAGGCCTTCGACGACGAGGACGTGGAGACGGTCGGCGGCCTGCTGGCGAAGGCGCTGGGGCGGGTCCCGATCGCGGGCGCCTCGGCGCTGGTGGAACTGCCGGACGGGCGTCCGCTGCGGCTGACGGCCGAGTCCCCGGCCGGACGGCGGAACAAGATCGTGACGGTGCTGGTGGAACCGGTGGCCGCGGCGGAGGCCGCGGGGGAGGAGGGGGAATGACCCCGGCGGAGCTGCGGGAATTCTGTCTGGGCTTCAACGCGGCGGTGGAGGAGTTCCCCTTCACCCCGGAGACCTCGGTGTTCAAGGTGCTGGGCAAGGTGTTCGCGCTCTCGGCGCTGGACCGGGAGCCGCTGAAGGTCAACCTCAAGTGCGAGCCGGAGCTGGCGGTGCGGCTGCGCGAGGAGCACGAGGCGATCGTGCCGGGCTACCACATGAACAAGCGGCACTGGAACACGGTGGCGGTGGGCGGGCCGGGCGGTCTGCCGGACCAGCTGGTCCGGGAGCTGGTGGAGGACTCGTACGACCTGGTCGTCGCCGGGCTGCCGCGGGCGGAGCGGCTGAAGCTCGACCGGCCGTGAGGTCGGCCCCGAGCCCGGCCCCCCAGTCCGGCCGTGCGCCCGGCCGTGTCCGGAGCGCCGTGGCGGGGTCGTCGCGCGGCCCGGCCGGGGCGCTCCCTATGCTTTCGCCCATGACCGAGAGCACCGGGATCGACCCCGAGGACAGCAAGATCATCACGCTGGCGCGCAGCGCCCGGGCCCGCAACGGGGTGCCCGAGGGGGCGGCGGTGCGCGACGAGACGGGCCGCACGTACGTCGCCGGGACGGTGGAGCTCGACTCCCTGAAGCTGAGCGCGCTGCAGACCGCGGTCGCGATGGCCGTGGCGAGCGGCGCGCGCTCCCTGGAGGCCGCGGCCGTGGTCAGCGCCGCCGACGCCCCCGCCGAGGCCGACCGCGCGGCCGTCCGCGACCTGGGCGGCCCGGACACCCCGGTGCTGCTGGCAGCCCCGGACGGCACCCTGAAGTCCACCACCCCGGCGGGCCACTAGCCTTCCGGCGGGACCTGAACCCCACGGGCCGCCGTGGGGGCGGCCCTCGGCAGGGGGCCGCGGACACGAACCCGGGCCGTCCGGCCACCCGTACGTCTGCCTGCTCGTGCAGGCCGCGCGCGGGGCCGAGAACCGGGCTCGCGCCCGAGCTGCCGGGGCCGTTCCCGGGGCCGGCTCTCGGCTTACCGCCCGGCGGGCGGCGGGCGGCGGGTGGTGCCGTCCGGAGAGCCGTACGGCTCGTGTGCGGGGCGGGTGCTCGGGGTCGTGCCGAGTGGCCGGGTCGGTCCCCGGGGCCGGAGGCTCCGCGGCCCTGGCGCGCCCCTTCGGCCCAGCACGGAGCCCCGGCCGGGTCCGCTCCCCGGTAGGACGGGCAGAGCCGGGGCACTCAGCCGGTGGGACCTGGCGGCTCGCGCCGAGCGGCCGGGTCCGTTCCCGGGGGCCGGTTCTTGGCTCACCGTCCGGCGGGCGGTGGGCGCATGACGCCCGGTGTACGGCGGCGCCGGCCCGCATGGCACGCGCCGCTGCCCGGGGCGCGGTGGCCCGCGTGGCTCAGGCCGTATCCCGTCCGACCGCCGGAGGCTGACGGCGCCGGATGACCATCCGGGGCCGGGGGTGGGGGCTGTCTGGGTCACGCGGACAGCCTCCGGCCGCGAGGGCCCCGTACGACAGTGGCCTGAACGACACCCTTCGATACGATTGGGCCATGGCCCCTCACCGTGTCGTCGTCCTTGCGCTCACCGGGCTGCTGCCCTTCGAGCTCGGGATCCCGCACCGGATCTTCGGCCGTGCCAAGGATCCCGCCGGAGAGCCGCTGTACGAGATCCTCACCTGCGCCCTGGCCGCCGGGCCGGTGCGCACGGACGCCGATTTCGCGGTCCAGGTCGAGCACGGCCCCGAGCTGCTGGCCACGGCCGACACCGTGGTGGTGCCCGCCTCGTACGAGCTGGGGCCGGTGTACGAGGAGGGCCGGCTGAGCGACGAGCTCGCCGCGGCGCTCGCGCACATCCGGCCAGGGACGCGGCTCGTCTCCATCTGCACGGGCGGGTACGTGCTGGCCGCCGCCGGTTTCCTGGACGGCCGCCCGGCCACCACCCACTGGTTCCACGCCGAGCACTTCCAGCGGCTCTTCCCGTCCGTGCGGGTGGACGCCGGCGTGCTCTACACGGACGACGGGGACGTGCTGACCTCGGCCGGGGTCGCCGCCGGCATCGACCTGTGCCTGCACATCGTGCGCCGTGACCACGGAGCGGCCGTCGCCAACGACGTGGCCCGGCGGACCGTCGTGCCGCCGCACCGGGACGGCGGGCAGGCCCAGTTCATCGAACGCCCGGTGCCGCAGCCGCAGCTGGCCAGCACCGCGGCGGCCCGCGCCTGGGTGCTGGACCGGCTGCACGAGCCGGTACGGCTGGTCGACCTGGCCCGGCAGGAGGCCATGTCGGTACGGACGTTCACGCGCAGGTTCCGGGAGGAGGCCGGGATCAGCCCCGGCGAGTGGATCGTCGGACAGCGGGTGGAACGGGCCCGGCGGCTGCTGGAGCGGACGGATCTGCCGATGGAACAGGTTGCGCGGGAGGCGGGCTTCGGGATGGCGCAGTCGCTGCGCAAGCACGTGCAGGCGGCGCTGGGGGTGAGCCTGACGGCGTACCGGCGCACGTTCCGCGCGGCGGGTGGGGATGCGGGCGCAGAGGGGCCCGGAGCCGGCACTCTGCCATCTCCTGATGGGCCATCAGTTGATGCCGGATCCGTGCATTGACTTCTCCCGCCGCCCGCTCGTGAATGGCCCCCGGCGAGTGGATCGTCGGACAGCGGGTGGAACGGGCCCGGCGGCTGCTGGAGCGGACGGATCTGCCGATGGAACAGGTTGCGCGGGAGGCGGGCTTCGGGACGGCGCAGTCGCTGCGCAAGCACGTGCAGGCGGCGCTGGGGGTGAGCCTGACGGCGTACCGGCGCACGTTCCGCGCGGCGGGTGGGGATGCGGGCGCAGAGGGGCCCGGAGCCGGCACTCTGCCATCTCCTGATGGGCCATCAGTTGATGCCGGATCCGTGCATTGACTTCTCCCGCCGCCCGCTCGTGAATGGCCCCCTGCGCAGGGCTCGGCGCGAGGGAACCCAGGGGGCGGGCAGTGCGAACAGGGGCGCGGAAGCGGAGATGGCCGGCCGCCGTCGGCATGGCGGTGCTCGCCGCCACGACCGGGGGCGCTCTGAGCGCACCGGCCGCGGCCGAGGGAGAGGCTCCCCCCGGCCAGGTGGAGTTCCCGACGCACTGCCTGCCGCCCCAGGAGGCCGGACTCCCGCCCGCCGACGGGCCGACCACCGCCCGGATCACCGTCGACAACCCGGCTCCGCAGGTCGGCGACACCGTCACCGTGACCTACCAGGTGCTCCGGACCCCCGCCGTGCCACCCCTGGATCCGAACGCGGCGGGCGGCGAACTCCCCGCCGACGTGCTGACCCCGACCGGCCGGATCCTGCTGGCGGGCGCCCAGAGCGGCGAGGTCACCGTCGTCGGGGCCAAGCGCAACGACCCCGTCCGGGCCGGCGAGCCCCTTCCCGCCGTCACCATGACCGGCACCTTCACCGTCACCGCGCCCGGTGAGATCACTCTCGCCCCGGGCGGCTACACCCTGCACACCAGCCACCTGCTGGACCTCGACACCGTCTGCACCGCCGCCGCGCCGTCCGCCACCCCCGTCTCCGAACGCCTGACGGCGACCGCGCTGCCCACGGCCAACCTGCGCAGCGTCTTCCTCGCGGCGGCCCACGGAAAGCCGGGCGCCAAGGTCAAGGTCACCGCCGCCGGCTTCCCCCCGGGCGCGGCCGTGACGGTGGCCGGACGGGCCGGCGCCGCCGAAACCGCCGACCGGGTGAGCGCCGCCGCCGACGAACTGGGCACGGCCCTGGTGGAGTTGCCGGTCACGGACAAGGCCACCACCGCGGTGATCGCCTACGAGGGCCCGGGCTGGTCGGCGAGCCGGGGCTCCGGCCCGGCCGCGTACACCGTCATCGACGCCACCCCGACGACGGCGGGCACCCGCAAGGTCACGGCCACCGTCGAAGCGGGCGCCCTCGGCATGACCCAGGCCGGCGAGGACATCACCCTCGGCGCCGTCCCGTACGGCGACGGCGGCGCTGCCCCGGGCCGGATCGGGACCGTGACCGTCACCGACGCCCGCGGCGGCCCGGCCGGCTGGTCCCTGACCGGCAAGGTCACCGACTTCACGGGACCCGGTGGGGGTCCCCCCAGCGGTAGCCGGGGGAGGGTGCGCATCCCGGGCGCGTCCCTGTCCTGGACCCCGGCCTGCGCGGCGGCCGCGGGCAGCCAGAGCGCCTGTACGCCGGGCAGCGCGGGTGTGGTCGGCCCGGAGGGGGCCCTCCTGGCCTCCACCGCCGACGCCCCGCTGGTCGGCGGCACCTTCACGGTCGACGCCACGGTGACCCTGCAGGTCCCGCCGTACACCCCGCCGGGGGCGTACACGGCGGTCCTGACCCTGACCCTGTCGTGACACCCCGCCTGCGGCTGCCACTGCGCGGAGCTCTCCCCGCCCCGCCCCTTCTCCGTTTCCCGGGGCGGAGCGCGGTTCCGGGAAGGGGCGGGCTCCGCGCAGCGGTGGCCCTGCTCGTCACCGCCGGGCTCGTCCTCCTGCTCGCCGCGCCGGCCGAGGCCGCGGACAACGGGCAGTGGTCCGTGCTGCCCGCCGCGACAGGCGTCGGCCAGCGGCCGTACTTCTACCTCGCCGCCGCACCCGGCCAGGCCGTCGCCGACACCGTCACCGTGACCAACCGCACCGACCGTCCCCGCACCTTCCGGCTCTACCCCGCCGACGCCTACAACACCGCCCGCGACGGCGGCTTCGCGCTGCGCGGCCCCGACGAGCCGCGCCGGGCCACCGCCGCATGGGCGAAGCTCGACCGGGAGCGGGTGACCGTACCGGCCCGGGGGTCGGTCCGCGTCGGCTTCACCCTCACCGTCCCCGACCGGGCGGAGCCCGGGGACCACCCCGGCGCCATCGTGGCCCTGGAGGACCGGCCCGCCTCCACCGCCCAGGGGATCGGCGTCCAGCAGGCCGTCGCCGCCCGCGTGTACCTGCGGGTGACCGGCCCGACCGCGGCCGCCCTCGCCGTCGAGGGGGTCACCGTGCACCGCCGCGGCGCGGGCGCGGAGATCTCGTACACGCTCCACAACACCGGCAACGTCACCCTCCGCCCGCACGCGGCCCTCACCGCCTCCGGCGCCCTCGGCCGCACCCTGCTGAAGCGCGAGCTCACCGGGCTGCCCGCCGAACTGCTGCCGGGTCAGGAAGTGCGGCTCGGCACCCGCTGGGAGGGGCCGCCCGCCGCGGAATGGGCCGAGGTGACGGTGCACGCCCGGGCCGAAGGAACCACAGCTCAGGGCCGCGCAGCCCACGCCGCGCACCCCCTGCTCACGACTGTGCTCGCCCTCACTGCCGTGATCTGGTCGGCGCTGGGAGCCGCATCGGGGAGAATGGCCCGTATGAGCGATCGTTCCCCCGAGTCCACCAGCCCGCACCGTGCGGGCTTCGCCTGCTTCGTCGGCCGCCCCAACGCGGGGAAGTCGACCCTCACCAACGCACTCGTGGGCACCAAGGTCGCGATCACCTCCAACCGGCCGCAGACCACCCGCCACACCGTCCGCGGCATCGTGCACCGCCCCGACGCGCAGCTCGTCCTCGTCGACACGCCCGGCCTGCACAAGCCGCGCACGCTGCTCGGCGAGCGTCTCAACGACGTCGTACGGACCACCTGGGCCGAGGTCGACGTCATCGGCTTCTGCCTGCCGGCCGACCAGAAGCTCGGCCCCGGCGACAAGTTCATCGCCAAGGAGCTCGCGGGGATCAAGAAGACCCCCAAGATCGCCATCATCACCAAGACCGACCTGGTCGAGTCCAAGGTGGTGGGCGAGCAGCTCATCGCCGTCCACCAGCTCGCCGAGGAGCTGGGCTTCGAGTGGGCCGAGATCGTCCCCGTCTCGGCGGTCGGCGACAGTCAGGTGAAGCTGCTGGCCGACCTGATCGCGCCGCTGCTGCCGGAGAGCCCGCCGCTGTACCCGGAGGGCGACCTCACCGACGAGCCCGAGATGGTGATGGTCGCGGAACTGATCCGCGAGGCCGCACTGGAAGGCGTACGGGACGAGCTCCCGCACTCCATCGCCGTGGTCGTCGAGGAGATGATCCCGCGGGAGAACCGTCCGGCCGACCGCCCGCTGCTCGACATCCACGCCAACGTCTACATCGAGCGGCCGAGCCAGAAGGGCATCATCATCGGCCCGAAGGGCTCCCGCCTGAAGGAGGTCGGGATGAAGTCGCGCAAGCACATCGAGGCACTGCTCGGGACCCCGGTCTTCCTCGACCTCCACGTGAAGGTCGCCAAGGACTGGCAGCGGGACCCCAAGCAGCTCCGCAAGCTCGGCTTCTAGCCTTCGCGGCGGGTGCGTCAGCGCCTCCGCCGCACCTTCACCACGTTGTCCGGACGGGTCCCGGGCCGGCCGTCGGGCCCGTCCAGGGCCTGTACGTGTTCCTCCGCGAGCAGGACCTCCCACGCGCCCTCCGCCAGCTCCAGCTGTGCGAGGACCTCGTCCGGGGTGGGGAAGTCGATCTCCGCGTGCCTGTCCGGGTCCCAGGACGGCCCGCCCGCGTGGCCGACCACCAGCAGGACCCCGCCGGGGGCCACGGCGGCGGCGGCCGTGCGCAGGACCCGGGCGCGCGGGAAGTCCCCGTAGTTGTGCAGGAAGCACGCCGAGACGAGGTCGAACTCCCCGTCGGGGAAGGACTCGGTGAAGTCGTGCCGCTGCCACTCCACCAGGCCGCCCACCCCCGCCTCGGCGGCGTGCTCGGCCGCCCGCCCGAGGGCGACCGTCGAGATGTCGGTGCCGGTGACCCGCCACCCCCGGCGGGCGAGCCAGACGGCGTCGGCGCCCTCGCCGCAGCCGAGGTCCAGGGCCCGGCCGGGGGAGAGGTCCTGGACCTCACGGACCAGGGCCGCGTTGGGGTTGCCGCTCCAGATGCGCGCGCTCTCGCTGTAGCGCTCGTCCCAGAACTCCGCGTCGCCCTCGCGCGGGGCGGCGGGGGCGTTCGCGTGCTCGTGCTCGTGCTCGTGCTGGTGAGTGTGCTCGTGTTCGTGCTTCGGCATGGGGGCCTCTTCCGCTACGGGTCTCGGTGGCCCCGATGCTCCGCCCGGACTGGCATCCACGGCAAACCCTGTTGCCGGTCCGGCAAAAGCATCCGGCGCGACCGTCCTTACGCGGCACCGGCCGGCGGCTCCGCGATCAGCGCCGTCGCCACCCGGCGGAAGCCGATGCGGCCGTAGATGCGGGCCACGTCCTCGTCGCCCGCCGAGAGGAAGACCGTACGGGCGCCGCGCGCCCGGGCCTCCACGACCAGCGCGGCCGTGACCCCGAGGGCCAGGCCCTGGCGGCGGGCCGACGGCAGGGTGCCGACGCCCACCACCTCGGCGACGTCCCCCACCGGGTTGTACTGGCCCGAGCACAGCACCACGCCGCCCCGTACGGCCGCCGCCATGCCCGTACGGCCCGAGGTGAGCATCCCGGACACGTGCGCCCGGCGGGTCTCCACCGACGGGTCCGCCAGCGCCGCGGCCAGCTCGGCCGGCCCGGCCTCGCCCAGCGCCGTTCCCGGGTCCGAGAAGGCCAGCGCGGGGACCGTCACCGCGGCCGGCAGCAGCGGGTCCTCCGGTCCGACCAGCCGTACTTCCGGGTGCGGCGGCGGCTCCTCGGCGCCCTCCAGCACCATCAGCGGATGGGCGTGGACGTACAGCCCCGCCGCTTCCACCGAGGCCCGCAGTGAGGGGCTGGTTTCGGCCACCCACTCGAAGGCCTCGGGGACCCCGAGCTCCCGTTGACGGGACAGCACCCGCTGGACGTCCTCAGCGGTCGCGTCGCCGGAGCCGCCGAGCGCCGGCCGCGCGTAGTACTGCCAGCCCTGGCCCTCCTGGACGAACAGGGTCAACGGGCCGAAGTCCTCGGCCCGCGCCCCGCCCACCCGCGGCACCGTGTCGTAGTACCGCTCCAGCTCGGACAGCGTCGAATCGATCATGTGGTCGGTCATCCGGACATCCAAGCAAAGCGGTGCTGCTCAAGCACCTTCTTTCAGGACCCGCGAGATCAGCGCCCGCTGCGCCTCCGACAGGCCCGGCTCGGCGCAGGAGACCGTCCGCCCGTCCACCGTGATCCGGTACGAGAACCCGTCCCGCACCCGGTCCGCCGGATCGCTCGGCGGACCGGGCCGCAGCGCGAGCTGGGCCAGGGCCCGCCACTCGTCCTCGTCCGGCCGGCCCGAGGTGTCCACCTCGGCCCGGCGCTCGATGCCCGCGAAGCCGCCCGTCCGTGCCACCTGAATGCGCATGGAAGCCGTCCTACCCCGCGAGCGGGACGCCCACCGCGGACCACGCCTTCTGCAGGGCCTGGTGCTCCGCGCCGCCGTCCCCGTACCGGGTCACGGCCGCCGCCGTCGAGAGCCGGGCGAAGTCCTCGAAGTCGGCGTTCGAGGCGAGCTCCCCGCCGGTCAGGGTGTCGTACCAGATCTGCCCGGCCCGCTCCCAGGCCTTGCCGCCCAGCTCGGTCGCCACGATGTAGAAGGCGTGGTTGGGGATGCCGGAGTTGATGTGGACCCCGCCGTTGTCGCTGTGGGTGTTCACGTAGTCGTCCATCGTGGCCGGCTGCGGGTCCTTGCCGAGCTCGTCGTCGTCGTACGCGGTCCCCGGCGCCTTCATCGAGCGCAGCGCGACCCCGGTCACGCTGGGGCCCAGCAGGCCGGCCCCGATCAGCCAGTCGGCCTGGTCGGCCGTCTGCTCCAGCGAGTACTGCTTGATCAGCGAGCCGAAGACGTCGGACATCGACTCGTTGAGGGCGCCCGACTGCCCGCGGTACCTCAGGTTCGCCGTGTACTGGGTGACCCCGTGGGTCAGCTCGTGCCCGATGACGTCCACCGAGACGGTGAAGTCGAGGAAGAGGTCCCCGTCCCCGTCGCCGAAGACCATCTGCTGCCCGTCCCAGAAGGCGTTGTTGTAGTCCTCGTCGTAGTGGACGGTCGCGTCCAGCGGGAGCCCGGCATCGTCGATCGAACGCCGCCCGAAGCCCTTCAGGAACAGTTCGTACGTCGCCCCGAGCCCCGCGTAGGCGCGGTTCACGGTGGCGTCCTTGCTCAGCGGGTCGCCCTCCCCCCGGACCTTCTTCCCGGGCAGCTGCGTGCGGTGCTGGGCGTCGTAGAGCGTCCGGTCCGGTTCGTCGGAGGCCGGCGCACCGAGCGTGGGCACGATCCCGCGGACGGCGGTGACCCGGCGCCGGGTGCGCAGCAGGGAGTCGCGTTCGAGGGTGCGCTGGGCGAGATCGGCGCGCCGCGAGTCCCCGGACAGGGCGGCCTTGTCGAGGAGGTGCGGCGGCACCACGGTGCAGAAGACGGGGTGGCGGTGAGCGTGGGAGGCATCCATGCCCGGCAATGTGGCAGTGGGTCATCGCGGTGTCACTACCTGCGACCATGATTCATTCGCTTGTCTGAAAGCGGTGGCGCCGGATTGACGGATCGCCCTGACCCGGGCGCTTTGAAAGAGGCTTAGCTCACATTTGGTGCAAATCGGACGGTGGGGTCTTGCATACTGAAACAGGTCCTCGCGTCACCGCGCGGCTCGGCTAGGCTCGGCCCATTATGCGTTTCGGGCTGCTTCTCCTTAGCTGCCGCGGCGAGGGTCTGTAGTCGTAGGCCGGCCCCCTCCCCGCGGAGTTTGGTGTTGCGGTTTATACGACCGCCGTCGGCCGTCCCAGCGAACTACACGCGGACACGCGAGGAGCCCAACGCCATGAGCCAGCAGCCTTTTGTCGGTCGCCCCACGTCCATCACCAACGCGACCCACACCCAGAAGTCCTCCGGGATGCCGATCCACAAGTACGGCGCGTACGAGCAGGTGGACATCCCGGACCGCACGTGGCCCGATGCCCGCGTCACCAAGGCTCCCCGCTGGCTGTCGACCGACCTGCGTGACGGCAACCAGTCGCTGATCGACCCGATGACGCCCGCCCGCAAGCGCGAGATGTTCGACCTGCTGGTGCGCATGGGCTACAAGGAGATCGAGGTCGGCTTCCCGTCCTCGGGCGAGACCGACTTCGCCTTCGTGCGCTCCATCATCGAAGAGGGCGCGATCCCGGACGACGTCACCATCTCCGTACTGACCCAGGCCCGCGAGGACCTGATCGAGCGGACCGTGGAGTCCCTGGTCGGCGCCAAGCGCGCCACCGTGCACCTGTACAACGCGACGGCGCCCACCTTCCGCCGGGTCGTCTTCCGCGGCTCCAAGGAGCAGATCAAGCAGATCGCCGTCGACGGCACCCGCCTGGTCATGGAGTACGCCGAGAAGCTGCTGGGTCCGGAGACCGCCTTCGGCTACCAGTACAGCCCGGAGATCTTCACCGACACCGAGCTGGACTTCGCCCTGGAGGTCTGCGAGGCCGTCTGCGACGTCTGGCAGCCGGCCGAGGGCCGCGAGATCATCCTGAACCTGCCCGCGACCGTGGAGCGCTCCACGCCGTCCACGCACGCGGACCGCTTCGAGTGGATGGCCCGCAACCTGACCCGCCGCGAGCACGTCTGCATCTCCGTGCACCCGCACAACGACCGCGGCACCGCCGTGGCCGCCGCCGAGCTGGCCCTGATGGCCGGCGCGGACCGCATCGAGGGCTGCCTGTTCGGGCAGGGCGAGCGCACCGGCAACGTCGACCTGATCACGCTGGGCATGAACCTGTTCTCCCAGGGCATCGACCCGCAGATCGACTTCTCGCAGATCGACGAGATCCGTCGCACCAGCGAGTACTGCAACCAGATGGAGGTCCACCCGCGCCACCCCTACGCGGGCGACCTGGTCTACACCGCCTTCTCCGGCTCCCACCAGGACGCCATCAAGAAGGGCTTCGACGCCATGGAGGCCGACGCGGCCGCCGCCGGCAAGACCGTGGACGACATCGAGTGGGCGGTCCCGTACCTGCCCATCGACCCGAAGGACGTCGGCCGCTCCTACGAGGCCGTCATCCGGGTCAACTCGCAGTCCGGCAAGGGCGGCATCGCGTACGTCCTGAAGAACGACCACAAGCTGGACCTGCCGCGCCGCATGCAGATCGAGTTCTCCCGGATCATCCAGGCCAAGACCGACGCCGAGGGCGGCGAGGTCACGCCGAAGGCGATCTGGTCGGTCTTCCAGGACGAGTACCTGCCCAACCCGGAGAACCCGTGGGGCCGGATCCAGCTGCGCTCCGGTTCGACGGCCACCGACAAGGACGGCACGGACACGCTGACCGTCGAGGCGGTCGTGGACGGCGTGGAGATGGTCCTGGCCGGCACCGGCAACGGCCCGATCTCGGCCTTCTTCGACGCGCTGGCCGGCATCGGCATCGACGCCCGCCTGCTGGACTACACCGAGCACACCATGAGCGAGGGCGCCTCCGCCGTGGCCGCCTCGTACATCGAGTGCGCGATCGACGGCCGCGTCCTGTGGGGCATCGGCATCGACGCCAACACCACCCGCGCCTCCCTGAAGGCGGTCATCTCCGCCGTCAACCGCGCGGGCCGCTGATCCCCCGCGACCCATCGCCCGTACGTGTGCCCCGTCCCTCCTCCCGGAGGGGCGGGGCCGCGTCGTTCCCGGCTCAGCGGGCCAGGTAGCCGCCGTCCACCGGCAGCACCACGCCCGTCACGAACGAGGCCGCGTCGGAGGCCAGGAAGGCGATGACCCGGGCCACCTCCTCCGGCTCGCCGAGCCGGCCCATCGGGTGCGCCCCCGCGATCTCTTCGAGGTATTCCGGCCCGCCCGGCTCGTCCTTCAGCGCGAGCACCCGCTCCGTACGGATGGTGCCCGGTGCCACCGCGTTGACCCGGATCCCGCGCGCGGCCCACTCCACCGCGAGGTGCTTGGTCAGCCCCGACGCGACGAACTTCGCCGGTCCGTACGCCGCCTGGCGCGCCTGCCCGGCCACCCCCGAGATCGAGGACACGCAGACCAGCGCCCCGCCGGGCCGCGGCTGCGCCGTCATCGCCTCGATGGCGTACTTGCAGGTCAGGAACATGCCCCGGCCGTCGATGGCCATGACGTGGTCCCAGTCCTGCGGACTGGTCTCCCGTACGTCCGAAAGAGGGAGCACCCCGGCGTTCGCCACGGCGACGTCGAGGCGCCCGTACGCCCCGACGGCGGCGGCGACCATCGCGCGGTTGGCCTCCGGATCGGACACGTCACCGGCGACCGCCGTGACGGCGTACCCCTCCGCGGCCAGTTCCGTACGCAGGGACTCCACCCCGGGGCCGTTGATATCGGCCGCGGTGACCCTGGCCCCGGAGCGGGCCAGCAGCACGGCGGTGGCCCGGCCGATCCCGCTCGCGGCGCCGGTCACCAGACAGGACTTCTCGTTCATGCGGCCGACCCTAGGGGGAGCGCGGCGGGGCAGAGGGAGGACGGGGGCGGACGCGGGGGCGCAGATCGGCCAAGTGCGCGCCCCGGCACATGTTGTCTTGTCACACGACTGACGCATCCTCACCGATGTGGCTAACATCACGCCAACCCGGCGATGCTGCCGTGGGGGTCCCTCCCGTGCCCGCGGGGCGACGGGGGAGTTACGGAGGTGCGACGTGCTGCCAGTTCGGGGTGGGGACGGCCGGAAGCTGACGGTCTGGGGCATCCGTACCACCTGGAGCACCGTGGGCGACGGGGAGTTCTTCTGCCCCGCCTGCGGTGGAGACCGCAACTACCGCAGGCGCACCGGGCGACGCCGGTTCACCGTCGTCGGGGTGCCGCTGCTGCCGCGCGGGCAGGCGGGGCCCGTCGTGGAGTGCCAGGGCTGCCGCGCCCGGTTCGACACGGACGTCCTGGACCACCTCACCACCACCCGCTTCACGGCCCTGCTGCGCGACGCCGTGCACACCGTCGCGCTGGCCGTGCTGACCGCGGGCGGGACGGCCTCGCGCAGCGCGCTGGAGGCCGCGGTGGGCGCCGTACGGGCCGCGGGCTTCCCGGACTGCACCGAGGAACAGCTGGAGTCCCTCGTGGAGGCCCTGTCCACCGACGAGGGCCGGCTCGGGCTGTACGACGTCCCGGAGTGCTGCGGGGCCGCGCTGTCGATAGAGCTCCACGAGGCCCTGGAGCCGCTGGCCCCGCACCTGGCGGGCCCGGGCCGCGAGTCGATCCTGCTGCAGGGCGCCCGTATCGCGCTCGCGGACGGCCCGTACACCCCGGCCGAGCGCGAGGTGCTCGCCACCGTCGGCGCGGCGCTGCGGATCGACGCGGACGAGGTGGAGCGGCTGCTGTCGGCGGTGCGCGCGCCCTAGTACTGCAACCGCATGTGGCGTGACGGTTGGCGTCGATGCTCGTTGTTGTGACTGTGTGATCAAACGCTGACGGTCGAGCAGATCGAGTCGTGGTCCGAGGGTGTAGCGGACTTGCATGCCCGGTTCGGGCATCGTTTTGGCAGGTCGGAGCCACGTGATCGGGCTCTGGACTACCTCAGGGGCCTGCTTGCTCCGCTGGAGAAGAAGAACGGGTGGACGCTGGCCGAGCAGGTCGGCCAGCTCCGCCCGGACGGTGTGCAACGCCTGCTCAATCACTCCGAATGGGACGAGAACGCGGTCCGGGACGATGTCCGGGACTTCGTCGTGGAGACCATCGGCGCCAAGGATGGCGTGCTCATCGGGGACGACACCGGGTTCCTGAAGAAGGGCACCAGGTCAGCAGGGGTCCAGCGGCAGTATTCCGGCACCGCTGGCCGCACCGAGAACTGCCAGATCGGCACCTTCCTCGCCTACGCATCCGCCAAAGGGCGGGCGCTGATCGACCGGGAACTCTACGTCCCGAAGTCCTGGACGGACGACCGCGACCGCTGCCGGGCAGCCGGGATCGACGACACCGTGCCGTTCGCCACGAAGATCGAGCACCTCAAGTGGATGCTGCAACGCGCCATCGACGCGGCTGTTCCCTTCGCCTGGGTGACCGCGGACGAGGCATACGGGCAGGTCAAGCACTTCCGCGCCTGGCTGGAAGAACGCCAGGCCGCGTATGTGCTGGCCACCAAGGTCAACGACACCGTGATCACCGCCGACGGCCGCGACGCGCGCGTCGACGAGCTGATCGCGGCCCTGCCGAAGCAGGCATGGAAGCGGATCTCCGCCGGAGCCGGCGCCCACGGCCAGCGGATCTACCACTGGGCCCGCGTCGCGATCCGGCCCACCTGGGAGGGCGGATCCGGGCACTGGGTGCTCGCCCGCCGCAATCTGTCCGACCCCACCGACATCGCCTACTACGTCTGCTACGGCCCCGTCACTTCCCGGCTGAAAGACCTGGTCAGGACCGCCGGAGCCAGGTGGGCGGTGGAGGAGTGCTTCCAGACCGCGAAGGGTGAATGCGGGCTCGACCACTACCAGGTGCGGCTCTACCGGGCCTGGTACCGGCACATCACCCTCGCCATGGCCGTCCTGGCCTACCTCACGGCCATCCGTGCCGCAGAAGCCGCAAAAGGGGCAGCGGAGACGACGAGCAAGACCTCATACCCCTCAGCGTCCCGGAGATCCGCCGGATGATCGGGCACGTCGTCCTCACGCCCCGCTGCCACACCAACGAGCACCGTCTCCACTGGTCACACTTCCGACGCCGCAGCCAAGCCCGAGCCCGCCGCTGCCACTACCAACGACGGGGCCACGACCCCCACATGCGGTTGCAGTACTAGGAGGTCGGCTCCGCCCCGGCCGGGGGCGTCTGCGCGATGAACCGGCGCAGAGCCGTGCAGAGGCCCGCCGGGTTGTCCAGCGGGATCAGGGTGCGGGCGTCGGGGATCTCCTCGTACCGGCCGTGCGGCAGCAGACCTCGGCCCTGGAGTCGCTGGACTTCGCCGACCCGTGCCCGATCGCCACGGTCGCCCTGGAGGTGGCCAGTACGCACGAGGGGCTGCGACGGGCCACGGCGGAGGTGTTCGCCTCCTGGATCGACGCCCTGGCCGTCTCCTACGCCTCCCGCGGCATCGACTCCGCGCGGGCCACGGCGACCTCGGTGATCGCCCTCCTGGAAGGGGCCTTCATGCTCGGCCGCGCGAACCGTTCCCCGGAGCCGGTGCTCACGGCGGCTTCGGCGGCCGCCTCGATCGTGTCGGCGGCGCTCCGGAATTGACCCCTTCTCCTCTCGCAGGGGGAGCATGTCCCGGAAAACGTACAACTCATACCGGAATCCGTACGAACTGCGGCGAATTCAGGTAACGATCCGGCCTCGCGAACGTGAACCGAGTTCCGCCGGTGTTCGTGCAATGGGTGGAGTCGCACCCTCCGCACTCGGTGGATCACCCCATCGGATGGCCGGAATCGTGTGCTCAAATTTGCGCCGCGGAATGACGTGAACCGTGCGCCGGCTGGTCGCAGCGGGTCGCATTCGCAGGTGCGCATCAGGAACGGACATCTCGGCAGAATCTGGCTATACTCCGCCGACGCGCTGTGCGCCATGGGAGAACCCTCCAAAGCGGAGATCGTCAAGCCTCAACACTTTGTGGAAGTTGACGATATCTGTGAGCGTCCCCACAGGCGTTCAATTCCGGTCACACGGGGAGACGCGGCCGGTAACACAGTCGGGCTTCGATTCGCGTGAACGTACTGACAACCCTGGCGGAAAACGGGATAGCGACCCACTCCGGCCAGGGATAACCAGAGATTCCTCTCAGTTACCTACCTTTTGAAGGGCAAGGCAGAGATGGCACGTGTCGCCGCCCGGCTTTCCACCGATGGAGAGCGGAGCACGCACCCGGTCGACGAGGTGCTCCCCCTCCCCAAGCTCGCGCTGTACGGCTTCCAGCACGTACTCGCCTTCTACGCCGGTGCGGTGATCGTCCCGATCATCGTCGGCAACGCGCTGAAGCTGAGCCCTGAACAGCTGGTCTACCTGATCAACGCAGACCTCTTCACCTGCGGTATCGCCTCGATCATCCAGGCCTGGGGCATCGGCCGGATCGGTGCGCGACTGCCGCTGATCCAGGGCGTGACCTTCACCGCCGTGTCCCCGATGATCGCCATCGGCCTCGGCGCGGGCGGTGGAACCGCCGCCCTGCTGGTCATCTACGGCGCGGTCATCACCGCAGGCATCGCCACCTTCGCCTTCGCCTGGCTGCCCGCCAAGGCGTTCCGGACGGTCATGCGGCTGTTCCCGCCGGTCGTCACCGGCACGGTCATCACGGTGCTGGGCATCGTCCTGATCCCGGTCGGCCTCAACGACGCGGCCGGCGGCCTCGGCAGCCCCGACTTCGGGGACCCGAAGAACTTCGCCTACGCCGGCGGCACGATGCTCTTCATCCTGATCCTGATGAAGCTCGGCAAGCAGTTCCTCTCCAGCATCTCCATCCTGCTCGGCCTGGTGGTCGGTACCGGGGTCGCCTTCCTCCTCGGGGACGCGAAGTTCGGCGACGTGAGCAAGTCCGACTGGGTCGGTGTCACCACCCCGTTCCACTTCGGCGTCCCGAAGTTCGAGTGGTTCCCGATCGTCCTGATGCTCATCGTCATGCTGATCACCATGGTCGAGACGACCGGTGACACCTACGCCGTCGGCGACATCGTCGGCAAGGACGTCGACAGCGAGACCGTGGCCCGCGCCCTGCGTGCCGACGGCGCCGCCACCGCCCTCGGCGGTGTCCTCAACTCCTTCCCGTACGTCGCCTTCGCCGAGAACGTCGGCCTCGTGCGGATGACGAAGGTGAAGAGCCGGTTCGTGGTCGTCGCCGCCGGTGTGTTCATGATCATCCTGGGTCTGCTGCCCAAGGCCGCCGCGATCGTCGCCGCCGTCCCGCACGGAGTCCTCGGCGGCGCCGCGACCGTCATGTTCGCCATGGTCGCCCTGGCCGGTATCCAGACCCTGGCCAAGGTGGACCTCAAGGAGGAGAAGAACGCGCTGATCGTCGGCGTCTCCCTCGCCTTCGCCCTGCTCCCCGCGACCGTCCCGGTGTTCTTCACCAAGTACATGGACGCGGACCTGGCCTCGCTCCTCAACAGCGGTGTCACCCTCGGTGCCACGGCCGCCATCGTCCTCAACCTGGTCTTCAACGGCCTGGCCAAGGACGACGCCCACGGCGCCGCCGGCGACTCCGTGCAGGACGGCGGCGACGCCCCCAAGGCCGAGCTGCCCGCCCAGCCGGTGGCCGCCCCGGCCGGCGCCGAGAAGGCGGACGACGCGCAGGCGTCCTCCGCCGGCTGATCCTCCCAAGGGGTGGCGGCCCCTCGCCCGGACCTTCCCCCAGCTACCGCTGGGAGGTACCCCCGGTCCGGGCGAGGGGCCATCGCTGTCCCCGCGCGGGTGCCCGCACAGGCGACAATGGGCGCATGAGTCTGTTCCGCGACGACGGCATCGTGCTGCGCACCCAGAAGCTGGGTGAGGCGGACCGCATCATCACGCTGCTGACCCGGGGCCACGGCCGGGTGCGGGCCGTCGCCCGCGGTGTCCGGCGTACGAAGTCCAAGTTCGGTGCCGGGCTGGAACCTTTCTCCCACGCCGACGTGCAGTTCTTCGCCCGCGGCAGCGAACTGATCGGCCGCAGCCTCCCGCTCTGCACCCAGACCCAGATCATCGCCCCGTACGGCAACGGCATCGTCACCGACTACGCCCGCTACACCGCCGGCACCGCGATGCTGGAGACCGCCGAGCGGTTCACCGAGAACGAGGGCGAACCCTCCGTGCAGCAGTACCTGCTGCTCGTCGGCGCCCTGCGCACGCTCTCGCGCGGCGAACACGAACCCCACCTGATCCTGGACGCCTTCCTGCTGCGCTCCCTCGCCGTCAACGGCTACGCGCCCAGCTTCGACGACTGCGCGAAGTGCGGGATCCACGGCCCCAACCGGCACTTCTCCGTCGCCGCCGGCGGGGTGATATGCGGGGACTGCCGGGTGCCCGGCAGCGTCGTACCCTCGTCTGAGACCATCGCCCTGCTCAGCGCCCTGCTGACGGGCGACTGGGGGCATGCCGATGCGTGTGAGGCGCGTCACGTGCGGGAGGGCAGCGGGCTGGTCTCCGCCTATCTGCACTGGCATCTGGAGCGCGGGCTACGCTCCCTGCGATACGTCGAGAAATAGGAGCTGGGCACATGGCACGACGCGGGATTCTGGGGCGCTCTCGCCGCGAGTACAAGGTTCCCGAGCCGCACCCGTCCGGTGAGCGCCCGCCGAAGATCCCCGGCGAGCTCGTCCCGAACCACGTCGCGGTCGTCATGGACGGCAACGGCCGCTGGGCCAAGGAGCGCGGTCTGCCGCGCACCGAGGGCCACAAGGTCGGCGAGGGCGTCGTGCTCGACGTGCTCAAGGGCTGCCTGGAGATGGGCGTCAAGAACCTCTCCCTGTACGCCTTCTCGACGGAGAACTGGAAGCGCTCGCCCGACGAGGTCCGCTTCCTGATGAACTTCAACCGCGACGTCATCCGGCGCCGCCGCGACGAGATGAACGAGCTGGGCATCCGCATCCGCTGGGTCGGCCGCATGCCGAAGATGTGGAAGTCGGTCGTCCAGGAGCTCCAGGTCGCGCAGGAGCAGACCGTCGACAACGACGCCATGACCCTGTACTTCTGCGTGAACTACGGCGGCCGCGCCGAGATCGCGGACGCGGCGCAGGCGATCGCCCGGGACGTGGCGGCCGGCAGGCTGGACCCGTCGAAGGTCAACGAGAAGACCTTCGCGAAGTACATGTACTACCCGGACATGCCGGACGTGGACCTGTTCCTTCGCCCGAGCGGGGAGCGGCGCACCTCCAACTACCTGCTCTGGCAGAGCGCGTACGCCGAGATGGTCTTCCAGGACGTCCTGTGGCCGGACTTCGACCGGCGCAACCTCTGGGCGGCCTGCCTGGAGTACGCCCAGCGCGACCGCCGCTTCGGCGGCGCCGTCCCCAACCAGCCCGAGGGCCCGAAGGGCTGACGGGCGGCCGCACGCCCCGGCGATAGGCTCCGCTGTCATGGACATGGGCATGGACATGAGCGCGGGCACGAATGCGGAGACGGAGCGGCAGAACGGGCAAGCCGTCGAGCTCGTCTACCGGATGACCAAGGCGGACCTCGCGCACGCGTTGCGAGTCCGGGACACGCACACGGCCCAGGGACGCCGTCGGCGGGGGGCATTGATCTTCGCCGGGACGCTGCTGCTGGGGCTCGGCCTGCTGGCACTGGTGGACGGGGAGATCGCGCCGGGGAGGCCGGCGGGCTTCCTCGTCGGCGGGGCGGTGCTGTGGGCCTTCGTGCTGTTCGGCCCGCGGCTCCAGGCGCGTGCCTTCGGCGGGCTGCTGGAGAAGGCGGGGGAGGCCCGTACCGTCGTTGACGGGGCCGGGGTCCAGGTGAGCACGGCCGCCTCCCAGACGCGCATCGGCTGGGAGGCGCAGCCGAGGTTCGCGGAGACGACCGAGGCGTTCGTCATGCTCAGTGACGACAAGGGGGCGGTGGCCATGACGGTCCTGCCCAAGCGGGGTGTCCGGGAACCGGCCGACGTCGACCGTCTGCGGGCGCTCCTGGATGCGAACCTGCGTCGGATCTAGGCGTGGCCGTGGCCGGCTCCGGCGCCGCCGGACGGGCCCGGGGCGCGGGCGCCCGTACCGATCAGCCCGCGGCGGCGCAGTCGGCGCAGGTGCCGAAGATCTCCACCGTGTGGGCCACGTTCACGTAGCCGTGCTCGGCCGCGATGGACTCCGCCCACTTCTCCACGGCCGGGCCCTCCACCTCGACCGCCTTGCCGCACTTGCGGCAGACCAGGTGGTGGTGGTGGTCTCCGGTGGAGCAGCGGCGGTAGACGGACTCGCCGTCGCTGGTCCGCAGGACGTCGACCTCGCCGGCGTCCGCGAGGGACTGGAGGGTGCGGTAGACGGTGGTCAGGCCCACGGAATCGCCACGGTGCTTGAGCATGTCGTGGAGTTCCTGGGCGCTGCGGAACTCGTCCACCTCGTCCAGCGCCGCGGCCACGGCCGCCCGCTGCCGGGTGGATCGCCCTCGTACTGGCGCGGTATTCATCTCGCCAGGCGCAGTCGCCACCGGTTCCTCCTCGTATCGGCCTGCCGCCATTGTGCCAGGCGGTCGAGGCTCCTAGACCTTTACGTCGTCCCGCGTGCACACCTCTTCGGCGGCGCGGGCCGCCTTCGCCCGGCGCCGGGCCAGGGGCGTGGCGAGGGCCGTCAGCACCATGAAGACGCCGATCGCGAGCAGGACGATCGTCGCGCCCGAGGGCACGTCCATGTAGTAGGTGGCGGCCGTGCCGGTCAGGGAGACGCCGACGCTGATGGCCATGGCCAGGCCCAGCGTGGTGGCGAAACTACGGGTGAGCCGCTGGGCGGCCGCGACCGGGATCACCAGCATGGCGCTGACCAGCAGCAGGCCGACGATGCGCATGGCGACGGTGACGGTGACCGCCGCGGTGACGGCGATCAGCAGGTTCAGGGCGCGCACGGGCAGGCCGGTGACCCGGGCGAACTCCTCGTCCTGGCAGACGGCGAAGAGCTGCCTGCGCAGGCCGATGGCGACGGCGAGGACGAACGCGGCGAGGATCGCCATCGCGGTCACGTCCTCGGCGGCGACCGTGGTGATCGAGCCGAACATGGAGCCCAGGAGGCTGGCCGTCTGGCCGCCCCCGAGGTTGATGATCATGACGCCGCCGGCGAGGCCGCCGTAGAAGAGCATGGCGAGGGCGACGTCCCCGCTGGTCTTGCCCCGGGCGCGGATCAGCTCCATGCCGACGGCGCCGAGGACGGAGACGAGGGTGGCCATCCAGACCGGGCTGGTGTGGAGCACGAGGCCGAGGGCGACGCCGGTCATGGCGACGTGGCCGAGACCGTCGCCCATGAGCGCCTGGCGGCGCTGGACGAGGTACGTGCCGATGGCGGGGGCCGTGATGCCGACCAGGGCGGCCGCGATCAGCGCGCGCTGCATGAAGGCGAAGTCGAGGATGTCCATCAGCTCAGCAGTCCCGTCCGCAGGGGCCCGGCGTCGTGCGCCGCGTGGGGGTGTACGTGGTCGTGGCCGGGCAGGGCGTGCTGTCCCACGGCCTCCGGGGGCGGTCCGTCGTGGACGACGCAGCCGTCGCGCAGGACGACGGCGCGGTCGATCAGGGGCTCCAGCGGGCCCAGCTCGTGCAGGACGAGCAGGACGGTGGAGCCGGCGGCGACCTGTTCGCGCAGGGCGTGTGCGAGGACCTCCTGGTTGGCGAGGTCCACGCCCGCCATCGGCTCGTCCATGATCAGCAGCTCGGGTTCGACGGCGAGGGCCCGGGCTATGAGGACGCGCTGGTGCTGGCCGCCGGAGAGGGCGTCGACCGAGGCGTCGGCGTGCGACTCCATGTCGACGAGGGCCAGGGCCCGCTGGACGGCGGCCTTGTCGGCCTTGCGCAGGAGGCCGAAGCGGGAGCGGGCCAGCCGGCCGGAGGAGATGACCTCGCGGACGGTGGCGGGGACCCCGCCGGCGGCGGTGGTGCGCTGCGGGACGTATCCGATGCGCGCCCAGTCCCGGAAGCGCTTGAATTCCGTTCCGAAGAGGGACAGGTCGCCGTCGGTCAGCGGGACCTGGCCGACCACGGCGCGGACGGCCGTGGACTTGCCGGAGCCGTTGGCGCCGAGCAGGGCGACGACCTCACCGCGGTGGACGGTGAGGTCGATCCCGCGCAGCACGGGGCGGGAGCCGAGCGAGGCCGTGGCCCCGCGCAGGGATATGACGGGCTGGTCGTCTGCCGGGCGGGGCGTGGACTGCATGGCTCGCGCCTCCGTTGCTGCTACTGCCATCACTTGCTACCGAGTGCCTTCTGGAGGTTCTTCAGGTTGGACCGCATGACCTCGAAGTAGTCAGCGCCCTGGGACTTGTCGGAGATTCCCTCGAGCGGGTCGAGGACGTCCGTCTTCAGGCCGGTGTCCGTCGCGAGGACCTTGGCGGTCTTGTCGCTGGCCAGGGTCTCGAAGAACACGGTGGAGACGTTCTCCTTCTTCGCGACCTCCTGGAGCTCCTTCATCCGGGCCGGGCTCGGCTCGGACTCGGGGTCGACGCCGGAGATGCCCTCCTGGTCCAGGCCGTAGCGCTCGGCGAGGTGGCCGAAGGCGGAGTGGGTGGTGATGAAGGTCCTGGAAGCCGTGTTCTTCAGGCCGTCCTTGAACTCGGTGTCCAGTGCGGTCAGCTTGCCGACCAGCTCGTCGGTGTTCTTCCGGTAGTCCGCCGCGTGGCCCGGGTCGGCCTTCTCCAGGACCGCGCCGACACCCTTGGCGATCTCCGCGTACTTGGCGGGGTCGAGCCAGACGTGCGGGTCCGTGCCGGCCTCGCCGTTGCTGTGGCCCTCGGCCTCCCCGGCGTGCTCGTCGCCGTCCTGGTGGGCGTGGCCCTCCTCGTCGTGGCCGGAGGCGGCGTGGGCCTCCAGCTTGGTGAGGGTCGCGGCGTCGACGACGTTCTTCACGCCGGACTGGGCGACGGCCTTGTCGACGGCGGGCTGCAGGCTCTTGAGGTAGAGGACCACGTCGGCCTCGCCGAGCTGCGCGGTCTGCCGCGGGGTGATCTCCAGGTCGTGCGGTTCGACACCGGGCTTGGTCAGGGTGGAGACCTTCACGTGGTCCTTGCCGATCTGCTCGGCGAGGAACTGCAGCGGGTAGAACGACGCCGTCACGCCGAGCTTGCCGTCCTTGCTGCCGGTGGCGCCGGCTCCGGAGCAGGCGGTGAGGGCCGTGGCGCCGAGGGCGACGGCTGCGGCGAGGGCGGCGGCGGGTATGAGGCGTCGTACGTTCATGACATCCATTTTCATCAAAAATGGAAACGGTTGTCAAAAAGCCTGGTGGGGAGGCCGGGCGGGCGGCCGTGAAGGGGGATCCGATTTGAAAGGGGGGGTGCGGGCGCCGGTAACCTAAAGACTTCGCCGTTCGTCCTCGTAATGAAGAGAGCACCGTGGCCGCCGACAAGATCGACACCATCGTCAGCCTGAGCAAGCGCCGTGGCTTCGTTTTCCCGTGCAGTGAGATCTACGGCGGCTCCAAGGCCGCCTGGGATTACGGCCCGCTGGGTGTCGAGCTCAAGGAGAACATCAAGCGCCAGTGGTGGAAGGCGATGGTGACCGGGCGTGAGGACATCGTCGGCATCGACTCGTCCGTGATCCTGGCTCCCGAGGTGTGGGTGGCCTCCGGTCACGTCGCGACCTTCTCGGACCCGCTGACCGAGTGCACCGCCTGTCACAAGCGGCACCGCGCGGACCACCTTGAAGAGGCGTACGAGGCCAAGCACGGCCGCCTGCCCGCCAACGGCCTCGCCGACATCAACTGCCCCCACTGTGGTGTGAAGGGCCAGTTCACCGAGCCCAAGCAGTTCTCCGGCATGCTGGAGACGCACCTCGGCCCGACCCAGGACACCGGCTCCAAGGCCTACCTGCGCCCCGAGACCGCCCAGGGCATCTTCACCAACTTCGCCCAGGTCCAGACCACTTCGCGCAAGAAGCCGCCCTTCGGCATCGCGCAGATGGGCAAGTCCTTCCGCAACGAGATCACCCCCGGCAACTTCATCTTCCGCACGCGCGAGTTCGAGCAGATGGAGATGGAGTTCTTCGTCAAGCCGGGCGAGGACGAGCAGTGGCAGGAGTACTGGATGCAGGAGCGGTGGAACTGGTACCGCGACCTCGGCATCCGCGAGGAGAACATCCGCTGGTTCGACCACCCGAAGGAGAAGCTGTCCCACTACTCGAAGCGCACCGCCGACATCGAGTACCGCTTCAACTTCGGTGGCAATGAGTTCTCCGAGCTCGAAGGCATCGCCAACCGCACCGACTTCGACCTCAAGGCCCACTCCGCCGCCTCCGGCCAGGACCTCGTGTACTTCGACCAGGAGTCGAAGGAGCGCTACACCCCGTACGTCATCGAGCCGGCGGCCGGTGTGAACCGCGCCATGCTCGCCTTCATGCTCGACGCGTACGTCGAGGACGAGGCCCCGAACGCCAAGGGCGTCATGGAGAAGCGCACCGTGATGCGCTTCGACCCGCGCCTGGCGCCGATCAAGGTCGCCGTCCTGCCGCTGTCCCGCAACCCGCAGCTGTCGCCGAAGGCCAAGGGCCTCGCCGCCGACCTGCGCAAGTTCTGGAACATCGAGTTCGACGACGCGGGCGCCATCGGCCGCCGCTACCGCCGCCAGGACGAGATCGGTACGCCGTTCTGCGTCACCGTCGACTTCGACACCCTGGACGACAACGCGGTGACCGTGCGCGAGCGCGACACCATGAAGCAGGAGCGCGTCTCCCTGGACCAGATCCAGACCTACCTCGGCAGCCGCCTGCTCGGCTGCTAGGCCAGGACGCACGAAGACCGGTGGCCCGGTGCGCGACAAGCGCACCGGGCCACCGGTCTTTCGTCTTCTGCGGCGGATCAGGCCGCGGAGCCCCCGGCCTCCGCTGCGGCTGCCTCGGCGGCCCGGCGCTCGCCCTCCGCCTGGGAGCGCTTGCCGTACAGGGCGGTCCACACGCCCAGAGCGCCGAGCACTCCGTAAATCATGATCGGGCTGAGGGTCACCATGGTCTTGGTGCTCAGCGTGTAGGCGAGGGCGATGCGGACGGCGGCCTCGATGACGTACGCGACGCCCCAGACCAGGGTCATCCTGGTCATCGTGGTCCGGAAGCCCTCGTACTGCCACAGGCCGTTCCACCAGGCGGTGCTCTCGGGAGTGCCGTCCGTGGCGAACTTGCGGCCGAAGTAGAACATCAGCGGACGCGGCGCCAGCAGCGTGGACAGGCAGAGCAGCCCGAACAGCCCGGTCACGGCGGAGTCCTTGACCAGCAGAGCCCGCGCCGAGGGGTCACCGACGAGGGAGACCCCGGCCGTGATCACTATGAACACCAGGGTGACCACGGCGAATTCGTCGAGCTTGAAGTGCCAGGCAACGCTGATGGCACTGTCGAGCACCGGCCAGGCGCTGCTGAGGAGCAGCGCCGAGAACTCGCTCCAGCCGTGGTCGTCGACCAGAGTGTTGTACGTGGTGATCGGCGCGACCACGTTGAGGCCGATGGTCAGGATCCAGCCGATGGCGGTCGCGGCCCCCGAGCGGGCGGGAGGTCAGGCGCGCAGGCCCCGGATGACCAGTGTGGTGACCGCCTCGAACTCCGTGAAGATCGTGGGTGAGAGCCAGTCGGCCGCGTACTGCGGGTCGTGGAAGCGGCCGGTGGCATCGAAGACCGCCCGGGCGGCGGCCGGCACGTCCTCGGCGGCGAGCGTCCCGGCGGCGACGCCCTCCGCGATGATCCGGGCCAGCTGGTCGATCAGCTCGGCCAGATGCGTGTCCACCACGCCGCTGTTCTCGGCGAGCAGCACGGTGTAGGTCGCGAACAGCTCCGGATCCGCGCCCGCCTTGTGGCGCTTGGCCTCGAAGAGGGCACCGAGCCACGCCTCCAGCTTGGAGGGGGCGCTCTCGGCGGGCGCCGAGGTGATCTCCTCCAGCAGGACCACGCTCTTGGCGAGCCAGCGGTCCGTGACGGCCTCGCGCAGCGCCGCCTTCGACGGGAAGTGCCGGTACACGCTGCCGTGGCTGACACCGAGCGCGCGCGCCACGTCCACCACGGTCGCCTTGGTGGGGCCGAAGCGGCGCAGCACCTCCTCGGTGGTTTCGAGGATGCGCTCGGGGGTCAGTGGCTCGGCGGCAGCGGGGGGCATGGGTACGACCGTACCGTCAGCTCAGTGTTCACTGTCGAGGTGGGCCATCTGGGCCTCCGGGTACCTCGCTCCGGCTGCGGCCCCGGCGGGCACGGCCTCCTCGACGGCGGCCAGGTCGGCGGCGCTGAACGTGACGTCCATGGCACCCAGTGCCTCGGCGAGCCGGTCCCGGCGCCGGGCGCCCACCAGCGGCACGATGTCCACGCCGTGCCGGGGGCCCTGGGCGAGCACCCAGGCGATCGCGGTCTGGGCGACGCTCACCCCCTTGTCCTCGGAGACCTTGCGCAGGGCGTCGACCAGGTCGAGGTTCCGGCCGAGGTTCTCGCCCTGGAATCGGGGGCTCATACCGCGGAAGTCGCCCGGGGCCAGCGCGCGGTCGCGGGTGAAGTGGCCGCTGATCAGGCCGCGGGACAGCACTCCGTACGCCGTGATCCCGATGCCGAGCTCGCGGGCGGTCGGCAGGATCTCGTCCTCGATGCCGCGGGAGATCAGCGAGTACTCGATCTGGAGGTCGGAGATCGGGGCCACGGCGGCGGCCCGGCGCAGGGTGTCCGCACCGACCTCGGACAGGCCGATGTGGCGCACGTGCCCGGCCTCGACCGCCTCGGCGATGGCCCCGACGCTCTCCTCGATCGGCACGTCCGGGTCCGCGCGGGCGATCCGGTAGATGTCGATGTGGTCCCGGCCGAGCCGCTGGAGCGAGTAGGCCAGGAAGTTCTTGACGGCCTCGGGCCGCCCGTCATAGCCGGTGAACCCGCCCTCCACCGTGCGCAGCGCGCCGAACTTCACGCTGGTCAGCGCCTGCTCGCGGGCCGCGGCGGGCGCCGTGCGCAGGGCTTCGTTGATGAGCAGCTCGTTATGGCCCATGCCGTAGAAGTCGCCGGTGTCGAGCAGCGTGACGCCCGCGTCCAGGGCGGCGTGGATGGTCGCGAGGGACTCGGCGCGGTCGGCCTCCCCGTAGAGGGCGGACATCCCCATGCAGCCCAGCCCCAGCGGGAAGACGGAGGGGCCGGTGCTGCCGAGGGTGGTCGTCTGCGTGTTCTCGTTCTTCGTCATGGAACGAGAATGGCATGACGGGTGACAGATTTCAATATCTGTCACTCGTCAGCGTCACGAGAGGATCCGCAGAACCAGGGCCGCCGCCGCGACCAGGGCGAGAACGGCCGCCGGTGCGAGTTCGTAGTCCTTGACGCGCAGGTGGCTGATGACCGCGCCGATGAAGTAGAGGGTCACGCCGATGGCGGCGGCCACGCCGAGCGGCGTCACCCACAGGCCGGCGACCAGCCCGATCGCGCCGACCGCCTTGAGTGTGGCCAGTCGCGGCAGCCACGAGTCCGGGACTTGGACCTTCTGCATGCTGGCGAGGATCTGGTCGTTGCGCTGGAGGGTGAAGGTGGCGGAGGCGGCCAGGACGAGGGCGAGCAGGCCGCCGACAACGGCGTAGGCGATGAACATGCAGGTCTCCAATGGTCGATAGTGTGAAACCATTGAATAGCATCAATGATATCTCCAATGCAATCATTTCTAGATTGCTACGATGTGGACCATGACGGCAGATCAGGACGGATCGCACCCCCCGCAGCGGCTGGGCCTGCTGCTCGCCTGGCACGGATCGGTCACCCAGACCCGGATGAAGAGGGCGCTCAGCGCTGCCGGGCTCACCCCGCGGCACGCGATGACGCTGATGCACTTGGAGGGCGGCCCCATCAGCCAGCGGGCACTCGCCGAGCGGCTGGAGGTGGACCCGAGCGTGCTCGTCGGGATCCTGAACGACCTGGAGGGCGACGGCCTGGCCGAACGCCGCCGGGACCCGGCCGACCGGCGCCGTCACAACGTGGCCATCACCACTGCCGGGGAGGCCGCCCTGCGCAAGACGAACGCCGCCCTCGACGAGGTCGAGGGCGGCATCTTCGCGGGGCTGTCGGACCAGGAGCGCGAGCTCCTGCGCGGCCTCCTCGACCGGGTCAACACCTCGGCTGAGGACTTCAACTGCGACGAGTAGGCGCCGCACCGGCCGGCCGCGGGGCCATGCCCGCGGTCAGGCGCGCGGCGAGCCCGCGGTCGCGGACGGACTGACGGGCTCCTCCAGGGTGCGGGCCGTGCGCTCCGCCGTCGCGCGGGCCCAGTTCCCGCTCGTCACCGCACCCACGACCAGCACCGCCAGTCCGCACAGCGTGATGATCCACCAGGCCGGCTGCGCGGCCCCGGAGAAGTCGGAGCCGCCGGCCAGCCCCGCCGCCAGGACCGAGCCGATGACCGCGACGCCCAGCGTGCCGCCGGTCTGCCGGCTGGTCGAGGCGATGGCGGCCGCGACGCCCGCCTGGGAGCGCGGCATCCCCGATACCGCCGTATTGGTGATCGGCGCGTTCACCATGCCGAAGCCGAGCCCGAACAGGACGTACCCGGTGAACAGGAGCGGGTTGGACGTCTCGGCCTCGAACAGGGCGAACAGCAGCCCGCTCGCCGCCATCGCCACGCCCGCGATCAGCAGGCAGATCCGCGGCCCCCGGCTGCCCACCAGCCGCCCCGCCAGCGGCGCGAAGAGGACGGTCAGCGCCGCCATCGGCAGCATGTAGAGCCCGGCGTGCAGGGCGCTGAGCCCCCGTACGTCCTGGAGGTACAGCGTGTTCAGGAAGAGGAAGCCGGCCAGTCCGGCGAAGGCGCTGATCGCGATCACGGTCGAGCCGCTGAAGGGCGCACTCCGGAAGAACCGGAGATCGATCAGGGGGTCCTCGCGCCGGGGCTCGTAGACCAGCAGCCCCACGAGCGAGGCGACCGCCACCACCGCGCACCCCATGATCAGCGGCGAGCGCCAGCCGGCCGCCGGGGCCTCGATGATCCCGTACGTCAGACTGCCGAGCAGTGCGATGACCAGCACCTGGCCCACCGGGTCCGGACGCCGAGGCCGGGCCGCCCGGGACTCGGGGATGTGGCGCAGGGTCAGCACGAGCGCGGCCAGACCGATCGGCAGGTTGATCAGGAAGATCGAGCGCCAGCCCACGGAGTCCACCAGCACTCCGCCGATCAGGGGCCCCGCGGCCATGGAGACGCCCCCGACCGCGCCCCACACGCCGATGGCCCGGGCCCGCTCGGCCGGATCGGTGAAGGTGTTGGTGATGATCGACATCGCCACCGGGTTGAGCATCGCGCCGCCGATCGCCTGCACCATCCGGAAGACGATGAGCCAGCCGAGGCTGGGGGCGAGCGAGCACAGCAGGGAGCCGGCGGTGAAGGCCAGCAGGCCGGCCACGAACACCTTGCGGCGGCCGATCCGGTCGGCCGTGGAGCCCGCGAGCATCAGCAGCGAGGCCAGGACCAGGGTGTACGCGTCGATGGTCCACTGCAGCCCCGCGACCGAGGCGTCGAGTTCACGGCGCATCGACGGGAGCGCGACGTTGAGCACGGTGTTGTCGAGGCTGACGATCAGCAGGCTCATGCAGCAGATCGCCAGGACGAGCATGCGCTGCCGGGGACTCGACTCGATCATGCCGCCGATGCTACGTCTGCCCCACCCCCTCGGCATGCGGGACAATGGGCGGATGACCACGCTCCCTCCGCCTCTCGCGATCGGCCCGCACACCGTGCAGCCCCCGGTGGTGCTCGCGCCCATGGCCGGCATCACCAATGCCCCGTTCCGTACCCTCTGCCGGGAGTTCTCGGGCGGCAAGGGGCTGTTCGTGAGCGAGATGATCACGACCCGCGCCCTGGTCGAGCGCAACGAGAAGACCATGCAGCTGATCCACTTCGACGAGACCGAGAAGCCCCGCTCGATTCAGCTGTACGGGGTGGACCCGGCGACGGTCGGCAAGGCCGTCCGGATGATCGTCGAAGAGGACCGCGCCGACCACATCGACCTCAACTTCGGCTGCCCGGTCCCCAAGGTCACCCGCAAGGGCGGCGGCTCGGCCCTCCCGTACAAGCGCAACCTGCTCCGCGCGATCCTCCGCGAGGCCGTCGCCGGCGCCGGCGACCTGCCGGTGACCATGAAGATGCGCAAGGGCATCAACGACGACCACCTCACCTACCTCGACGCCGGCCGGATCGCCGTCGAGGAGGGGGTCACCGCCATAGCCCTGCACGGGCGGACCACGGCCCAGCACTACGGCGGCACCGCCGACTGGGACGCCATCGCGCGGCTCAAGGAGCACGTGCCGGAGATCCCGGTGCTCGGCAACGGCGACATCTGGTGCGCCGAGGACGCCCTGCGCATGGTCCGCGAGACCGGCTGCGACGGCGTGGTGGTGGGCCGCGGCTGCCTGGGGCGGCCGTGGCTGTTCAACGACCTGGTGGCGGCCTTCGAGGGCCGCCCGGAGGACTTCCACAAGCCGACGCTGCGCGAGGTCGCGGCCACCATGCACCGGCACGCACAGCTGCTGGGTGAGTGGATCGGCGACGAGGCGCGCGGGGTGATCGACTTCCGTAAGCACGTGGCCTGGTACCTGAAGGGGTTCTCGGTCGGGTCCGAGATGCGCAAGAAGCTCGCGGTCACTTCTTCGCTGGCAGAGCTGGACGCTCATCTGAGCGAGCTGGACCTGGACCAGGCGTGGCCCGAGAGTGCGGACGGCCCGCGCGGCCGGACGTCCGGAAACAACCGAGTTGTCCTGCCGGACGGCTGGCTGAAGGACCCGTACGACTGCGCGGGTGTGAGCGAGGGCGCTGAACTGGACACCTCCGGAGGCTGACAAATCGCCCTCCGTGGCGCGTGATATACGCCACGCATGGGAAGGGTTTCGCTCATATGAGCACTGAAGTCACGGGTAAGACTTTCAAAGGGTGGCACTGGGTGCCACCCTTTGTGCGTTCAACTCTTGAATGCAAATGGATCGATGATCGCTCATCCGAGCGTGATCAGGCCTCAGGATCCCCCTCCCCCTTCGAGAGGTGAAGGCTGTTGGTACTTTCTGATTACCCATGAGTTACTTTCGATCTGCTGGCGCACGGGTGGTTACAGCCGTATGACGACCAAGTGGACGTACCCAGAAGCCTTCGATCTGGGTATGTTCCTGGCCGTCAGGGCAGCCACCGAGCCTCGAGGAGTCGAGACCCGTGTCGGAAAACAAAGATCAGAAGTTCGTCTACGACTTCACCGAGGGAAACCGCGACCTCAAAGACCTTCTCGGCGGCAAGGGAGCCAACCTCGCCGAGATGACCAACCTGGGTCTGCCGGTCCCTCCCGGCTTCACCATCACCACCGAGGCCTGCAAGGTCTACCTCGAGAGCGGCACGGCCCCGGCCGCGCTGCGCGAAGAGGTCAGCGCCCACCTTGCGGCCCTCGAGGCGAAGATGGGCAAGAAGCTCGGACAGTCGGACGACCCGCTGCTGGTCTCCGTCCGCTCCGGCGCCAAGTTCTCGATGCCCGGCATGATGGACACCGTCCTGAACATCGGTCTCTCCGACGAGTCCGTGACCGGCCTTGCCTCCCAGGCCGGTGACGAGCGCTTCGCGTGGGACTCGTACCGCCGCCTCATCCAGATGTTCGGCAAGACCGTCCTCGGCGTCGAGGGCGAGCTCTTCGAGGACGCCCTCGACGAGGCCAAGGCCGCCAAGAAGGTCACCGTCGACACCGACCTCGACGCCGCCGACCTGAAGAAGCTGGTCAAGCACTTCAAGAAGATCGTGGCGAAGGAAGCCGGCCGCGAGTTCCCGCAGGACGCCCGCGAGCAGATGGACCTCGCCGTCGAGGCCGTCTTCAACTCGTGGAACACCGACCGCGCCAAGCTCTACCGCCGCCAGGAGCGCATCCCGAGCGACCTGGGCACCGCGGTCAACATCTGCTCCATGGTCTTCGGCAACCTGGGCCCCGACTCCGGCACCGGCGTCGCCTTCACCCGCGACCCCGCCAGCGGCCACGCGGGCGTCTACGGCGACTACCTCCAGAACGCCCAGGGCGAGGACGTGGTCGCGGGTATCCGCAACACCGTGCCGCTCGCGGACCTGGAGGCCATCGACAAGGCCTCGTACGACCAGCTCATGACGATCATGACGACGCTGGAGAACCACTACAAGGATCTCTGCGACATCGAGTTCACCATCGAGCGCGGCCAGCTGTGGATGCTCCAGACCCGTGTCGGCAAGCGCACCGCCGGCGCCGCCTTCCGCATCGCCACCCAGCTCGTGGACCAGGGCCTGATCGACGAGGCCGAGGCCCTCCAGCGCGTCACCGGCCACCAGCTGGCGCAGCTGATGTTCCCGCGCTTCGACGAGGGCGCCAAGACCACCCTGCTCGGCCGCGGCATCGCCGCCTCCCCGGGTGCGGCCGTCGGCAAGGCCGTCTTCGACTCCTACACGGCCGTCAAGTGGTCCCGCTCCGGCGAGAAGGTCATCCTGATCCGCCGCGAGACCAACCCGGACGACCTGGACGGCATGATCGCCTCCGAGGGCATCCTGACCTCGCGCGGCGGCAAGACCTCGCACGCGGCCGTCGTCGCCCGCGGCATGGGCAAGACCTGTGTCTGCGGCGCCGAGGAGCTCGACGTCGACACCAAGCGCCGCCGCATGACGGTCGGCGACACGGTCATCGAAGAGGGCGACGTCGTCTCCATCGACGGCTCCACCGGCAAGGTGTACCTGGGTGAGGTACCCGTCGTACCGTCCCCGGTCGTCGAGTACTTCGAGGGCCGCATGCACGCCGGCGCCGACGACGCCGACGAGCTCGTCGCCGCCGTGCACCGGATCATGGCCTACGCGGACCGCGTCCGCCGCCTGCGGGTGCGCGCCAACGCCGACAACGCCGAGGACGCGCTGCGCGCCCGCCGCTTCGGCGCCCAGGGCATCGGCCTGTGCCGCACCGAGCACATGTTCCTCGGTGAGCGCCGCGAACTGGTGGAGCGACTGATCCTCGCGGACACCGACGGCGAGCGCGAGGAGGCACTGAGTGCCCTCCTGCCGCTGCAGAAGAAGGACTTCGTCGAGCTGTTCGAGGCGATGGACGGCCTGCCCGTCACCGTCCGCCTCCTCGACCCGCCGCTGCACGAGTTCCTGCCCGACATCACCGAGCTGTCGGTGCGCGTAGCCCTCGCCGAGTCCCGCCAGGACGCCAACGAGAACGACCTGCGCCTGCTCCAGGCCGTGCACAAGCTGCACGAGCAGAACCCGATGCTGGGTCTGCGCGGCGTCCGCCTCGGCCTGGTCATCCCCGGCCTGTTCAAGATGCAGGTCCGGGCGATCGCCGAGGCCGCGGCCGAGCGCAAGAACGCCAAGGGCGACCCCCGCGCCGAGATCATGGTCCCGCTCGTGGGCACCGTCCAGGAGCTGGAGATCGTCCGCGAGGAGGCCGTCCAGGTCATCGCCGAGGTCGAGGCCGCCACCGGCACCAGCCTCAAGCTGTCCATCGGCACCATGATCGAGCTGCCGCGCGCCGCCCTGACGGCCGCCCAGATCGCCGAGGCCGCGCAGTTCTTCTCCTTCGGTACGAACGACCTGACCCAGACGGTGTGGGGCTTCTCCCGCGACGACGTCGAGGCCAGCTTCTTCACCGCGTACCTGGAGAAGGGCATCTTCGGGGTCTCGCCCTTCGAGACCATCGACAAGGACGGCGTCGGCTCGCTCGTCCGCCACGCGGTCGAGCAGGGCCGGGCCACCCGTCCCGACCTCAAGCTCGGCGTCTGCGGTGAGCACGGCGGCGACCCCGAGTCCGTCCACTTCTTCCACGAGGTCGGCCTCGACTACGTCTCCTGCTCGCCCTTCCGGATTCCGGTGGCGCGCCTGGAGGCCGGTCGCGCGGCCGCCGAGGCGAAGGGCAGCGACAGCCGCTGACCCCCGGCCCTGCGAAGGGCTCCCATAGACCGCGCCTGCCCCCGGGTTCCCTGACTGCCCGGCGGCGGGCGCGCCTATTTCCGTTGTTCAACAAACCTTTACGCCAGCAGGCGGTGGACGGATCCCCACCCGTCCACCGCCGCTGTCATTCTGCCGGGCACGTCGGCGCTTCCCGTGCGACCGACCGCCAGGCCCCGCAAAGCCCCCCACGGCCTTCGCGGAGCGTTTCGGTCGCATCGGAGTGTGCCCGGCGGAGTACAGGATTTCGGTTGTCACGCCCCTGCCGAAAGGGGTTTCAACTGTGGCCGAAAGGGCGTGGTGACCACGTGTGACGGCATGCATACTCATGGGGCGGGGGGATTGCGGTTGCACAGGTGGGGGTTCGGTGCTGCGTATCCATTTCACTGGAGTGGACCTGGCACGCGTACGGATGGCAGGGCGTCCCGATGCGTTGTGGGAAACGATTCTCAGCTTTCACCGCTTAAGAGACCGGCGCGATGCCCGGTTGTTCGGTGAATGGCGTACGGAAACCCGGAGCAGGTTGAATAGTGAAACACGCACGCTCGGTACGCTCATACCGAGCCGTGGTTATTTTCCCGATTTCTTGACCCCTGTGGAGGGGCAGTACGGGTGGGACGTGGGCCTCGACGCGCTGCGCGGGATCCGTCCCGAGCGCATGCGGCACGAGCTGCAGCTGCTGGCTGCCGGTGCGGCGATGACGCCGCGCCTACGGGAGTTCACGGACGGCGGAGCCAAGCACCTGCCGAGGCTGATGGGCGAGCTGCGCGCCTACCACCGGGCGGCCGTGGAGCCCTACTGGACGCACATCCAGGCCCAGATCGAGGCCGAGCGGGCCGCGCGCGGACGGGCCCTGCTGGACGGGGGCGCGGACGAACTGCTGGCCTCCCTGCCGCCGATGCTGCGCTGGCGGGCGCCGGTGCTGGAGTGCGACTACCCGGTGGACCGGGACGTACGGCTGCGGGGGCGCGGGCTGCTGCTCCAGCCGTCGTTCTTCTGCCGGCGCACCGCGGTGACGCTGCACGATCCGGAGCTGGCGCCGGTGCTGGTCTATCCGGCGGCGGCGCAGTTGGCCTCGGCGCCGGCGGGGGGTGAGGCGGCGCGGCCCGTGGAGGAGCAGCGCCAGCGCACCCTGGGCAAGCTGGTGGGGCACACCCGGTCGGTGGTGCTGCGGGCCATAGGGGACGGGGCGACCACCAGTGAACTGGCCCGCCGGGCCGGGGTCTCGCTGGCCTCGGCGAGTCAGCACGCGTGTGTGATGCGGGAGGCGGGGCTGGTCACCACGCTGCGGCGGGGGAACGCGGTGCTGCACACGGTGACGCCGCTGGGCGCTGCGCTGCTCAAGGGTGGGGCCGTCGCCTCGTGACGGGGCCGCCGCCTCATGACGGGGCCGCACCCCGGCGGGCTTGGACCCGTCGGGGTGCGGCCGGTTGTGCGGGTGCGGCGCCGCCTCCTGGGGCTCCGCCCCAGACCCCGCGCCTCAAACGCCGGCGGGGCTGAAGAGCGGGGCTGCGCCCCGCGCCTCAGACGCGGAACGGGCCCGTGACCTCGTACGTGATGCCGGCGGAGGAGCTGCCGGTGGTGCCGCGCTGGCTGGAGAAGTAGAGGCGGTTGCCGGCCGGGGAGAAGGCCGGGCCGGCAATCTCCGAGGAGGACTGGCCGGTGATCCGCAGGAAGGGCGCCACCACGTCGTCCGGGGTGATCACGCAGATCTCCATGGTGCCGCCGTCCTCGGCGACGTACAGGTCGCCGAAGGAGGATCCGGTGACGTTGTCGACGCCCGTCAGCGGGGCGGCCCCGCCGGGGACGAGGGAGTCGTCGTAGGCCAGCTCGTACGTGTTGTTCGTGAGGTTGAGCTGCCAGACGCGGTTGTCGCCCTTGGTGGTGAACCAGACCGTGTCGTTGGCGTAGTGGCAGCCCTCGCCGCCGTTGAACTTCTTCGAGCCGGACACCTGGCTGCGGGTCGCGGTCGGCGAGCCGTCCGGGTCGGGGACGTTGGCCCAGGTGAAGGAGCCCGAGGCGGCGGTGCCGGCCTTGAGGACCTGGAGGGTGCCGGAGGAGAGGTTGCCCCAGGTGGTCGGGATGAACCGGTAGAAGCAGCCGCTCGTCTCGTCCTCGGTCAGGTAGATCACCTGGCGCACCGGGTCGGCGGCGGCCGCCTCGTGCTTGAAACGGCCCAGCGCGGGGCGCTGTACGGACGCGTTCACGCCGTACGGGTCGGTCTCGTAGACGAAGCCGCGGTCGACCTCCTCGCAGGACAGCCAGGTGCTCCACGGGGTCTTGCCGCCCGCACAGTTCTGCCGGGTGTTGGAGAGGATCCGGTAGGCGCCGGTGACGGTGCCGGACGAGTTGAACTTCACCGCGCTCGCCCCGCCGGAGGGGTTGATCTCCGAGTTGGACACGTAGATCCAGCCCGAGCCGTCGGCGAAACACGCGCCGCCGTCGGGGGCGTTGTGCCAGGTGTACGAGGTGCCGCTGACGGTCTGGCCCGAGCGGGCGATCACCCGGCTGCTGAAACCGCTGGGGAGCATGATGCCGTTGGCGTCCGCCGCGCCGAGCGCCCCGTAGGGTCCGGCGCCGGGCTGCGCGGGCGCCGCGTAAGCGGCTCCGTGCATCAAGGTGCCGCCGAAGGCGGCGGCCGACGAGCCGATGACGGCGCCGCGCAGGAAGGTACGACGTTCCACGGTCACTCCTGTGGGAGGAAGGCCCCCCGCACCCGGTCGAGCGCGGGGTCGCACGCGTCGAGGAACCTAGGGGCACCGAATTGACGTGACCCCAATTCCTCATTACGCACGGGCGACCGCTGCGAGTTCAATCCCCGAGGAGGGACTTCGGGACACCGGGCCGCCCGGATCGCCGGCCTCCGGGAGCGGGGTCGCTGAGCGGCCAGGGGCGGGTGGGCTTCGTGCCGCTTGCCTCACTGGAGCTGCGTTCAGCGCCCTGACCTGCGGTTTCGTGAAATCTCAAAAAAGATTCACGGGGAGCGATGAGTTTCCCGGGGCCTCCCGGTCTACCTCTCGAAAGCACCGAGCACCGAGCACCGAGCACCGAGCACCGAGCACCGAGCACCGAGCACCGAGCACCGAGCACCGAGCACCGAGCACCGAGCACCGAGCACCGAGCACCGCACCCGAGAGAAGAGAGACCTCGATGTCCGCCACCATGATCTTCGTCAACCTGCCGGTCAAGGACCTGGAGGCCAGCAAGACCTTCTGGGGCAAGCTGGGCTACACCTTCAACGCCCAGTTCACCGACGAGAACTGCGCCTCGATGGTCATCAGCGACACCATCGTCGCGATGCTCCTGACCGAGGACCGGTACAAGGACTTCACCCACAAGGAGATCGCGGACGCGACGAAGACCTCCGAGGTGCTGCTCTGTCTGAGCGCCCCCAGCCGCACCGCCGTCGACGAGCTGGTGGACGGGGCCCTGGCGGCCGGCGCCACCGAACCCCGCCCCGCCCAGGACCACGGCGTCATGTACGGCCGCGCCTTCGACGACCTCGACGGCCACACCTGGGAGATCATGTGGATGGACCCGTCCATGGTCCAGGGCTGACCGCCCCGCACCACGTGGTCAGGAGGTCGCGGCGGTCCGCACCGGGTAGGTCCGGACCGCCACCTCCTCGTCGTCCAGGCAGCGCCCCGACTCCAGGTCGAAGCGCTGCTTCAACAGCGGCGAGGCCACGAACGGCCGGCCCGCCACGGCCCCCACCAGCCCCCGCGAGAGCACGTGCGCCCCGGTGAAGGGGTCCTGGTTGCCGATGGCGTACGGGCGCCCCGCGCGGTCGACGAACACCGCGGCCTGGCTCCCGTCGGGCAGCAGGGCCGCCACCCCGCGCCCGGGGATCAGCGAGGACAGCTCGCACACCGTCAGCCAGCCCTGCGCCACTTGCAGTTCCACGGTCATCGGACGGCACCTCCTATGGTCAGGACGGCCAGGTCGGGCTTGACCTGGTCGCGCTCGGGGACGAACTTCACGGTGGGGTCGGGGGCGCCGGGCGCGTTCACGAAGGACACGAACCGGCGCAGCCGCTCCGGGTCCTGGAGCGTCTCGGCCCACTCGTCCCGGTAGTGCGCCACGTGGTCGGCCATCAGGGACTCCAGCTCCGCGCACAGCCCGAGCGAGTCGTGCACGACGACGTCCCGCAGGTGCGCCAGGCCGCCCTCCAGCCGCTCCAGCCAGGTGGAGGTCCGCTCCAGCCGGTCGGCGGTGCGGATGTAGAACATCAGGAACCGGTCGATCAGCCGGACCAGTTCCGCGTCCGACAGGTCCTGGGCCAGGAGGTCGGCGTGGCGCGGGGTGGCCCCGCCGTTCCCGCCCACGTAGAGGTTCCAGCCGCTCGCCGTCGCGATGACCCCGAAGTCCTTGCTCTGCGCCTCCGCGCACTCGCGGGCGCAGCCGGACACGGCCGACTTGAGCTTGTGCGGGGCGCGCAGTCCGCGGTAGCGCAGCTCCAGGTCGATGGCCATCCTGACGCTGTCCTGGACCCCGTAGCGGCACCAGGTCTGCCCCACGCAGGACTTCACCGTCCGCAGGGCCTTCCCGTACGCGTGCCCGGACTCGAACCCGGCGTCGACGAGCCGCGCCCAGATCCGCGGGAGCTGGTCCACGCTCGCCCCGAAGAGGTCGATCCGCTGACCGCCGGTGATCTTCGTGTAGAGGCCGAAGTCGCGGGCCACCTCGCCGATCACGATCAGCTTGTCGGGGGTGATCTCACCGCCGGGGATGCGCGGGACGACCGAGTACGAGCCGTTGCGCTGCATGTTCGCCAGGAAGTGGTCGTTGGTGTCCTGGAGGGCGGCCTGCTCCCCGTCCAGGACGTAGCCGCTGGCGCCGAGGGTCGGGGCGAGCGAGGCGATGATCGAGCCGACGGTGGGCTTGCAGACCTCGCAGCCGTCGCCGCCGCGGGCCTCCGGGCGGCCGTGGCCGTCGAGGAGCTGCTCGTACGAGGTGAGCCGCCGGGTGCGGACGATCTCGTACAGCTCGGAGCGGGTGTACGGGAAGCAGCCGCAGAGCCCCTTGTCGGCGGCGGCCGGCAGCAGCTGGCCGATCACCTTGACGCAACTTCCGCAGCCGGTGCCCGCCTTGGTGCACTTCTTGACCTCGGCGAGGGTGGCGCAGGCGGCGATGGCCTTCTTCGTGACGTTGTGGCAGGAGCAGATCACGGCGTGGTCGGGGAGGGAGGACGGGCCGAGCGCGACGGGCGCGCCGACCCCGGCGGGCAGCACCAGCTGCTCGGGGGCGACCGGCGGCACGCTGCCGGTGAGCGGGCGCAGCAGCCCGTACGAGTCCGCGTCGCCGACCAGGACCCCGCCGAGGAGGACTCCGTCGGGGGAGACGACCAGCTTCTTGTAGACGCCGGACCGGGAGTCCGACCAGACGACGTCGAGGCTGCCGGGGGCGTGGCCGTGGGCGTCGCCGAAGGAGGCCACGTCCACGCCGAGCAGCTTGAGCTTGGTGGAGAGGTCGGCCCCGGTGAACTCCTTCTCCCGTCCCAGCAGATCGTCGGCGGCGGTCTCGGCCATCTCGTAACCGGGGGCGACCAGGCCGTAGACCCGGCCGTCGACGGCGAGGGCGCACTCGCCGATGGCGTAGACGTGCGGGTCGGAGGTGCGGCAGCGGGCGTCGACCGCGATGCCGCCGCGCTCGCCGACGTCCAGCCCCGCGTCACGGGCCAGCTGGTCGCGGGGGCGGACCCCCGCGGAGAAGACGACGAGGTCGGTGTCGACGGTGGAGCCGTCGGACAGCCGCATGCCGCTGACGGAGCCGTCCTCGCCGGTCACCACCTCCTGGGTGCCGACCCCGGTGTGGACGGTCAGGCCCATGGACTCGATGGTGCGCAGCAGGGCGGCGCCGCCGCCCTCGTCGACCTGGACGGGCATCAGCCGCGGGGCGAACTCGACGATGCGGGTGGTGAGGCCGAGTCCCTGCAGGGCGCCTGCGGCCTCCAGTCCGAGCAGCCCGCCGCCGACGACCGCGCCGCTGGTCCGGGTCTTCGCGTACTCCTCGATCGCGAGGAGGTCCTCGATCGTGCGGTAGACGAAGCAGCCGGGGGCGTCCTTGCCGGGGACGGGCGGCACGAAGGGATAGCTGCCGGTGGCCAGGACCAGCACGTCGTACGGGAACACCTGCCCGGAGCGGGAGGTGACGGTGCGGGCGGCCCGGTCGATGTGCTCGGCGGGGTCGTCGAGGTGCAGGGCGATGCCGTGCTCCTCCATGAACCCGGCGGGGGTCATGGAGAGGTCCTCGGCGGTGCTGCCGGAGAAGTACGAGGTCAAGTGCACGCGGTCGTAGGCGGGCCGGGGCTCCTCGCAGAGCACGGTGATCCGGTGCGTGGCGGTGACCCCGCGCTCGGCGAGCGCTTCGAGGTAGCGCTGGCCGACCATGCCGTGCCCGATGAGCACGATCGTGGGCAGGGGCTCGGTCATCTCAGTGGCCTCCGTCGTCGGTGAGCAGGTGGAACAGGTCGTGCGGGGACTCGTCGCCCTCCCAGGTGCGGGCGAGGGCGCCCACGGTGGAGAGCTCGCCGAGCAGCACCCCGCCGACGAGCCGGTCGTCTCGGACGACGACCTTCCGGTAGGTCCCGCGGGTGGCGTCGGCGAGGCGGACCACGTCGTCTCCGGGGCGGGGGGTGGTCTCGCCGAAGGCGGCGAGGTCCAGGGAGCCGTTCTCGGCACCGCCGAGGGTGAGGCGGGTGAGGGCGCGCGTGCCGGTGTAGCGCGCGGGGGTTCCGGTGAGGACCGCGGCGAGGGCGTCGGCCTGCTCCAGGGCGGCGCCCGCCAGGCCGTACACCTGGCCGGCGTGCTCGGCGCAGTCGCCGATGGCGTGGATGCGGGGGTCGCTGGTGCGCAGGTGGTCGTCGACCACTATGCCGGCGCGGACGTCGAGGCCGGCGGACTTGGCGAGGCCCGTGCGGGGGCGGACGCCGCAGGCGAGCACGACGAGATCGGCCTCCAGCCGGTACCCGTCGGCGAGCTCGACCCCCTTGACGACCCTGCCCGTGTCCCCGCCGCGCCGTCTCCCGGGCTCTGCCCGGAGCCCCAGCAGCGGAGCCGCGGGTGAACCCGTCGTGATCAGGCCGCGGACCCGGCATTCCGTGTGGATTTCCACGCCGAGGTCGGTCAGGTGCGTGGCCAGCAGGGCGGAGGCGTCGGCGTCCAGTTGGCGTTCCATCAGGCGCTCGCCCTGCTGGGCCAGGACCACCACCGCCCCCCGCGCGGCGAGCGCACGGGCCGCGGAGACGCCCAGCAGGCCCCCGCCGATCACCACCGCCCGCACTCCGGGGCGTACGGCCGCCGAGAGGGCCAGGCAGTCGTCCATCGTGCGGAACGCGTGGACCCCGTCCGGGAGGTCCCGGCCTTCGGGCTCGAACAGCCCGCGCAGCGGCGGGAGCACCGCGTTCGAGCCCGTGGCCAGTACCAGCGTGTCGTACTCCGCCACCGTCCCGTCGTCGCACAGCACGGTCCGGTCGGTGCGGTCGATCCGTACCGCGCGGACGCCCCGGCGCAGTGCGGGGCCGGGCGTCGGGAGGGCGGTGACCTCCGGTGCGTAGCGGCCGGCGAGGACCTCCGCGAGCAGCACCCGGTTGTAGGGGGCGTGCGGCTCCTCGCCGAGGACGGTCACCGCCGCGGCACCGGTCAGGCGCGCGGCCAGTCGCAGGCCCGCGAGGCCGCCGCCGATCACCACCACACGCTGATTCGAGGTCATGGCACGAGCGTGCGCGGCCGCTGTTTCCCCGCCGCATCGCCGCTGTTACCCGGACGGAACGCCGAGCTCAGCGCCGGGGTTAAGGGTCGGTGAGGCCTTCCTCAAGGCCGCCTTAAGGATCACCGGGGCCGCCGCCGGGGCCCTTAGCGTGCTCCGTATGCGAGATGCGGCGGTGCGGGTCAGGGGCGGGATGCTGGGCGGAGCGGGGGTGGTGACCCTGCTCTGGGCGGCGCAGGTGCGACCCTCGGCCCGGCCCGACGCGCTGTTCGCCACCGCCGCGCACCTGACCGGTCTGCTCGCCGGCTACGGGGTGCTCGTGCTGCTGTTCCTGATGGCCCGGGTGCCCGCCGTCGAGCACGGGGTCGGCGCCGACCGGCTCGCCCGCTGGCACGCCTTCGGCGGCCGGTACGTGCTCCTCCTCTGCTTCGGGCACGGGCTCTTCGCCCTGCTCGGATACGCCGTGCACGAGGGCGTCGACGTGGTCTCCGCCGTCCGGGAGCTGCTCGGCTACCCCGCGCTCGCCGCCGCCGCGGCCGGGACCGTCCTCCTGGCCGCGGTCGGTGTGACCTCCGCCCGTGCGGTACGCCGCCGGGTGTCGCACGAAACCTGGCGCGGGGTGCACCTGCTGGTCCACCTCGCCGCCGCACTCGCCTTCGGCCACCAGCTCGCCGGGCCCGATCTCGCCGCGGCCGCCTGGTTCTGGGCGCTCGCGCACACCGTCGTCGCCGTGCTGCTGGTCTGGTACCGCGCGGTGGTCCCCGTGCGGCAGGCCCTGCGGCACGCGCTGCGGGTCGCGGACGTCCGGGTGGAGGGGCCCGGGGTGGTCTCGGTCGTCATGTACGGGGAGCACCTCGCGGAACTGCGCGCGGAGCCGGGCCAGTTCCTGCGCTGGCGGTTCCTCCAGCGGCGGCTGTGGCACACCGCCCTGCCGTTCTCGCTGTCCGCGCCGGTCCGCGGGAACGCCCTGCGGATCACCGTCAAGGGGCTCGGCGGCCACTCCCGCCGGATCCGGCGGCTGCGCCCCGGCACGCGGGTCCTCGCCACCGGGCCGTTCGGCGCGCTCACCGCCGCCCGGCGGACCCGGCCCAAGGTGCTGCTGATCGCGGGCGGGGTCGGGATCACCCCCATGCGGGCGCTGTTCGAGACGCTGCCCGGCGGTCCCGGGGACATCACCCTGCTCTACCGCGCCGGGGCAGAGGAGCACCTCGTCCTGCGCAGCGAACTGGAGACCATCGCCGCCGAGCGGCAGGCCGGGCTGCACTACCTGCTGGGGCCCTCGGGTGCGGCATACGATCCGCTGGCTCCGCAGGCGCTGGCCGCGCTGGTGCCGGACCTGACCGAGCACGACGTGTACCTGTGCGGGCCGCCGGGGATGGCCGAGGCGACCCGGGCGGCGCTGCTGCGGGCCGGGGTGCCGGCCGGACGCATCCATTCCGAGTGCTTCAGCTTCTGAGCGCTTCAGCTTCTGAGCGGGGGGCTTCCCCTTCCGTCCGGCGTTCCCCGAGGAGTCACCGCCCCATGCGTCACCCACTGCACGTCGCCCTGTCCGTACCCGTCGGGGCCAAGGCCCCCGCCGCGGCCCGGCACCGCAAGCCCCGTACGCCCTCGGTGGTGCGGGCCGGGCTGGCCGTCATGGCCGCCGTACCCCCCGCGCGGCGCCTGGCGGCGGGGCTGGGGGCGGCCAGTGTGCTGGCCGCGACCGTGCTCACGGCGGCGGTGGACCCGGCGGCTCCGGTGGCCCCGGACCGGGTGCCGGCCCGGCAAAGCTCAACCTTTGCGCAAGTTTCCGGGGATTGACGGCCCCTGCACCTGACAGCTCCATAGGGTCATCACGTGCCTGACATATCAACGACCATGATCATCGTCCTGTGCGTGGCCGCGGCGGCGGCCGGCTGGATCGACGCCGTGGTGGGCGGCGGCGGCCTGCTGCTCCTGCCCGCGCTCCTGCTCGGCCTGCCGAACGCCCACCCCGCCACCGTCCTCGGCACCAACAAGGCCGTGGCCATCGTCGGCACGGCGGGCGCGGCGGTCACCTACGTCCGCAAGGCCCCGGTGGACGTGAAGCTCGCCGTCCGCATCGGCCTGGCCGCGCTCGTCGGCTCGATGGGCGGCGCCGCGCTCGCCGGCGGCATCAGCAAGGACGCGCTCCGGCCGCTGATCATGGGCGTGCTCGTGATCGTCGCGGGCGTCGTGATCTTCAAACCCGGCTTCGGCACCGCCCCCTCGACCGCGCCCGTCAGCCGGCAGCGGGTGCTGCTCGCCATCGGGCTCGCCGGCCTCGGCATCGGCTTCTACGACGGCCTCATCGGGCCCGGCACCGGCACCTTCCTGGTGCTCGCGCTCACGGCGCTGCTCCACCTCGACCTGGTCACCGCCTCCGCGACCGCCAAGATCGTCAACTGCTGCACCAACGCGGGGGCGCTCGCGATGTTCGCCTACCAGGGCATGGTGCTGTGGCAGCTGGCCGCGCTCATGGCGGTCTTCAACCTGGCCGGCGGCATGATCGGCGCCCGGATGGCGCTCAAGAAGGGCAGCGGCTTCGTCCGCGGGGTGCTGCTGACGGTGGTGGGCGCGCTGGTGGTCAAGCTCGGCCTCGAGCAGTGGGGATGACCGGTGCTCAGTACGTCCCGGTGAGGTGCGCGAAGACGACCACGTTGCCGCGGTAGCCCGTGCGCGGCGAGAAGCCGCCGCCGCAGGTGATCACCCGCAGCTCGGCCCGTGCCGAAGGGCCGTACACGCGGGTGTCGGGGAAGGCCTGGGCGTCGTAGACCTCGACGGCGTGGATCGTGAACACGGCCGTACGGCCGTCCGCGCGCGGGATCTCGATCGCGGCCCCCCGGCGCAGCGCGCCCAGGTGGTAGAAGACCCCCGGCCCGGCGGCGTCGTCCACGTGCCCGGCGATGACGGCCGTGCCGGTGGCGCCCGGGGTGGTTCCCTCGCGGTACCAGCCGGCCAGGTCGCGGCGGTCGGGCGGCGGGACTTCGAGGCTGCCGTCCCGCTCCAGGCCCAGTCCGGTGAGCGGGGCGTCGACCCGGATGGAGGGGATCCGGATCCGGCCGGGCGGGGAGCCGGGGAGCGGGGCGATGCCCGGGCCCACGACTCCGGCGGCGGTCAGGGCCTCGGCGGGGGAGGGCAGCAGCGGCCCGACCGGCTCCCGGGAACCGCTGGTGACGAGCCAGATGCCGATGCAGGCGGCGAGCGCGACGAGTCCCCCGTGGCGGGCGGTCGGGGTGCGGACGGCCCGGGCGGGGGCCCGCGCACTTGATCCGGGGCGCTCGCCGGGCGGGGACCAGGGCTGCCGGTCGGGGCCCCGGGCGCCACCGAATTCGCCACCCATGCGTACCCCCTCGGCTTCCGTTTCGGGGTGACTGGCCGTCGCCCGGCCCCGCGAACGGGGGGGACCTCGCGGGGCGGGCGACGGGGGACGGTACCGGTCGGACCGCGGCCGGAGCCGCGGTGGGCGTCCGTCAGCTCCGCGTGCCGCTCGCCCGGCGACGCAGGAGCCAGGTACCGCCGACGGCGGCAGCGGCCAGTACGGCCGCCCCCGCCGCGATCTTGGCGGGGTTCGTGGTGGTGGTCGTGCCACCGCCCACCCCGGTGTTGACGTGGCCCTGCGGGCCGCGTTCGGTGACGACCAGGTCGCCGGTGGCGAACTTGCCGTTCGCGCAGGTCGCGCCGATGCCGTATGTGCCGGGCCGGGTGCCGTGGGCCACCTGGAACTGCCCCACGACGACCTCCTTGTGGGTGCCCGGGACCAGCTTGAACCGGCCGCCGCCGACCGTGGTGGCATCGCCCTCGGCGTGGCTGCCGGACCCGCAGGCGGTGGTGTTCACGGTGACGGTGGCGCCGGGGGCGGCGGACTTGGGCCACACCTCCAGCGGGGCGAAGTCCCCGGGCGCGAAGCCCACCATGCCCAGGTCCACTGCGGCGACCGCGCCGGCGACCGGCCCGGTGAACGCGGCGGCGGTCAGCGCGGTCGCGGTCAGCACGTGTGCGGTACGTCGGCGCATGGGGACTCTCCTGAAGACACGGGGTCGTGCTTCCGAGATAACCCGGCCCGCCCGCCGCGCGCCTGCTGATGTCCCGTCAGGTGTGCCTGTACGCGGTCCACGCACGAGCCGTATTCGCAGGTCAAGGCGGGTCGTGCCGCCGTCCGGGCCGTCCGCGCCGTCCGGGTGACTCCCACCGGGCGCGGGCCGGCGCGGGCCGGGGCGGGGCGGGGCGGGGCGGTCCGGCGTCCGCGAGTGCGCAGGCGCACGGGAGGGCGGCGAGCGGGCGGCGGGACGAAGCCGTCATGGACGCAGAACCGTGAGGTGGGAGGGGGACGAGGCCGACGCCGGACGGCGCGGGTCACGGGCGCCGGGAGGTCGTGCAACAGCGGTGCGTACGGTGGTGGGGCGCGGCGAAGCCGGGACCTTCGGCCCGGCCGGCGGAGGCTGCGCCCCATCCCGAGGGAGGCCCCGTGACATCGGTCGAACGGCCACAAGACCCGACCGCCCCGCTCCCCTTCTTCGTCTACGGGACCCTGCGCCCCGGCGAGGTCAACCACGACCTGTTCCTGCGCGGCCGCACGGCCTCGGAGGAGCCCGCCACCCTCCCGGACGCGGTGCTCTACGACGGCCCCGGATACCCGTACGCGGTCCACCGGCCCGGCTCGGCCGTCGTCGGCGAGCTGATCACGGCGGCGCCGGGCGCGTACGGGGAACTGCTGGCCGCGCTGGACCTGCTGGAGGAGTACGGGGGCCCGGGCCGCCCGGGGAACGTCTACGACCGGACGGCCCGCCGGGCCCTGCGTCCCGACGGCACCCCGGTCCGGGCCTGGGTCTATCTGGCGGCCCCGCTGCTCGCCCGCGACCTGCGGGAATCGGGGAGCGAGATACCGGGCGGCGACTGGTTCAGGCGCCGGGGCGCGTCCGCGACGTAGCCCCGGTCAGAGGCCTTCGGCGCCGCGGTTGCGCAGCCGCTGGCCGTACTGCTGGAGCACCCACAGCTCCTCCTGGACCGCCGCGTGCTGCTCCGGCGGGGCCTGCGGGCTCAGGCGGGTCATGGCGCCCTGGATCTCGAGGACCCGGCGGTCGACGGCCCGCAGGCGGACCTGGACCAGCTGGACCCCGGCGTAGATCTCGTCCACCGTCTTGGCGTGGATGGCCTCCACCGCCAGCTCCGTGACCATCGCGCGGACGGTGTCGTTGGGGGCGGCGTCGCGGACCCGGGCCAGGTAGTCGTCGGCGGCCTGCGACGCGCCGCCCGCGTCCTGGATGGCCTGGCGGACCGCGGCGTAGGGCGGGGCGGTGAACTCGTCGATCCCGTACGCGTCGAACGCGGGGGAGACCAGCGCAGGCCGCTGGAGCGCCAGCTTGAGCAGCTCCCGCTCGGTGCGGTGGGCGGGGCTGCGCAGGTTCAGGGCGGGTCCGCCGCCGACCGGCGGCGGCGTGGCGGGGGCGGCCTCCTGGGGGCGGCCCCGGCCCTGCTGCTGCGGCTGGTTGCCGCGCTCACGGGCCCACCGCGCCAGCTGCGCGACCCGCTTGACGACGAACGGCTCGTCGAGGATGCCCAGCATCCCCGCCAGCTGGACCGCCGACTCGTGCTGGATCGAGAGGTCCTTGATGCTCGCGACGACCGGCGCGGCCTCGGCCAGCGCGGCCGCCCGCCCCGCCGGGTTCTCCAGGTTGTGCCGGGACACGATGTGCCGCAGGGCGAACTCGAACAGCGGTGTCCGGGCCTCCACCAGGCCGGCCACGGCCGCGTCCCCCTGCGCGAGGCGCAGGTCGCAGGGGTCCATCCCGCCGGGGGCGATGGTGATCGAGGTCTCCGCGGCGAACTTCTGGTCGTCCTCGAAGGCGCGCAGCGCCGCCTTCTGGCCCGCCGCGTCGCCGTCGAAGGTGAAGATCACCTCGGCGGTGGCGTTGTCCATCAGCAGCCGGCGCAGGATCTTGATGTGGTCCCCGCCGAAGGCGGTGCCACAGGTGGCGATCGCGGTGGTGACCCCGGCCATGTGGCAGGCCATCACGTCCGTGTAGCCCTCGACCACCACGGCCCGCGAGGTCTTCGCGATCTCCTTCTTCGCCAGGTCGATGCCGTAGAGGACCTGGGACTTCTTGTAGATCGCCGTTTCCGGCGTGTTCAGGTACTTCGGGCCGTTGTCGTCGTCGCGCAGCTTGCGCGCGCCGAAGCCGACCACCTCGCCGCTGATGTCGCGGATCGGCCACATCAGCCGGCCGCGGAAGCGGTCGATGGGCTTGCCGCTGCGGCTGTCCTGGGCGAGCCCGGAGGTGATCAGCTCCTTGTCGGTGAAGCCCTTGCCGCGCAGGAAGCGGGTCAGGTGGTCCCAGCCGGCCGGGCTGTAGCCCACGCTGAAGTGCGTGGCCGCGTCCTGGTCGAAGCCGCGCTCCGCGAGGAACTTGCGGCCGATCTCCGCCTCGGGGCTGCCGAGCTGGTCGACGTAGAACCGGGCGGCGGCCTTGTGCGCCTCGACGAGCCGGATGCGGTCACCGCGGCCGCTGGTGCCGGAGGTGTAGCCGCCCTCCTCGTACCGCAGGGTGATGCCGGCCAGGCCGGCCAGGCGCTCGACGGCCTCCGAGAAGGAGAGGTGGTCGATCTTCATGACGAAGTCGAGGGTGTCCCCGCCCGCCTGGCAGCCGAAGCAGTGGTACAGGCCCTTGCTGGGGCTGACCTGGAAGGACGGGGACTTCTCGTCGTGGAAGGGGCACAAGCCCTTGAGGTTGCCGCCGCCCGCGTTGCGCAGCTGGAGGTACTCGGAGACCACGGCGTCGATCGGGACCGCGTCCCGTACCGCCTTCACGTCGTCGTCGTTGATCCGTCCAGCCACCCGTGAAGTCTACGGCCGGGCGCCGGCCATTCCGTCAGCCCCCCCGGGCGGCCCCTAGCCTCCGATCAGCGAGGAGAGCGGAACCGACGGGTCCGCAAGGGCCTCCCGGTCCACCGGCGCCTTCGACCTGATCAGGGCCTGGATCTGGTCGGTGACGTCCCACACGTTCACGTTCATCCCGGCCAGCACCCGCCCCTCGGACAGCCAGAAGGCGATGAACTCCCGCTTGCCCGCGTCACCGCGGACCAGCACCTGGTCGTAGCCGCCGGGCGGCGCGTAACCCGAGTACTCCAGACCCACGTCGTACTGGTCCGAGAAGAAGTACGGCACCCGGTCGTAGCTGACCGGATGGCCGAGCATCGCCCGCGCGGCGGCCGGGCCGCCGTTCAGCGCGTTGGCCCAGTGCTCGACCCGCAGCCGGGTCCCGAGCACCGGGTGGTGGGCGGCGGCCACGTCCCCGACCGCGTAGACGTCCGGGTCGGAGGTGCGCAGGGACTCGTCCACGGCGATCCCGCCGCCGTGCTCCCGGTCGACCAGGGCCAGCCCGGAGGTCTCGGCGAGCGCGGTCCGCGGCGCGGCCCCGATCGCGGCGAGCACCGCGTGCGCCGGGTGCTCCTCCCCGTCGTCCGTACGGGCGGCCAGCACCATGCCGTCGTGGCCCACGATCTCGGTCAGCCGCGACCCGAAGTGGAACCGCACCCCGTGATCGGCGTGCAGGTCACCGAAGAGCCGGCCGATCTCCGGGCCGAGCACCGCGTGCAGCGGAGTGGCCTCCGGCTCGACCACGGTGACCTCCGCGCCGTACCCGCGGGCCGCGGCTGCGACCTCCAGGCCGATCCATCCGGCGCCCGTGATGAGCAGGTGGCCGTTGTCCCGGCCCAGACCGGCGAGGACCCCCTTCAGCCGCTCGGCGTGCGCGAGGCGCCGCAGGTGGTGCACCCCGGCGAGCCCCGTGCCGGGGATGTCCAGGCGGCGCGGCTCGGCGCCGGTGGCCAGCAGCAGCTTGTCGTAGTGCAGGACCGTGCCGTCGCCGAGGACCACCTTCTTGGCGTCCCGGTCGAGCTGGACCGCCGGCTGGCCGAGGTGCAGCTCGACGTCGGCGGCCGCGTACCAGGACGGCTCGTGGACGAAGACGCTCTCGCGGTCCTCCTTGCCCGTCAGGTAGCCCTTGGACAGCGGGGGCCGTTCGTACGGATGGTCGCGCTCGTCGCCGATCAGGATCACCCGCCCCGTGAACCCCTCGGACCTCAGCGTTTCGGCCGCCTTCGCTCCGGCGAGCCCTGCGCCGACGATGACGAATGTCCGGTGTGCGTCGACCACCTGATGCCTCCTCATAACCTCACCGCCACATGCGACCACATGCGAGCGTCCCGCACTGAGCCTGCCGCGTGAAGGGGGAGTGGCTCGATCGGCTCACCCTTCGGTGCGTCGGGTGCGCCGCGTGAGACGTGCGTGCAGGGAACGGGCGGATGCGTCGGTGAGACACGCGATCTGGTCGATGACCGCCCGTTTCCTCGCCTTGTCGTCCGGGGCCGCGTCGAAGATCGCCCGGAACTGCGGGTCCAGCCCTTCGGGGGCCCGGGCGCTGAGCGCCTCCGCGAGTTCGGCCAGGACGATGCGCTGGTCGGCGCGGATCCGCTCCTGCTCGTCGCGCTGCATGACGTACAGGTCGGCGACCGCCTTGAGCACCGCGCACTCGTTGCGCGCCTCGCGCGGCACCACCAGTTCGGCGCCGTACCGGGTGAGGCGGCCGGAACCGTACGCCTCACGGGTGGCGCCCTCGGCGGCCAGGCAGAAACGGCCGATCAGCTGGCTCGTCGCGTCCTTCAGCCGGGCCTGGGCGACGGCCGAACCGTCGTACCCGTGCGGCCACCACTCCTCCTCCATCAGCCGGTCGAGGGCGGCCCGCAGCTCCTCCGGCTCGGTGTCGGCGGGCACGTAACGCCCGATGGCGACCCGCCAGATCGCGGTGCGCTCGGGCTCGGCGAAGAGCAGGTTGGGGTCGAGGTGGCCGGCGTGCAGGCCGTCCTCGAAGTCGTGGACGGAGTACGCGACGTCGTCCGCCCAGTCCATGACCTGCGCCTCGAAGCACTTGCGGTCCGCGGGCGCGCCGCGGCGCAGCCACGCGAAGACCGGCAGGTCGTCCTCGTACGCGCCGAACTTCACCGAGCCGGGGTCGGTGGGGTGGCCCCCGCGGGCCCACGGGTACTTGGTGGCGGCGTCCAGGCAGGCCCGGGTGAGGTTGAGGCCGACGCTGACGAGTTCGCCGCCGGCCGGGGCGGGCACGAACCGCTTGGGCTCCAGCCGGGTCAGCAGGCGCAGCGACTGCGCGTTGCCCTCGAAGCCCCCGCAGTCCTTGGCGAACTCGTTGAGCGCCTCCTCGCCGTTGTGGCCGAAGGGCGGGTGGCCCATGTCGTGCGAGAGGCAGGCGGCTTCGACCAGGTCGGGGTCGCAGCCGAGCGCGGCGCCGAGCTCCCGGCCGACCTGGGCGCACTCCAGGGAGTGGGTGAGGCGGGTACGGGGACTCGCGTCCCAGTCGTACGAGCGGGTGCCGGGGGTGACGACCTGGGTCTTCCCGGCGAGGCGGCGCAGCGCGGCGGAGTGCAGCACACGGGCGCGGTCGCGCTGGAAGGCGGTCCGGCCGGGCCGTTTGTCGGGCTCGGCGGCCCAGCGCTCGGTGTCGGACGCGTCGTAGGGGTCGTCGTGGTCGTCTGCGGGGGCGTGCGCGGTGCCTTCCATGGAAGAGACGGTAACCGGAATGACTGACAAACCGGGATCAGGCGGAGACGAGTTCCGGCCGCACCGGCAGGGCGGGCGGGGCAGGCCGGGCGCAGGCCTCGTCGTAGCGGTGCAGCAACAGGCGGGCCAGGGCCGGGTGGTCGCCCAGCGGGGCGGCGGCGAGCGCGGGCGCCGCGGCGGCGGTCTGCGCGGCGAACCGGCCGGGAGCGGCGAAGTACGAGGCCACGGCCGTCCGGTGGTGGCCGCGGGCGGCCAGGGCCCGGACCGCCTCGGGGACGCTCGGGGCGGCGGCGGAGGCGTAGGCCGGGACCACCGGGACGCCGCCGAGGCGTTCGCGGAGCATGGCGGCGGTGCGACGGGTGTCGGCCGCGGAGTCGGGGTCGCGGGAGCCGGCGGCGGCGAGCACGACGGCGGTGCCGGCGGTCCAGCCGGCCTCCACGAGCCGTTCGTACAGGGCCTCGACGAGCAGTGGATGCGGGCCCATCGGGGCGGCGATGCGGGTGCGCAGGTGCGCGGCCCCGGCGGCGGCCGCGGGCAGGTCGCGCTTGACGTGGTAGCCCCGGCCGAGCAGCAGCGGCACGAGCACCGCCGCCCCGTGCAGCTCCCCGAGGACGGAGTCGAGCAGCGGCTCGTTCAGTTCGATGTGGCCGAGCCGGACGTCGAGCCGGGGACGGAGCTCGCGGACCCGTTCGAGGAGGGCGAGGGCGGTGTGCAGGGCGCGCGGGTCGCGGCTGCCGTGGGCCACGGCGACGAGGGTGGGCTGCATGGGCGGACTCCGGGTCGGCGCAGGCCGCTGAGCTGGGTGCCCAGCTGGACGGTGATTCGGCCGAGGAGCTCGGCCGTACTGTCGAAGGGGAGGGCGGGGGATTCGGGAGGGTGCACCGGCTCCGTCATGAACCGATCCTGCGCGCCGGACATTGCCGGTGCGTTGCGCGGGGGTGACGGGTGTTTGCCGGGTGCTCACAGGCCCGTCCGCGCGGCTGTCGGGCGGCCGCGCCGGCCCTCGGCGGGGAGCCGGGCGCGTCTTCGCCGGGCCGCGCCGGCCGTCGTCCGGGGTCCGGCCGCGCCGTCGCCGACGGGCCGCAGCCGCCTTCGCCGGGCGGTCCGGGCGAACCAAGCGGCCCCCCTCGGCGTCCTGACCAGGGGACCAGCAGTCGAGACACCAGGGGATGGATGATGCGCGGACCGCGCCTGCCGAGAGTCACGTGGAGCCGGACGGCGGCCGCGCTGCGCACCGTACGGACCCGGAGGCTGGCGGTGCAGGCCGTCATGGCGGGCTGCGTGCTGGCGCTGCTGCCCTCGGCGTGGATGCACGCGGTGGCCGCCGACCGGCTGCACACCACGGCCGACGCGCCGGCGTCCGAGGTCGCCGTGGTGTTCGGGGCGGGCCTGCTGGGGACCCGGCCCACTCCCTACCTGGCCGACCGGCTCGACGCCGCCGCCGAGCTGTACCGCACCGGGAAGGCCAAGGTCGTGCTGGTCACCGGGGACAACAGCCGCACCGAGTACGACGAGCCGAACGCGATGCGGAAGTACCTCACGGGGCAGGGGGTGCCGGACACGCAGATCGTCAGCGACTACGCCGGCTTCGACACCTGGGACTCCTGCGTGCGGGCCAAGGAGATCTTCGGGGTCGAGCGGGCCGTGCTGGTCACCCAGGGCTTCCACATCCGCCGGGCCGTCGCGCTCTGCCAGGCGGCGGGCCTGGACTCGTACGGCGTCGGAGTGGCCGACGTGCACGACGCCACCTGGTACTACGGCGAGACCCGCGAGGTGTTCGCGGCCGGCAAGGCGGCGCTGGACGCGGCCTTCAAGCCCGCCCCGCGGTTCCTGGGACCGAAGGAGCAGGGGGTGTCGCGGGCCCTGGCCGCCCTGGCAGACTGACGCGCGCACCGGCTATTTCGAATAGTCATATGCGGGAGCCGGTCCGGTCCGTCCGTACGAGCACCAGGGGTGTGGAACCGTGGCTGTTGTGGATCTGGCCTACATGACGGGCGCCGAGCTCGCCGTCGACGGCGGCTGGACGGCGGGCCTGACCGTGAAGTACCTCACCGGCCAGTGAGCCTGCGCGACCGCGCCCCCGGCCGGGCCTCACCGCGGCCGGACCGGGCCGCTGAGGCAGAGCACCCCGACTCGTAACGCGGGGTGGCGGCCGGTGTAACACCGCCGACTCACGCTGGCGTCATGCACACGCCGGACGCCGCCACCGCCGCCACCGCCACGCACTGCCCGTACTGCGCGCTGCAGTGCGGGATGAACCTGCGCCCCGAGCCGGGCGGCGCGGGCGTGACGGTGGAGGAACGTGCCGACTTCCCCGTCAACCGGGGCGCACTGTGCGGCAAGGGCCGCACCGCCCCCGCCCTGCTCTCCTCCCGGGTGCGCCTGACCCAGCCGCTCGTCCGCACCCACGCCGGGCAGCTGGAGCCGGCCACCTGGGAGGAGGCCCTCGACGCCGTCGCCGAGGGCCTCGCCCGCACGGGCCGCACGTACGGCCCGGACGCGGTCGGGGTCTTCGGCGGCGGCGGGCTCACCAACGAGAAGGCGTACGCGCTCGGCAAGTTCGCCCGCGTCGCCCTGCGCACCTCGCAGATCGACTACAACGGCCGGTTCTGCATGTCCTCGGCCGCCGCCGCGCACCAGCGGGCCTTCGGGCTCGACCGCGGGCTGCCCTTCCCGCTGGAGGACATCCCGCGCACCGGCTGCGTGATCCTCGTCGGCTCGAACCTGGCCGAGACCATGCCGCCCGCCCTGCGCTGCCTCACCGAGCTCAAGGCCAACGGCGGGACCCTGATCGTCATCGACCCGCGCCGCACCCGCACCGCCGACCAAGCCGACCTGCACCTGGCCCCGCGCCCGGGAACCGACCTCGCGCTCGCCCTGGGCCTGCTGCACCTGGTGGTCGCCGAAGGCCGTACCGACGAGGAGTTCATCGCCGGGCGCACCACCGGCTGGGAGGAGGCCCGGGCGGCCGCCATGGCCCACTGGCCGGAACTGGTCGAACGCATCACCGGCGTACCCGTCCCCAAGCTCCGCGCGGCGGCCGAGATGTTCTGCGCCCCGGAATCCGCCATGGTCCTCACCGCCCGCGGCCCGGAGCAGCAGTCCAAGGGCACCGACACCGTCGGCGCCTGGATCAACCTCTGCCTGGCCACCGGCCGGGCCGGCCGCCCGCTCTCCGGCTACGGCTGCCTCACCGGGCAGGGCAACGGCCAGGGCGGCCGCGAACACGGCCAGAAGGCCGACCAGCTCCCCGGCTACCGCAAGCTGACCGACCCCGCGGCCCGCGCGCACGTGGCGGAGGTCTGGGGCGTCGACCCCGACGACCTCCCCGGCCCCGGCCGCAGCGCCTACGAACTCCTCGACGCCCTCGGCACGGACGTCCGGGCCCTGCTCCTGATGGGCTCCAACCCGGTGGTCTCGGCCCCCCGCGCCGCCCACATCGAGGACCGCATCCGCTCCCTGGACTTCCTCGCGGTCGCCGACGTCGTCCTCTCCGAGACGGCGGCCCTCGCCGACGTGGTCCTCCCGGTCACCCAGTGGGCCGAGGAGACCGGCACCACCACCAACCTCGAAGGCCGCGTCCTGCTCCGCCGCCGCGCCCTGACCCCGCCCGCGGGCGTCCGCAGCGACCTGGACGTGCTCCACGGACTCGCCGCCCGCATGGGCATCGAGAAGGGCTTCCCGACCTCCCCGGAGGAGGTCTTCGAGGAACTGCGCCGGGCCTCCGCCGGCGGCCCGGCGGACTACTCGGGCATCACCTACGCCCGCATCGAGGCCGAACAGGGCGTCTTCTGGCCCTGCCCCGAGGGCTCCGCGGGGACCGAGCGCCTCTTCCTGGAACGCTTCGCCACCGAGGACGGCCGGGCCCGCTTCGTCCCCGTCTCCCACCGCGACGCCGACGAGGTCCCCGACGCGGACTACCCGGTGCTGCTCACCACGGGACGCGTGGTCGCCCAGTACCAGTCCGGCGCCCAGACCCGCCGGGTGGAGGAGCTCAACGCGGCCGCCCCCGGCCCCTTCGTGGAACTCCACCCGCGCCTCGCCGCCCGCATCGGCGCGGTCGACGGCAGCCCGCTGGCCGTGACCTCCCGCCGCGGCCGCGCGGTGGCCCCGGCCCGGATCACCGACACCATCCGCGCGGACACGGTCTTCATGCCCTTCCACTGGCCGGGCGAGGGCCGCGCCAACACCCTGACCAACCCGGCCCTCGACCCGGTCTCCCGGATGCCGGAGTTCAAGGTGTGCGCGGTCCGCGTGGAGCCGGCCTGATCAGGGGGCGTCCGCGAAGGTCGGGCGCAGGGCCTCGACCAGGCGCGCGATGAACGCCTCCTCACCGGGCCCGGCCAGGTGCGGGTACTCCGCCTCGAAGTGCTCCCACTCGGCGCCGACGTAGCCGCTCGGGGCCAGGTCGGCGATGTGCACCAGGCCGAGCTCCGCGTTCGGGTAGGGCCACTCCCCGGCCGCCCGGAACACCTCCTGCACCAGGGCGTTCGGCAGGTGGCAGTGTTCCGCCAGCAGCACCGCGTCGTACAGGTCCTTGCCCTGCGGGTGCCGGTCGCTGACCAGCCACAGCACCTTCCAGGCCAGCGACAGGGCCGGCGTCGCCGCCAGGACCACCGCCCCACAGGCGAGTTCGACCGGCTCCGGCGGCTCCGCGAGCCTCTCGTTGAAGACGAAGTCCAGCTGGACCTGCCCGTCCGGCAGACCGGGCACCGACCAGGGCAGGACCATGCGCCGCCCCGGCACCCGGTCGTAGGTCCAGATGTCCTCGGACACCGCCCCCGAGGCCTTGATCCCGGCCCGCCCGTCGGCCGCCGCGGCGATGCCGTCCAGCATCGCCCTGGTCCGCCCGTCCTCCATCACCCAAGTGTGCGGCGCCACCACGAAGTCCAGGTCTCCCGGCTCCCGCGCCGCCTCCCCGAACCGGTCCGCCAGCAGCACGCTCCCGCGCAGCACCAGCGCCTCTGCCCACTCGGACTCCGAGACCGCCAGCAGTACGGCGTCCATCGCGGCCCTCCGCGCCCGCGCCCAGGCGACCGTCTTCGCCGGGTCGTCGAAGACCGGGTCACCGGCCCGGTAGGCCTGGAAGTTGTGCCGCAGCGACGGATCGAAGACGGACCGCTGCCGTACGTCGTCCCCGGCCACCGGGCGCAGCGTCAGCGGCAGGTGCCGCGCGGCCCGGGTCGTGTCGTCCAGCGGCTCCTGCGGCAGGTGCGTGCTCCGCATCCCGAACTCCCGCCACGAGCTCATCGGGCCCCCTCCTCGAACGTCGGCGCCAGCAGCTCCAGCAGGCGCCGGGCGTAGCGGTCCCCCGAGGTGTCGATCCCCGGGTACTCCTGCTCGAACGTGCTCCAGTCGGTCCCACGGAAGCACTCGAAGACCTCCAGGGCGGGCGGCTCGTGCACACCGCCGCTCTCCCATTCCCCGGACTGCCGGAACACCTCCTCCAGCAGCGGGTACGGCAGGACGCGGTCCTCGGCCAGCAGCACCGCGTCGTACAGGTCCTTGCCCTGCGGGTACATGTCGCCGGCCAGCCACATCAGCTTCCAGGCCAGGGAGAGTTCCCGGCCGGCGCCCAGCAGCGGGACCCCCGCCACCTCCACCGGCTCGGGCGGCGCCGGCAGCGGCTCGTTGAAGACGAAGTCCAACTGGACCTGCCCGCCCGGCAGTCCCGGCGCGGACCAGGGCAGCACCAGCCGACGGCCCGGGACGCGCTCGTACGTCCAGATGTACTCGCGGACCGCGTCCGCGGCCGGCATGTCCAGGCCCCCGGCCAGTTCCTCCGCAGCCGCCGCGACGGCGTCGAGCATCCGGCCGGTCCGCTCCTCCTCGATCCGCCAGTCCGCCGGGACCACCACGAAGTCCAGGTCGTGCGGCTCCCGTGCGGCCGGGCCGAACCAGTGCCTCATCAGCATGCTGCCGCGCAGCACGAGCGAGTCGGCCCAGCCCGAGGCGCCCACGGCCCGGAGGGCGACCTCCATCGCGGTGCGCCGGGCCCGCAACCAGGCCTCGCGCACCGGGGCGTCCGGGATCACCGGGTCCAGCGGGCGGTAGGCCTCGGCGAAGTGCTTCAGCGCCGGGTCGAAGGCTTCCCGGGCAGGGGCGTGCGCGCCCGGCCCCGTGGCCATCGTGCGCGGCTTCCCGCCCGTGCGCCGCAGCCGCTCGGCCGCCGGTTCCGCCGGGTCGTCCGGCCCGCCCGGGATCGACGGACTCCACTGCGTGCCGCTCATGCCGCAGCCCCTTCCACGATCCACCCGTCGTCCACCGACAGGTCGCTGTCGTACAGCACGAACTCCCGCTCCTCGGAGCGGATCTCGTGCCCGGCCGAGCCGAGCGCCGCGACCAGGGCGTCGCACGCGGCCGTCGCCCCGGCCGCCGTTCCCCGCCACCGCTGGGTCACGAACCGCTCGTGGCCGCTGCCCGGCAGGGCGCGGCCGGCGTTCCACGACAGGTGGGCGCCGTGCGGGGTGACCAGGGACTCCAGGGCCGCGCGGTCGAAGTCCGCCGGGAGCCGCAGCTTGAGGTGGTGCTCGAAGTAGCCGCCGCCCGGGCCCGGCGCGTCCGTGGTCCACGGGACCGTCTCCACCTTGACGCGCACCGGGTCGAAGCCGTCCGCCCGCAGCTGCGGAACCAGGCTCTCGTGGCTCGTGCGGTCCCGCAGCGTCAGCATCGGCTGGGACACCATCCGGCCCCGCGCCAGCACGATGTGCGTGACCTTCAGCTCCCGCGCCCGGGCCCAGGCGTCGAGGCGGTCCAGGGCCGCCCCGTCCGCGCAGCGCACCGTCACGTGGGTTTCGTACTCAGACATGAGGCCGATCATCTCGGACATGCGTCCGATCCGCATCGGGGTTCTCGCCGGGGGGTAACCATCCGGTCACGCACCGGACTCAGAAAGTGCTCGCACGCCCCTCGTGGCCGCGATGTGTCGTACCCCACACTGAGGGCGGTGCCCCCGTCCTCGGAGCCCTGGAGGTCGCCCCCGTGCAGACCCGGACCCTGACCGTGAACGTGAGCGAGTCCTCGGAGGCCAAGGCCGTGGACGAAGAGCCCGAGGTACCGGAGCCGATCGATCCGGTGCCCACGCCGCGCAGGCGGAGCAACAGCGACGGCGGGGGCGGAGCGGGGCCCTCCGCCGATTTGTTCCGGCAGTACCTCCGCGAGATAGGCAGGATCCCCCTGCTGACCGCCGCCGAGGAGGTGGACCTCGCGCGGCGCGTCGAAGCCGGGCTGTTCGCCGAGGAGAAGCTCGGCAACACCCCCGACCTCGACTCCCGGCTCGCCCTGGACCTCGACAAGCTCGTCGTCATGGGGCGGATGGCCAAACGCCGGCTCATCGAGTCGAACCTGCGGCTCGTCGTCTCCGTCGCGAAGCGCTACGTGGGCCGCGGGCTCACCATGCTCGACCTCGTGCAGGAGGGGAACCTCGGGCTCATCAGGGCCGTTGAGAAATTCGACTACGCCCGCGGGTACAAGTTCTCCACCTACGCCACCTGGTGGATCCGGCAGGCGATGTCCCGGGCCCTCGCCGACCAGGCCCGGACCATCCGCGTGCCCGTCCACGTCGTCGAGCTGATCAACCGCGTCGTGCGCGTCCAGCGCCGCATGCTCCAGGAGCGCGGGTACGAGCCCACCGCCGAAGAGGTCGCCGTCCACCTGGAGCTGACCCCCGAGCGGGTCATGGAAGTGCTCCGCCTCGCCCAGGAACCGGTCTCGCTGCACGCGCCGGTCGGTGAGGAGGACGACGTCGCCCTCGGTGACCTCATCGAGGACGGGGACGCCGCCTCCCCCGTGGAATCGGCCGCGTTCTTCCTGCTGCGCGAGCACCTGGAAGCCGTCCTGTCGACCCTCGGCGAACGCGAACGCAAGGTCGTCCAGCTCCGGTACGGGCTCGCCGACGGGCGGCCGCGGACCCTGGAGGAGATCGGCCGGATCTTCGGCGTGACCCGCGAACGGATCCGCCAGATCGAGTCCAAGACCCTCAACAAGCTCCGCGACCACGCCTTCGCCGATCAGCTCAGGGGCTACCTGGACTGAGTGCGGCAGGGGGCGCCCCGGAAGGCGCCCCCGACCGGCCCGGGCCGTCGGCCCCGACGTCCGCCCGCGCTACTCGACCTCGACGACCGCCTGGGCGAACTGCGCCGCGTACAGCCGCGCGTACGCACCGTCCGACGCCAGCAGCTCCTCGTGCGTGCCCTGCTCCACGATCGAGCCGCTCTCCATCACCAGGATCACGTCCGCGTCGCGGATCGTGGACAGCCGGTGCGCGATCACGAAGGACGTACGGCCGTGCGCGAGCCGCGCCATCGCCTTCTGGATCAGCACCTCGGTACGGGTGTCCACCGAGCTCGTCGCCTCGTCGAGCACCAGGATCACCGGGTCCGACAGGAACGCCCGGGCGATGGTGATCAGCTGCTTCTCGCCCGCGCTGACGCCCGCGCCCTCGTCGTCCAGGACGGTGTCGTAGCCGTCCGGCAGGGTGCGGATGAAACGGTCCGCGTGCGCGGCCCGCGCCGCCCCCTCGACCTCGGCGCGCGTGACCTCCCGCGAGGCACCGTAGGCGATGTTCTCCGCGATGGTGCCGCCGAACAGCCAGGTGTCCTGGAGCACCATGCCGATGCCGGCGCGCAGTTCCTCGCGCGTCATCTTCGCGATGTCCACCCCGTCGAGGGCGATCTCCCCGCCCGTGACCTCGTAGAACCGCATCAGCAGGTTCACGAGCGTCGTCTTGCCGGCGCCCGTCGGGCCGACGATCGCGACGGTGTGACCCGGCTCGACCGACAGCGAGAGGTTCTCGATCAGCGGCTTGTCCGGCTCGTAGCGGAAGGCCACCTTGTCGAAGGTGACCTGGCCGCGGAGCTCCTCCGGACGCTCCGGAACCTCGGCGTCCGCGTCCTGCTCCGACGCGTCCAGCAGCTCGTAGACCCGCTCCGCCGAGGCGACACCGGACTGCACGAGGTTCGCCATCGAGGCGACCTGCGTCAGCGGCATGGAGAACTGCCGCGAGTACTGGATGAAGGCCTGCACGTCACCGATCGACAGGGTGCCCGAGGCGACCCGGAGCCCGCCGACGACGGCTATCAGCACGTAGTTGATGTTCGAGATGAAGAACATCACCGGCTGCATGATGCCGCTGACCAGCTGCGCCTTGAAGGAGGCCCGGTAGAGGGCCTCGTTCTGCTCGGTGAAGACGGCCGCGGACTCCTTCTGCCGGCCGAAGACCTTGACCAGGCTGTGCCCCGAGTACATCTCCTCGACGTGGGCGCCCAGCGCACCGGTCGTCTTCCACTGCGCCACGAACTGCGGCTGCGACTTCTTGCCGATCTTCGCCGCGACGAAGACCGAGAGCGGCACGGTCAGCAGTGCGACCAGCGCCAGCAGCGGCGAGATCCAGAACATCATGGCGAGCACGCCGACGATCGTCAGCAGCGAGTTCAGCAGCTGACCCATCGTCTGCTGGAGCGTCTGGCCGATGTTGTCGATGTCGTTGGTGGCCCGGCTCAGCACCTCGCCGCGCTTCTGCTGGTCGAAGTACGACAGCGGCAGTCGCGACAGCTTCGCCTGGAGCTCCTCGCGCATCCGGTAGACGGTGCCGTTCATGACGTGGTTCGACAGCCGGGTCGCGACCAGCATCAGCAGGCCGGCCAGGGTGAAGACCACCAGCGCCCAGATCGCCACGACCCCGACGGCGCCGAAGTCGATGCCCTGCCCGGGAGTGAAGTCGGTGCCGGAGAGCATGTCCGCCATGCCGTCCTGGCCCCTGGCGCGCAGCCCGTCCAGGGCCTGCTGCTTCGTGGTGCCGGCCGGCATCTCCCGGCCCACGATCCCGGCGAAGACCAGGTCGGTGGCCTCGCCGAGGATCTTCGGGCCGACCACCGCGCAGCCGACGCTGCCGACCACGGCCGCGACCATGCCCCAGATCTTGGCGCGGTCGTGCGCGATCTGGCCCAGCAGCCGCTTGCCCGAGCCCTTGAAGTCCATGGACCGCGCGGCCGGTCCCGTCATCATCCGTCCTCCGGGCCCGCTCATGCGGCCTCCGCCTCCGTCAGCTGGGAGAGCACGATCTCCCGGTAGGTCTCGTTGCCGGCCATCAGCTCGTGGTGGCGTCCCTCGCCCACCACCTGGCCCTCGTCCAGGACGATGATCCGGTCGGCGTCGCGGATCGTGGAGACCCGCTGGGCGACGATGACCACGGTCGCGTCCTCGGTCTCGCGGGAGAGCGCCGCGCGCAGCGCCGCGTCCGTCGCGTAGTCCAGGGCCGAGAAGGAGTCGTCGAAGAGGTAGATCTCCGGGCGCTGCACCAGGGTGCGGGCGATGGCCAGGCGCTGGCGCTGGCCGCCGGAGACATTGGTTCCGCCCTGGGTGACGGGGGCCTCCAGGCCACCCTCCAGCGCGGACACGAACTCCTTGGCCTGCGCCACTTCCAGCGCCTGCCACAGCTCTTCGTCACTCGCGTCCGGGCGCCCGTAGCGCAGGTTGGAGGCGATGGTTCCGGAGAACAGGTACGGCTTCTGCGGAACCATGCCGACCGTCTGGGCCAGCAGCTCCGGGTCGAGCCGGCGTACGTCCTCCCCGTCGACCAGCACCTCGCCGCCGGTCGCGTCGAACAGCCGCGGGACCAGGCCCAGCAGCGTGGACTTGCCGCTTCCGGTGGAGCCGATCACCGCCGTGGTCTCGCCGGGGCGGGCCACCAGGTCCACCCCGCGCAGCACCGGGGCCTCGGCGCCCGGGTAGCGGAAGTCCGCGCCGCGCAGCTCCAGGCGCCCGCGGCGGGCGAGTTCGCGCACCGGGTCGGCGGGCGGCACCACGCTGGACTCGGTGTCCAGGACCTCCTGGATGCGCTCGGCGCAGACCTCGGCGCGCGGCACCATCATGAACATGAAGGTGGCCATCATCACGGCCATGATGATCTGCATCAGGTAGGCGAGGAAGGCCGTCAGCTGGCCGATCTCCATGCCGCCGCTGTCCACGCGCATCGCACCGAACCAGATGACGGCGACGCTGGAGATGTTCACGACCACGATGACCGTGGGGAACATGTACGCCAGGAGCTTGCCGGAGGCCAGCGAGACGCCGGTCAGGTCGGCGTTGGCCTCGCGGAAACGGTCCTTCTCGTAGTCGTCGCGGACGAAGGCCCGGATCACCCGGTTGCCGGTGATCTGCTCCCGCAGCACCCGGTTCACCGTGTCCAGGCGGTCCTGCATCTGGCGGAACAGCGGCCGCGTCTTGAAGACGATGGCACCGACCGAGATCCCGAGCACCGGGACCACGGCGAGCAGGACGCCCGACAGCCGCACGTCCAGAGAGAGCGCCATGGCGATGCCGCCTACGCACATGATCGGGGCCGAGACCATCAGGGTGAACGTCATCAGCACCAGCATCTGGACCTGCTGGACGTCGTTCGTCGTACGGGTGATCAGGGACGGGGCACCGAACTGGCCGAGCTCCCGGGCGGAGAAGCTCTGCACGCGGTCGAAGACGGCCGCGCGGACGTCCCGGCCGAAGGCCGCCGCCGTACGGGCGCCGTAGTAGACGGCTCCGACGTTGCAGACGAGCTGGACGAGGGAGACGCCGAGCATCAGGGCGCCGAAGCGGAGGATGTAGCCGGTGTCGCCGTTGACGACACCCTTGTCGATGATGTCGGCGTTCAGTGTGGGCAGGTAAAGGCTGGCGCTGGTCTGCAGCAGCTGCAGCAGGACCAGCACCGCGATCGGTTTCCGGTACGCACCCAGATGGGTGCGCAGAAGTCGTATGAGCACGCGCAGGCTCCGGTCGGCATGATCGAGGGGGTTCACCCCATCTTGGGCCAACCGGCCCATCGATCCCCACCGGATTTCGCAAAGGCCGGTCAAAAGGAGGAGGCCCCCGGGCGCGGCCCTAGGCCCCCGGGCCGAGCCCCCCGCGCCCCCTAGTACTGCAACCGCATGTGGCGTGACGGTCGGTGAGGTTGCTCGTTGTTGTGACTGTGTGATGAATCGCTGACGGTTGAGCAGATCGAGTCGTGGTCCGAGGGTGTAGCGGGGTTGCATGCCCGGTTCGGGCATCGTTTTGGCAGGTCGGAGCCACGTGATCGGGCTCTGGACTACATGACGGGCCTGCTTGCGCCGCTAGAGAAGAAGAACGGGTGGACGCTGGCCGAGCAGGTCGGCCAGCTCCGCCCGGACGGTGTGCAACGCCTGCTCAACCACTCCGAATGGGACGAGAACGCGGTCCGCGACGATGTCCGGGACTTCGTCGTGGAGACCATCGGCGCCAAGGATGGCGTGCTCATCGGGGACGACACCGGGTTCCTGAAGAAGGGCACCAGGTCAGCAGGGGTCCAGCGGCAGTATTCCGGCACCGCTGGCCGCACCGAGAACTGCCAGATCGGCACCTTCCTCGCCTACGCATCCGCCAAAGGGCGGGCGCTGATCGACCGGGAACTCTACGTCCCGAAGTCCTGGACGGACGACCGCGACCGCTGCCGGGCAGCCGGGATCGACGACACCGTGCCGTTCGCCACGAAGATCGAGCACCTCAAGTGGATGCTGCAACGCGCCATCGACGCGGCTGTTCCCTTCGCCTGGGTGACCGCGGACGAGGCATACGGGCAGGTCAAGCACTTCCGCGCCTGGCTGGAAGAACGCCAGGCCGCGTATGTGCTGGCCACCAAGGTCAACGACACCGTGATCACCGCCGACGGCCGGGACGCCCGCGTCGACGAGCTGATCGCGGCCCTGCCGAAGCAGGCATGGAAGCGGATCTCCGCCGGAGCAGGCGCCCACGGCCAGCGGATCTACCACTGGGCCCGCGTCGCGATCCGGCCCGCCTGGGAGGGCGGATTCGGGCACTGGGTGCTCGCCCGCCGCAACCTGTCCGACCCCACCGACATCGCCTACTACGTCTGCTATGGCCCCGTCACTTCCCGGCTGAAAGACCTGGTCAGGACCGCCGGAGCCAGGTGGGCGGTGGAGGAATGCTTCCAGACCGCGAAGGGTGAATGCGGGCTCGATCACTACCAGGTGCGGCTCTACCGGGCCTGGTACCGGCACATCACCCTGGCCATGGCCGTCCTGGCCTACCTCACGGCCATCCGTGCCGCAGAAGCCGCAAAAGGGGCAGCGGAGATGACGAGCAAGACCTCATACCCCTCAGCGTCCCGGAGATCCGCCGGATGATCGGGCACGTCGTCGTCACGCCCCGCTGCCACAGCAACGAGCACCGTCTGCACTGGTCACGCTTCCGGCGCCGCAGCCAGGCCCGAGCCCGCCGCTGCCATTACCAACGCCGAGGCCACGACCCACACATGCGGTTGCAGTACTAGAAGGCCCCGGGGTGGATCTGCTCCCGCGTCGCGATGTACTGCTGGCGCACCCCCTGCCACGCCGGGAACTCCGCGCCCGGTTCGAAGACCTGCGACGCCGAGGGCGCCGGCCAGACCGGCGGGGTGTGCGGGGAGAGCGTGCCCTGCGCCACCCCGAGCGCCCAGGCGGCCTGCCGCGCCGCGCCCAGCGCCGCGTAGTCCGCCGGCGCCGGTACGACGACCTGCGTCCCGAACAGCCCCGGAGCCGCGGCCTGTACGGCGGGCAGCTCGGCCGCCGCGCCCAGCAGGAACACCCGGCGGATCTCGACCCCGCGCGAGCGCAGCACGTCCAGCGCGTCCACCAGCCCGCACAGCATGCCCTCGAAGGCGGCCCGGGCCAGGTGCTCCGGCTTCATCGAGTCCCGGCGCAGCCCGGACAGGGTCCCGGCGGCGTGCGGAAGGTTCGGCGTCCGCTCACCCTCCAGGTACGGCAGGAGTACGAGGCCGTGCGCGCCCGGCGTCGACTTCAGCGCGAGCTCGGACAGCCCCTCCAGATCGGTGCCGAGCAGCTCGGCGGTGCCGCGCAGGGCCCGTACGGCGTTGGAGGTGTTCACGACCGGCAGGTGCATGCCGGTGGCGTCGGCCAGGGAGGTGATCAGCCCGCCCGGCTCCGACAGCGCCTCGTGGTGCACCGCCATCACCGAACCGGAGGCGCCGAGCGAGACCACCGCGTCGCCGGGGCCCAGACCCAGCCCGAGCGCGGCGGCCATCGTCTCGCCGGTGCCGGCGGATATGAGCAGCCCCTCGGGCGTGGTCCCGGCGGCGTCGGCCGGGCCGAGCACCTCGGGCAGCAGCGCCCGGTGCCCGAGCGCCAGCTCCACCAGGTCGGGGCGCCAGGATCCGGAGGCCGCCGACCAGTACCCGGTACCCGAGGCGCCGCCCCGGTCGGTGGTCCGCCGGGCCGGCCGGCCCAGCAGCTGCCAGACCAGCCAGTCGTGCGGGGACATCAGCACCGCCACCCGGCGGGCCGCCTCGGGCTCGTTGCGGGCCAGCCAGGCGAGCTTCGCGACCGGCTGGGCGGCGTGCGGGACCGAGCCCACCGCCTCGGCCCAGGCGTGCCGGCCGCCGAGGGCCTCGGTGAGGTCGGCGGCGGCGACCTGAGGGCGCTTGTCGTTGCCGACGAGGGCGGGGCGGACCAGGCCGCCCTGCGGGTCCAGCGGCAGCAGGCCGTGCTGCTGTGCGGAGACCCCTATGGCCTGGACCCCTTCGAGGAGCCCGCCGCCGGCGGCCTCGCCGAGGGAGAGCAGCCAGGCCTGCGGATCGGTCTCGTAGGGGTTCGCGCCGTCGGGTTCGCCCGTGGGCTGCGGATGGGGGGCGTACCCCTGGCGCAGCACGGCGCCGGTCTCGGTGTCACAGACGACTATGCGTGTGAAGGCGGAAGAGCTGTCCAGCCCGGCGACTATCCCCATGTGGAGGATTCTGCCGCACGCGGGGCCCGTCTCGACCGTTCCGGAGCCCCCGGAACCTCACAGGTCCCGGGAACCCCACGCCGTGGACTTCGGACGCCTCAGGTGTTGCTCGTGCCCCAGTCGTCCTCGCCGGTCCCGGACCGGTCGCGCAGTCCGCGTACCCGCCCGGCCAGCGAGGCGGGCACGGCGTCGCCGACCTTCTCGCTCACCACGGCGAAGGCCTTGCCGGCGTACTCGCGCCCGGTGTGGCCCGCGGTCTCGGCGGCGTTGCGCACCGCGGGGTTCTGCGCGACTTCGCGCGCCGACTTCTTCATCTGCTCGTAGCGCTCGCGCCCGGCCCGGGTTCCGAGCACGTACCCGAGGGCCAGTCCGACCACGAACGTGACCTTGTACCGCATGCCTGCCACCCTTCGTCGTGTGGTGCCCGGCCTGCTGTCGATACCGATTGGCGGAGCACCCCCCTGCTTGCGCTAATCTATGACTCGCAACGGGCGCTCGCCCCCCGGCAAGGCCGGAGGTGGGCTGTTCGATGCACCGCAGCAATCCCCTGTAGCTCAATTGGCAGAGCAGCCGGCTGTTAACCGGCAGGTTACTGGTTCGAGTCCAGTCGGGGGAGCGCGGTCCCCTGTAGCTCAATTGGCAGAGCATTCGGCTGTTAACCGGAGGGTTGCTGGTTCGAGTCCAGCCGGGGGAGCAGGAAGAAGAAGAGGGCCCCACGGGGTCCTCTTCTTTTCTTTGTTGACCCATTTGGGAACCGGGCAGCCCTCGGCGCGGTCTCTCTGAACAGGCGAAGCCGATCATGCGAGGCATCCGAGGCAGGAGATCGTATGAGCGGCTATGCTGCGGCAGACGGCGCGCACACGTGTACGCGCCACGCCGTGAAGGGGCGGTAGCTCAGCCGGTTAGAGCAGCGGACTCATAATCCGTCGGCCGTGGGTTCGAGTCCCACCCGCCCCACTGCACACCAGGTGTGCAGAAACGATCTGACCAGCATCTTTGCTGGCGGCGCGAGTCGCTACGGTGATCTTGGCGGCCCTCCGGGGCCGCCTTTCGCGTTCCGGGGGCGCTGCGGGGACACAGCGGGGACGCGGGGGCGCGGACGCGGGGACAGGCGTCACCCAGTGCCGACGGAAGCCTTTCCGGTGCCTGCCAGGAACCGGCTCACCGGCTCGTCACCGCTACTTGCCGATGTACGGTCGATCACAAGACGAACCAGCGCCAAGGTCGTCTTCTGGTCCTCCGGGATCCGGTCCACGAGATTCTCGCTTCGGATGACCTCGTAGCCCTGATCCGTGCAGTACGTCCGAAGCCACGCCTGGGCCGCCTCGACTGCACGCTCAGCCGCTTGGACCTCCGTGTGGATCCGGCCGAAGACCTCACCGCCGGCGGTCGCCTGAACCTCAACGGCCCACCGCGACTTCGGCCCCGTGCTGGCCGCGCTGGCGAACAGCACCGCCACATCCTGCGCGAAGACGCTGTTGGGGATCTTGAGGGCCTTCTTGACCGTGTAGGAGACCTCACCGCCGCGAGGCACGACTGCGACCGTCGACTCGGCCTCAGTCCGGAACAGCTCGGGCAGGACGCTGGTGTAGGTGTCCGAGGTGATCTGCCGCGAGCTGTGGCCGAGGCGCTCTTGAACCACCTTGATGTCGGTACCGGCGAGCAGGGCGAGGCTGGCCGAGAGGTGGCGCAAGTCGTGCAGGCGTACGGGCGGGAGGCCGGACAGCTCGACCAGCCGCTTGAACCGCCGACTGATCCAGTCAGGGTGGAGCGCGGCCCCGTTCTCCATGGTGAAGACGCAGCCCGATTCGACCCACGCCTCCTCGCCTTCCCACTCGGAGCGTTCGTGCTCCTGGTGGGCCCGGTGCGTGGTGAGCACTAGGCCGGAGTGCGTGCTGATGCTCATGGTGCGGACGCTGTCGGCCTTTGGTTCCTCGCCGTAGACGCGGTATGCGACTTCAACGAGCTGGGCCGAGATTCGCATGGACAGGGCAGTGAGGCTTACTTCCGTCCAGGGGAGGGCTGCCATCTCGCCGCGGCGCGGGCCGAGGAAGGTGAACGTGTCCCACAGGGCGTAGAGGCGGTCGTCCGCCACGAAGTCCAGGAACGCCCCGGCTTGCTCGGGCGTCCAGACCATCACCGGGCCGGGCTTCTCGCCCGTGCGCTGCCAGTGCTCAACGCGCTCGGGCGTCCACACCAGCGGCTTCGGCCGCTTGACGGGAGGCAGCTCGATGAGCGACGCCCAGTTGGTCTGGTATTCGAGCCGCTTGATCCCGCTGTTGAGGAACGAACTCAGGGTGGCGTTGATGCGGTGGAGCGTCGCCGGCCCTGTGATCTTCCGCAGGCCCCGACGTCCCTCCATCAGCGCAGCGTTGGCGCCGAGGTAGGCACTGCGAGCCTGGCGCCGTTCCTCACCCTTTCCGGAGGCGCGTATCCAGGCTTCCTTTGCGGCGTCGCGTGCCTCGGTGAGCTCTACGACTTGGCCGTGGTGGAGCAGGCGTTCGGCGTTCTCCTTCTTGATGGCGGCGTACATCGCTTCGATGTGCCGAGCGTGGAGGTCCTTGCGCTTGATGTGCCCCAGGTGGGGCATCAGGTAGAGCCGGATGTGCCCCTCGTACCCGTGTGAGGTGGTGCGGGCGAGGCTTCCCTTCCGCTCCACCCAGGCGGTGAGGTCATCTCCCACGGTGGCTGAGCTCAGGACGTCTGTGCCGCCCTCGGCCTTCTTCAGCTCCTTCTTAGCCGCCACCTTGGCATCGTCCTGCGTCTTGAAGCCGCCGCGGCGGAGTCGCCGGCGCTTGCCGTTCTCGCCGGACTCCAGTTCGAAATAGAAGTACCAGGTCGAGTGCCCCTTCTGCTTGAGCTTTGGGCAGGTGGCTCCGACCTCCTTCATCTTGGGCGTGCCGTCGGCCAGGAGCACCGGCTCGCCGGCGTTGTCGAGGATCGGGACCTTGCACGGGCACCTCCGGAAGTAGCTGATGTCGGTCACTGCTCTCCCCCTGCTGATGTGGGCGGCGTGCTGATCTTTGCCGCTCTGTGAGACATGTTGCCCCAACACTGGAGTGTTGGAGTATTCTTATGTCTACGTTGGCGCGGGGGAGAACGCGACGACGAGATGACAGTGAAAGAGAGTTCGGGAACCGGCTCCGCAGCCGCTGGGATGACCTTGGAGGAGCTGCTGGCCCTTCCGCCGACGGTGAACGTGTCGACGGCGGCTCGGGCGCTCGGCATCGGTGTGCACAAGGCCTACTCGTTGATCAGGTCAGGTGACTTCCCCGTGAAGACGTTGCCGCTCGGCGGTACGACGCGCGTGCCAGCTGCTGCCTTGTGGCGTGTGCTGGGCGTTGAACCGCCGGGCCGCTAGCTGCGGCGATGGCTGTCGATCTTGAGGCGGAGCGTGCCATTGGTACGGACCGTGACCTAGGATCGGCCCGCCACGGGGGAGAACAAGAAGAGATCGGACGGAACCGCATGCCACGGCTCTACGGATTCGAGGACAACTCGCGGCGCCGCCTCCACGAAGACGAGGTCGGGCCGCTGCGAGAGATGGCCAGCCGCGCCCTTCTGGACCCTCCGCAGTCCGATGGGGATATCGCCGTGTGGGCCAACGCCCAGGGCTACCGGGGGACCCTCGGGGGTGAGTGGAAGGACGCGAGCATCGGCCGCCTCCTCAAGAACCCCGCCATCGCCGGGCTGCGGCGAGACGAGAACGGCGAGCTGGTCGACGCCGGCCACCCCGGGGCGATCACCCCTGACGAGTTCAAGGCCCTGGAGGAGCGTCACGCCAAGCGGAAGAGGGCAACGCCCGACGCCCCCTACTCCTATCTCCTCACGGGAGACGTAGGCGGCATCGCTTCGTGCGGCAAGTGCAAGCAACACCTGACCGGAGCCCGCAACAACGCGGGGAGCCCCGGGTACCGCTGCCGTCCGAAGGACAAGCAGGGAGCGGGCGGATGCGGAGAGGTCCGTGTGAACGCGGAGCTCCTTGAGACCTACGTCGCCGAGTACCTCGTTGCCGAACTGCTCAAGCCCGACGTGCGGGCGAGCATTGAGGCCGCACAGGAGGCCGCTCGCGCGCAGGTCGAGGACCTCAAGAAGGCGATTGCGGAGCAGGAGGAGCGAGGACGCGAGGTCGCCGAAATGTACGGCCGTCGGCAGATAGGCCGAGACGCCTTCCTCGCTGCTCAGAACGCCGCGACCGACGAGCTGAAGGTGAGCCGAACACGCCTCCGGTTCGCGGAGCAGATGGCCAACTTCAAGCTGGGCGACGCCCAGGACCTCGTTCGGTGGTGGAACACGGCCCCGCACGCCTCCAAGCAGGTCATCGCCTTGCTGCTCCTGGAGGGCGTGCGGGTGTTCCCGGCCAGCGCGAAGGGCGTGCGAACGATCGAGCCCGGCCGCGTGGTGTTGGACTGGCGGAAGGGTCGAGCCGTTACGCGGTGACCTGGTCAGCCTTCCGCTGAGTGAGCCGTCGGCCGACCATGGCCATCGTGAGACCGGTGATCAGAGCCACCGTTGCCAGGCCGGCGAGGAGGGGGGAGATGATCTCTTCGTACCGCAACGGCCAGGGGTGCTGGAGGTAGTGGAGCACCAGGTACGAGCCCTTGCTGATCGCGTAGGCGACGCCGAGGACGGCTGCGGCCGCCGAGGTGGCGAGACCTCGGGAGGTCCAGGTGTGGCCGCGGCGAGACGTCGACAGGGCCATGCCGGAGCAGAGGAAGGCGATTTCGCCGCACGTGATGGCGACGTAGGTCAGGTAGACCAGGAGGTAGACGGTTACGCCAGGTTCCGCCGCGAAGGCGGTGGTGAACTCCATCTCGGGCCCGGTGGTCGCGATGAACAGCGGCAGCATCGCGGCCAGCACGGCGATGCCGAGAGCAACCCGCGCGTACAGGCTGGCCTTGAGCACCTCGTAGTTGTACGACCAGTCCACCAGCATCAGCTGGAGGCTTCCGCACCACAGCACGGCGCAGATGTGCGCGCTGAGCTTGGCCGAGTTGTTCATGCCGGTCAGGTCTTCGAGCAGGCCCTCGACCGCCGGCACGGCCAGGAGGACGCCGACCGTGCAGACACCGAAGGCAACTGCGCGGGCGGCGCGGGCGATTCGGTACTCGCTGCGGTCGCGCAGCCGCCAGGCATCTCGGGCGGAGTACCACGTCCCCACGATCCCGACCAGAGTGCATATGCCAAAGACGATGCCGTCCATGATGGTCTTTCAGAGTCCTTCCAAATCAGAGACGGCCCGATCGGCAGCCTCGGTAAACGACAGACGGCGACGCCGGCCGGGTCGCGGCGGCTCCACTATGGGCGGCAGCTCCGGCACCTCCGGGATGTTGGTGTCGGTCTTACCGTGTCGTATTCGGATAGCGCGCGCGGCCTCCAGCAGCTCCGCGGCGCCCTCTTCCCCCAGGTCGTGGATCAGCCGCAGCGCCTCCCGGGCGTCCGTCTGCCCTTCATAGACCTCCAAGGAGGTCAGGCCGTTGTACCCGGGAAGGAAGAAAGCTACCGGAGCGTCGAATGCGCGTGCGAGTCCGAGGGTCTGTGATGTTTTCGGGTCGGTCTTCTCGCCGTTGAGGAGGTCCGCGATGACCTGGTGGGTCATCGCCGGCTTGCCGCCTGGGGTGGCTGCCGTGGCAGCCTCCAGGGCTCGCAGGCTGGGGCTCTTACCGGCGCGGCCCGCCTTCCGGCGCAGCAGCAGTGCCAGCTTGCTCGCCAGTGGGGTGTCGGGGCCGGGGGGCATAGGCGGGTCCTTCGTGGCGGCCACCCGAGCGGCCGCGATGGATGGTGGCGGTTTGGCTGAGTTGCGGCAGCCAGGGCTAGTTGGGAACCTATCGGTCCGATCTATTGTCTATCTTCATTGACATTAGGTCACTCTCCGAAGCAGGATCGTTGTAGATCCGTTGGATCATGATGCTAGAGGTGCGGGCATGCCCGCACCTCTGGGCTGTGGCGGTGCTGGGTGCACCGATGTACGCCGAGGTGTGCCGCGTACGTAGGTGTGTCGGGATCTATGTCCTGCTGCGGAGGGTGGGGGAAGCGAACGTGCGACACGGAGGGGTGCGGTGTGGCGGTCGAACTGGAAAGGGTGCTCGCGCGACTGGGGGAGTCGCGCGGCGAGCGGTGTGTAGACCTCGGGGGCAATGGGGCGCATGAACTGCTCGGCGCCCTCGCGATCGTCGCCCCTGCGGCGGTTCCCCGCCGACCATCAGGTCCAACCCGCGTGGCTGCTGCGGCGTACCGGGGTACAGAGTGAGCCGGGCCCGGCGTGACCTTCTGGTCGCGCCGGGCCTTTGACGTGCAGAAACTTTCAGGCAAATGTGGACCCACCTCAGGAGTGCATATAGAATAGAACCAGAAGGAGCGGGGAGGAAACCTCACTCCGAACGACCTCTTGGAGAATCAGATGGGTACCAAGAACGCCAGCCTGAAGCTTTCTCAGATCCACCGCAACGAGAGCCAGCCCCGCGAGCACTTCGACGAGGTCGAGCTCCAGGAGCTCGCCGACTCGATCAGCGAGCACGGCCAGCTCCAGCCGATCGTCGTCCGCAAGCGCGCGGCAGGCGGGTACGAGATCGTCGCCGGCGAGCGCCGCTTCCGGGCCCACGAGATCGCGGGCAAGATCACCATCGACGCCCGCATCATCACCGGCGCCAACGGTGAGGCCGTCGACGACGCGGCCGCCTTTGAGAAGGCAATGGTCGAGAACATCAACCGGGCCGACATGCTGCCGCTCGAAGAGGCCAGGGGGTTCAAGAAGCTGGTCGACATGCAGGGCCCGGACGTCGTGCTCAAGGACGCGATTCAGATCGTCGCCAAGAAGGTCTCGAAGACGGTGCAGTACGTCAACGTGCGCCTCGCCCTTCTCGGCCTGAGGCCCGAGGTCGCCGCCGCCGTGAACCTGGGCCACATCGGCACCCAGGCCGCTGTCCAGATCGCCGCGCTGACCAAGGACAACCAGAGGGGCATCTTCGCGAAGTGGAAGAAGGACGACCTGACCGACAACCAGCTCGTCCACATCGCCTTCGCCATGCGCAAGCAGGAGACGGCGGCGACCCAGGAGTCCATGGTTGCCGTCGAGGAGATGACCCCCGAGCAGAAGGCCGAGCGGACCAAGGAGACCACCAAGGTCAAGTCCGCATTCGACGAGATCGAGCGCCTGTGCGGCCTGCTGGAGGGCATCACCAAGACCGACGACCAGCACCTCTCCAAGCTCCTCGCCGGTGAGGTCGGCCAGCGCCTGGAGCAGCTGGACCGTGCCGCCAAGTTCCTGGCGGACGCCCGGTTCCAGGTCCGCCAGGCCAAGGCGCACGCGGAAGCCAGCGACATCATCGTCAACGCCGAGGCGGAGGCGCCTGACCTCGCCGCCGAGGCGGAGGCCCTGATGGCGGCTGCCGCCGAGCCGGAGGGTGACGTCGACGCGGGATCGTCCTCCGAGCAGGAGTCGGAGGACGGCGCCACCCCGCAGGTCGCCGACGAGGAGCCGGACACGGAGACGGTCGACGCGGAGTCGACCGAGACCGCGGCCTGATCGACCAGTCCAGGGTGGGCGGCCTCCGAGGCCGCCCACCCTTTTTAAGGAGCTCGCAGTGATCAACGACATCCACCACATGCGCAACGTCAACCGGTGCCTGTTCTCGACCGCGGAGGCAGGTAACGCCCTCAAGGAGTACGACCCGGAAGCACAGGAGCTCGTCGAGCACGCAGCCGGACGCCTCGTCCTCGCCCGCGCCGGCCAGCGGGACGACGTCGCTCAGGAGGCGGACGAACTCACCCGTGCCGCCACGGCCGAACTCCTGCGCGCGGCCGGTGGTTCCGTCTCCGTGCGATTCGCGCTCATGGTCGCGGCCCGTCTCGTCGAACTCGAAACCGAGCTGATCCAGGCGCGCGCCGCCGCCACCGGCGAGCCCGGGATCGGGGGCCGGTCGTGAAGATCGATGCCGACGTGCTCGATGCCATCAGGGCTGCCCGCTGCGACGGGTCGGCCCTGTTCCTCAGCGGCCAGCTCGCAGACCGTCTGTACCAGCGCGTGAACCTCGCCCTCTCGGCGGTCGGGGGAAAGTGGGACCGATGGAAGCGCGCCCACGTCTTCCCCGCCAACGCGGCTGACGCCGTCGCCGGTCTGCTCGCAGAAGGGGAGGTGACCACGGACGCCGAGCGCGGCTACTTCCCCACGCCGGCCGCGCTGGTCGATGAGATCCTCGACCTCGCCGACCTGAGCGCCGGACACGAGGTCCTTGAACCTTCGGCCGGTACGGGCGCCATGGCCGAGCGGGTCGCGGATCGTGGGGGCGTAGTCGACTGTGTCGAACTGGACCCGGGGCGCGCGAAGGTTATCCGCGACAAGGGCTACGCCCGGGAGGTGATCACCTCAGACTTCCTCACGCTCCCGGTGTCCGCCCGTTATGACCGTGTGGTGATGAACCCGCCGTTCGCAGGGCAACTCGACATCCAGCACGTCCAACGCGCCCTGCGCTGGTTGCGCCCCGGCGGACGGCTCGTGGCGGTCATGTTCGGGAGCCTCACCTTCCGTACGAATGCACAGGCGCTGGACTTCCGCAGCCGAGTGCGCGAGGCCCGTGGCACCATCACGCCGCTCCCGGACCACTGGTTCAAGGGTGTCAGCACGGTCGTGACCGTGATTCCCGTGAGCCCACTGCCTGAGCTGGTAGGGAGCCGCACCACCCAAGTGTCAGCGTCAGGGCAGAAGGCATCTCAGGACGGCCTCTTCTGACACCAAAAGATAGATACCAACACTGCTTAGTGTTAGTATCTACTTGCTGGTCGGCGGTACGAGGACGCCGACCAGCGACGCCGTGGCATGCGGCAACTCCTCGGTGCCTGGCGGGTGGCCAACCCCCCGCGCCCTGCCCGCCAGGCACCGGCCTCGTTCCAAAGCGAGACCAAGGAGCAGCCCGCCACCTTCCTCACGACCGTGATGAATCCGCCCCCATCGGGGGCGGATTCCGCGCAGAAGGAGCGTCACGTGGGCGACGACCACGTCGATCCGAACTACCGCGGCGACCCCGCGGACTACCCGCTCTACCTGCGGCTCCTCGCCGAAAGGGACAGGCTCCCGGCCAAGCTGCGGCCCCGTGAACCTGATCCGGAGGGGCCGCGCAACCTGGCCGCACTCGAAGCGGCGATCAGCACCCGATCCAGGAAACGAGCATCATGACCAAGGGCAAGCCGACCAGCACCTCCGGGGCCGGGCAGATCAGCGCCCCCGACCGGACGCCGCCCGTACCGGGCGCCATGTGGTGCAACTCGTGCTCCTCGTGGTGCCTGCCGCCCGGCATCTGCCGCTGCAACAACCGCTGACACCGAAGCCGCGAAGCGGGCGCCCTGATCGGCGCCCGCTTCCGCGTCCCCGTGTCCAAGCGAGCGCGGCTAGGCTTGATCTTCTGTAGGGCGCGGGGAACGGCCTACAAGAGGGACGCCACGCCCGTGAACGCCACGCCCGCCAACATCCCCGACGAGCTGCTGCCCCTGGCGGTGCCCGTCGCCGACCTCACGCCGTTCCACCGCAACCCCAGGAACGGTAACGTCGCCTCCATCCGCGAATCGCTGACGGTCAACGGCCAGTACAAGGCCATCGTCGTCAACCGGGGCACCCACACCGGGCGCCCCAAAGAGATTCTCGCCGGCAACCACACCTTCCAGGCCGCCATCGAACTCGGGTGGGAGACCATCGCGGCCACGTGGGTCGATGTCGACGACGAGGCCGCCACCCGGATCGTGGTCGTCGACAACCGAACCTCGGACCTCGCCGGCTACGACTCGGCCCTGCTGGCCGAGATCCTCGAGGAACTCCCGGACCTCCACGGCACCGGCCACGACGAGACGTCTCTCGACGAGCTCCTCGACACCTCCCTGCCCGCGGTCCTCCCCGCCGAGACCATCGCCGGCGAGGGAGAGAAGATCAAGGACGAGCACCTCCAGTGGGGATTCATCCAGTGGGGCACCACCCGGGTCCAGATCACCGCGGACGAGGTCGAACGCCTCAACACGACCCACACCGCGTACTACGAGCGGCGCGGCACCGACTCCGGTTTCGGTCACTACCTCCTCGACACCGGCGCGGCCGCCAGCGACGACCAGGAGGCCGTTGATGCCTGATTTCGTCGCGGACTTCCCACTGGCCGGACTTAAGCCCGCTCCCTATAACCCGCGGCGCCTGTCCGAGAACGCTTTCGAACGCCTCAAGCAGAGCCTCGCCCTGTTCGGCTGCGTCAAGCCGGTCATCGTCAACGGCAACGGCATCCTCATCGCCGGCCACCAGCGAACCAAGAGCCTCAAGGCCAATGGCGAACGGACCGTGCCAGCCCTCCTGCTGGCCAGGCACGTGACCACCCACGACGAGGTCCAGTTCAACCTCCTCCACAACTCCGTGGAAACCGATGGCTCTCGGGTCCGTGCCCCTGTCGCAGCCGACGACGTCCACGGGTGGGAGTGGATCGAGCCCCAGGACATCGCCATCGCGGCGCGCGGCAACGCCGCCATCCAGGAAGAGATCCGCCGCCTTGTCACCCGGTACGGGCCTTGGGGATCGATCGTGGCCGACTCCGCAGGTCGCGTCATCCTCAACAACGACTACGCAGTCGTGGGCCACGACCTGAAATACCCGGTGCTGTGCTACCGCGTATCCGTACAGGAGGCAGACGAACTCATCGAATGGTTGGAAGGCGACTACGGCGTCTACGACTACACCCAGCTCGGCATCAAGGCGTACAACCAACACTGGTGCCAGATGCACCGCCTCGGCGGCGACGAAGGGGACTCCCACAAGTCCACCACCTACGAACGCTACGTGCTGCCCGAAATCAAGCGGGGGCAGCGCATCGTCGACTTCGGCGCCGGCGAAGCGGCGTACATCAAGCGCCTCAAGGAACAGGGGCACGACGCCCACTGGTACGAGCCCCACGTGAAAGCCTCCGGCAAGAAGAACGCACTCGACATCGCGGCGACCGTGTCCCACATCCGGGACCTGCAACGCGACGTCCAGGCCAACGGGCTCTACGGCGTCGTCGTCCTCGACAGCGTCCTGAACTCCGTCACCTCGCTGGAGTTCGAAGAGCACGTCATCGCCTCCTGCAACTCGCTGCTCAACGCCTCGGGCGTCTTCTACACCGGCACGCGCTCCCTCGGCTCCGTCGAACGCAAGCTCGCGGGCCGCAAGCACCGGAACAACGGCAACTACCGGCGAGCCCTGGAGTTCCTGGACGAGAACGGCTTCGCCGCGACCTTCCGCAGTGGGGTGTGGACCATGCAGAAGTTCCACACCCCAGAGACCCTGCATTCCCTGCTGTCGAGCTACTTCGCCGACGTGGAGATCCTGGGCAATCCGAACGGCGGGAACATCTACGCCCGCTGTCGCCGGCCGCTCCCCATCGACCCCGCTGTTCGTCGCGAGTCACTCGAAGTCGAATTCAACATGGAGTACCCGCAGGGATACCGGCACAACCGGCACAAGCCGCTTGTGCAGACCCTCTTGGACATGTGTGAGCGACGAAATACATAAATCGGAATTCCCTCCAATTCTTATATAATTAGAGGGTGAATGTTTCATTTCCGAGGGGGGAATTCAGTGAAGTTGCCGACAATTCGAATTGAACGCGGGGAGAGGCTTTACCACTACTTGTGGCTCAAGTACGTCACGGGTATCGACCTCACCCAGCACTGCGCCCGCTCCCTGCACGGCCCCTACAGTCGGGACGTACAACAGGACGGCCCGCAGGACCTCACCACCACGCTCGACGCGAACCGGTACGCCATCGCCTACTACCTGTGTGGCGTCACCACCGGCCCCCACCGATGGGAGGACAACCCACACCTCGCCTTCGAGCGTGCGCCCGGCTATCACGTGGAGATCCAGGTCAAGGACCTCAAGGTCACCCTCACCGACGCCCGGCCGATCCCGTTCACCGACAAGCACATCCCGCCCGACGACCCCAACGCCGGCGACAAGCGGTTCGCCACCTGCCGGAACTGGCAGTTCGCTCACCACCTGCGCGCCACGGGCGTCGTGACGATCCCAGGCGAGCGCCCGCGCGGCCTCGGAACGGGCAGCGTCCCCGGACAGATGACGCTGATGTAGCAGCGGACCGTCCGGCCCCTCCTCCGGGGCCGGACGGTCCCAGCCGCTCTGCCCGAACCGTGAACCTCACCGACGTTCCATCCGGGCAACCCTGTTGGAGTGCGATCATGGTTCCGGGCGCGGGGGCGCACCGAGCTGTGGAGGAGCCCCGCGGTGGGACGCCCTGACAAAGCCGCGCGTGCGGCCATCGCGCGCCGCCGCTCGGACGCCATCGACCTACGCCTCGCCGGCGTCGACTGGCTGACCATCGCCAGGAAGCTGGCCGCAGACCCAGCCGTGAACGCTGACGGGGTGGCCTACCCCCAGGGCTACGGCATCGAGCGGTATCGCAAGGGCCAGGAGCACCCGGACGACCAGGCCCTCATCCACGCCGCCTGCCGGGACGTCCGCAAGGCCCTCGACGACCGGCGGACCGAACTGAACCACGACGTCGACGAGATGCGGGCCCTGGAGGCGGACCGGCTCGACCGTCTCTTCCTGGTCGCATACAGGAAGGTCGTACGCGACCAGGACCTCACCGCGATCGACCGCGCCCTTCGCGTCATGGAACGGCGCGCACGCCTCCTCGGCCTCGACATGCCCACGAGGACCGAGCTCGCCGGCCCCGAGGGCGGACCGGTCCAGATCGCGAACACCACCGTGGACGAACTCGCCGCGCTCATCGACCTCACCGACCAGGCCGACAGCTGATGACCGGCCGAGACCGCGAGGCACTCCTCGCGCACTACCGCACACTGCCCCCAGACCAGCGCCGCGCCATCGCCGCACAAGCGTCCCCGGAACTCCGCGCCCAGCTCGTCGTCGTGGAGAAGTGTCTCGCCATGGACCGCTCTCCGGGCGCCTTGGCCGCCGTCCTCACCGACGGCCGCGAGATGCAGGCTCCGCACCTCGATCTCATCGACAAGGCGTTCATCGACATGGCCGAAGGACGCCTGGACCGCGTCATGCTCACCATGCCCCCTCGGCACGGCAAGAGCCGCCGAGCCAGCCGGTGGGCCCCGCTCTGGTACCTGCGACGCAACCCAGGCCACCGGATGATGATCGCCAGCTACTCCTCCGACCTGGCCGACGACCACGGCCGTTGGATCCGCGATGCCATCCTCACGTGGGGCGAAGACCTCGGCATCCACCTCAAGGCGGGCAGCTCCGCCGCGAACCGGTTCGACATCGCCGGCGGCGAAGGTGGTCTCCTCGCCGCAGGCATCGGCGGCGGCCTCACTGGCCGCGGCGCCCACATCGCCATCGTGGACGACCCCGTCAAAGACATGGCCGACGCGGACAGCCCGACCATGCGCAAGCGGGCGTGGGACTGGTGGACCTCCGTCCTCCAGACCCGCATCGAGCCCAACGGGGCGATCTGCGTCATCCAGACCCGCTGGCACGAAGACGACCTCGCCGGCCGCATCCTCGCAACAGAACGGGAGGCCTGGCACGTCATCGACCTGCCCGCCCTCGCCGACAGCCCCGAAGACCCCCTCGGTCGCCCCCTTGGCCAGCCCCTCTGGCCCGAGCGATTCGACACGACCCATCACGCCAAGACCCGCAAGCGCGTCGGTGAACGAGTCTGGGGAGCCCTCTACATGCAGAAGCCGCGCCCGCCCGAGGGAGGCGTCTGGAAGCGGAAGTGGATCGAGGCCGCCCGCATCAACGCCGTCCAGTTCTCCGGCCTCGACATGGCCCGGATCGTCGTCGCCGTCGACCCCGCCGGAGGCGACTCGACCGTGAACGACGAGACCGGCATCATCGGCCTTGGCCGCGACTTCGACCGGCACCTCTACCTGCTGGCCGACAGGTCCGGCCCCATGGGTGCCAACGACTGGGGCATAGCCGCCTGCCGCCTCGCCCTCGAACTCAAAGCAGATGCCCTCGTGGTCGAAAGCAACTACGGCGGTGACATGGCCAAGCAGATTCTTCGGCAGGCGTGGGAGCAGCTCCGCACTGACGGCGTCACCAAGGGCTTGCTCATGCCGATGATCCTGGAAGTCACTGCCAAGGTCGGCAAGCGGCTCCGAGCCGCGCCCGTGGCGCAGCTGTACGACCAGGGACTCGTCCACCACGTCGGCGAGTACACCGAACTCGAAGACCAGATGGTCACCTGGGTCGAAGGCATGGACAGCCCCGACAGGATGGACGCTGCGGTACACGGCCTGACGGAGCTCGCGGACCCCGACCAACTCGACGTCATCGTCAACGACACCGAGGACGGTCGCTTCGATGGGCGGAGATAGCCCAGGGGAGTCGTGGATATCCCCAGCCCTGTGGAAACAGAGCCGAAACGGCCCGATGAGGAAACGGCCCCCCGTGTAGCGTCGCGATCATGCTGATGAGCGGAAGAGCGGCACGGGCGGCCGCTGTTGGGATGGTCCTCTGGGCAGGGCTGATGGCGTGTGCGGGCGCATCTAGAGAACCCTCCTTCGACGAGAAGCGGGACCGGCACCTTGCCGAGCTGAAGGCTGCGGGTGACCAGGGCCGCCGGGAAGGGCTACTCGCCCAACGTCGCAAGCTGGCCGACGGCGTCCCAGCGACTGCAGCAAGCCCCACCCGCGCCGAGTGCGAGCAGCGGTGGACGGACGCGGGCCGGAAGGAGAGGACGGCCGGCGCACGTGACGCATTTGTCGGCGCCTGCGCGAGCTTCCCCGTCCCCGGCCTGCCTGGCCATCCCGCGGCCGTCGCCGAGGCAGAAGCGGTTACGCCGTAACCTGAACAGGCGGCGCGGGGGCCGACCGCCTGGAGAACGCTGTGGGCCTGCGCAAGCTGATCACCGACGTATGGAGCTGGCTCGACTACAAGCCGGTCATGGCCGACCCCCGCCGCGGCCGCAACGCCTGGTCCGACCTCACGTCGTCATGGGTCCCAGACGAGGACCTGCGGCGCCTGTCCGCCTACCGGCTACTGGCCGCCTACGACTCTGAGGTTCCCCCGCACTGCGGGAGGGGCTGACTAGCTGGTCAGGGTGGGTTGACGTGGTTTCAGGTTCACTTGTTCGGTCGCTGCCTGGTTGGCGTAGTGCTTCTCCTCGTACTCGATGGGGCTGAGGTAGCCGAGCCGTTTCTGGATGCGGCGGGGGTTGTAGAAGCCGTCGATGTACTCGAAGAGCGCGAGGTTCGCCTCGGCCCTGGTGGCGAAGACGCGGCCGCGGATGCACTCGGTCTTGATGACCATCCACAGGTTCTCCGCGAGGGCGTTGTCGTACGAGTCGCCGACCGAGCCCATGGAAGCCTGGATCCCGGCCCTGACCAGGCGTGTTGTGAGCTTCACGGACGTGTATTGACAGCCGTGGTCGGCGTGGTGAATAAGCTCTCCGGGGGCGACCTCGCGGCTGGCCAGGGCGTATTCCAGCGAGGTCAGGACCAGATCGGCGTCGGCGCGGGCGGAGGTCTCCCAGGCCACCACCCGGCGGGAGAACGCGTCGCGGATCGCGGACAGCCACAACGGCCCCTCCCCGGTGGGGATCATGGTCAGGTCGGTAACCCACAGCCGGTTCGGCCCGGCCGCGGTGAAGTCGCGTTGCACCAGGTCAGGGGCCAGATCGGCGTCCGGGTCACGGCGAGTGAAACCCTTGCCCCGGCGGGGACTGATCCCGGCCAGGCCGGCCTGGCGCATGAGCCGCTCGACGCGCTTCCTGCCGACGTGGACGCCCTCACGCTTGAGGACGGCGTGCACGCGGGGTGAGCCGTAGATCCCGCCGGACTCCTCGTGGACCTGCCGGATCCTGCTGGTCAGCTCGGCATCCCGGCGGCGCCGTTCGCACGGTTCGGTCTCGGCCTGGCGCCACCGGTAGTAGGTGGAGGAGGGGATGTTCAGTTCCCGGAGTACGGGCTCGACCCCCAGATACGGGTGCTCGTCAACGAGCGCCGTCACCTGGGCCGGGTCGGGTCGAGCTGGGCCGCGAAAAAAGCCGAGGCCGTCCGCAGGACCTCATTCGCACGCTTGAGCTGTGCATTCTCCTTCCGCAGGGCGGCAAGCTCCTCCCGCTCGCCAGTGGTGAGCACGTCGTCGCGTTCGCCGGCGTCGGCCTCTGCCTGCCGGATCCAGTTGCGCAGAGCCTCGTGGTGCACGCCGAGTTCCTCGGCCATGCGGCGGATCACGGGCTTCGGCTCGGCGGTCCGGTACATCCGTACCGCACGCTCACGCAACTCCAGCGGATACTTCCAAGACCACGGAGTTATGGCTTGTCGGCCGCTGTCAACAGGGGCGAGGTATTTGGGAGAAGTGCCGGTCAGGGCAACGGGACTCCTGGTAGAGCGAGGAAGCCGACCAAGGTCTTCCCGCCTGAAGGAGCCCCGTTGCCCGTTCAGTGTTCCACCGTCACGCTCACGTCGTCCATCACCGTCGCCGACGGGGTCTTCGCTCCGGGGCATCTGGGCGAGCTGACCCGGCACCTGCCCTTTGAACTGGTCGATGACGTGCTGGAACGTACTGGCGGAACCCAGCGGAGGCTGAGGCTGCTGCCGTCGAGGGTGGGTGTCTACTTCGTGCTGGCACTGGTTCTCTTCCCGCAGCTGGGCTACATGCGGGTGTGGGACAAACTCACCTGCGGCCTGCGCGGGCTCCTTCCACCGCGTCCGTCGGAGAAGGCGCTGCGAGAGGTGCGCCGGCGGCTGGGCGCCGCGCCGCTGCGGCTGCTCTTCGAGACACTGGCCGGTCCCGTGGCACAGCCGATCACACCAGGGGTGCGATACAGGTGCTGGCGCACAGTCGCCTTCGACGGCTGCAGCTCCACCAAGGCCCCTGACCGGCCGCGAGTCTGCGCCTGGCTGGGCAAACACAAGCATCGTTACGGCACGGACGGATATCCGATGCTGAAGATCATGGTGCTGTGCGAGACCGGAACCCGGGCCCTGCTCGGTGCGGTCTTCGGACCGACGCCCGAGAAGGAGACCGGCTACGCCGAGCAGCTGCTACCACTGCTGGACAACAGGATGCTGCTGCTCAACGACCGGGGCTTCGACTCCGACGACTTCCTCGCGAAGGCCGCGGCCACCGGCGCCCAGCTGCTGGTACGCCTCAAGGGAACCCGGACACCCGCACGCTGGGCACTACTGCCGGACGGGTCATTCCTGACCAGGATCAACGGGACCCGGCTGAGGATCATCGATGCGCACATCGCGGTGACGACCGCCAAAGGGCTGAGGCTGGAAGGCCACTACCGACTGGCCACCACGCTGACCGATCACCGTCGCTACCCCGCCGCAGAGCTGGTGGAGCTCTACCACGAGCGATGGGAGATCGAGTCCGCGTTCTACTCGCTTCGGCACACCCTGCAGCACGGCCTGGTGCTGCGATCCCAGGACGCGACCGGGATCCAACAAGAACTCTGGGCTCACCTGACCGTCTACCAGGCACTGCGCCGCGCGATGGCCGAGGCCGTCGAGACCCTCCCCGGCACCGACCCGGACCGCGCCTCCTTCACCGTCGCCCTGGAGACCGCAAAAGACCAGCTCATCGCCGCAGCCGACGTACTGCCCGACACCGGACCGGGACGAATCACACCGGCCCTGCTGCACGATCTGCTCCCACCCCGCCGGGCCCGCGTCAACCCACGCCGCGTCAAATGCCCGATCTCCCGCTACGCCGCCCCGCCCCACCAGGCACAAGTCCTGGGCGCATCCAGGATCACCAGCATCAGTGTCACCGTGAACCCCTCCGCTGGCCCAGGCCCCGACGGACGCCGCGACCGCACACTGCAACTCCTGCGAACCGATCCCCACCGCACCTGGCGCGCATGTGAAATCGCCCGCGGTATCGGACTGGAGGATCCCCAAGGACTACGCGCAGAACTGGGACGCTGGGTCCGCGAAGGAATCCTCCGCCGCACCGGCCGGGGCCTCTACACCCTCGACCCCGAGTGGACCACCCCAACCTCCACAAGCCCCTGTCCCCGCCCCTGTTGACAGCGCCGGACAAGCCATAACTCCGTGGTCTTGGGATACTTCCTCGGCGCAGGCATCGTCTGGGCTCCTCTCATGAGACCCATCTGACCCTCTGTCACCCATCCCCGCATCTCGGGGGAAGCTCACTCCAACCAGGCCGGCCAGGTTGCCGCGATCACCGGTGACGACGTCGCGGGCGGGGAGCGGCGGGAGCTGGGTGACGCGAGCAAGCTGATCGATACCGCCCTGGGCTACCTGCTCGGATCGGAGCAGACGATCATCGTGCCCGGTGCGGAGCAGGCCGCCGGCGAGCAGCCCGAAGGGCATGCCGAGACCGCCGCCGTGCAAGAGCGCCTCCGGGACTGGGCGGAGAAGGAGCTTCTGCCGCTGCGCCTCCAGCAGGCCGAGCGGACCGCACTGCTCCTTGGCGACTCCGTCTACTCCCTGGCCTGGGACCCAGCCAAGGGCCGCGTCCTGCTCCGAACCTGGGACCCGGGCCTCTACTTCGCCGAGTGGCCGGACGACGAGCAGGACTCAGGCGAGTTCCCAACGCGCGTGCACCTCGCCTGGGAGATCCCCGAGGACGTACGCCGCGGCACCAAGGCCAGGCTGCGCCGCATCACCTACGAGCTCGCACCGATCGCGCCGGCCAGCCGCCCCGCCATGACCAAGGACGGAGCTCACGTCCGGGAGCCGGTTGCCGGAGACGACGGCATCGCCCTGCTCGTGCCAGGCGATGCCCAGGACGCCAAGACCGGGGTCATCACCCGCACCTACCCGTGGGCGGTAGGACGGCCCTCCGCATACACGTGCTACCTCACCGACGCCGAATGGGACCTCGATGACCTCAAGCACTCCGACCTGCTGTACGACCTGCCCCTCCACAAGGCGACCTTCCGAGCCCGCTCCGACGGCGAAGTCCTCGACCGGCTCGACCTCCAGGTCGACTTCATCCCTCTGATCCACATCACCAACAGCATCCCCCACTCCGGCGACCACTGGGGCAAGCCCACCTTGGCGACCGTCCTTCAGGCCCTCGATGAGCTGTCCGCCACTGACACGGACTCGTCGGCAGCCAGCGCCACGACCGGCTCCCCGATCATCGGGCTCGCTGGCGCCCGGCTCCCCATCGATCGCAACACCGGTCAGCCCCTCCCGGTGAAGGTCCGCGCGGGTACCGTCTGGCAGCTCAACGATGGTGGCCGCATGGACGTCCTCGACACCTCCGCGCAGCTCGCCGAACTCCGGTCCCGCGTCGATCACGTCCTGGACCGCATCGCCGCGAACAGCCGGCTCACCTCGGCCGGACTGGGCACGCTGGACCCGACGGCCCTGCCCTCTGGCTACGCCCTCCAACTCGCCCTCGGCCCACTCGACTCGCTCGTTGCCGCGATGCGGCTGGCCAGGGCCCACAAGTACGTGATCCTGCTGCGCATGGTCCAGAGGCTCCACCAGGCAGGCCAGGCATCCGGCTGGCCGGCGGGCGAATCTGTGCCAGCCCAGCTCGCCTGGGGGCCTCACACCCCCACCGACCGAGCAGCTGTTCTCGACGAAGTGGTGAAGGGCGTGGGTGCCGGAGTGCTGTCCATGGAAACCGGCGTCCGGATGCTGCAAGACGCCGGGTACCCGATCGACGACGCGCAGCACGAGATCGAGCTCATCCAAGCGCGGGCGTTCGACGCGGCCGCGCGTCTCGCTGACGCGACCGCCGATAACGCGGCGGTGCGCGCCTACCTCGGGCTGCCTGAAGCCGATCCGGACACGCTGCGCGTTCCCCTGCCCGAGGCGCAGTGACGCGCGAGGCAGAGATGCGGGGCGCGCGGGCCAGGTCCGAGCCCGCTGTGGGCACGGGGCTTTGGGGTCCCGGAGACACGACAGCGCGGGCCGCCACCGGGTGGTGGCGGCCCGCGCTAGGGCTCGTCAGGGGGTTCTCTCAGGCGGCGGACGTAGACGGGCCGACAGCCGCGCTATGAGTTGACTACCGCTTCCTTCTTGCCCTGCACCTTGGCGAAGGCCTCCAATGCACGATCCTGGGCGAATTTGGCGGCCCCGAACGGGACATTGGGCTTGGCCTGCCCAGCGGCCCCAGCGATGGCTGCTTCGGGCACCTTGTCGGCGGTGATGTCGCCAAGCCCACTGGGGCCGTCGGCGAAGGCAGGAACGGCGACAGTGAGGGGGACTGCGGCCAACAGGGCGACAGCGAGGATGCGCGGCAGGGGCTTCATACGCTGGAAAACGATCAAGCCCCGGGAACGTCACCACCGTTTGGGCGCCATGACGGCTACGTGCCCGCGGAAGCAGGCTGAGGTCAGGCGGTCGCGCCGCTGTAGGTGGCGGCCTGCTTGCGCCACATTGCCGCGTACGCGCCGTCTGTGGCGAGTAGCTGTTCGTGGTTGCCTTCCTCGAGAACCCGGCCGCTGCCGAGGACGAGGATGCGGTCGGCGGTGCGGGTGGAGCCGAGGCGGTGCGTGATGAGGATGACGGTGCGGCCCTGCGCGAGGGATCGGATCCGCTCGTACATCGCTTCCTCCGCGTGCGGGTCGAGGGCGGAGGTCGGCTCGTCGCACAGGAGGACGGGGCGGTCGCGATGGAACGCGCGAGCGGCGGCGAGGCGCTGCCATTGGCCGCCGGACAGGTCCCGTCCGCCCCACTGGGAGGGCGACAGATCGGTGTCGAGGCCGTCGGGCAACTCCGCAAGGACCTCGTCGGCGCCAGCAGCACGGGCAGCTGCGAGCACGGCTGCATCGTCCGCCCCCCCCTGGCCGAGGGTGATGTTGTGGCGGGCAGTGGTCTGCCATCGGGCGATGTCTTGGGGCAGCATCGCGAGCCGGGCGTGGACTTGCTCGGGGTCGGTCTGGGCAAGGTCGGTGTCGTCCCAGGTCACGGTGCCTGAAGTCGGGGTGTAGAGGCCCGCCAAGAGCTTGGCCAGAGTGGACTTCCCGGCCCCGTTGGCGCCGACGATCGCCAGGACCTCGCCGCGATGGACCGCTACGGACACGTCGGTCAGGACGGGGCGGCTGCTGCCGGGGTAGGAGAAGGAGACGTGGTTGGCACGCACCACCTTCGGCCGGTCCGGTACGGGCGTGGAGATAGCGGAGGACCGAGTTCGGGCGGTGGCGTCCGTGATGAAGGTGCTCCAGTCGGCGAGGTACAGGCCGACCTTGTAGCTGGTGTTGATCCCGTTGACCAGGCCGGTGAGCAGGATGCGGCTGGTCTGGGTGGCGATGAGAGCGGCGCCGGCGGAAGAGAGGGGGATGCGTCCGGAGGTCACGAGCCACAGTAGGGACGCGTACACGACGACCATGGAGGCGCCGGCGATGGCGTCGCCGGTGAGCTGGAAGCGGGCGGTGCTGCGCCCGACGCGCGCGGCGTGCCGTTCGAGGCGTCCGGTGACGTCGGAGAACTGGTCCAGCAGCCAGGAGCGCATGGTGTTCACCCGGACGTCGAGCGCGGTGGCTCGACCGGCGGTGTGGTACATGAGCGTGTGCCTCAGGCGCCGGTCGGCCAGGGTGTGGCGCTCGGCGTGGTGCGCGGCGCGAGCTGCGTAGACGGCGGCCACACCGCGGGGGATGACGGCGAGGATGAGCAGCGGCAGCAGCATGGGGTGGAGCGCGGCGAGGATTCCGGCAGCGGCTGCGATCCCGATCAGGGAGGCGGTGACCATGGCCAGTGCCTCGGTCATCAGGTGCAGGTCCTTCGAGGCTCGGTTCGCCGCTTCGGAGTGATCGCACCAGTCGGGATCGTCGTACGAGGCGAGGGGAACCCGGGTAGCGGCATCCAGGTAGGCCAGCTCGGCGCGGCCGTCGACACGCGGTCCGATGCGTGCGTTCACGGTGATTGCGGCGGCGGAGGTCAGGGACCGGGCCGCAGCGGCGGTGGTGATCAGGATCAGCGAGGGCATGGCCTGCTGGAGCCGTTCCGGGACGGGGCCGGCGGCGAACATCGGGGCGAGGGCTCCACGTGTGCCGTAGAGGGCAAGGGCGGTCAGAGCACCGCCGACGAGCTGGAGCACGCCGAGCCACAGCACCGCGCGCCGGTCAGCGGCCCACGCGAGGCGCATGGCGGTGGCGGCGAGCTGGGGAAGTTGCCGCAAGATCACCGGGAACGAGGCGTCGAGGGCGGCGTCGTGCCGCTCGGCGCTCACCTTGTACTGGGGCAGGACATCGCCCGCCCCCGGCTTGCCGGGGCGGGCGGAGGTGCGTGGGCCGGTCGCGCCGGCCGTGGTTGCATCGGTCACGAACGGCTCAACCGGTCACCCTTACGGGTGGTTCTCCTGGCGAAGGGTGGCGAATTTCAGTTCGGATGTTCCACCTGAAGGGCGGCGGCATACGGCCAGACGCGATCCGCCGCGTCCTGACCGATGACGGTGCCCTCCGCCTCGACCCAGGCATGGGCGTTGCGGGGCATGAACGACGCACCGAGCACCCAGCGCACCCGTCGACCGGAGAGCGCGGCGGCGAGGTACACGGCCAGCGACTCCTCCAAGCACGCTGCCCGGCCCGGCCACGCCCGGGTGGCTCGCTGTACGGCGGAGTGGAGCCGTTCGGCGTCGGCGATGGTGGCGTGACGCCCCGGCAACCGGGTAGCAGTCATGGCAGCGGCGATCGTGAAGCGGATCGGCAGGCAGCGCAGCAGAACAAGAGCGAGCGCGAGCCCGCCTTGAGCTGCGATCTGGTCCCGCAGCGTTCCGCCGACGGTCCCGGCGAACCGGACGATGGGGGGATCAGACCGGGGACCAGGGCGACAGGCGGCAACAAGCAGCTCGGCCTCGTGCAACTCGGCGGCCACGCGGTTCAGGTCAGCGCGAACCTGGTCCGGATCCACTCCTCGGAGCTGCCAGGCGTGGACGAGGTCTTCGATCGCCTCATCGGTGGCCTGGCCGGCGGCCACCTTCGACCACAGCTCGGCGCTGACGGGATCGAGGAAGTGCCAGCGGCCCCGACCACGGCGGACATCCATCAGCGCCACACCGTCAGCGGTGACTGCTGCGTGTACGAGCGTGCTCACGCCGCCTCCTTCACCGGAGCCAACTCCCACCACTGCTCGCGGCCGAGGCGGAGCGTGCTCAGCCAGAGCTCGATCACCACCAGGAGGTGCACGGCATACAGGAACGCCGGTTCACCTCGCGCGCCGCTCTGAAGTTCGGCCACAGCCTGACCCGAGTCGATCAGGCCGGCCTCGGCGAGCCGGGAGCCCGCGATGATCCGCTGGAGCATGGGCAGGTTGTCCCGCAGGCCGTCATGTACGCCTCCAACGTGGTGAGTCTTGGTTCGCCGCTGCAACAGGACGGCGGGGACCAGTCCGGTGAACGCGGCGCGGGCCAGGGGCTTGTAGTCACCCGGCACGGAGCGTTGCCAGCCGGGGACCGCGTGGCAGACATCCACCACGGCGTTGTCCATGAACGGTGCGTGGATGGGCAGCGTCCACAGCTGGCGGCTGATCTGGTCGTATGTGGCGTGCTCCTCGCCCATGCGTTCCAGGGAGATTCGCTCGTGGAGCCGCCCGGGCCGCTCGCTGCTCGCGGCGACGGCCGCCTGCTCGGCGACGACGGCAGCCGTCGCCATCCGGCCGGCCGGGGTGAGCCAGGCGGCGGAGGCGAGGGGAAAGCACCACGTCAACAGGTCGGATGGGGGCCGGTGACGGGGAGGAGCCAGCGTGGACGTTCCGCCCAGCAGGGCAGCGAGTCCCGCCAGAGCCCTCGGGTACGGCTCGGCGCAGGTGCGCGCGGCGCGAGCCAGGACCCGGTGAGGGGAGGTGCGACGCGACCGAGCGAATGCCCAGGCCCGGCCCGCAGCCGCGCCGCGATGCCCCGCGAGGTACTGGTCGATGAGCATCGGCGCCACGGCGTCCAGGACATCGTCACCGCCCCGGCCGGTGAGGTGCAGCCGAGAACCGGCGGCAACGGCAGGGGCCAGCTGGGCAGCCTTCAAGCTGAGCAAGCCCAAGGACAGAGAAGGGCTGTCCGTGATCGGCAGGGCTTCCAGGTCGTTGAGCTGGTCGAAGTGGCGTACCTGCTGCGTCGCCCCGTGAACAACGCGATGCGTCAGATGAGGCAGCTCGGCCGCGACCCGGGCGGCATAGACCGGGTCATCGGACTCGGCCATGTGCCGATCGGTGTAAGTGATGCCCAGCAGCGAACCGCGAGCCGCAGCGAGCGCCGCAAGGGTACTGCTGTCGAGACCCCCCGACAGGTCGGACGAAAGGCTCGCCGCGCTCGCAGCCCGGCGGGTAACAGCCGTCGTCAGCGCCTCCCGCAGCATCGGAGCGGCATCAGCGAGCGCCAGCGCCTCCCGGCGGCCGGGAACAGGGACCGTACGAGGCGGCCGGCCAGGCGACAGAACCAGGGCAGAGCCCGGCGGGACGCGGTGGACGCCGGAGAACAGGCTGCCGCTTCCGAGGTGATCGACGCCTCGCACGGTCAAGGCGGCGAGGAGCCGACCGCAGTCCGGCGTCCGGCCGTGCAGCGCAGCCAGAGCCGTGGCCGAGGTAGACCACCACACCAGCTCACCGTCCGCCACCCAGTACACAGGATGGACCCCTGCCCGATCACCGAACACCCACACCGTCGTCCCGTGGCGCACCAGCGCGACGAAGCTCCCGGCCAAGCGGGCCGTGTGCTCCCACTGGCCACGCTCAGCGGCGTCTCTGGCCTCCGACAGCTCCTTCGACGCGGCCAGGCACGACCCGACGCAGACAACCTCGGCGCTCCCGCCAAGCGCAGGACCCGTACGGATGTCGAGACCCGCGTGCCCGACCGTCCACATGCGCAACGGACCCTCAACGGCAACCTCTTCACCGTCCTGCGGTCGCCAGGATCCGGCTTCGAGTAACCCGTCCGGCCCGTGGCCGAACACGCCCGCGGTGAACCTCACGGTGTCTTGCTCCTTTGCGTACGTCGAACCGGACAGACGAGCGCCCGGGACGCAGAGCAGGAGCCTCTGCGTCCCGGGCGCCGGTGTTCAGCTGTTCACGCCCTCGCGGCGCGCGGGATCACTCGAAGTACTGGGTGTCGTCCGCGTTGTTGTTGCCGGCCGAGCCGAGGGTGGCCTTGGTGACGGTGCCGAGGACCTGCACGGCCGGGGTGACGTACACGGGCTTCTGGTCGACGTTCTCGGGCATTGATGCCTCCGGGCTCAGATCGGATAGGGATTGTTCGTACCGGGCCGGTGATTGAAGGAAACAGGCAGCAGCCAGGTTGACGGAATGGTGAACTTGGATCACTCACAGGTCATGCATGCAGTCAACTGGCAGTCAGGGGCAGACCGTTGACCGAGGCACAGGAGCAGACCGCCGCCGAGTTCGCGGCGGAGGTCGCGTTCTGGCGGAAGAAGCGCAAGGTCAGCCAGAAGAAGTTGGCGGCCGACATGGGGTTCGACCCCTCCTACATCAGCAAGGTCGAGGGCGGGCACAGCAAGCCCACGGCCGACTTTGCCCAGCGCGCCGACGGCCGCCTCCAGGCCGGCGGCGCGATCATCGCAAAGTGGCAGGCGTACGAGGCCACGAAAGAGGACGCAGACGGCCCGGTGCGAGCGAGCACCCCGCCCTCCATCGGCAGCTCCGCGCTCGTAGTCGAACAGGACGAGGCCCGGCTCGACTACGACGGCAGCCGCTACACCCTCACCATGCGCCGCAAACTCCGCAACACCGGAGACCAGCCGGTCACCCGCTACCTCATCCGTATCAGCGTCGACCGCTACCCCGAAGACCCTGCCCGCTCGAACGCCCACTACCGCGAGCACCCCCTGACCTGGGACATCCTCACGCTGACCGCGCACTGCGCAGGCGAGCCGATGGCCCAGGCCGTGAAGCTGGACCGTGACGCGACCAAGGAAGTCTGGCTGCTCTTCGAGAACGCCGAAGGCGAAGGGCGCTTCCCCCTCTACCCCGGCGAATCCGTCTGGATCGAGTACAGCTACTTCGTCCCCGACACGCACTGGGGCCGGTGGTTCCAGCGCGCCGTGCGCCTGCCGACGGAGCACCTGCTGGTCGAGCTCGCCTTCCCCGCTGTCCTCGACCCCGTTGTCTGGGGCACCGAGACCTCCATGACTGCCGAGTCAGCCCCACTACGAACAGCCCTCTCGCGTCGTGAAGAGGACGGCGTGCGGATCTTCCGGTGGGAGACAGCCACCCCCGACCTCCACGCCCGATACCGTCTGGAGTGGCGCCTCCGCGCCCGACCGGAAAAGCCCAACACGACACGGGAGTTAACGTGAGCGACGCCCGCCCCAGCGACACCATGCGCGCCCTCGGCGTCGTCCAGGCGGAAGCCCCGATCCTCCACCAGCCGGCCCGCCCCTTCGACCTCCCTGCCGAGCACGACGCCGCTCAGCAGGCCCTCGACGAGCTGTTCGCGGCAGCCGACCGGATCGGCCAGGTCCATCCCTTCGCCAAGGGGATGGGGATCGCTGCCCCGCAGATCGGCCTCGACCGGGCCGCCGCCATCGTCCACCCCGCTGAACCCGGCGCCAGCCCGATCACCCTCCTAAACCCGCGCATCATCAGCCGTTCCGACGAGACGGACGAGCAGTACGAGGGCTGCCTGAGCTTCTTCGACGTACGCGGGCTCGTACCGCGGCCCCTGACTATCACCGTCGAGCACACCAGCCTCGACGGCAGCACGATGGTGACCACGTACCGGCAGGGCTTGGCCCGGCTCGTCCACCACGAGATCGACCACCTCGACGGCCACCTCTACGAGGACCGGATGCGCGACGGCGTCACACCCATCCCGGTCGCCGAGTACCGCCAGACGGGATCCGCATGGAGCTACTGAGAGGTCGCGTCGGCCGGACCACGTTGCAGCGGCGCGAGGCTCAACCCTCTCGCCTCGCTTGCGCCACGGCCGTTCGCGGGTTGGCGGCCGTGGGGCCGGAGATGCCAGAGATCAGCTTCCGCAGTTCGGATTGAAGGCGACGACCAGCGGACTCGTATTGCAACACGCCGCCATGACATCATGACTATCTGTACGCAGAATGAGGGGTTGGGTAATGGCTGACGTGTTGATCAAGCGGGGGGTCTCTGGTCTGCCGAGCGTCTCGCGGGAGGCTCCCGGCAGGTATCCGTATGAGTCGATCAAGGTTGCCAAGCTGCTTCGATCCGCTGGACTGGAAGTCGGCTTTGAGGACGAGCGAGCTGATCGTAGCTACTTGACCCATGACGCTGCAGAGTATTGGCTTCCGGTTCTCGAATTCGCCCAGGGTTTCACAAAGGACATGGTTGTTGGGGTTCTGAGTAGCCTCGTGACGGTCTACATCACAAAGAAGACGGGAAGCGGCGAAGCTGCTGAAATAGCAGCGCCGCCTCCCGTGCTGCATATCGAGGTGACGCGGGAGGGGGATCCCACCAAGATCGTCCTCGACGGGCCAGCCGACGTGGTCCTTGAGGCGATCGCCAACCTTGAGGGATGGGGGGACGGGAGTGTCCGCAGCCAGCCCCCCGAGGCCTGAGCGGGGCCTCTTCCTCCAATGCCAGGAGGAACTCGATCAGGTCCGATCTTCATCTCATCCGGACCCGGCAGCACGGGCGACGCTGCTGAAACTCCGCGGTGAGCTCCGGGAGGTAATGGATCGTTCCGAGGTGCATGCCCCCAACCTCTTCGAAGAAGCGCACATCCTGCTGGATGAGGTGGGGGGACTCCTGCGCCGTAACTACCCTAAATCCTGCGGCCTTGTGTACCAGGAGGGCTCCTACTTTCGGGAGTGCCCGGTCGACCTAGGGCATTTGAGGGTCGGGCTCAGTCCTGAAATGCGTGTGATTGAATCCGAATGCTCGATCTGTCGGCTTGATCCGGAAGAGTGCGATCACATCCCGGGGGAGGTGTACGGCGAGGAAGAATGCCTGAGCATCATCACCAAGTGGGAGTTCGAGGCGGTCGCACTTGTGGCGAACCCGCGATGGCAGATCACGCGGTTTACCAGCTTGGGAGTGGGCACCGCGCAAGAGCTGACCGCAGCTCTGGGAGTTGAGTTCAGGCCGGGGACGAGACTTACCTGTAACAGGTGCCTAACCAGCTGCGGCGGCCTGAACAGGCACTTTGAAGGGGCGACCCATGGCTGAGGGCATGTCAGATGGGCGGGGAACCGCTCCTGAGCCTGGTCGTACCCGTCGGGGGCCTAGGCCTGGTCGGAGTGGTCTCTCCGGAGGCATGGCTTGTGCGTTTGCGGGATGTGCCCAGTCGATGAAGAGTGGGTCTTGATGGCATGGGCACCGTCGAACTGTGGATCTCCGGTGACCTGAGCCCTGTCAGCCTCAAGGGGGCCAAGTCCGCAAGGGACAAAGAAGCACCTCCGAACTCGCATCCGGAACCCTCATGGCACGAACCGCCCGGCGACACGTCTCCCGCGTTTTTGGCGCATCCTGCTTGGCTGCCGCGCTCACGCTGCCGACTGGGGTGACGACTGCTGGGGTGGCGCCACAAGCCCTCGGTGGGGCCACGACCGCAGCACCGGCCCAGACGCCAGAACCCCCTGAGCCCGTGGAGCCGGTCGAGCCCGTGGAGCCGGTCGAGCCGGTCGAGCCGGTCGAGCCGGTCGAGCCCGTGAAACCGGTTGAGCCCGTGAAACCGGTCGAGCCGGTCGAGCCGGTCGAGCCCGTGAAACCGGTCGAGCCGGTCGAGCCCGTGAAACCGGTCGAGCCCGTGAAACCGGTCGAGCCCGTGAAACCGGTCGAGCCCGTGAAACCGGTCGAGCCCGTGAAACCGGTCGAGCCCGTCGAGCCGGTCGAGCCCGTGAAACCGGCCGAGCCCGTGAAACCGGCCGAGCCGGTCGAGCCGGTCGAGCCCGTGAAACCGGCCGAGCCGGTCGAGCCGGTCGAGCCCGTGAAACCGGCCGAGCCGGTCGAGCCGGTCGAGCCCGTGAAACCGGTCGAGCCCGTGAAACCGGTCGAGCCCGTGAAACCGGTCGAGCCCGTGAAACCGGTCGAGCCCGTGAAACCGGTCGAGCCCGTGAAACCGGTCGAGCCCGTGAAACCGGTCGAGCCCGTGAAACCGGTCGAGCCCGTGAAACCGGTCGAGCCCGTCGAGCCGGCCGAGCCCGAGAAACCGGCCGAGCCCGAGAAACCGGCCGAGCCCGAGAAACCGGCCGAGCCCGAGAAACCGGCCGAGCAAAGGGAGAAGCTGGAAGAGCTAACGCCGGAGCTGTACACGGAAATAGACGAGCTGACGGACCAGCAGGGCATCCCCGACGAGCTGCAGGGGACCGTAGAGCAGCTGAATACCACGTTGGAAGTAGTGGAAGACCCGAAAATTCCGCTGGAGGACCGGGTCACGCTCGCGCAGACCTTGCAGAAGGTGACCTCCACGTTGGAGGTAATCGAAGACCCGAAGACGCCATCGGAGGCGAGGAAAGAGCTCACGAGAATCGTGGAGCAGGTGGGCGGCACACTGAAGGTGATCAACCATCCGAAGACGCCGCCGGAGGTGCGGAAGAAGCTCACGCAGATCGTGGCGCCACTGATCGACACATTGTCGATAATTAACAACCCGAAGACGCCGAACAAGCAGCGGGATAAAATTCGGAAGACGGTGGAACCGCTGATCAACACGCTACCGACAATTAACAACCCGAAGACGCCGCCGGAGGTGCGGAAGAAGCTCACGCAGATCGTGGAGCCGGTGATCGACACGCTGCCGATAATTAATAACTCGAAGACGCCGAAGCAGCAGCGGGATAAGCTCACACGAATCGTGCAGCCGGTGACCACTGCGCTGCCGATAGCTATCGACCCGAAGACGCCGAAGAAGCAGCAGGATCAGCTGACAACGATCGTGGAGACGTTGAGCGACACGCTGCTGATACTCAATGGTGCGAAGCCGCTTATTTCGCCGAAAGAGAAAGTAGAGGCGCAGAAGACCGCGGATAAGAAAACCGACGAATTGAACAAGCAGCTGGACAAGGCATTTGGTGAGTCGGTCAATTTCTGCGCTGCTGCGATTTTTAAGGCCGTGGGTAACAAGGCTATCACCCAGGGTCTAGGGAAGCTCCTTCCGGGGACATGGCGCAATATTGGGGTAGATGACGCCATGACGATTGCCTATGCGGGAGATAACCAGGTGAAGCTGATCGTCCAGTGGGAGAACGGGGAGCACGTCAATGCTCTATTTGACGCTGGACAGCTCATCATTAGCCTCGCCGGCATCGTCCCCGCAGGTCTCCTATTCGCAACAATCGGCGCTCCGGCGCTCTCCTGCCTGCAGGCCGCCTGGTACCTTGATCAGCAGTTGGGGATAGCGGCCGGGACCTGGCTCAAGCTGGCTCTCCAGAAGCAGAGCGAAGGGCAAAAGAACTGAGCATCTTCACCAGCGGTCATTGACGGAATAAGCGTGCCTTGGGTGATTCTTTGCCCCAGCTAAGATTATTCGGGTGGGGCCTCCGCGTTCGCCGCCGTCTTCACGGCCTTCTCCACCTCATGCCGGGACTGTCCAGTCTCCTTCGCGTACTTGGTCACCGCGACGTGGACTGCGTCGACGGCGTCCAGCCACGGCTTCCACCCCTCCGCGCTGTACGCATCGGTCGTCGCTTCCCTCCGCGCCGCGTTGGCTGCACGCTGAAGTTGCACAAGTTCGTCTGGAAGTTCGATCGCCACCAGCCGATCGTACGAGGTCGATCACGACGGAAGCCGGAGGCCGATCCGTGCGCGCAGCGCGTCGGCCGCCCACCGCACTTCGTCACAGTGGCCATCGTCGTCCAGCAGGGTGAGCAGGCCGACTCGTGTCGCTTGTCCCGTGCCACTGATCCTTGAGTGATGTGCCAGCGAATGCCGAGACTTCACCGCCGCATCCTCACCGCGGCAACGGCAGCCCTGAGGATGCCTCGCGGCCTGTCGGTCTTCAGCTCAAGACGGATCTGCTTGCGCAGAGACTCGCTGGCTGCATTGCGCGCTTCTACCAACGGCGCGATCTCCAGCTCCTCCCTCTCGGTCGGGTGGAGCGGATCGCCTATCACTTCGCTGATGTAGAAGCTCACGTCGAAGACGCGCTGCACGGTTGTGCTCCACAGTCTCGATACGTGCTCGGAGGCGAAGGCATCGACTCTCGCGGACAGCGACTGAACAAGTGCCCGTTCCTCCGACGTCTGTGGACCGAAGTAGTGTCGAACGGACGGATCCACGTCCGGCTCGGCAAGGTACGGACGCTGGTTAGCGAGTAGATCTACGTACAGCGCCGCCTGCCGTTCCCACAGCCGCGCCTGTTCGCTCGTGCGCTGCTGATGCCGCAGGCTGTAGATGGACGTCGCGGCTGTGGCAGTAATCGCGAGCGCCGGGATCAGGGTCGTATCCACATTCACGCCCGTAGCGTCACACGTCACGGAACGGATGACGATCGTTTTGTCGAATCAAGTGGCCCGTCCCCACGGATTAATGTTCGGTGGCACGCACTCAAGGTTCAGTGGCACAGGACATCGCTGTCCGGTGGCACCCGGGCAGCAGCCCCCGAGTTGATCAAGGCTCCTGTGGTCAAGGGCGGGCAGACGGCTACCGGGCCCCGCAGAACGCCAGCCCTCCTGCCTCGATCGCGGCTGTGGGACAACGGCGGCGGGGGCGGGGCGAGCTTACGACCCCGTTCGGCGCGCTCCTGGTGGAGGAGCGGGTTACTGATGGGCGGCCCTGCCCCCGTCGTCGCACCTCATCGCGACACGATCAAGCTAACAGCCTCGCGAGAATCCGCCGGGCGTGCGCACGCGCTTACGGCCCGATCAGGAAACGGCCCGGTCTGGAGGCGGGGCTAAACTGATCAACGGCGTGGGGGCGCTGGAGACCTTGACGAGGTTCACGCATGACGCGCCCGCTCCCTTCGCCGCTCGCGCCGGTCGGCTACCGCCGAGACGGCCGCCCGATCTACCCGATTCTCGGTGCTGCCCCGAACGACCCCTCGTCCGACCCCGCAGACCCGGCGGATCCGCCCGCCCCGACCGTGTCCCAGGACGACCTGAACCGCCTTCTTGCCCGGGAGAAGACCCAGGGCGGCCGAGCAGCCGTGAAGAAGCTCTTGGGGGACCTCGGATTCGACACCCCGGAGGCACTGGGCGCGTTTATCACCACGAAGCGCGAGGCGGACCAGGCCGCCCTGTCGGAAGTCGAGCGCCGCGAGCAGGCGGCGGCCGAACTGGAGCGGCAGGCCGGCCAGCGCCTCGCCGACGCCGAGGCCCGGGAGCGGGCAGCGGTCCGCCGCGCCGTGCTCGCCGGACTGGGGGCAAGCGGCGAGGACTTGGCTGACGCCGTCGTCCTCGTCGAGCGGGCTCTCGCCGATCAGCCGGAAGCCGACGAAGCCGCCGTCACCGCCGTTGCGGAACAGCTCAAGGAGCGACGGCCGAGCCTCTTCGGGCAGCAGACCCCGCCGCCGGCGCCTGGAGGCTCGCCCGCTGGGGGCCCGCCGAGCCGTGGGGGAGTGCCGCCGCGACCGGGCGCCGCCGGTCTGGAGATGGCCCGCCGCCGCGGTTTCGTTGCCGGGTGAGCCACCCGGCAACCACTCTCACCGGCGGGCAAGCCGGACCAGGGGACCACGCCCCGCTCTTCCGTGGACGACGCCACCGCCCTGGTGTGCGCCTGCCCCGCTTCGCGTCCCACGGAAGGACAGGCTGTGACCATCCAGCCCATTACGACGTCGGTGTCGTACACCGCTGACCGGTCCTGGCTCGGCAGTCTGCACGGCACGGACTCCACCGAGACGATCACCCTCGACGTCTCCAAGCTTGCCGCCGCGCACATCCAGGCATCCACCGACACCAGCCAGCCGTACGGCCGGGTCCTGTCCGGAGCGCCGGTTGGGAAGATCACCGCCTCGGGCCTCTACGGGTCCTTCGACCCGGCCGCAGCCGACGGCCGCCAGAACCTGGCCGGCTTCGTATTCGCCGAGACCCTGTACGCCCCGTCGGCGACGAAGGTGCCCGCGCCGCTGCTGTGGCACGGCGTGGTCGTCACGGCGAAGGTGCCCGGCGGCATCGACACCACCAAGGTCACCGCGTCGGTGACCGGCCCGCAGATCCGGTTCGTGTGAGGAGACGACGATGACCATTCAGGACCTGATCAAGAACGTCTCGGTCAATGACCTGACCACGTTCGCCCGTGCCATCCCCTCGCAGGCGGACCACCTGCTCTCCAAGGCCGGCGGGATCATCCCGACCCTGGAGCAGGACGAGGTGAAGTGGCGGGTCAAGGACAACGGCCGGTACGTCAACGTCGCCAAGTACCGGGCCTTCGACGCGTCCGTGCCGTTCGCGACCCGCGAGGCGTGGCAGACCACCCGCGAAGGCATGCTGCCCCCGCTCGGGCAGAAGCTTCTCGTCGGCGAGCAGGAGCAGATCCTCCTGGAGGCGTCGCGCGGTGCGGACGAGGACCGCTTGATCGAGCTGCTGTACGACGACACCGAACGCCACGTCGAGGCCGTCCGCTCCCGCATCGAACTCGCATGGGGCGACGTGCTGACCGACGGCAAGTTCACCCTCGCCGCCGAGAACGGCCTGACGATCGAAGTGGACTGGGGGGTCCCGGCCGGCAACATGCCCACGGCGCCGAAGCTGTGGAGCGACCCGACGTCGGATCCGATCAAGGACGAGCTGGCCTGGATCCAGTACCTGGACGACCGAGGCGCGCCGGCGCCGGAGATGGTGTTGACCAGCCGCAAGGCGTTCTCGTTCCTCGCGGCCAACAACTCCTACCGCGCGGCGTACTACGGCAGCGTCAACCCCTCCAACACGCCGACAGCGACGCTCACGCCGCAGCAGATCAACGTGGTCCGCGACAACTACGGCCTGCCGCCGGTCACCTTCTACAAGGGCCAGGTCCGTGTCGACGGCGTGCAGACCAAGGTGCTGCCCGAGGACCGGTGGATCCTGCTGCCCCCGGACCGCTCCAAGTGGGGCCAGACCATCTTCGGCGTGACGGCCGAGGCCCTTGCCCTCTCGCGGGGCACGAACCCGGAGATCACGAAGGAGGACCGGCCGGGCATCATCATCACCCGCGGCGCACAGGACGACCCGGTTCAGATCTGGACCAAGGGCGCTGCCGTGGGCATGCCGGTCCTGCACACCCCGGACGCCCACATCGTTGCGAAGGTGATCTGATGGCCCGCCTCTCTGCCGCCGTCCACGTTCAGCACCCGACGACTCGGGAGTGGGTGGTCCTGGAGCCCGGTGAGGAACCGGCACCCGAACTCGCTGCCGAGATCACCAACCCCGACGCCTGGGAGAACGGAGTGCTGCCCGAGCCCGAGGACCAGGCGGAGGACGAGGGACCGCCTCCCTTCGGCTTCGCCCCGGAGGAATCGTCCCAGCCGGAGCCGGAGCCGGAGCCGGACGCCGATCCGGAGTCAGCGCCTGCTCCACCGCGCCGCCGCAAGACCGCTACCACGTAGCCGTACCCGACTGGGACCGCCGACTCGCCAAGAGCGGCGGTCCCCCTGCTACGCAGGGAGAGCCCGTGAACCCCGCCGTCCTCGCTTGGCTCCTCGCCCAGCTCGGGCCCGCCACCGATCAGACCGACCTCATCGCCCGCTACGCGCGACTCGCCAGTGCCCGAGAAGTTGCGCGCGAGGTCCTCTCCGAACGCCGCGCCAAGCTGCTGGCCGAGCCGCTGCGGATGACGGTCGACGGCGTCGTCACCATCGACCAGAGCAACAACCTCCAGGGCCTCGAACGCCAGCTGACCGCGCTCACCCAGACCCCGGCCCCTGACGATCCGGCCGCTGGCGAGCCTGGCATCGAGCTGGTCACCGCGCCGCTCGTACAGGCCCACCGAACTCGGTAACCGACGTGGCCTACGACTGGCCGCCGCTGGTGCCCGGCGACCCAGACGATGTCGCCCGGCGGGTCGCGGCCGTACTCGACGAAGCCTGGCGCCGACTCGCCGCGCAGCAGGAACGCGTACTCAAGACCTTCGAACAACAGCCTCGCGCCCGCCTGGTGTTGATCACATTGGAGGAGTTCAAGCGCGCCGTCCAGGCGTTCCGCCGCGAGGTCGACACCGAGGCCCTCGCCTTCGTTCGCCGGCAGCTTCCGCACCTCTACCAGCAAGGTGCCGAGCAGGCTGCCGTACGGCTCGGCGCCCGGTTCACGTGGACGATGATTCACCGAGACGCGCTGCTCAGCCTGGCCAGCGACTCGTACGCAGACTTCCTCCGCCGATCCGAAGAGGCCGAGCGGATGGCCACTGCGTTCTACCGCGCCGCGCGGGCAGCGGCACGCCGCGAAGTCCCGCTCTTGGCCGCAGGGAACGTCACCGCGAAGCAGGCAGCCGCGAGCCTCGCAGCGCGGCTGCGCGACGATCACGAGCTGGCTCACGTCGTCTACCGCAACGGAGCCCGAGTTCCGGTCAGCGTGTGGGCGGAGGCGGCGACCCTGGCGAAGAGCGCGGTGGCCTACAACGCGGGCACCCTCAACCGCACCCGCGAGGCCGGTGTCAGGAACGTGGAGGTCTTTGACGGTTTGGACTGCGGGTGGGTCAGCCACCAGGACCCCGACAAGGCAGCGCGGACCATCCGTACGGTTGAGGAAGCGGCCGAGTTCCCCATCGCGCACCCGCGCTGTCGCCGGTCCTTCGGCCCGCGTCCGGATCTTGAGTGAAGTAGGCATCCCTGCGCCGGTGTCAGCCGCCGGCAGCCCCGCTGCCCGGACGGCGCAGCGGGGCGGGCACACCAGGGCTGAGACCGACTACCGAGCCGTGGAGGCAGCCAGAACCCGAGCGACGGCTTCGAGCCCAAGTGCGTTGGCGCCCTTGACCAGCACCACGTCGCCAGGCACCAGGACCCGGGTGATCTCCTCCGTGAGCACGTCGGCCTCAGCCTTCGTGGCCGTCAGACCAGCCTTCTCCATCGTGGCGAGCATTCGGTTCATGTGATCGGCACCGATGCCGATCACCACGTCCGGCCGCACATGGACGACCTGCTCGGCGACCCGCGCGTGCCACGCTTCTGCCTCATCGCCGAGTTCGGCCATCTCACCGAGGACCGCGACCTTGCGCCGGGTCGCACCCGCAATGTCGGACAGCGCGCCCAGGGCAGCGAGCACAGACTCGGGGCTGGCGTTGAACGCGTCGTTGATGACGGTGACCCCATCCGATCGGGTGGTCACCTCCATCCGGCCGCCGCTGGAAATCTCTGCCTCCCGCAGGCCCTGCGCGATGCGGTCAGCGGGGATCCCGGCGGCGGTCGCGGTGGCGGCCGCTGCCAGGGCGTTGAGGACGTTGTGTCGGCCGTGGACTCGCAGGTCGATCCGGCGGCGGGTGCCCCCGTGGACGAGGATGAAGTGCGGGCGGCCGTCGAGCTGGATGCCGACCTGTTCCGCTCGTACGTCGCAGTCCTCGCCGAACCCGAATGTGATCACGTTGGCGTCCGTCTCGTTGGCCATGGCGGCCACGAGGGGGTCGTCGCCGTTGAGGACGGCGGTGCCGTGCACGGGCAGGGCCCGGACGATCTCGGCCTTGGCGTCGGCGATGACGTCGCGGGAGCCGAACTCCCCGATGTGTGCCGATCCCACGCCGAGGACCGTGGAGATCGTCGGGCAGGCGATGTCGCACAGGCTGTCGATGTGCCCCAGGCCGCGGGCGCCCATCTCCAGCAGCAGGTATCGGCTGTCCGGCTTGACCCGCGAGACGGTGACGGGGAAGCCGATCTCGTTGTTGAAGGACCTGGGTGTGGCAACGGTGGGACCGTCGAGCTCGAGGATCGAAGTGAGCAGGTCCTTGGTGCTGGTCTTGCCAGCGGATCCGGTCACCCTGAGCTTCCCCCGAGATGCGGGGATGGGTGACAGAGGGTCAGATGGGTCTCATGAGAGGAGCCCAGACGATGCCTGCGCCGAGGAAGTATCCCAAGACCACGGAGTTATGGCTTGTCGGCCGCTGTCAACAGGGGCGAGGTATTTGGGAGAAGTGCCGGTCAGGGCAACGGGACTCCTGGTAGAGCGAGGAAGCCGACCAAGGTCTTCCCGCCTGAAGGAGCCCCGTTGCCCGTTCAGTGTTCCACCGTCACGCTCACGTCGTCCATCACCGTCGCCGACGGGGTCTTCGCTCCGGGGCATCTGGGCGAGCTGACCCGGCACCTGCCCTTTGAACTGGTCGATGACGTGCTGGAACGTACTGGCGGAACCCAGCGGAGGCTGAGGCTGCTGCCGTCGAGGGTGGGTGTCTACTTCGTGCTGGCACTGGTTCTCTTCCCGCAGCTGGGCTACATGCGGGTGTGGGACAAACTCACCTGCGGCCTGCGCGGGCTCCTTCCACCGCGTCCGTCGGAGAAGGCGCTGCGAGAGGTGCGCCGGCGGCTGGGCGCCGCGCCGCTGCGGCTGCTCTTCGAGACACTGGCCGGTCCCGTGGCACAGCCGATCACACCAGGGGTGCGATACAGGTGCTGGCGCACAGTCGCCTTCGACGGCTGCAGCTCCACCAAGGCCCCTGACCGGCCGCGAGTCTGCGCCTGGCTGGGCAAACACAAGCATCGTTACGGCACGGACGGATATCCGATGCTGAAGATCATGGTGCTGTGCGAGACCGGAACCCGGGCCCTGCTCGGTGCGGTCTTCGGACCGACGCCCGAGAAGGAGACCGGCTACGCCGAGCAGCTGCTACCACTGCTGGACAACAGGATGCTGCTGCTCAACGACCGGGGCTTCGACTCCGACGACTTCCTCGCGAAGGCCGCGGCCACCGGCGCCCAGCTGCTGGTACGCCTCAAGGGAACCCGGACACCCGCACGCTGGGCACTACTGCCGGACGGGTCATTCCTGACCAGGATCAACGGGACCCGGCTGAGGATCATCGATGCGCACATCGCGGTGACGACCGCCAAAGGGCTGAGGCTGGAAGGCCACTACCGACTGGCCACCACGCTGACCGATCACCGTCGCTACCCCGCCGCAGAGCTGGTGGAGCTCTACCACGAGCGATGGGAGATCGAGTCCGCGTTCTACTCGCTTCGGCACACCCTGCAGCACGGCCTGGTGCTGCGATCCCAGGACGCGACCGGGATCCAACAAGAACTCTGGGCTCACCTGACCGTCTACCAGGCACTGCGCCGCGCGATGGCCGAGGCCGTCGAGACCCTCCCCGGCACCGACCCGGACCGCGCCTCCTTCACCGTCGCCCTGGAGACCGCAAAAGACCAGCTCATCGCCGCAGCCGACGTACTGCCCGACACCGGACCGGGACGAATCACACCGGCCCTGCTGCACGATCTGCTCCCACCCCGCCGGGCCCGCGTCAACCCACGCCGCGTCAAATGCCCGATCTCCCGCTACGCCGCCCCGCCCCACCAGGCACAAGTCCTGGGCGCATCCAGGATCACCAGCATCAGTGTCACCGTGAACCCCTCCGCTGGCCCAGGCCCCGACGGACGCCGCGACCGCACACTGCAACTCCTGCGAACCGATCCCCACCGCACCTGGCGCGCATGTGAAATCGCCCGCGGTATCGGACTGGAGGATCCCCAAGGACTACGCGCAGAACTGGGACGCTGGGTCCGCGAAGGAATCCTCCGCCGCACCGGCCGGGGCCTCTACACCCTCGACCCCGAGTGGACCACCCCAACCTCCACAAGCCCCTGTCCCCGCCCCTGTTGACAGCGCCGGACAAGCCATAACTCCGTGGTCTTGGAAGTATCCGCTGGAGTTGCGTGAGCGTGCGGTACGGATGTACCGGACCGCCGAGCCGAAGCCCGTGATCCGCCGCATGGCCGAGGAACTCGGCGTGCACCACGAGGCTCTGCGCAACTGGATCCGGCAGGCAGAGGCCGACGCCGGCGAACGCGACGACGTGCTCACCACTGGCGAGCGGGAGGAGCTTGCCGCCCTGCGGAAGGAGAATGCACAGCTCAAGCGTGCGAATGAGGTCCTGCGGACGGCCTCGGCTTTTTTCGCGGCCCAGCTCGACCCGACCCGGCCCAGGTGACGGCGCTCGTTGACGAGCACCCGTATCTGGGGGTCGAGCCCGTACTCCGGGAACTGAACATCCCCTCCTCCACCTACTACCGGTGGCGCCAGGCCGAGACCGAACCGTGCGAACGGCGCCGCCGGGATGCCGAGCTGACCAGCAGGATCCGGCAGGTCCACGAGGAGTCCGGCGGGATCTACGGCTCACCCCGCGTGCACGCCGTCCTCAAGCGTGAGGGCGTCCACGTCGGCAGGAAGCGCGTCGAGCGGCTCATGCGCCAGGCCGGCCTGGCCGGGATCAGTCCCCGCCGGGGCAAGGGTTTCACTCGCCGTGACCCGGACGCCGATCTGGCCCCTGACCTGGTGCAACGCGACTTCACCGCGGCCGGGCCGAACCGGCTGTGGGTTACCGACCTGACCATGATCCCCACCGGGGAGGGGCCGTTGTGGCTGTCCGCGATCCGCGACGCGTTCTCCCGCCGGGTGGTGGCCTGGGAGACCTCCGCCCGCGCCGACGCCGATCTGGTCCTGACCTCGCTGGAATACGCCCTGGCCAGCCGCGAGGTCGCCCCCGGAGAGCTTATTCACCACGCCGACCACGGCTGTCAATACACGTCCGTGAAGCTCACAACACGCCTGGTCAGGGCCGGGATCCAGGCTTCCATGGGCTCGGTCGGCGACTCGTACGACAACGCCCTCGCGGAGAACCTGTGGATGGTCATCAAGACCGAGTGCATCCGCGGCCGCGTCTTCGCCACCAGGGCCGAGGCGAACCTCGCGCTCTTCGAGTACATCGACGGCTTCTACAACCCCCGCCGCATCCAGAAACGGCTCGGCTACCTCAGCCCCATCGAGTACGAGGAGAAGCACTACGCCAACCAGGCAGCGACCGAACAAGTGAACCTGAAACCACGTCAACCCACCCTGACCAGCTAGTCAGCCCCTCCCGCAGTGCGGGGGAACCTCACCCCGATCACTGTTCCGGTGTAGCTGACGGCCACGCGGGCCGCGATCTGCCCCATTGCCAACAAGACGTCGGGGACCACGATGGCAGGGCCTTCGACGGGCTGGTCAGCGAGGACGGCCACCGCACCATCCGCGATGGCCTGTGCGGCGAACGCGTGCCCGTCGACCGAGCGGCCCTTCAGACAGCAGAACAGCGAGCCGGCCGTGATGTCGCGGGAGTCGAACACGAGCGGTCCGGTGATCAGCTGGCCCGGGTCGTGGGCTCCGGTCAGGCGGCCGTTGGTGACGAGCGCGGCGTCTTGGAGGGAAAGGGGGATCACGATGCTCCTACTGGGCGTGGCCCAGGACGACCCCCCGGCCGGCGAAGAACCGACCGAGGTCCGCCTTGGGGACTTGGTGGAACTGCTGTGACTGCTCCGGGAACCCGGAGGGGTTATGGATCGCGATGTGGTCGGGGCCAGAGCCGACGGCGAGCACCAGGTGCCCGCCGCGGGCCTTGGGCTGGGGATCGAGGGTGCGGATGGACTTGTGCACCGACAGGAGCACCAGCCGCCCGCGGGACACCTCGGCGTCCACCTGGTCCACGGACAGCTGCGGCCGGGCTTCGGTGAACAGGCCCCACCGGGAAGCCACCCACGCGGCGAACGGGGCATAGATCAGTCCTTGGACCTGGTCGCCGTCGCGTACGTACGCGCCGGCGGTCAGTGCATCGCGGACCAGCGGCACCGACGGGGGCACAGGCTGCCCGAAGTGGCCCAGAGCCATCCGCAGGCACGCCATGCCGCACATTCGGGGCGCCCAGAAGGCGTACTCCTCGGGCGTGTCAGCACCGGAGGACTCCCACAGCGGATCATGGGCTGCGGCGGTGGTGCCCGAGACGAACTCGGGCACCAGAGCAGCGGACTCCCACTGGGAGAAGTAGGGGACATGATGGGTCGTGGCAACGGTCATGCCGCCTACTCTGCCGTCGTCAAGGCACGTACGAGACCTTGGTGAAAGCCGTGTCCAGCACCCGCTTGATCAGCTCGACGTACGACACGCCCGCCGCGGCCGCCATTGTTGCGAGGTTCCCGTGCTCCGACAGGCCCGGAACCGTATTGACCTCCAGCACCGGGCTCCGGCCGTCCGGGCAGATGAGGAAGTCCACTCGGCTCACCCCGTGCGCGCCGATCAGCCGGTGCACCCGCAGCGCGGTCTCCATCACCCGCTGTTCCACCTCCTCGGGCAAGGTGGCCGGGCAGGTCTCGCGACGAAGCCCCCGGTCGTGCTTTGCCTCGTAGTCGTAGAACGCACGATCCGTCTCGCAGGTCAGCAGCGGCAGCACGACAGGCCCGCCCTGGTCGAGGATCCCCACCGTGCACGGGATCCCGTCGATGTACTCCTCGACCATGTACTCGGCGTACGGCTGATCGCGCCGTGCCCGCAGCAGCTCCGCGAGTTCCTCGGCGGTGCGGGCGATGCCGGCGCCGAGGCTGCCGCCGCCGCCAGCGGGCTTCACGAACACCGGGTAGCCGAGGTTCAGCTCGACCGTGGTCAGCGTGCTCTCCACGGAGTGCTCGGGCAGCACGCTGATGGACTTGGGCGTGTCGATGTTCAGAGCGGCGAGCAGGGTCTTGAACGTCGGCTTGTGCATGCCGAGCGCGCTGGCGAGGACACCCGAGCCGGTGTAGGGGATACCCAGCTGCTCCAGGTGGCCCTGCACCTTTCCGTCCTCGCCTCCCGGCCCGTGGCAGGCAAGGAGGGCGACGTCGATGCGGTCCCGCAGGCCCGCGCCGAGTTCCCGAACGTCGGCGAGGTCGATCATCTCGGCCTGCATGCCGACGTTCGCCAGCGCCTTGAATACGGCTTCTGCGGAGGCCACAGATCCAGGCCGTTCGGGGGAGTCCCCGCCGTACAGAACACCAATCCGGCCCAGGTAGTGGGGCTGGTCAGACATGTACGCTCCTCGTGATTGGGGTGATGCTCCGATCGAAGGCGTCCCGGCCCGGTGCCGTGCCCGCTCATGCGGTGGAAGGCTGACGGGCCGCCTACCCGAGCCGGGACGCCGTGGCTGAGCCCAGAAGGGCGCAGGGTCAGGTGGGTTGCTGCTCTTGGCCCAGGTGCCCCATGGCCCAAGCACGTTTGATTGCGTACGCCGGCCTGTCGGCGGCGTCGAGGGCCTCCAGCAGATCGGCGTAGGCGTCACGAAGCCGGTATTCCGGCCAGGAGACGCGCGCCCGCATGTCGGCTGCGGTCAGCCCCTCGGAGAGGTAGCCCAGCACCTGCATCTGGTCTGCGGACAGCGGTACAGGCTGTTCGGTTGCTGGCGGGGGCAGCTGCTTCGAGGCGTAGACACTGTGGACCAGGGCAGTGGTTCTGGGGGCACCTGACTTCAGCCGGGCGAACTTCAACCTCGACTGCACTGCTCCGTAGGTGACCGTCAGGCGTCTCGCGATCGAGTGGAGCGTCAGCCCGTCGGCGGCCAGGGCCACGGTCTGCAGCTCACGCTCGGTCAGTAGAAATTGGTCGCGGGGTTTCGCTCGTCCGCTCACGCCGCAGCCCTCGCGCCGCCAGTGGGCCGGTGAGGGGCAACCATGCTGCCGTCCGGCAGCAGTTGACCAGTGTCCTCGAACTCCAGTACGCCATTGCAGAGCAGGTTCCACCCCTGTTCAGGGTGCGCGGCCACGATCCTGGCCGTCCCGCGGCAGTGGTCCTCGGGCGGAGGGCAGGGCGGGGAGTGCGGGCACTTCGGTGGTGTGGATTGGTCCACAGGAATCCTCTTCTGGCTGGGTCCGCCCCATCCGAGACGGTGTACGTGGACGCCCGTGCACGTCTGACCGGACGGGGCACGGCCTGCGCGGGCGGCAATTGCGAGGGGTGGCGTCGGCGGTCCGCCCTCCAAGGCGGCGACGCTAGGGGTGCAGCGGAGGTAGGGGCGGCCACGCCGACTTGCCGGTGCCAGCAGCCAACGCGGAGCGCAGCAGGCCTGCACCGACGAGGCGGTGACGGTCCCAGGGCCGGACCCAGAAGGGCCCGGGCGGCCGGTCGCGGTCGAGCGGCGGCATCACCACGCGGCCGTGGGGGACACAGCGGCCGAAGCCGTTCTCCCAGCGACTCGCGGTGCCGGGAGGAACGAGCCAGTAGCGGAACGGGCGGCCCGGGTCATCCACGACGGGGCCGCACCCCTCGGGCTGCCACATGTCCATGAGCGCCAGGGCGTGATCGGAGCGTCGACCCCGAGTGGTGACAACAAGCTCGAAAGTCCGTGTGCCGAGGCGGAGTTCCACTTCGCCACTGGCCTCTTGGTGCAGGAGGCGGCGGACGGCAGCGGCGAGGTCGGCGGCGTCGGATGCCGGTGCGCATGGCGGCACGGCTAAGACTTCCGCAGGCAGACTCATGCCGCTTCCCCATGGTCGACCGACCCCAGGACGCACGGGGTGTTGGCATCCGGGCGTGGCGGGAGGGAGGACTCCGGTAAGCCCTCGGGGGCCTCCTCAGGCATGCCGCCCCTCCTTGGAGATCGGAAAGGTGCACCACGTGGTCGTGCCGTCTTCGCTGAACCCCAAGTCGCCGCCGGCGCCACGGACCAACTGGTCCACGATCTGCATCCCTCTCCCGCGTTCTGCCAGGAGATCAGCTGCCTGGATGCTGGGTTGCTGCGGATTTCCGTCGTCAACCGACAACTTGAGAAGGTCGACCGACGGTTCCAGGCGGAACCGGATGGTGCTGGCAGTGCCGTACCGAATCGCGTTCGTCAGGAGCTCCGTGGCGGCCAGCGCGATCAGGTCAGCGGCTTGCTCCTCGTCAGCCAATCGAAGCCAGGCGCTACACAGTCGGCGAGCGCGGCCGGGGAGAACCGCGTCCACTTCGCCCACCTCGTGGGAGCTCCCACGGCGGCCACGGACCGGGAACTGCAGGTCCAAGCCAGTGGGGAAGCGTCGGGAGGGACTCCCCTGGTGATTGATGTCGCGCAACGGCATGCCGCACCTCGTGTCGGTCGGTGGCGGATCCGGGCGGCCCGCCTCCTTGGATGGCAGGGCACACCACATCTCAAGATCACGTTCAGTCGCGTCACTCGGACCCAACGTGCTGAACGGGGACCAGCATGGCAGCGCAACAGCTACCGTGGAAGCGTTCTCGCAGAATTCTGCGAAGGGGATTTTGCGGTCGAACTTCCGTGCGTGACAAGGCAGTTGCGGCCGCAGCTCGAACATTCCGCGAAATGGTAGAAGTAGCGTTGCGCAGCTCGAATCTTCGCCGTCAGACTGTGGGGAACAAGGAGGGGAGGGTGATCGTGAACGACCTCAGCCCGACGGCTGCTGCTGGAACTTCCGAGGGGCCCGTCATCGAGTCCGCATCTCCTGCGCTGTGTCGACTCCAGCTTGGTGTGGAACTACGTGCTGCTCGCGTGGCCGCCGGCATGAAGGCGGCCGAAGTTGCTCGACACTTCTCCTGGGCAGCGTCGAAGCTGACCCGGCTGGAGACTGCGGACAACGGGATAGTCGAACCGTCCGACGTGGCGGCACTGTGTCAGCTCTACGCCGTCCCGCCTGAGAAGGCCGCCCTGTTGGGCGACTACGCCACGGTCACCAAGACGAAGCGGGACTGGTGGCAGCGCCAGGATGTCCGCGACACGATCCAGCCCGGCTTCAAGGCGTACCTCGGTTTGGAGGGAATCGCGGAGCTGTCCTTCAACTACGAGGGGGAGTTCGTGCCTGGGCTGCTCCAGATCGACGCGTATGCGCAGGCCATCATGGAGCGCGGCAACGAAGGGCTTCCCGCCGATCAGATCGATCTTCGTGTGGCCATCCGCATGACCCGGCAGGAGGTGCTACGGCGCAGTACCTCCCCGATGGAGTTCACGGCAGTCATCAACGAGGCCGTCCTCCGCCGGCAGGTCGGCGGGGCGGAAGTGATGCGCGCCCAGCTGGCACACATCGTTACGGTCGTCGAAGAGCTCCCCAACGTGAAGGTCCAGGTCGTCCCCTTCGACCGTGGAGCCCACCCGGGGATGAACGGCTCCTTCACCTACCTCCGGTTCACTCAGCCTCTGAAGCCGATTGTCTACCTGGAGAACCTGGCGGGCGCCGGCGTCTCGCGAAGAGAAGAGGATGTTCGGAAGTACGAAGCGGCCATCCGAGACCTGCAAGCCATCGCTCCGGGGTACGAGGAATCCCTGGACATGATCAGAAAAGCCAGTAAGGAGCATTAATGTCCATTCGAGCCGACCAGCTGCCCGTCGACTGGTTCTCGTCCAGCTACAGCAACGACCAGAGCGGCCAGTGCGTTCGAGGCGGCCGCTTCGACAACGGAGACATGGCTGTAAGCGACTCCAAGGTCCCGGACGGCGCTGCCTTCGTTGTCGGACCTCAAGCCTGGCGATCCTTCATCGACAAGGTGAAGCACGCCGACTGATCCAGGCCCGAACGACGACCGGGGCCGTCCTCCTCAAATCAGGTGAGGAGGGCGGCCCCACTCAACTCTGAACTGCCTTACGGCTCGTGGCAACTGTCAACCGACCTCCCGGCGCAGAGAGCCGGGAACACCGCCGAGGTGACACATGAAGATCGCGCTCATCGATTCCGGCATCGGCCTTCTCGCAGCAGCAGCGGCCGTAAGGCGCTTACGGCCTGACGCCGACCTGATCCTCGCCTCTGACCCGGATGGAATGCCCTGGGGTCCCAGGCCGCCGCACGACCTCCGACAGCGGGTCCTGGCCACCGCGCTCGCCGCCGCCGCGCTGGAGCCAAACGCCCTCGTCATCGCCTGCAACACGGCCACTGTGCACGCGCTCGCTGACGTGAAAGCGGCTCTCGAACCCGTCATCCCTGTCACCGGCACGGTCCCCGCGGTCAAGACCGCCGCCGCGACCGGCGGTCCCATCGCTATCTGGGCGACTCCGGCCACCACTGGGAGCAGCTACCAGGGCCAGCTGATCGGTCGGCACGCCGCCGCTATCTCCGTCACCCAAGTCGCATGTCCCGGACTTGCGGATGCCGTTCAGCAGGCCGACCCCAGCGCCATCAGTGAAGCCGTAGCGGACGCCGCCCGCCATACGCCGATCGGCGTCACCGACGTGGTCCTCGGCTGCACCCACTACGAGCTCATCGCCAGCACGATCCGGTCTGCCCTCAGCCGCCCGTGCCTTCTCGCGCCGGTCCTGCGCGGCTCCGCCGAAGCCGTCGCGGCGCAAGCCCTTCGCCGCGTCAGTCCTGCTGCGACGGCGCGAAGGGGTAGCGCCTCTCTGCGTGTGCTTCTGAGCGGTAGGGAAGCGTCCCTGCCCGACGCGGCCCGCCACTATGAGGCAGGCCGCCGGCTGCTGAGTGCTGCGGCGGTTGCCTGACTTCCCAGCCCTCAGGGGCCATGCACGTTGGCGGGCCCTGGCAGTCGAAAGCGCCCGTGGCGGGCGGTGTCAGCGGTTCGGCATACCCTCGGATCATGAGCACTCCCACTGAGGGGCTGACTCTGGGGGGCGTCAGCGCGATCGTCGAGAAGAAGATCCTCACCAGCCGGGTCAGGATCGAGCGCAAGGGTGAGCCGGTGTTCAACCCGGACACCGGTCAATACGAACCAGGGCCTCCGGTCGTGGTCTATGAAGGGCCCGGTGCGCTCTTTCCCGCTGACGGGCCTTCCGTGGTTCTCCACCTGGCAGGGCAGGCGTACGTGGACGACACGCGCTCCCGGTACAGGCTCCTGACGCCCCTCGATGCGCCGGTCGCCTCCAGGGAAGACATCGTTCGCGTCATGCAGGCGGCCGACCCGTCAGCGATCGGCCGCACCTGGCGCGTGCTGGACATAGGTGAGACCGCCACCCTCAGCGTGGTCCGCACGACATGGGTCGACCAGGACACGCAGCGAACGGGTGGAACGCCGTGACGACAGGCATCGACCCGGAAGAGGTGCGCCGTCACCTTGAAGCTGCCCTTCTGGTCGACACGGTCCACATCACCCGGCCAACGGGAACCGCTCCGCTTGACCCGGCCACCGGACTCGTGGGCGAGGTGCCGGTAGAACACGTCTACGAGGGCCCCGGTGCCGTCCTGTCCGGGCATGGGCAGGTGACGGCAGAGGGGATCGTCGGACGGCAGTGGCTGGACGACACGGTCTCCTGGTACCGACTGCTCACCCCACTGGGAGCTCCCCTTCCAGGCCGGTACGACCGGGTACAGGTCATCGCCGCGAGATCGGGAAGTCCTGCGACGCTCGGCCGGGTCTGGCAGGTCCTCGACCCGTCAGAGGCATCGACTGTTGAGCTGGTCCGAGTGACTCGCCTCGACGAGGTCACCCCGCCCTAGAGCGAATCCGGGCCGCCCGAGATCGCGCATACGCTCGAATCATGGAGATCGCGAACAGTCCGCTCACAGATCCTCACCACGTCCGAATCACGTCCCACGCCGGCGGCGGGGCAGTCGCCCTCGACGGGGTGGACATCTCCAGCCTCGTCCACGGCTACAGCCTGCACCACGTAGCCGGGCAACCAGCTCAACTGGTCCTCCAGTTCGCGCCCGGGCGTCCTGTCACGGAGTACAACGGTCTCGCCCAGGTCGCAGTCGGCATCCCCCACGAACCCGGCGAGGCAGCCGAACGCTTCCTCGCGGCGATCGACATCCCGCTCCTGGAACAGGCCGCCATGCACCGATTGGACTTGGCCGGCGGGCGGCACGGGTTCACAGCAGCCATCGTCGAACAGCTTCGGCAGTGGGCCCGAGGCGAGGAGGAGGAGCCCGATGCCCTCCGCGTCTAACCCCCACCCGAACGCCCACGGCGCCGCAGGCGTCTACACGAACGCCGCTCAGATCGCGGCGCTCCTGGACGCCCGGGCGGTCCGGACTTTGCCGGAAACGCTCTCGGTCGTCCAGCACCACGCCATGCTCCTTGAGACCCGTATCAAGGCCCGGGCCTCCGGACGGCCGGGGCCCAACGCACCCACCGGCGACTACCGGCGCAGCTGGACCCACGAGGTCTCGACAGACGGCGTCACGGTGACCGCCACCGTCGGCACGAACAAGCCCCAAGCGCGCCGCTTGGAGTACGGCTTCGTCGGCGCGGACAGCCTCGGCCGGATCTACAACCAGGCTCCGCTGCCACACGTCGGACCCGCGATCGAAGAGATACGGCCCATCTTTCTCGCCGCCCTCGGCGACTCAATCAGTGACTGACCGGCCCGACGTGCAGTCGCCTAACGGACCACGCCTGCGGCCAGGTTCCGCAGCCAGATAGGAGGAGCAGTGCCCGTCTCCGGCCGCGAGGTCTCCCTCGCCGTACAGAAGATGCTGGCGACCGCCACGACCAGGAGCTGCGGGTACGGCACCGCGCCAACGGCGTCCAGCACGCCCACCGGTGCCCAAGTCCCGTACGCGGTTCTCTACCCCCTCGGTCTGACAACCGACGGGCCGCCGTACGGCCAAGCCGACGGCGACGCCCGCGCCCTGCTGCAAGTCACGAGCGTGGCCACCACAGCTGAGCAAGCCGAATGGATGGCCGACCGTGTCCGGACCGCCATGCTCGGGCGAAAGAGCAGCGGAAGCGGCGCCTACACCACCGACATCACCATCCCGGGATGCGCTGTGCTCCGCCGTGGACTGGACAAGGAGGAGGGCGTTGCTGTCTCCGGCGGCATATACAGTTACGTGCAGCGGTATGTGGTCGAGGTGACGTCGCTCTCCTGACCAGCACCGCCCTCACCGCGGAGGCCCCCTCGCGGACGTCCGGCCGATTCCGGTACGGGCTGATTCCCCTGTCGCGCTGTGCGCGGCGTCGTGGGGACGGGCCTCCGGTGCGTGCCGCTCCAGGGGTGTCCCCGGAGAGCGAGAATCAGTGGGTACCACCCAGCAGCGGTTCATGCGGCGTGGAACGACGCAGTTCTACTTCCTGAAGGCGATTGCCGCAGCCTCGAACATCCCGACCCGGCCGGAGCTGACTGGCACCAATGCCACAGACCTCGCCGAGGCCATCTCGGACATCGAGGGATGGGCCCTGGAGAACGTCCCCATCGAAACGCCGGACATGGCATCGGAGTTCACGACGTCCATCCCCGGAGAGGACAAGGCGGACAACAGCTCCTTCACCCTCTACGAGGACAAGGTCGACGACACCCTGGAGACCCTCCTGTCCAAGGGCAGCGAGGGGTACGTGGTCATCCTCCGCAAGGGGGACATCCCGCAGTCCAAGTCGATGGATGTCTTCCCGGTGCGTGTGGGCAGCCGGTCCGCCACGTACACCGCCGGCGCCGAGCCCGCCAAGTTCAAGGTCAGCTTCGGCATCACGGCAAAGCCCACCCTCGACGCCGCGATCCCGGCGAAGGCGTAAGGGGGAAGCCGCATGTCCACGCACACTCCGCCCCCTGCCGCGATTGCCCGAGACCCCCACTGGGCAGCGAAGATGGAGCGCCTGCGCGCGCGCCGCCTGGCCGAGCGCACCCTGTCGATCTGCGACGACCCGACGCTCAAGGCAGCCGTCACCGAATCCGCCCTCCGCCTCGCACGTGCCCGCACCGAAGCCGGGTCCGCCTCAATCGAACAGGGCATCGCGGAGGCGGCCCGTTCCGAGTGGGTGGCTCAGCAGCCTGAGGTGCTCGCAGCCGAGGGCGAGCTTGACGACGCCCAGCGCGAACTCGACGCCGCGACGCTACGGCTGACCTTCCGAGCACTGCCGCGTCCGGCGTGGGAGCAGCTGCTGCGGGATCACCCGCCCACGGAAGCCCAGGCTGATACCGGCATGGAGTACAACGTCGAGACGTTCCCCGCCGCCCTGATCGCCGCGTGCCACCTCGAACGCGACGACACTGGCGCCGAGGTGCCGAGCATGAGCGAGACCGACGCCCAGGAGCTCCTCGACGTCTGGGCGGACGCGGACGCCAAGGCGCTGTTCACCACCGCCCTGGTCGTCAACCAGACCCTGCGCGCTGACCTGGGAAAAGGCTGATCGAAGACCCGGCCTTCCGGGCTGAGATGCAGCTGTGCGCCTCATACGGGATCCCGCACAGCCACTTCTCGGGAGCTGGGGACGGCCGCTGGTCGGCGCTGGACCGGGCGAAGGCGCTCGCCTACCTCGCCTACACGCAGGCGTCATGCGACGGCTGCGGCACACGCTCCGCCGAGTGGGACGAGCGAGTGGGTGGGGACCGGTTCGCGTACGTCCCCGAGCCGTACCGCTGCCCGGGCTGCGAGCTGATCGAGATGGAGCGCGAGCAGGTCCCCGATGGGGCCGAGGGCCGGGGGATGAAAATCGGGCTGCGGCCCCGGAAGGACGTGACGCCGTGAGCGGCGCCTACAACCTCTACGTCAATCTCATGGCCAACACCGGCGGCCTGACCACCGGGCTCCGAGGCGCCGCCGGCCAGCTGAGGAGCTTCGACGGCGGGCTGGCCGGAGTCGGCACACGCCTGGGATCGGTACGTGCCGCGACCGAAGCCCTGGCCCGCGCGCAAGCTGCCGCCTCCGCAGAAACGCTTCGCTCGCAGGCCCGCGCCACCCAGGCAGCAGAGCGAGCAGCTGCCGCACAGCAGGTCGTATCCCGGGCACACCGTGCGCAGTCCCTCTCCTTGTCCCTTGCGACCAGGGCGCAAGAGGCGCACACGGCCGCCACCCTCGCCGGCGAGCGCGCCGCACGAGCTCAGGCGCTCGCCCAAACCATGGCGGCACGTGCGCAGGCCGCCGCTGGTAGCGGTGCGGCGGCCGCCGCACGCACGGCGCAGGCCGCCCAGGTCGCCGCCGACCGCGCCGCACAGGCTCACACCGCCGCGCAGAGCCGAGCCGCCGCCGCGACTCTCGCCGCCACCCGCGCCAGCGGGCTGGCTCAGCGCGCCTCCACGGGTCTCGCGGATGCGGAGAACCGCGCCCGCACTGCGGTCACCGCCCGGGATGAGGCCCAGCGCGCCGCAGCACGCACCGCGCAAGCCTCCGCACGCCAGATAGCCGACGCCGAGAGGGGAGTAGCCGCCGCGTCGGCAGCCCGGGCCACAGCCTTCGCCCAGGGCGGGCTCATCATCGGTGCCGCACTGGGCGTGGGCGTCGCCAACGCGATCCAGCTCGAAAAGGCGATGGCGAACGTCATGACGATCTCCCAGGAGATCACGGCGAAGAACGTCCAGGCCTTCACTGACGAGATCGTCCGCCTGTCCACGGAGCTCCCTCAGACAGCAGAGCAGCTTGCCGAGGGCCTCTATCAGATCGTGTCCACCGGCTTCGACGGTGCCGAGGCCATGTCCATCCTGCACGTCTCCGCCCAGGGCGCGTCCGCCGGCCTGACCACAACGGAGACCTCCGCGCGCGCACTCCTCGGGGTGTTGAAGGCGTACGGGCTGCCGGCGTCCGCCGCCACGGACGTGATGGACACGATGTTCCAGACCGTCAACCTGGGTGTTGTCTCCTTCGAGGAGCTCGCCCAGCAGCTCGGCGACGTCGTGCCGATGGCGGCCGCAGCAGGCGTCGAGTTCGACGACCTCAGCTCGGCCCTGGCCGCGATCACCCTGGCAGGCATCCCCGCGGCCGAGGCCGCCACCGCGCTCAACATGATGATGACGCGGATGGTGAAGCCCACCCGAGAGATGCGCGACGCCATCAAGGACCTCGGGTACGAGTCCGTGGCGTCCGCCATCGCCCAGGACGGGCTCTACGTCGTCGTCAACAAGCTCCGGGAGGTCACCGGCGGCTCGGCAGACGCCATCGCCAACATGTTCAAGGACATCCGGGCGACGAGGGCGATGCTGGCGCTGTCCGCCGCGGACGGGAAGAACTACGCCGACACCTACAAGGGCATCGCGATCGAGGTGGCACGGGCGGGCGCCGCACAGAAGGCGTACGCCATCCAGCTGGACACCACCGGCGGGCAGTGGGCGCTCTTCCGCAATCAGGCAACCGCCCTGGGCATCGACCTCGGCAGGGCCCTCCTTCCTGCCCTTCAGACCATCGGCGAGTACTTCAAGGTCCTTGCCGGGGCGATCAACGACCTTCCCGGCCCGGTGAAATCGCTGATCGGCGGGTTCCTCGCCCTCGCCGCGGCGGGTCTCCTCCTGCGCGCGGCCGTGGAGAAGGCCGGCGTGCAGCTCGCCACGTTCCGCACCCAGGTAGCCGCCGCACGCGCGGGCGGGTCGGCACTGCCAGCCGTGCTCTCTGGGGCGGGCCTTGCCGTTACCGGCCTGGCCGCGCTCCTGACGATCGGTGTTGCCGCCTACGCCGCGTACTCGGCCTCCAAGCAGAAGGCGAAGGCTGCAACGGAAGAACTCGTGGAAGCACTCCGAGCCGAGAGGAGCGAAGGAGAACAGGGCGCAGGTCTGCGGAAGTTGACCGAGCAGCTCACGAGCGGCGGCGACGTGGACAAGCTGCGCAAGGCCGGCGTCGAAGTGGAGGAAGCTCTCGACGCGATCCTCAACGGAGGAAAGCGGTACCAGGACCTCCTCGATGAGCTGAACGCGAAGAAGAACGCGTCCGCGCGAGAAGTCGGCAAGGCCGTCACCTACGACGACAGCTTTGACCGGGCCCGGGATGTCCTGACCAAGCAGCACAAGATGTGGGACGACGCGGTGAAGAAGGAATCCGCGCTCGCCGCCAACATGGACATCGTCAACGCCAAGATCAAGAACAACCGGGTCGAACTCGCCGGAATGTGGGACCTGACGGCGACGCTACCCGTCGACAAGAACGGCGCACCCAAGTTCAGCGAAGAGATGCAGGCCATGGGCAAGGCCCTGGCCGACATCGTCGATCCGGCGAAGGCCTGGAAGGCGGCTCAGGACGAGGTCGCAGAAGCCAACCGCAAGGCCGGGCGGTCAGCCGACTCGGCGAAGGCGAGCCTGGCCGACTACATGGAGCAGCTCCGCAAGCAGCTGACCGCGCAGAGGGACTGGCAGAAGAACCTCGGCGCCCTGGCCGCCAGCGGCCGGCTTGAACTTGTCGACCACTTCGCCAAGCTCGGCGTCGACGCCGCCCCGATGCTCGACGAGCTCGTACGCCAACTCGGCAAGGGCGGTACGAAGGTCGCCGACGAGCTGGAGGCGATCATCCAGGAAGGCGCGGCCCGCTCCACACCGGCCTTCCGGGCCGGCCTGGAGCAGCTCCCGGCGATCGCCGAGAAGTACGGCAAGGAGATCGCGCAGGCATGGGCGGACGCCTCCGCCACCAACAATCCCGGGCAGCTCTCCCAGGTCATGCAGCGCATGGCGCTGGCCGACATGGGGCGGGCCGCGCAGAAGCTGCCGCAGGATGCCCGGGCAACGATGCAGCAGGGCATGAAGATGCTGGCCGAGACAGCCGCCCGCGGCGGCAAGGACGCCGCGGAGGCCATGAAGACCGCTCTCCTCAGCGGTGACCTCGAAGGGGTCCGGACACAGCTCCAGAACATCTTCGGCGCCGACATGCCCATCAGCGCGCCGGACCTCTCCGCCGTCGTCACGGCATTCCAGTCCGCCGGCAGCCAGGCGAATATGGAGTGGAGTGGCGCTCTCACGCTGATCCAGACGGCGGCGGCGACAAAGGGAACCGCAGCAGCCCAGGCCCTGACTTCTGCCCTGTTGTCCGGGGACATGGCCGCTGTGAAGTCGACGCTGGACGCCATCGGCTTGTCCGTGCAGAACATCCCGGGCTCGAAGAGCATCTCGGTCAACGTGACCGCCAACCAGCCGCCGCCGGTCGTCATCTCGATCCTGTACCGCCGTACCCCGATGCCGAACGACAAGGACGGCAACGGCATCTCCGACTACATCCAGGCCCCGCAGGCGAACGGCAGTGTGCTGTCCTTCTTCGCGAGTGGCGGAGTCAGAGAGCAGCACGTCGCGCAGATCGCCCCGGCTGGTGCCTGGCGCGTGTGGGCTGAACCGGAGACCCACGGCGAGGCGTACGTGCCTCTGGCGGAGTCGAAGCGCCCCCGATCCAAGTCGATCGTGGAAGAGGTCGTCCGGCGCTTCGGCGGAGAGGTCTCCTGGTACGCCAACGGCGGACTGTCCGGATGGTCCTACCGGCCGGGAGCGGCAGAGCTGTCCTCCCTGTCCTCGATCCGTACGGACTCCATGCGCAAGGTGAAGAAGGGGGGTAAGGAGGAAGAGGTCTTCGACCTGGACCTGTTCGAGAGGAACCTGGACAAGGCTGCGAGCAAGGCCGCCGCCTGGCGCCGTGACCTGGCCACCGTGGCACGACGCGCCGGCCAGGACGTCGCCGACGCCCTTCAGGACATGGGCGAAGACGGTGTCGAGCTGACCAAGCGGATGGCGAACGGCAGCTCGAAGTACATCCAGGACATGACCGACGACCTCCAGGCGCTGGGAAAGGTCGCCCGAGCATCCCTGGGTGACTTCACTACGCAGCTGAAGGCGGCCATCGAGAACCAGGAGGCCTTCGAGGCGAACCTGGCCAAGATCGCTGCCTGGGGCTACACGGATCTGGCGACCCTCTTGGCCGAGCAGGGGGACAAGGCGGCCGAGACGGTGGCCGCCGAGGCCGCGCGTTCGCAGGGAGCGGCGCGGGATGCCAACGACGTGAGCAAGCGGGCCAAGGAAGTCGTATCTGGTGATGCCCTCACCGACCTCATTCAGATCATCGGCGCGATTCGCTCAAGCGGGACAGGCATTCACGACGTCGCCGACGCAACGAAGCTGGACGAGGACCGCATCATCGAGGTCGCTCTCCTTGGTCAGGCGCGCATTCAGCAGGTCCTGGGCAGTACCGCGGCGAAGTTTCTGGAAGACCTCGCGCGGGCGAAGCGCGGGCTGTCCTACGCGAACGGCGGCATCCTCACGCCCGGCGTCTACGCCACGAGCAACGGCATCGTCCGCTTCGCCGAGCCCGCCACGGAAGGCGAGGCGTTCATCCCGCTTGGGGCCTCCAAACGGGGCCCGGCTCAGCGGGTGCTGGCCGACGTGGCTGGCCGGTTTGGATACCAGCTGGGACACGCCGGGGCGAACTCACCTCGGGTGGTGGAAGCCAGGCCCGAAAGCCGAACCGTCGTCATCCTCCGAGACGAACGCCCGACGCCCCTGATCGGGACCCAGCACATCCGCATCGACAGGCCCGGCGCGACCGAGCAGCAAATCTCCGCCGCGGTCGGGTACCAGCTGCGCCGCGCCAAGCGAGGTGGCGTCCGATGAACGCCGTCCTCAAGGATCACCGTCACGAGCTCGGCGGCGTCGCCATCGGCTCCGGAACGCCGGTCGTGATCGCCACAATCGAAGGCCTGGGGCGTCCCGAAGTCCGTACCGGGGACGTGGACCCGCCGCACGCCGACGGCGTCTGGCTCGGCGCCGACTACTACGCTGGCCGAACGGTCCGCATCGACGCAGCAATCAAGACTCCAGGCGACCAGGCAGCCGCCCTCGACATGCTCGCTGCACTTCAGCACGTCCACGACGAACCCAGCCTGCGCCTGACCGGAGGGGCAACCACCGACCTGCGGCTCAAGTTCCCCGGCCGGGACGTACGCATCCTCAAGGGCCGTCTCCGCCGGCTCGACGCCGACCTGACGTCCTTGGCGTACGGCTGGGTACCCCTGGACCTGGAGTTCTTCGCGGCCGACCCGCAGTTCTACAGCGACGCCGTCCAGCAGGTCACCTTGCCGCTCGGCATGATCGCTGACGGCGGCTTCACCGCCCCCCTGGTGCCGCCCATCGTGGTCAACCCTGGCCCAGACGCAAATCGCAGACCAGGGTGGATCAACGTCGAGGGGACAGCACCGGCCTGGCCCGTGCTCCGGATCACCGGTCCCTGCGCCAACCCGTCCATCACGCATGTGCAGACCGGGCGCGTCCTTCAGCTGAACACCGTGATCGACGCCGGCGACTGGATCGAGATCGATACCCGCCCCACCTGGCGATCCGTCCTGCGCCGCAACGGCGGCAGCGTGAACCTCACCCCACGATCACGAATCGACACCTTCAACCTCTTGCCCGGCCGCAGCGAACTGCGCTGGCAGGCCCTCGACCCCACCAATCGCGCTCAGCTGACCGTCACCTGGCGGCCGGCCTGGCCCACGCTCTGATCGGGAGCCTCCGTGACCCTCACCCCCGTCCCTCTTCTCACCAACGGCGGCACCCACAGCGCGCAGAGCTTCCGCATGATGGTCCGCGACCTTGCCCGAGGAGCCGAGGGCGTCACTGAGGGCAGCGACCTGAAGGTCACGCCGCTGACCGTCCCGGCCGGAGGAGTCCTCGTTGGCGACGGCTCCGGAGTCATTCGCGGCCGAGCAGTGCCGTGGCAAGGCCACTACACCGCGTACAACATCGGCACAGAATCCGTTCCGGTCGCCCCCACTGGCGGCACCCCACGCGCAGACATGGTCGTGATGCGCGTACTCGACCCGGAGTACGAAGGCACCCGCAACCCGGCGAAGGACAAGATCGTCGCATTCGAGGTGATCCCGGGTGTCTCTGTAACAGCAACCGCCCCGCCCCCGGGCTTCTCCGCGATACCGCTGGCCCGAATCAACCTGCCGGCCAATACGGGTACTGTCACCGCCGCGATGATCACCGACCTGCGGCGCATCGCCAACCCCCGCAGGGAGCGTCGGATCCAGATGATCCGCGGCTTCCCCTACAGCCAGTCCCCGACTGCCGTCGACAAGTGGGCCGACTGGCCCACCGAGGCGCGCGTCCAGGTCGAAGTCCCATCCTGGGCCGTCACCGCGAACATCGTCACCCAGATCGGCGTGCGGTTTAGCGGAGACCCGCACATACGCTGGCGCCACAAGTTCGGCGCGACGTTCGGCGCCGAGATCACCATGGATGACGACGCTGTCACAGGCTGGTCCCGCGAGAACATCATGCTCGGCGACACCCCGCAGATCACCCCGGCGCTGCGCGGAACCGTCCAGACCCTCAGCCTCCAGACCAACCCCAATGCCGGGTCCACCTTCACCCTGGACGTCAATGGCGGCTCCAACTGTGTCTTCGACGTGGAGTTCGTCGAGGGGGTGCTGTGACGCGCACCGGATACCGCTACATCGCACAGCACGCACTCACCGGCGAAGTCCTGGACCCGGACCTTCCTCTTACCGACGTCGAGTACGGGCCCGAGCTGAACGGCCCGGGAGCCCTCACGGCCACCCTCGCGCCGCGGTTCGGGCGTTCGCGACCCGAAATCGTCGACGAGGGCAACACGCTGCTGTACGTGGAGCGGGAGGGCCATCTGCGATGGGGAGGAGTCCTCTGGCAGGTCACGCCGGAAGACCGCACGCTCTCCCTCGAAGCCGCCGGCTGGTCCAGCTACCTCCAGCGGCGACACGACATCCACGGCGAGTACGACGGACGGGGCCCGTACGTCTACGCGGACCCCTGCCAAGTCATCCGCGACATCTGGGCGTACGCGCAGTCCCTCCCTGACGGCGACCTCGGCGTCGTGGTAGACCCCACCGTGTCGACCGCGAAGGTCGGCACGCCGGCCGATCCGCTCAAATCAGCATGGTGGGAGGAACCGGTCCTCGGCGACGCCGTGGATGACCTTGTTGCCGCCGTCGACTCCCCGGACTACACCTGCGATACCCAGTGGGGAAGCGACGGGACCATCCGCCGGCGGCTACGGCTCGGATATCCCCGCCTGGGCACACGTCGTACGGACATCAGCTTCACCAGCGGAGTCAACATCCTGAACTCCCCAGCCATCCCGCGCTCCGCCGACGAGTTCGCGCAGACCGTCATTGCGACCGGCGCTGGTGAGGGCCGATCCAGGCGGCGGCATATCGACTCTGTCCGCGACGGCCGCCTGCGCATGGAGACAGTCCTTGCCCTGCCGGAGGTGAAGGGAACCGACGTCCTCGCGCGCCGCGCCACAGCGGAACGCACCCGCAGACAGCTCCGTGGCACCGTCGAGCAGATCAGCATCCGCCCCGATCATCCCGCCGCACCGCTCGGCAGTTTCCAGGTCGGGGACGATGTGTTCACGACGGTCAGCAACGACTGGATCGACTTCGCCAGCTGGATGCGGATCGTCGGATGGAGCGTACGGACCGGTGGAGCGGACGGCGAGACCGTCACCGTCCTACTGGCCCGCGCGGACTCCTTCCACTACGGGGAGGCGAGCTCATGAGTAACATCGACATCGGCGGCCGCCTGGCTGCCCTGGAACGGCAGATCGCCAACCTTCAGCGGTCGAGCCGCCTCGGCCACTCCTCCATCGAAGACGCCGCGATCCAGGTCTACGACGACAGCGGCTCCCTGCGCGCCGTCATCGGGCAGCAGGCAGACGGCACCTCCGGCGTCGTCGCCGTCAACGGACCGCAGCCACCCCAGCCGTCGCGCCCGTACGTCTCCTCTGTCCTCGGCGGCATCGCAGTCACCTGGGACGGGACCTTCCTCGAGGCGGTCGCGGCACCGCTCGACTTCGCCCGCGTAGAGATCCACATCGGCGCCACGGACGGCTTCATCATCAGTGAGACCACCCTCCGCGCGACGATCGAGTCCCCGCGGGGCGGCACGCTCATCGTTGCAGCGAGCGCCCCGATGTACTTCCGGCTGATGGCGCGCACTACATCGGGCACAGCCTCCGACCCGTCGCCGCAGGCAGGCCCGATGGGCCCGGCTGCCGTGGTGGCCCAGGAGGTCCTCGACGGGATCATCACCGAAACCGCGCTGGCCGAAGAGGCCGTGGGCCGGATGCACCTCCAGGTGGGCGCCGTTGGGCACACCCAGCTCGGTATCGGAACGGGGAACCTCCTGCCCGACCCGGGCTTCGAGGGGCCCTACACCGACCAGAACCTCACTGGCAAGACCGGATGGAGCCTGACCACCGGCAACAACTCCGCACGAGCCCTGCAGGCGGGGCCGAAGGGGCCTCCCCCAAGCACAGGGAGGGCCCTGATGATCACGGAGCTACCCGTCTCTCCCGGCGACCGCTTCTTCCTTGCCATCGACTACCGAGTGTCGGCGGACTGGGCTGGTGACTCTATCCGGCTCTTCATGGAGTGGCAGGACGCCCAGGGCGCCGTCCTGAGCTACGGCATCCTTGCGGTGACCCCGGCGCCAGGCGGCCCCTGGACGAGGACCAACCGCCAGGTGCAGGCCCCGGCCGGGGCGGTCAAGGCGGCAGTCTGGATCAAGAACCACGAGGCGACCGCCGGGACCGCCGACTTCGACAACGCCGAGGTCCGCACGGTCATCGGCGCCGGCATGGTCCTGGCCGACTCCATCGGCACACCCGAGCTCGCGGCAGGTTCCGTCGTAGCGTCCAAGGTCGCAGCCAAGACGCTCACCGCGCGCGAACTCAAAGCCCTGTCGATCACCGGGGCCGAGATAGCAACCAACACCCTCGTCGCCCGTCACATCGCAGCCGGTGCCCTCACAGCCGCGCACCTGGCCATTGGTGTGGACGGCAACTTGATCGCTGACCCCTCCTTCGAGGGCGCCATCACCACGGGCCGCCTCGGTACCGACTGGACCGTGGTCGCTCCGGGCAGAGACAGCCCCAAAGCCCTGCGTGTGGACTGCACCTCGGCGACGCCGGTCGACAAGACCATCACGCTCGGCACGTTCCCCGCGATGCCTGGCCAGCGTGTTTGGCTCTCCGCCGACTACCAGCTCTCGACCGACTGGGTGGGGACCCGGGTGAATGTCTACGTCCGCTGGGAAGACGCTGCTGGAGCTGTCCTTGCTTACAGCACGATCACCAGCGGCAGCGCCGCGGCGGGGTCCGGCTGGAAGGCGATGTCTGGAGCACCGGAGACGGCCGCTCCCGCTCAGGCCGTGCTGGGGCGGATCAAGCTGGCCGCCGACGACGGCAAGGCCGGGTCGGTCCTCTTCGACAACTCGACTTGCCGCATCGTGATCGGCTCCCAGCCGAGCGGAACCCGAGCCGAGATCTCCCCTGCTGGCCTCGTCCTCTTCGACGAGGGAGGTGACGAGCGCGTCAGCCTGGTCACAGGCAGGGCCAACTTCCTCACGCTGTCGGGCACCAACGGTGGGGCGGTCGCGACGATCGACGAGCGGGGCAACGCTGGCTTCAACGATGTTTCCGTCGCCGGCGGGCTCACCGTCGGCGGCATCCGACTCGACTCGCGCCTCGCGGAGTCTCCCCGCGGTCTGGTCGCGATCAGTCGCGCGTACAGCGCGGTCACCGGCAGCTCCAACGAGATGGGGTTCGTCGAGCTGGCCTTCCAGTCAGACGTGACGCGGATGTACCGCATCGTCGTGGATTGCTCTGTGACCGCGTCAGCCGAGACGGGAGAGGTCCACGTAACCCTCCGCGACGGCGGTGCATTCACTCCCACCGTCAGTAGTCCCGTCATTCAGAATCGTGTTTTCCCGATCAATGGCCTGACCTGGCGGTCGGTCCGGGTCGAGCTGATCAGGTCCGGAGCGAGCCTCGGGGGCGGCCTTCATCGGCTTCTGTCGACGTTCCATGCCCAGTGGGCGCCGGGCGGAACCACCGTGACGCTGTTCGGTAAGAGCGAGCAGCCAGCCCACATGTACGTGGAGGACATAGGGCCGGCGATCCCTGACACGGGCGTTTACAACACCGGTGGTGGCGTGGCGACCCCTCCCAAGCAGCAGTACGAGCGGACCTACACCGCTGCTTGGTCGGGCAGTTACGCCAACCGGGGCGCGTACAACTCGTACTACGGCTCCCAGTGCATTCAGGGGTACTACTCCAGCAACAACGGGGTGCAGGCTGCCCTGATCGGATTCCCGTCGTCCTTGGCATCGGACCTGGCGGGAGCTTCAATTCAGAAGGTCGAGCTGTACCTGTACTACGCCCACTGGTACTACAACGCTGGCGGAAAGGCCGTGATCAAGGCACATGGTCACGAGTCGAGGCCGGGGACCTTCAGTTGCGACGGCGACTCTCGGACGATCGACTGGGGCAAGAACGTCGGCAAGTGGATCGACATCACCTCGATCTTCGACTCGACCAGCTGGAGGGGAGTGGCACTTGACCCCAACAGCACCTCCCTGGACTACTACGGGCGTGCCGAGGGCGTGGGGGAAGAGCACCCGCCGCAGCTCAAGGTCACGTACGTGAAGTGAATCGGCGTGATCGCGGACAGCCGTAGAATGAGGACCGGCGTGGGGCCGACTGACTGGGGAGCATCGTGACCGGCCCGACCCAAGATCCCACGCCCTGGGAGCTGCTGCGCGCGGTCCAGCAGCTGCGTGACGATCTTCGCGCCGATTTTGCCGCTCTGGCCAGCCGGCTGGAGCAGATGGTCACCAAGGACGTGTACGCCGCGGACCAGAGGGCTGTCGAGCAGCGGATCGGCACCCTCGAAGGTGACCTCGGCGAGCTCCGGGAACAGCGCGAACGCGAGGCGGCCGACGCCCGGACCAACCGGCGCCTGGCTCTCTCCGCTCTCGTTGCGCCCGTGGTGGTTGCACTTCTGGTCGCGGTACTGCTGGCCAAGCTGGACATCTAACACCCATCCCGGCGCGGGGGAGTTCGGGAAAGCGCCTGATGGCAACACCGCTCACTGCGGACCGAGTCCTGTCCGCGTTCAAGGCCGCCGGCCTCACCGTCGAGGAGGTGGGCGACTGGCGGAACCACAACAGGAACCACCGAGGGCCGTTCGGCCCCGTCCACGGCGTCATGATCCATCACACGGTCAGCCGGGGCACCGCCTACTCCGTTGAGCTCTGCTACGACGGGCACAGCGACCTGCCGGGCCCGCTCTGCCACGCCGTCATCGACAAGGCTGGCGTGGTTCACCTCGTCGGCCACGGCAGGACGAACCACGCCGGCAAGGGCGACGGTCGGGTCCTCCAGGCCGTCCGCACCGAGTCCGAGCTGCCGACCGACAGCAGGGCCGACACCGACGGCAACACCCACTTCTACGGCGCCGAACTCGTCAACATGGGTGACGGCGAGGACCCCTGGCCGCCGGAGCAGGTCGAGGCGGCCGCGCAGTGGGCGGCCGCCCTGTGCCGGGCGCACGGGTGGACGGCGGCCTCCGTGATCGCCCACAAGGAGTGGCAGCCCGGCAAGGTCGACCCCACCTTCGATATGGATGACTTCCGTGCCCGGGTGTCGGAGATCCTGGCCGACTCCGGAAGCAAGCCGCCCACCGGCACCAAGCCCCCGCAGGGGGGTGGAGCCCCGGCGTTCCCCGGCCGCAACGCGTTCGGCCCGGGGAAGTCCAACGAGCACATCCTGCGCCTGGGCCAGCAGCTCGTGAAGCGCGGCTTCGGCTCGCACTACCGCGTCGGCCCGAGTCCCGAGTGGGGCGAGGCCGACCGGCTCAACACCGCCGCCTTCCAGCGGGCGCAGGGGTGGAGCGGCGACGACGCCGATGGCTTCCCCGGCCCCGAGACGTGGCGACGTCTCTTCGCCTGACCGACCCTAACTTCGAGGAGCAGCCTTGAACCTGTACGCATCCCTGATCCGCACCGGCGTTCCGGCGGCCGTCGGCTGGCTCGTAGCCTTGGCGCTGAAGGTCGGCCTGGACCTTCCCGCCGATGCGGTCACCGGGGTCCTGACCCCGGCGTTCATCTTCGCCTACTACGGCCTGTTCCGTCTCGCCGAGGAGCACGTCTCTCCGCGGTTCGGCTGGCTGCTGGGTTACGCGCGGCCGCCGAAGTACGACGCGCCGAGGCCGACGCCGGCCGCCTGATCCACCTTCGGACATGGAAGAGGGCCCCCGCCTCACGGCGGGGGCCCTCGACCTCTTGGAACCACCACCATACCAAGCTGACCGCCGCATCGGACCCCCCGACACCGTGGATACAATCTATATGCATAGTCGGCGCGTGGGAGGAGCAGCAGTGGTTCGTCAGGCGAAGGACGGCAAGCCGTACCTGGTGGGGGTCAAGGAGTTCGCGGCGCTCTACGGAGTGCGCCCGCTTCAGGTCAGCCAGTGGATCAGCCGAGACAAGCGGCTCGACTACGAGTACGCACGGATTATCTCGGGTTCGCCGTACTGGCTGCTCGACTTCGCGAAGAGGTACGGCACGACGACCCCCCGGCCGAAGCAGCTGGACGAAGCCGTGCTCCAGCGTCTCGTGAAGGAGCAGCAGCCAGGGTATTGGGAGTCGCGCGTCGAAGACCTCCCTGCGCTGGTGGGGCAGTCGGAGATCGCGGTGCTGTTCGGGCTCTCCGACAGCGCGGGCGTCCGCAATGCGGCGAAGACGGGGCGGCTCCGCCCGGCGGACTACACCCTCTCGGGTTCGCCGATCTGGCTCCTCGAACCTCTCATCGAGGACGCGCCGGCGCTCAGGGCGAGCGCCCGCGGCGGTGGGTGGACGATCAACGAGAGCGTCCGTGACGCGCTCCTCGCGGGCATGTACGACGGCCACGGTTCGAGGATCATCCCCCGCGGGCCGGGAGCCGCAAAGGACGCCGAATAAGCACCATTTGAGGCGATCGGTTCTTGTTTCCACCCCCAATTGCATATAGAATAGAGGTACGTTGTCGCGTTCGAGCGGTGGCGTGAGCCGCAAATCGACCGCCATGGAGGCGTGCATGCGAGACCCGCCGGAACCTGTCGAAGCTGTTCGAGATCGACATGACCCCACATCGAAAGATAGATTCCAACACTGAACCGTTGGTCAACATCTTGAGGGGGGATCATGTCGCTTGAGCAGCCCACCCTGTTCGGGCTGGACGACATCCAGCCCGTGCGCCTCCCGGAATCCGTCCGCGATCTCACCATCCAGCAGCGGTTCGAGGCCTTCCACGCCTTGAACCCCTGGGTGATGCGTCACCTGGAGAACCTCGTCCAAGACGCGATCGGCAAGGGATTCCAGCGAATCGGCATCGGAATGCTCTTCGAACTCCTGCGCTACCGATACGGCGAAGCGACGCGAGGCGATGAGTTCCGGCTGAACAACGACTTCCGCAGCCGCTACGTGCGCGAACTCATCGGCGCCCGCCCCGACTGGGCGGACCTCTTCGAGACCCGTGCACTGCGCGCTGCCTGACCCACACCACGACCTCTTGGAGAGACGTGTCCCAGCAGCAGGCGCCGGCGCGACCGGCGTCCCCCAAGCTCAAGACCCGCAAGCCGACCGGCCAGGTCCCATATCCCCTGGTCCTCATCGAGGGCGAGGAAGGGAGCGGCAAGTCCTACGCCGCCGCCCAGTTCTCGGCCTCCCCGCTCACCGGGCAGACCTACTGGATTGACCTGTCCGAAGGATCCGCCGACGAGTACGCCGCCATCGACGGCGCCGACTACCTCGTCATCGACCATGACGGCAGCTACCGCGACATCCTGGAGCAGGTGGAGGCCATCCACGCAGAGGCTTGCCGTGCGGCCGAAGCCGGTGATCCGCCCGTGGTCCTCGTCATCGACTCCGGATCCGCGCTGTGGCGCATGCTCACCAACTGGACCCAGGAGAGGGCCAGGCGGACGCGGAAGAACAAGGTCGTGCTTGCCTCGGACCCCGACGCCGGCATCGACATCCCCATGAACTTGTGGAACGACGCCGTGGACCGCTGGGGGCGGGTCATGCACCTCCTCCAGACCCTTCCCGGAATCGCGATCGTGCTTGCTCGCGGCAAGGAAGTCTCTGCCGTAGACGACAACGGCAACCCCATCTCGGGCCGTAAGGAATGGAAGGTCTCCGGCCACAAGGACCTCGGATTCGACTCCACCGTGTGGGTGCGCATGAAGCGCGACGAAGACCCGCACATCATCAAGGCGAGGTCGCTTCGCCTCCGAGTCGAAAAGCGCCGCCCGATGCGGCTGCCTGACTTCTCCATCGAGGACTTGGTCTTCAACCGGCTGGGCTGCTCCGCGAAGTCCCAGCCTCGCGTCATGCCCGTGCTCGCCGGCGACAGGCTGGCGCCGTGGCTCAAGCGCGTGGAGGAGACCTCGGCGAAGGAAGCCCTCGCCGAGCTGTGGCGCGAGACGCGGCCGGACACCTCGGGCCTCACCAGGCAGGAGGCATCGACCATCCAGGCGGCCATCAGTGACCGACTCGTGCAGATCGAGAACCCCCGTGACGACATGGACCAGGCGCTAGGCGACGACGTCGCCGCAAAGCTGCGTGCAGCCGTCGAGCGCGGCAAGAGCGTCGACGGCGCGTCCGAAGGGGAGGCGGCCTGATGACCGCCCAGCCTGTGAGCAGCCCGTCTCTGTGGCCAGCAGCGCACATACAGGACGCGCGGCGCCCCCGGTCGCAACAGCGTCAGCTGGGAGCTTCCGACACCGTATGCGAGCGCCGAGCCGCCTACATCCTGTCGGGCGCCGAACGTACGGACACCTCCGACAAGCGAGCCGCGATCCTGGGCACTTACCTCCACGAGGGACTCCTCGGATCGGCCCGTTCGGAGTACGGCTGGCTGGTGGAGACGGCGGTGGCCGACGACAGCATCCGTGGCCACGTCGATGCCGTCCACCTCGACGCGTCCACCGCCGCCCGACTTCCCAAACGCCTGCGGCCGACGACGCCGGCCGACGTGGTCACCGTCGAGGACATCAAAACGAAGAGCACCTTCCTGTGGGACCGGGTGATCCGGTACGGCGCCACCGAGGCCGAGATCCGCCAGGCGTACCTGTACGCCGACCTTCTACGCACGGTGGGCTGGTTGGACATCCACGGGCAGAAGCCGATGGCCCGGCTCGGCCCGATCGACGTCCGCCGCATCCGGTTCCGCTTCGTAAACCGGGACAACGGGGCTGAGTACGTCCAGGAGTTCCCCTTCGACAAGGCCGAAGCCACCCGCGCGCGGTGGTGGGTGCAGCGCGTCATGGAGTACGAGAGCCCCGAGGAAGCCACCCGGTCGTTCGACGGGCCGGGGCTGGACCCCATCTGCGACAACTGCCCCTTCCGGACGCCCTGCTGGGGAGAGCCCAAGACTCCCGGAGCCGCCGTGCAAACGGTACTCGTCCACGACGACGCGGACCGCGAGACGGCTCTGTCCGAATACGTACGCGGACACGAGATGGAGGCCGAAGGCCAGCGGGTCAAGAAGAAGGCCCGCGCGAAGCTCGACGACTCACCGGCGGGCATCTACGGCCCGAACCAGCTGAGATGGACCGGAGGCAACCCGGTCCAGGAAGTCGACCGCGAGGCCATGATCGACACCTTCGACGTCCTCGGCGTGCCGATCCCCGAGAAGACCGGCGCCGACTTCCAGCGCATGGAGGCCGTGATGAAGGAGGCCGGGGTCGCGATCCCCATGAGAACGGCCGCGAAGAAGACAACGCGCGCCATCCGGGTCACCGCCGTTCAGCGGTAGCCCAGGCCCCGCCCGCCTTCCAGCCCCGCCACCGCGACTGCCGCGGTGGCGGGGCCCCCTGTCCTGCCAGAAACACCGCCTCCGAGGGGCCCCGTGTCTATCCACCTGATGGTCGTTGCCAGCTACCTGCCGAAGGAAGTGATCACCCAGAGCCAGAAGCTCGCGCTGCAGAAGCTCGCCGACTCCGCCGATGACGAGACCCGTCTGTCCCGTCCGGGCCTGGCGCGGCTGGCCGCGTGGGTCGGCGTCAACGAGAAGCGGGCCATCACTCTGGTAACCGAGCTTGTCGCCAAGGGCCTCGTGGAGCGTGTCCAGACGGGCAAGGCCGGGCGGGCTGCGGTTTACCGCGTCTTCCCGAACGGCATCCCTCCGATCCCCAGCACCGCCGACCTCAAGGCACGCTTGGAGACCCAGCGGGCCGCCCCGAAGAACCCCGCCAAGGCGCGGCAGGGCGTCAAGCGGGCGGCTCCGGCCAAGCCGGCGATGACCGCCCAGGACGTCGAGGACCGAGTGAAAGGCAAGGCGCAGGCCCCGCAGGAGAAGCCTCCACAGGGTGGGTTCCACGAGGGGAACCCTGGGGGAGCCGAGGGTCAGGTTCCACACGTGGAACCCGGGGAGTTCCAAGCGGGGAACCCTGTCGGTTCCACCGGTGGAACCCCTTCCTTCCTTGGTTCTTCCTCTTTTCTTCCTTTCCCCCCTACCCCCGCGGCTGTCGCCGCAGGGGAGCCTTCCGGCGACGTCGGCACCACCGACCAGCAGGCTGCGCCGCAGAAGTCGGGATGCTCCAAGCACGCGGGCAACCCCGCTTCCTCCTGCCGCGCTTGTGGCACGAACCCGCGCGCGGAACGCAAACGGCAGCAAGCCCGGGAGCGCGCCGCCGAGCAGCGGGCCAACGATGACCACTGGGACCAGTGGCACCGGGACGCGGACGAGCGTCGGCGTCGCGCCGACCTCGGCGCCGGCACGGTGCTGGAGGCGCGGAGTGCTGCCAGGAGCGCGGTCCGGAACTGGAAGGACGCGGCCCGGGAAGAAGTTCCGTCCCGGGGGCGAAAGTCCCGCAGGAATGTGGACACCCCCACGGATGCATATAAAATAGAAGAAGCAGGGGAGGGGTTCGGTTCCGCGAAGGCGCCCTGAAACGCCTTCAAAGATAGATCCCAACTCTGTACTGTTGGCCACCAAAGACCTCTTGGAGAGATCATGAACAGCGAGGCTTCTCAGCTCGCCCCGATGCCGGACCACGGCGCCACCGGCGACCCGCTCTGGCAGGCCCTGTGGTCCGCGTACGAACCGGTCATCACCGCGCTGCGCCGCATCCCGCTCATCGCCGACGTCGAGCTGTGCGGAGGGATGTTCGGCATCACCGCCGAACTCTCCGACTACAGCTACCTCCTCATCACGTCGGACGACGTGCTGCCCACCGACCCCAACCGGGTGCGGGGCTGGCACGTGCAGCGCCTGAGCGACCACACCCCGACGATCCGGGAGATCGTCTACGACTCCACCGCGGATGGCCCGCAGGCTGCCTACGGCAACGACCACGTGCCGCTGTTCCATGCGTTCGAGACGTACGTCGCCCGCCGTGGCCTCGGACTCAGCTTCCGCCCGATCAAGGCCGTCAGCATCTCCGGCCTCCGGAGCGACCACTCCGCCATCGAGCACATCTGCGACTGCTTCCCCAGCTCCCTGGACGCTGTCACCCGCTACCACCGGGAGGTGGTCACCCTCCGGGCCATGGGATGGCAGCCCATCCACCAGCAGGGCGGCAACGAATGGCCGCTCTCCGTCTGGGTCCACGACGGGGCGGTCGTCACCGTAGCCGTCACCCTGGCGGGCTGGAACGCGGAGCGTGCGGCATGAGCGACCCCCAGCCCCAGAGTCCCGAGCCCGCCTGCGACGTACGCGACGGGAGGCGACCGTGACCGGCCTCGCCTGGCTCCTCGCCTTCGCCTGCGGCATCGCCGCCGGGCTCGCCGTCCTCGTCGCTCAGGAGCTGCGCTACGAGGCCCGGATGAGGGCCCCGCGCTGCATGACCTGCGGCGGACAGCACCGCATGCACGCCGCTCACAAGTAGAGCCCCGCCCGGCCGCCATCACGGCGGCCGGGCCACACAGACCTCTTGGAGACCCTGATGACCCAGAACGCCGGGCAGAGCTACCAGCTCCCCGACGGCCTCCACCTGGCCCAGGCACTCGATCGTGCCGAGGCACCGGATGCTCCGGCCGCCGACATCGCCCGCTCCATGTGCCTGCTGCTCGCGGCCACGGTGCGCGACATCCTCACCGACCACGACCACAACGCCACGGGCCTGGAACTCCTCTTCTCGCTCGCCAACAGCACCGTCAACGCCTCCGGCTCCTACTGGACCGGCGACGGCACCCGACGCGAGTTCGCGGGGACCGAGGACACCTACCACCTCAACGGCTGGGCCCACTCGCTCGACGAGACCAACCGCGACACGTGGGCCTCGCTGTGCGAAGTCCTCGGCGAGAACGGCCACACGGTCCGCTACCGCCTCGACCTCACCCGCGCCGCCGCGCTCTGACACCCCGCCCGGCCGCTGCGGCGGCCGGGCCCCAGACCTCTTGGAGACCGAACATGGGCTACGACTTCTTCATCGTGGGTGAGAACCGCGCCATACGCGGGACCGGCCCCAACGACTCCCTCTACCTGTCCGCCTTTCAAGGCGCAAGCGTCATCGACACCATGGCCCACTTCGGCATGACGGTCGAGAAGGACCGCCCGCAGTGGCCCACCTTCGAGGAGTACGGCGTGGACCCCGCCGACTTCTCGGACACGGCCGACCTCACCGAGGAGCGGCAGAAGGCTAAGGCCGCGTTCGTAGCCGCCTACCAGGCCGTTCGTGAAGCAGCCGACGACGAACCGGACGCCATCCCCGCGTACAAGCTCCGTTTCTGCGACGGGTTCTGGGTCACGCCGAGCGAAATCGCCGCCGCGCTCAACCGCTACGAGGCGCACCCGAACTACGACTGCGCCGAATTGCCCTTCGGCGACCAGACCTGGGCCCGCTGGATTGCCTTCCTCCGCGTCGCCCAGGCCGCGGGCGGCCTGCGCACCGTCTGACCCCTCACCCGCCTTACCCCCGCCCCGGCGCTTCCCGCCGGGGCGGGGCCCCGGCAGACCTCTTGGAGCACCACCACCGTGAACCGCGTCATAGACCTTCTGTGCGGCGCCGGCGGCAGCAGTACCGGCCTCACCGAAGCCGGATACGAGCTCGTCCTCGGCGTCAACCACTGGCAGCTCGCCATCGACAGCCACGCCGCCAACCACCCCAACGCCGACCACGCCTGCATCGACATCACCGGCTTCCCCATGAAGTACCTGCCCCGCGCAGACGTGCTGTGGGCGTCGGTCATCTGCACCGAGATCAGCCCCGCCGGCGGGCGCCGCCGCGAATCCGAACAGCTCGACATGCTCGACGGCCTCGACGGCTGGAACTCCCTGCCCAAGGACGCCTTCGAGCGGACCCGCGCCACCGCATGGTGTGTCGTCCGCGCGGCCGAGGCCAAGAAGTTCAAGGCCGTCATCGTGGAGAACGTCGTCGAGTTCGGCCTCGACTGGATCCTCTTCCCCGAGTGGATCGCCACCATGGACAAGCTCGGCTACCGCGCACAGATCGTCTCCGTCTCCAGCGCCCACGTCGGAGACGAAACGAATCTGCGCGCCCCGCAGTGGCGCGACCGCATGTACGTCGTCTTCACGCTCAAGACCATGCGCGCCCCGAACGTCGAGCCCCGCCCCCTCGCCTTCTGCATGGACTGCGGCGAGGACGTTCACGCCCGCCAGTCGTGGAACAACGAGAACCAGCGCATCGGCAAGTACCGGCGGGACTACATCTACTGCTGCCCCAACACGGCCTGCCGCCATGCCATGGTCGAGCCCTACGTCCGGCCAGCCAGCGACATCATCAACTGGGGAGACCTCGGAACCCGCATCGGCGACCGCCGCAAGCCGCTGGCGGACACCACCATGGCCCGGATCCGCGCCGGCCTGGCCAAGTTCCCCCACGAACCGAGCGGCATCAACCTCGTCCACGGCAAGAACGGAGGAGACCGCGCGTTCGCAGTAGGACGTCAGCCGCTGCCGACCCGCACCGTCAAGCAGGGCGACGCGCTCCTCGTCCCCACCGGCGGATCGTGGAACACCGAGGCCGCGTCGGTTGACGTCCCGCTGCGCACCCGCCTCACCCGGGAGAGCGAGGCCCTGGTGACCGTGGACCCGTTCATCATCGAGTACCGCAACAACTCCACGGCGTCCCGGGCCACCGACCCGCTGGCGACTGTCACAGCGCAGGGCAACCACCACGGGCTCGTCGTGCCCGGCGGTGTGGCCCCGGCCATCGCCCGAAACGCCCTCGTCATCCCCTACCGCAAGGCCGCCGTCAAGACCGCGGCCGAACCGATCCACACCCTCGCCACCCGCGACTCCGCCGGCCTCGTGCGCACCGCACCCGCCGTCGAGGACTGTTACTTCCGGATGTTGAACCCGCGCGAGCAGCTCCTCGGGCAGCGGTTCCCCGAGAAGTACGTCGTCTACGGCACCCAGGCCGAGCAGACCATGCAGGCCGGGAACGCCGTCTCGGTGAACGTCGCGAAGTGGCTGGGCCAGCAACTGGAGGCCGTCCTGTGACCGGACCACGGCAGACCACCGAAACCCACGTGACCGCTCACGCCCCCTGCTTCGGCGACGACGACTTCTCGCCCGCCGCAGACCGCTGGACGGACATCAGCGGCCTCCGCGACATCTGCGACCCGCTGTTGTACGTCTGCGGCCGCTGCCCGTTCCGCGCCGCCTGCATCCGCCAGGTCAACCCGGCGAAGGCCGCGTTCGACGGCGTGTGTGGGGGCCGGATCTGGAACGACGGAACCATCCTCGCCGCGGTCGACGGAGCTGACGACAGCGAGCTCCTGCCGCCCGTCAGCCGCCAGTCCTGCGGGAGCAAGCAGGGCGTGCGCGCCCACCGACGAGCCGCTGAACGCATGTGCACCAAGTGCGACAACCACCTCAACCGTCACGAGCAGCTCGCGCTCGTCCTCGACGAAGCATCCTGACCAGGAGCCACCATGCCGAAGCACCTTGTACCCGGAACCCCCGTCACCTACTACCCCGGGGGCGGCCACCGTCCGGAGGACTACTGGCTCGGAACCGTGGTCGAGCACCGGCGCGACGCCGACGGCGCTCTGATCGGCCTCACCGACGTCGAATGCACTGATCCGTGCGGCTTCCTCAACAACCGGGTTGGCCTGGTCACCACAGTCGAAACGCGCAAGCTCCGGCCTGCCGATGACGAAGGCCACTCCGCCTGACCGCCCGAAGCATCAACCATCGCCGCATTCAAGGAGCGACCTTGACTGACCTCACCATGCGCGACCTCCTCGCCCCCGTGGCCGCCATAGCCCTGATCGCCCAGGCCAACCCCGACCTTCCGGTTCCTCGGATCGACCTTGGCCCCGTCTTCGACGACACGGACGCCCACTCGATCGGCGTCCACCTCTACTTCGACCAGCCCGCCCCCGGCACGTACGAGCGGTGGGCCAACCTCATCGGCAGCGAGAACCCCGACTCCCACACCAGGCCCTCCAGCGCGTACCCGAACACGCTCATCCGACGCACCTACGGCGCATACGCCGGCGTCGCCATCGAGGCCACCGCTCACCAAGCGGACGACCCCGCAGGGCGAGCCGTCACCGCCGACGCCGCCTGACCTGCTCCACGGCCGCCCCGGGCCAATCCCGGGGCGGCAACCCGAAGGGGAACCTGCCACCCGATGACAGAACATGTTGACCCTGTCGCTGACCCGCAGACCAGAACCGTACGGATCTGCGCCGACCGATGCACCACGTGCATCTTCCGCCCCGGCAACCTGATGCACCTGGCGCCCGGCCGCCTCGCCCGGCTCATCGCCCAAGCCATCGCAGGCGAGGGGCACATCGTCTGCCACGACACCCTCGGCACGGGCGCTGGCTCCATCTGCGCCGGGTACGCCGCCCACCCACAGGGCGCGGAACGCTCCCTGGCACTGCGACTCGTACGCGCCGGCGCACTGTGCGCCACGTTCACCGGGCCAGCCGCCACCGCGATCCCGACCAGCGAAACCCCCTGAGACACCCAGACGGAGGGCCAGAACCCGCCCTCCGTCTACCCCCCTCAGCAGCAAGGAGCTGACCATGACCCACATCTGGCCCGGCCGGACTTTCGTCTCCTGCCACCCGGTGGACCTGGGAGACGTCCGGCTGCGCGTGGTCAGCTACACCGAAGGCGACGCCCGCGCCGTCGTCGTCGACGCCAACACCGGCAAGCGCCGCCGAGAGATCCTCACCGTGTCGCTGCACCCGACCGCACGAACCCGCACCGGCAAGCCGAGGCTGACCGGCTACGCGCCCGCCAGCGAGGACGAGGCCCCGGCCGACCTGCCCGACGCGGGAGCCACAGAGAAGGACTGGTTCGACGGCCTGCCCGGCCGACGCTTCCTTGTCCGCCTCCCGACGGGCCTGGACCTGCTGAACGCCAACGACCGGCTGCACCACCATCAGCGCGCGCAGAAGACCCGCGCCCTGCGGCAGGCCGCGCGCTTCGCCTCGCGCGGCCTGCCGAAGCTCGACCGGGCCCACGTCATAGGCGTATTCCACCCGCAGGACCGCCGGCGCCGCGACCCGGCCAACTGGTACCCGAGCTTCAAGGCGCTGCTGGATGGCCTGGTGGACCAGGGCGTGCTCCAGGACGATGACCACACACGGCTCGTCGGCCCCGACATGCGCATCGGAGAGGTGGCCGCCAGCCCCCGGCTCGCCCTCCACATCCGGGAGCTTGTGGCCTCTGACCAGGGCAAATAAATCTGTCCTCGGGTGAATTTTCTGCCTGGCGATCTTTGTCGACCCGTCGGTTGCATATAGAATAGAAACAGGAGGAAGGGGGGAGCCCTTCCAATATCAGGGGAGGTACGCACGATGATCGGCACCTATCGGCGCGAGGACGTCGAGACCAAGCTGCACGCCGACGCCCGACTCAATGGCCCGGAAGTCGGGGCGCTGGTCGACCTGATCGACGAAGTTCTCACCGAGGCGGCCGAGTGCATGCTCCGCTCCGCCGACGCCGACTGGCAGGGCCTTTTCGCCGACGAGGTGGTCGACATGCTCGTCGAACTCCTTATCCCCATTGCTGACCGCCCGCACGTCTCCGGTGAGCTGGAGTCGGCCGCCGTCATCTTCCGGGCCCTGTGCAACACCCTCATCCGTCGCGGCTGACCCCCGCTCCCGGGCGGCCGCCGCCGGCCGCCCGGGGCCTGATCCGACCGAAAGGCGTCCAGTGACCCTCCAGCAGATCGCCCTCGGCCTCCTGGGCTGGATCGGCATCGACATCCTCATCGTCGCCGCGTACGCCTACATCCGAGCCCGCGAACGCTCCTGACGCCCTGCGGCTCACCCCCTCCGCACCCTTCCGCACGCCGCCCACCCTTGCCCTGAATGCCTATAGAATAGACGTCAGGGAGGGTGGGTGGGCCTCACCCATCCAGGAGTCACCGTGAAGCGGCACGAACCCGCCTCCATCCCCACCCACGCGCACCACCTCGGCACCATGGCCCTACTTCTCTTCGTTCACCAGCCGGACGAGCACCACCTGAAGGCCGCGCTGAGCAACATCGAGAAGGCCCTTGACCGCAGCTGGCGAGACAGCCCCGACGGCCTGGCGAACCTCCCGCTCACCCACTACCGGGACCTGCTGCGCTACTTCGCCGCCCCTCAGCTGCTCGACCTCGCCTTGCAGCTCGGCGGTGCCGACGCCGTCCCCCGCCTGGCCAGCGAGGCGCAGGCCCACCTCGCCGCGGTGCTGGCCCTCTACCCTCCCCGCCCCATCTGGTGGGTCATCTTCCGCGCAGACGGCAACACCATCCGCCCCGTGACCGTCGAGCGGCCGCCGGTCGGGGGTGCCGCCCACGACAGTCGGCTTCAGCAGATCGAGGACGACAGCCTCGCCGTCGCCGCAATCAACGCCCCCACCAAGGAAGACGCCCTCCGCGAGATGACTCGCCTGTGGGGCCAGCTCGTGGCGAACGGAAGCCCCGCCACCCGCCCCCTCGGCCACCAGTAGCCCCCAGGTGAGGGCGGCTGTGGCCCGGCCGCCCTCACCTCAACGAGAGAGACCACATGCAGCTCGATCTGTTCAGCGAAGACCAGCCCCGCAAGGCTCCCGCACCCACCCCGCCGGCCACCTTTCGTCCTGCGCTCGCCGACCTGCCCCCTCCGCCTGCCCCCGTCACCATCGCCATCCCGACTCGCCGCCCGCACCAGGCCGCCAAGCCGACCCCGCCCGCATCCCGCCCGTCGAACCGGCGCTACGTACCCCTCCAGCGCAACCCCCACCACGCCGCACACGACATTGCCGAAGCCGTCGAAGCCGCCTGGTATGGAGCCCAGGGCGGCAACCGGATCGAGATACCCGTAGGTGTCATCGCCGCCCTCGCCCTCTGGCCGCTGCGCGGGCCGGACGCACCCCTGGCCGCCCACTGGTGGCTCGACCTGAGCGACGACGACTTCCTCGCTGCCCTCCGGGAGTGCTGGACCTACTGGTGGATCCGGCGACCCGACCTCATCGACCGATCTGCCGTCCTCTCCGGCTGGCTCGACGACGAACGCCCTGAGCGCAACCGCATCCAAGCCGTCCGCGCGGCCGCCCGCGCCGCCCTGACCGGCGGCCTGCTCCACCTCACCAGCGCAGCCCGAGACGCCGGAGGCAACTCCGACGCGGATGTGCTCGGCGCGGTCATCACCGTCATGAGGTCCCACGGGGCCCGCGACGCGCTCGCGGAGTTCCACACTCCGCCCGAGCTCAGCGACCTGATGGCGCGCATGCTGCTCACCGACAAGCCGCCGACCCCGGGGATGAAGTTCAACGACCCGTGCAGCGGCACCGGAGGGATGTATCGCGCCGCGGCCCAGTGCCTGCGCGACCGGGGGATGAACCCCCATGACTTCGGCTGGGCCATGACGGACGTCGACCCCTTGGCCGCCGCCGGCGCTGCCGTCAACGCCATCCTGTGGGATCTCGGCCCGCACGTCTTGGTGGCCTGTGCCGACACGTTGGTCGAAGGTGACCCGTACGTTCGCGCGGCGACCGAGTATCGGAAGTCGCATGAGCGCCGGGATTGGATGGTGAAGGGCGCTCAGTTCCTGGCGCGCATCCGCCGTCTGGAAGCTGGCCTGACGGGTGCCGCATAGGGCTCTGACCTGGTGAAACTTCTTGTGACACGTTCTTGCGCCCCTCATGAATGCATATAGAATAGAATTAACGAAAGGGAGGGAACCACATGAACCGCAACCAGGCCGTCGCCGTCCAGATCCACGCCGACCGCTACACGATCATCGGCGACAACATCCTCATCACCCCCAGCGACGGCGACATCCGCCGCGTCAAGGCCCGCCTGGCGCCCAACCGCGACGGCGACGTCGCCATGCACCTCGCGCTCATCCACCCCCACCGCGGCCCCATCGACGCCATCGAGACCGCCTACGGCCGCAACACCCCCGCCAGCCGCTTCGCCGGCATCGTCGACGACTACATCGGCTTCTGGTTCGGCGACCAGACCGGCACCTACTCCGAGCTCTAACCCCAACCCGCGGGCCCGCCCCTCCCCGGGGCGGGCCCTCCCGTACGACCTCTTGGAGACCGAAGTGCTCATCAACGACGAAGCCACCCGGCAGGTCGCCGAAACTGTCGGCAACGCCCTGGGTATCGGCTTCACCATCCGCAACGCGGTCCTCGTCGGCGGCGCAGCCGAACTGGGCTACCCGGACGGCCGCGTCCTGGGCTTCCGCCCCATCTTCGGCGGCGCCTTCGTCCAGCTGTGGATCATCGGAAACGCCAAGCCCGCCGGCGAAGGCGAACCTCCCACCCTCGGCCTGCTCGACGGCCAGCTCTACCACGCAGCCATCTCCCTCATCGACGCCGAGGACACCGACCCGGCGGACCTCATCCTCGAGAAGATCACCAACGACCTCCTCCCCGCCTTCGAGTTCAAGCCCCGCTACGTAGGCCACCGCCCCTGGGAGGACGCCTTCAACAACGCACTCGCCGACGCCATCGCAGAGCAGGGCAACCGCAGCCGCAACGCCGACGAAGGCCCGACCGGCGAGGAGGCGCCTGCGAAGCCCCCCATCGACGCCGCCCCCGGCCCTGAGTCGGATGCATCGGCCCCCGCGTCCACTGATGAACCGACGACGGTCGATGAGCCCGCGGCTGGGCCCGATGTGACCGAAGGGGAGGTGCAGGAACCGGTTGTCGGCGTACGGGCTCTGATGCAGAGGTGCGTACGGGTTGATCTACAGAGGTGACTCGGCGTGTCGGGGTGGGGCCCGGCTCGATGAGAGGAGCCTGACGCTGATCTTGTGAAGCGTCGAGGAGGGCCTGTCGGATGTTGCTGGAACCGGGGCGGTGGCTGGAGCTGCGGCGTTTCCGGGCTCTGCATGAGGCGGGCGCGAGCATCTCGGAGATCGCTCGGGAGACCGGTCTGAACTGGCGTACGGTCAAGAAGTATCTGGAGAGCGACGGTCCTCCGGTTCCGCCGGCTCCGGCGCCGCGCTCGGATCTCGGCAACCAGGTGATCAAGCCGTGGGCGCATGTGATTGATGCGTGGCTACGGGCTGAGGTGCTGCTGAAGGCCGCGGTCATCCATGAGCGTCTGGTCGAGCAGTATGCCTTCCCGCACCACTACCAGCGCGTCAAGATGTACGTGCAGCAGGCCCGACCCCGCATCGCCGAGGAGTTGGGATATACCCCGCGCGAGCTGGCGAAGTTGCACCGCCGCTTCGAGGTGGTGCCCGGCGCCCAGGCCCAGGTCGACTGGGGCGACGAGGGCAACATCCTGGCCCATGTCGGCATCCCGAAGGTCTACTCCTTCCACATGACCTTGTCCTACTCCCGAGATCCGTTCTGCTGCTTCACCACCAGCCAGAATCTGGCATCGTTCTTCGAGTGCCACCGGCGGGCGTTCGCGCACTTCGGCGGGGCGCCCGGGGTGATCGTCTACGACCGGACCAAGACTGTCGTGCGCCGTCACGTCGCCCCGGGCGAGGCGGTCCCGTTGCATCCGGAGGCCGTGGCGTTCGCCGGGCACTACGACTTCGACATCGACGTCTTGGCCGCCTACCGGCCGACGGGGAAGGGCCGCGTCGAGCGCCAGGTCCTCATCGTCCGCGATCATGTGCTCGCGGGGCGGTCCTTCTCCAGCCTGGATGACATGGACGGGGCGTTCATGGCCTGGGTGCCCCAGCGCCGGGCGCGTACGCACCGCACCCACGGCGAGGTGATCGGCGTGCGGGCCAAGCGGGATCACGCCGCGCTGCGGGCGCTGCCCGCCAAGCCCTACATCGTGGCCGATCGGCACCTGCGACACGTGGCCAAGGACTGCCTGGTCGCCTTCGACGCCAACCTCTACTCGGTGCCCGCCACCAAGGTCCGCCACCGCCAGCTCGTCGAGGTCAGAGCCTCCGCAGGCACCGTGGCCCTGCATTCCACCGTGCCCGACGCGCAGGGCATCACGCTGCTGGCCGTGCACTCCCGCGCGGTCGGACGCAGCGCGAGGATCGTGGATGAGGCCCACTGGAAGGCCCTGCCCGACGGACACACCCGCGCCACCACCACCGACCTTCCGCCACCCGTGAGCAGGCCGGCCCGCTCCGGCGCCGAGGAACCGGGCGGTCTGATCTCGCTGCTGACCCGGGCCAGAGCCGCGCAAGTCCACGTCGGCACCCGTCCGCTGGCCCTCTACGACCAGATCGCCGGCACCCGCCCGTTCAACCCCGCCCCCATCGACCCCAAGGACATGCGTTGAGCGAGCTGGTCACCGCCCGGATCCGCACCACCGCCACCAAACTCGGCCTGCCCCACCTCACCGAGGCCCTGGCCGAGCACGTCGGCCGGGCCGACGCCGCGTCGATGGCCTACCTCGACTTCCTCGACCTGGTCTTGGAAGAAGAACTTGCCGTCCGTGAAGAACGCCGCTTCCGCCACGCGCTACGGGTCTCCCGCCTGCCACACCACAAGACGATTGAGGAGTACGACTTCTCCTACCAGCCCGAACTCGACCCCAGGAAGGTCAAGGACCTGGCCACCCTCGCGTTCGTCGAGGCCAAGTCCAACGTCGCGCTGCTGGGCCCGCCCGGGGTCGGCAAGACACATATCGCCGTCGCGCTGGCTGTCGCCGCCTGCCGGGCCGGCTACTCGATCTACTTCACCACCCTCGACGACATGGTCCGCCAGCTCAAGGCCGCCGACTCCATCGGCCGCCTGGCCAGCAAACTCCGCACCTACCTGCGGCCTCACGTTCTCGTGGTGGACGAGGTCGGCTACCTCCCGCTGGAGCGTGACGAGGCAAACCTCGTCTTCCAGATGCTCTCCAAGCGCTACGAGAAGGGCTCCACCCTGCTGACCTCGAACAAGAGTTTCAGTGAGTGGGGTCAGGTCTTCGGCGACGACGTCCTGGCCACTGCCATCATCGACCGCCTACTCCACCACTGCGAGATCCTCGCCATCAACGGCGCCAGCTACCGCCTGAAGAACCGCCTCACAGCCATCGAAGGCGGCATCACTGCGGCCAGCTGACACAGGATCAAGCTCTGCACATCAGCCCGTACACACCTCTGCACTACAGCCCGTACGCCGACACCGGTGGCCGAAGAAGTGGAGATGGCGCCGGCCCGACCCCGCAGGTCCCGTCGCCGGACACCGGCCGCGTCCAGCACCAGCTGAGCCGACGGGACTCGCCACGCATGAGTCGTTCGAGATAGGCTGACCGGGACGTGAGGCCGAGCAGGCCATGAGGCTCCACCCCCTCGAACTGAGGGGGTGGAGCCTCTTCGCGTTGGAAGTGGAATCCGCTGCTCGGGAGTTTGGCGCCCGTCTCTGACCGTGGGCTTCCCGAATCGGGGGGGAGCCCGGGGCGCCGCGCGAGGACGTGCAGAGGACGCCAAGGGGACGCTACGGGGACACAAGGACAGGAAGAGACCGGCAAAGACCGGAAAGGGCAGGCGCAGCGCATGTCATCTGACCTGGGAAAACGTCACGAATCGGCGTTGATGCGCAAGGGCCGCCAAGATCCCAAGAGGACTCATAATCCGTCGGCCGTGGGTTCGAGTCCCACCCGCCCCACCACCGCTTGATGGAGCAGAAACGTTCTGACCAGCGTCTTAGCTGGTAGGGCCGGAAGCTCTGGGGAGTCTGATGACTCCCGTCGATCAAAGTTTCATGATCGACAGGACGCGCTGTGGACGCTGGTGTCCGTCATGTCGGATGTAGCCCAAAGGGCCTGAAGCGTGGTCCGGTTGAGGCGGGTCTCACCCGACCGGATCGGGTTCGCTGTAAGCGGGGCGCCTTCGCCGCCGGGTGCCCGAGTCGGACCCCGTGGCCGGCTGGGCTGGGGCTGATCTCCTCCTTGTGAACCTCCATCTCGAACGCGCCGATGGTGGCCGGTCGCGCATCTGAATCACCGGGCCTCCGTCTTCATCCGGCGACGGGGATCTGTCGTTCCCTGCCGCGATGAATGTTGGCGATGTATCGTGGATGCATACATTGCCCTCAGGGAGGTGGTTGCTGTGTCGGTGACCCAGATCGATCTCGATGACGAGGCGTTGGCTGAGGCCATGCGGTTGATGGGCGTCACGACGAAGAAGGAGACGGTCAATGCAGCCTTGAGGGACTACGTGAACCGGGTGCGGCGGCTGGAGGCCGCGGAGAAGCTGGCTGCCCGCGGGGCGCGGGGCGAGTTTGAGCAGGCCGCTGCCGCATACGACGCCGCGAAGCAGGCGCGGCGGGCGACCTTCGAGTGATCTCCTACCTGCTCGACACTTCTGCGCTCTGGTATCTGTTCCGTACTCCAGGGGCGCTGCAGCCTTGGGAGGGGCATATCGCGGCCGGGGTGTTCCGTGTCTGCGAGCCCACGAGGGCCGAGTTCCTGTACTCGGCCACCAGCCCCTCCCACAGGGATGAGCTGGCCGAGGAGTTGGACGCGTTGTGTCCACTGTCCGCGGTGCCGAAGAGCGCGTGGCGCTGGGTGGATACTGCCCAGTACAAGCTCACCCAGCGCGGCCAGCACCGCGCCGCCGGGCCGATCGACCTGTTGGTGTGCGCGACCGCGGTCCATCATGGCCACACTGTGCTCCACGTGGACAACGACTTCGCAGCCGTGGCGAGTGTCCTCAAGGACGTGCAGCAGCGGGACATCCGCACCTGAGCCGGTCGCGGGTGCCGGGCGCCGAGCAAGCCGTCACGCGGCTCCGCGCCCGGTTCGCCTGGACGATGATCCACCGCGACGCGCTCCGCAGCCTCGCCGGCAAACGTGTACGGAGACTTCCTGCGCCACTCGGAACGGGGAAGGCCCGTACTGGCCGACGGCCTCGCCCGCCCAGACCGGCAGGGCTGGAATCGCCCCTCGTGCCACCTCGTCCCGGTAGTCCTGACGGGCTTGGGAGTCGCCGGCCAAGCCCTCCTGGCACTGCTTGGCGGGTCGCACCCCCGAGCTGCCAAGAGGCCCTGTCTTCATGCCCGCACCGCCGGAAGATCGCCCAAGCGGGTAGCCTGTTCGGCCTGCACCTTCCAAGATCGATTGAGGAGCGGCTTCGTACAGACAGCCACTTCGTGACCGGCCCACGACGTTAAGTGCTGGGACCTCATCACGCACATCCATCCCCGGCTACCCGCTGGGAGACGGAGACGATGACGGCGACCCCGTTGAGGGGCTCGGGCATGTTGACCCGCCGATGGACTTCGGGATGTACGCGCCGCCCTTGCAGGAGGCCACTTGGTAGATGAAGAGGGAGCCTTGGGTTCCCATCATGTACACGCGGCCGCCGTAGCCGATGTTGATCAGGCTTCCCGAGGTCGTCGCGGGGGAGGCATCGCCCTGGGCGAGGGTCTTACCGGTCTTCTCGTCCAGCCACATCAGGGTTTCCTGGTAGTTGGAGTCCTCGGCGTATGCCTTCGCGGGCGTGTTGTCGATGACGTTCTGGGTGAGGAGCACCCGCTGGTCGGCCGGCCCGATCGCGACGAAGTAGTCACCCATGGTGATGTCTTCGCGCTGCCACTTGACGTTCATCTCACCGGTTGTCTGGTCGATGTGTACGGCCCAGATGCCCGGCACGAGCCAGTCCTGCATGAAGATCAGGCTGTTCTCGGGGTCGGTGGAGAAGGAGGCCAGGGTGTTGCTCGTACTCGCGCCGCGGACCGGCATCTTCTCGCCCCACGGACACAGCCGGCTGGAGACGTTCGGGTCGTCCTGGCTGACCGCGAAGGCGCAGATGGGAACCGTCTTCGACGGGTTGGCGTTGGAGTTGGCGATGATCCATTTGCCGACCGCCGCGGGGGCAGCCCCCGGGCCCTGGCCCTCCAGCAGGTACGCGGGCGCCCAGGACGTGTCCTCGGTGAGCTTCTTCGCCTCCGGGTCCCACCGAACGTGCATGAGGGTCTTGGTCCCGGAGAGGTAGGCGTAGATCTTGCCCTTGTACGTCGTCACGATCGTCCGGGCCACGATGGCCTGGCTCAGCTTGATCTCGTCGACGACCGCGAGCGTGACCGGGTCGAGAACCGCAATGGTCGTCTTCGGGTTGGCGTCGGGGGCCCCGGGGCACGCGCCCAGCGCGAAGTTGCCGTAGGTGCGGCATCCGGGTACGCGGTTCTGGGTTTTGATCAGGATGTGGCCCTGCGCGTCGGGCACGATGTGGAACCCGTCGAAGTTGGCGTCGGTCTGCGGCCCGTCGAGCATCGGCACTTCCTCGTGGGCGAGGATCGCCCCCGAAACGGGGTCGAGCCGGTAGACGTGCGGGCCGAAAGCCGCGTAGACGCCCTCCTTGCCCACGGCCATGCTCGGGGCGGGGTTCCACTGGCCGTTGACGTTGATGTTCAGCAGCGGCTGACGCCAGATCTCCCGGCCGGTCGAGGGGTTGAACTTCGACACGTACGGTCCGGGCGCGTAGACCTCCAGCCCGCTGCTCCCGGCGATCAGGTAGGCGTCGTTGGGTCCTCCGAAGGTGACGAAGACGATGCCGCCCGGGTAGTTGGACTCCGACTTGTACGAGAAGACCTGGTTGGGGCCCTTGGAGTCGCCGGTCCACGTGGCGCACGGGTAGACACCGCTGTGGATCGCGTCGGTGTGCTCCGGCGCTCCGATCACAGGCGGGTAGTTGACCATGTTGTTGGCGGGGTCGGCCGCATAGCTCTTCATGCACGCGACCTCTTTGGGGATCGCGTTCAGGTCACCCACGAGCGGCCCGGTGTTCGCCAGTGGGCTCTCGGCGAATCCGCTGAGACGAGGGGCCGCGGTCTTGGCCGCGCGTACGGGCTGTAGTGATCGTCACCGCCGGCCTCGGTCTTCCGGGTCTCACCCTTACGCCCCACTCCGGATGCCGCACTCAGCAGGATCCCGCGGTGATCGAGATCGCCGATTCCAGGAGCAGCTCGACGGCACCCGCGGACGGAGCGTCCGCCGGGAGACCCGCTCGGGGAACAGCATGCGCGGGAGGCCTCGAATGGTCACGGCAGCGCCGTCTGCCAGGTGGCATTGACGCCTTCCTCGTCCCGGCCGCCTCGCGCGTCGTCGCGCTCGTCGCCGCGAGAGAAGCCGTCCGGCAGCGGTGGACGGCCCTCACCGGACGGGAGGCAGGGCTTCTTCCATCGGCTCGTCACCCAGTCCACCACGGTGATCAGCGCAGAACCGGCCCCGGCTCGACCTGCCAGCGGTGCTGCTGGACAGCGGTCCGGCGGGCCTGTCCCGGGGCGGTATGAGCAGACCGGGCCGAAACGCCGGAGTACTCCCCCCGCCGCCGGCCGCGCCAGGGGCTGAGCCGCGTCCCTGGGCCGTCGCCGACGGGAGATTCCAGCTCGCCGTCAGTGCGTCCGCAGAGCGCGCCTTAGTACTGCAACCGCATGTGTGGGTCGTGGCCTCGGCGTTGGTAATGGCAGCGGCGGGCTCGGGCCTGGCTGCGGCGCCGGAAGCGTGACCAGTGCAGACGGTGCTCGTTGCTGTGGCAGCGGGGCGTGACGACGACGTGCCCGATCATCCGGCGGATCTCCGGGACGCTGAGGGGTATGAGGTCTTGCTCGTCATCTCCGCTGCCCCTTTTGCGGCTTCTGCGGCACGGATGGCCGTGAGGTAGGCCAGGACGGCCATGGCCAGGGTGATGTGCCGGTACCAGGCCCGGTAGAGCCGCACCTGGTAGTGATCGAGCCCGCATTCACCCTTCGCGGTCTGGAAGCATTCCTCCACCGCCCACCTGGCTCCGGCGGTCCTGACCAGGTCTTTCAGCCGGGAAGTGACGGGGCCATAGCAGACGTAGTAGGCGATGTCGGTGGGGTCGGACAGGTTGCGGCGGGCGAGCACCCAGTGCCCGGATCCGCCCTCCCAGGCGGGCCGGATCGCGACGCGGGCCCAGTGGTAGATCCGCTGGCCGTGGGCGCCTGCTCCGGCGGAGATCCGCTTCCATGCCTGCTTCGGCAGGGCCGCGATCAGCTCGTCGACGCGGGCGTCGCGGCCGTCGGCGGTGATCACGGTGTCGTTGACCTTGGTGGCCAGCACATACGCGGCCTGGCGTTCTTCCAGCCAGGCGCGGAAGTGTTTGACCTGCCCGTATGCCTCGTCCGCGGTCACCCAGGCGAAGGGAACAGCCGCGTCGATGGCGCGTTGCAGCATCCACTTGAGGTGCTCGATCTTCGTGGCGAACGGCACGGTGTCGTCGATTCCGGCTGCCCGGCAGCGGTCGCGGTCGTCCGTCCAGGACTTCGGGACGTAGAGTTCCCGGTCGATCAGCGCCCGCCCTTTGGCGGATGCGTAGGCGAGGAAGGTGCCGATCTGGCAGTTCTCGGTGCGGCCGGCGGTGCCGGAATACTGCCGCTGGACCCCTGCTGACCTGGTGCCCTTCTTCAGGAACCCGGTGTCGTCCCCGATGAGCACGCCATCCTTGGCGCCGATGGTCTCCACGACGAAGTCCCGGACATCGTCCCGGACCGCGTTCTCGTCCCATTCGGAGTGATTGAGCAGGCGTTGCACACCGTCCGGGCGGAGCTGGCCGACCTGCTCGGCCAGCGTCCACCCGTTCTTCTTCTCTAGCGGCGCAAGCAGGCCCGTCATGTAGTCCAGAGCCCGATCACGTGGCTCCGACCTGCCAAAACGATGCCCGAACCGGGCATGCAACCCCGCTACACCCTCGGACCACGACTCGATCTGCTCAACCGTCAGCGATTCATCACACAGTCACAACAACGAGCAACCTCACCGACCGTCACGCCACATGCGGTTGCAGTATTAGGCCGACCCTGGCCAGTTCGGCGGCCGCCTCGACATGGTCCCGGAAGCCGTGCGCGCCGAACGGGCTCCACCGACGCCAGCGTCCGGGCCGCGTCGAGCAGCCCCATGCCGAGTTCCCCCGCACTCCCGTCGCCCGCCGAGAAGGCCAGGGTGCGGGCGACGGACCACAGGTCCAGACCCTGGTCGTCGGCCAGCTCGCGCCCGGGCTCACACCTCCTGCCATGTTCCGTTCGGCCTGGCGCGCGCGACGTACGTCAGCCCGCCGTTGTCCGACTCGATCCGCCCGTCGGCCAGCAACGCCCGCCCGCCCCAAGGCTCGTGGTCGACGTGGCCCACCAGGCGCGCTCCCGGTGAGGTGGCGCCGCCGATCTCGCCCCGCATGCACTCCCGGAACCGCACTCCGCGGGGCGCGTCCCGCATCGCCGTACACGTCGGGTCCTTGGCCACGCCCGAGGGCTCGGCGCTGTCCAGGTAATCCCACGCGTCTCGGTAGCCCATCGCCACCAGGGCGTCCGCCGAGATCCGTCCGGCCATGAACTCCGGGTCGCGCGGCAGCGGGTGCCGCCCTTCACGGAGACCTCGCTGCTCACCGGCAGGTCCACGGCGTGCTGCCCGGTGCCGAACGCGCCGCATGGCAGCCCCGGCAGCAGTGGCGGAGCCGACCGGCTGCCGTGTGTGCAGGCGATCGCGATGGAGTACTCGATGTACCGGCCGATGTCGGTGCGGACGTAGTTGACCACCGTGATGACGAGCAGCCCCTTTCCGGCCGGGAGCGCCATCGGATGCAGCTCGCCACCGGGCAGCAGCCGGGCCGCCGCCGCCGCGAGATCCACGGGGAACCCGGCCATCAGGGCAGGCGTGTCGACCTAGTCGACCGGAAGATCGAACGGGATGTCGTCGACCAGCGCGTGCCGTCCGGAGAGCCGGCGCCGGCGGCGCGGGACGGGCGATGGCATGACCGACATGCCCATCCGGGCAAGGGACGGGATCCGCTTCATCGAGCGAGCTCCTCAAGGATCACCGGGTATGTGTCCACCGCCGCGCGGCGGCCGATGAAGACGTCGAGGTGGCCGTAGCCGGGCAGCAGGTGCAGGCTGTCGCGGCCGGGCCTGTGCCTCTGCAGGAAGTCGAAGGTGCGTCGCTGGCTCTCCGCCGTGAAGCAGTGGTTGTCCTCGCCCGCGAGGAGCACGATCCGTGCGTCGGTCCTCGGCGCCTGCGCGACGAAGGACCGCGGCAGAGACTCGATGCCGTCCGTCGGCACCAGGTGGCCGGCCCGGATGCACCGGTTCATCTGCTCGAAGAACGTCATCGGCACTTCGGCGAACTCGCCCCGGATCCAGTCGTGCGTCGCCTCATCGAGATTCGCGTGGGACCACAGGGCCGGCCAGCCGCTACCGTACGTGAAACTGACCATCCGGCAGACTGAATTGCGGCACTCCGGATGTGTCGCGCGCACGCACCAGACCAGCAGCCGGGGCAGCGGTCCCCGCGGACGGTCTCCCCAACCGGGCGAAAGGTACGGGAGCGCGTGGCGGATGACCGGCGCGAGGTAGCCGATCTTGAACGTCGACAGGCGGGGCACGACCGTGTGCAGCGACACCGCGTTGCTGACCACGGTTTCCACTTGGGGGAGCAACCCGGCCGTCAGCGCCATCATGAACGACGTCGAGCCCTGACAGTGCACGACCGCCTTGAGCCGCTCGGCGCCCGTGGCGGCCAGCACATGGGCCACCGCGGCGGGATGGTCGTACGCCGCCGCCTGATCAAGCGTCCAGGCCATCGGGGCGAGGTCGATCGAAGCGCGCCAGTTGAGCAGCCAGACGTCCCAGCCGTCGTCGATCAGGGCGTCCACGAACGTGCGGGGCAGCGGCGGCCGGAACAGCTCGGCCCGCACCCCCGCACCGTGCACGACGAGGACCGGACCGCGGGTCGGTGGGTGCCTGCCCTGAACGTGCACCAGAGTCAGGGGTCTGCCGTCGAGCGCGGTCAGCGGCTGGACCTCGGTTACGTGGTCACGGCGGGTCGTGGGCTGGGTCGGTGGGTCCGGCTGCGGAGCGCCGGTCATGGGCGTGCCGCCTCTCGATCGATCACGATGGGGGCCTCGATCAGCCTCACGGCTGGCAGCTTCCGGGGCACCGGCCGCATCCCGCCGGCGGAGAGGTCCTGTACGTCCCAGTCGCGGCAGATGCCGTCGAGCGCGAGCGGGTAGAGGGTGAGGGTGCCCGACTGCGCGATGTGGATGCGGACGAACCCCTTGTGGTCCTCGATCGACTGGCCGGACATCGGCCACTCGGCGACCACACCGTCGTGTACCGACAGCGTCCACAGCGCGAAGGCCTCGGAGCCCACGGCCGCGCCCGTCAGGGCGGCGACGAACAGGCACGCCAGCACTACAATCCACCCGGAGCAGGCGGGCGGGAACGGAATCGCCACGGTGATGGCCAGGGCCACCAGCGCGACCGCGAGCTGGAGCAGGACGGCGGTCGTCGTGCGGGACGGTGCGGCGAGCTTACGTTTGCGGATCAGCCGGGCGGCGCAGCCGAGCACGACCAGCACCAGCTCCGCGAAGAGCACGATCGCGACGAATCCGACGATGTCACCGACACCGGCCCTGCGTACTGCGTCGACGGGCTGCGGGGCGCCCTCCGCCAGCGCGAACAGGAAGCTCATGAGGAGGAACAACCCGACGTGCAGCCCCGCGGCGGGCGCGGCGAATCCCGGATTGCGCCAGACCAGCCAGTTCCGGTTCCACGGCAGCGCGATGTGCCGGGCGATGCGGCGGGACTCCTCGGCACTGGGGTAGGTCTCCCGCGCGAGGGCGAACGCCGGCGGCGGGTCGTCCTTGGACCGCATCCGCGAGTCGCCGGGCGGCAGGCGCAGCACGGGTGGCAGCCGGTGCGTCGCCGCCAGGAACGCACCGCCCATGCCGCACGTCACCATCTGGCGCCGCCGGGGGTCCGGCGGCAGGCCGTCGGATCCGGCCGGGTCCTCCCCGGGCAGCTGTTCGGCATACCGGGCGTAGTGATGCTTGTCGCCGGTCAGCCACAGCCGGATCGACGCGCCCGTCGGCACCGGCTCTCCGGTCGTCGGATCGGTCTTGGTCCGGATGATGTTGCGGTCGAACCAGTGCAGCGCGTTGAAGGCATCGGATTTCCGGTCCTCGGCACTCTCTACCCAGGTGGGCTCGGCGGAGCAGACGATCACGCCGTCACCGGGTTGCAGGTTCGCCGACAGGTGGGTCTGGAAGTAGTGCAGCTGGGGGTCGTCGAAGTACGAGCCGAGCTGGCTGTCCAGGCCGATGAGCCACCACTGCTGCGGCAGCCGCACGGCGAAGTAGCTCCGCTTCTGCCGGGTCTGCCAGCCGCCGATGGACCGCTCCTGGACGAACATCCGGAGGAACGAGGTGAGGCCGTCGTACCAGTCGTGGTTGCCCGGCAGCGCGACCATGAGCGGCTGGTCGGCCGCCGTCTCGTGGTTGCCCGGCGGCGCGACCATGGGCGGCTGGTCGGCCGCCGTCTCGTGGTTGCCCGGCAGCGCGGCACGGTACGGGCCCTGCAAGCGGTCCTCGTACCCTGTCGCCGACGCGACCGGGTACACCTGGTCGCCGCCGAGGACGAGCAGCGAGCCCCGGGGCAGCGGCGTCGCGCCGTTCTCGCAGGTGATCATCTGCGCCGCCAGGGTGAACGCCACCGAGCTCGTCGCGTCGAAGCCGTCACCGAGGTCGGCGACGAAATCGATCCAGATCTCCTCGGCATCGGGTTTGTCCGGCGGCGCCGACAGGAGATCTGCCTCGTCGAGCGCGCCCTGGATCTCCCGCTTGTCCGAGTAGTTGGCGAAGACGGCTGCCAGCGCGGCCTTCACCGCCGTACGAGCCAGTTCCTTCGGGGCCAGCCACCGCACCTGCTCCTGCGGGGTGAAGCCGAGCTGCTTGGAGAGCTTGCGTAGCTCGCGCACGTTCACGTCGACTCCTCGGTGGGCATGCAGTGCGAACCGTAGACGGACCACAGCTCGCCGAGGAAGAGCCGGCCGAAGCTCTCCAGTGCCCGCCGGGGATGCGGGCCGACGGCACGGAACGTGGTCAGCTGCCGGACGAAGTCATCGACCAGGATGACGACGATCCCCGCGCCGAGTACCGGGGCGGTTTCGTCGCCGGCCGGCACGACGTGCCCGGCGAGCAGGCGGAAGTAGAGCGTCGAGGTGTCACGCCACACATCGATGCCGGGATCGTCGTGCACCTCCTTGTGCCCGACGAGTGTGAGCGGATTGCCGCCCGGGTCGCGGAGGTGCAGCCGGTACAGCATCCGCCGCAGACTCGGGTCGCCGTCCCGGGTGAACAGGTTGAACCAGCCGCGTTCGACCGGCAGCCGACCGCCCAGGACGTCGCAATCCACGTGGCCGGCGGCTCTGGCCGGGTGGTCCGGGTCGACGACGAAGCGGTCCACGTCGGCGGCGGTGATCGTGAGACGGAACACAAGCCGCTGGTTCAGGGACCGGCCGAGCTCCTGTCCCTCTTCGGGATCGCCGACGTCGAGTGCGACATGTCCTTTCATCTCCTCCGTGAAGGAGAGACTGGTGGGCCGTTCACCGTTCGCGGAAGCGGCCACGTCCGCAAACGGCGCGGGTGCGGCCGCGGCGGCCCGCGGCGTGGAGCGCTCCGCGAGGATGCGGTCGCAGGCGCGGTCGGCGAACGCGGCGATCGTGAGCGAGGGGTTCGCGCCCACCGGCCCGGGCAGCGCCGCGCCGTCGAGTACGTGCAGGCCCGGATGGCCGAAGACCTCGCCGAAGGAATCGCAGACGCCCTCCGCGGGATGTCGGCCGATCGGGGCGCCGCCGAGCGGGTGCACGGTGATCACCCGGCGCGCCCACCACAGCGGGTTGTCGTGGAATTGTCCGCCGAGCGTCTCGGCCATGTCGCGCATGGTCGAGCGGACTCGCTCGAAGTAGCGGCGTGACGTCTGCGTGGTCCAGTCCACGTCGAGGTAGCCCCGGCGCAGGCCCATCCGGCCGTCCGGCAGATCCCGTCCCATGCCGAGCAGCGGCAGCGACGAGTCAGAGAACACTCCGGGTCCGAGCAGCAGGGCGAGTTGCCTGCTGATGTTGCTCTGCGGGCTGAACCCGAGCCGGGACCGCAGCCGGTGCAGGCCGAACCCGGCGGTGCGGCGGATACTTCCGGGCACCTGCGTGGCCTCGGCGAGCCAGTTGACGAACGCCGGGTAGCCGGCGTCCTCGATGTAGAAGCCGCGCCCCGGCTGGCCGTCCTCGTCGAGTTCGTCGGCGACGCGGATGGCGCTGGTGATCACCGGGCCCGTACTGCTCGCGATCGTGCGGGGGCCGTGCACCTCGGCGCCGCCGGTCGCTTTGGCCACCAGCCCGAGCACGTCGCCGTTGCCGCAGAACCGGGTGCCCAGGGCCTGGCTGATGCCAGGCAGCGCGGCGCGGTTGCGCAGCAGCAGGTACGTCGATCCGAACGAGCCGGCCGCCAGCACGAGACGGTTGCAGGTGATCCGCTGCACCGGGAGCCGGCTGGTGGCGGTGCGACGGCCCTCACGGGCCGGGTCGTGGACGACGTACCGGACCTCGTAGCCGCCGCCGGGCAGAGGCGTGAAGCCGCGCACCTCGCAGCGCGTGCGGATGTCGGCGCCGTGGTGTCGCGCGGCCGACAGGTAGGTGTGGTCCAGGGTGTTCTTGGCGCCGAAGTTGCAGCCGATGTCGCACTCGCCGCACAGCCGGCAGGTGTCGCGCGGCAGGCCGTGGAGGTTGCCGTACTCGGGCTCGGGGACCGGTGCTCCCGGAACCGGCCCCTCGCCGGGCCGGGGCGAGAACGTGACGGCGAGCGGCGGACGCGACGCGTGCAGGCCGAGCTTGTCCGCGGCCTCCTCCATCGCGACGGTCTTTGGCGTGTCGGTGTACGGGTACCGCGTGGCGCCGAGCATGCGTTCGACGCGCTCGTAGTGCGGGTCGAGGTCGCCCCGGCCGATCGGCCAGTTCTCGTAGCCGCCGCCGGGCAGCGGTGACTCGTGCACGAACCACCGCTCGTCCTTGCGGAGCAGGACATTGGCGTAGATCAGCGAGCCGCCGCCCAGGCCACTGGAGACGACCCCCTCCAGGCCGCGGAACGACCAGATGTCGAACAGCCCGTGCATGCCCTCGCTCGGGTCCCAGAAATTGCGGCCCATGGCGGCCGGCGTGCGGGGGAAGCTGCCGGGAGGGTACGGCTTGCCGCGCTCCAGAACCACCACGGACAGGCCGTCCTCGGCGAGACGGTAGGCGGCGACGGAACCCCCGAATCCCGAACCGACGACGACGACATCGACTGCGTCTTGGCTACGGACCCGTTCGTTCGCCATCGGGTTTCCTAACAGGCTCTATAGGAACATTCCTATGCGAACCAGGACGTTAGCCTCTTCTTCGTCAGCGCACCAAACAGCCGGTGCGTATGGGGGACGGGGACGTTCCATGAGGCTGAGAGCGAGATCGGGGCACCCCAAGAGGCTCTGCCTCCAGAGAGCGGTGGCAGAGCCTCGACGTATGGGACTGACGGCGTTTCCCCGGTGCCCGGCTAGAAGTCCTCCGTTTCGTCCGCGAGGTGGCGCAGTACGTCCGTCAGGTCCTGGCGGCGGGCGAAGGCCACGCGCTGGCGGTGGGCGCCCGAGCCGTCGCGCAGGAGGCCGGCCAGGGTCTTGGCCGCGTGGTCGAGGTCGCCGGCGGCGGCCAGGTCCGGTGCGACCAGGTCCAGCAGGGCCTCCGCGAGGTCGGCCGCGGGGAGTTCCACGCCCGTGTACGGGTCGAGCCCGAAGCCCTCCAGCCCGTCGTGGGCCGCCCGCCAGCGCGCGAGGTGCAGTACGTCGTCCCGTACGGCCGGCTCGGGGCGGTGCTCGTCGATCTCGCGCAGGGCCGTGGAGACCAGCGCGCGGGCCAGTTCGGCCTGGAGGATGGCGGAGTCGATGTTCGGGGACATGTCGGGCGCCCGGATTTCCAGCGTCGGCCAGTGCCCGGACGGGCGGAGGTCCCAATAGACCATCTTGATGTCCAGGGCCGCCCCGGAGCCGAGCAGGGTCTGTACCGACCGGCGGAAGTGGGCCGTGGACGTGAAGTGCGGCGGCAGCCCCGCCGAGGGCCAGCCGGACCAGGCCATCGCCCGCCAGCTGGCGTGGCCCGTGTCACGCCCGCCCCAGAACGGCGAGTTGGCCGCCAGGGCGATCAGTGTCGGCAGCCACGGTCTGATCCTGTTGGACACCGCCACGGCGGTGTCCACGTCGAGCGTGCCGATGTGGATGTGGCGGCCGCAGCTGACCAGCGTGTCGGTGAGCGCGCCGAAGCGGCGGTGCTGCTCGCGCTGGCGCGGCTCGTCGTCGGTCAGGTGCAGCGGACCCTCCACGGCGACCACCGGCGAGGGCGCGGCCAGCAGCCGGCAGCCGTGGGCGCGGGCCGCCCGGCCGAGGGTGCGCCGCAGGGCGGCGAGCTCGGCGCGCAGCGAAGCTGCCGAGTGGGCTATCGGAGTGGACAGCTCCACCTGGTAGCGGGTGCCCTCGGGGTGCAGCTCGCCCGGCAGCCCGCCGGCCGTCGCGAGGACGAGCGGGGCGGCGGGGACCACCCGGAACGTGCGGGCGTCGACGAGCAGGAACTCCTCCTCGACGCCGACGGTGAGGGGGACGGTGGGGCGCACCGTGTTCTGCGTCGTGCCGGTGCTCGTGGTGCTGTTGCCAGGTTCGATCACTACGCCTCCCTGGACATACGAGTCTTTTCATCATGAGCTGAACACGAGGCGAGGAGCGCACGTCGATTCAGTCAAATGTCAGGTGATAGTGGCGGGTTACCGGCAAGAGGCCATCCGCGGCGGGACCGCGGGGCCGGATGGGGCGACTGTTGCCGGTGTGTGAAGCGGCGGAATAACCCCTCGGGGTGCAGGACGGCCGGCGGTTAGGATCCCCTGTGCCCCCGACGACAGCTCCCACCCGCCCCCGGCGGCGCATATTCGCCGACCTCACCCCTCTGCGCACGTCCGCGGACTACCGGCGGCTGTGGGTCGGCGGCACGATCTCCTGGGTCGGCCAGGCGATGACCGCCCTCGCGATCTCGCTCCAGGTCTACGACATCACCCGGTCCAGCTTCTCCGTCGGGCTCGTCGGGCTCTTCTCGCTCGTCCCGCTCGTCGTCTTCGGGCTCTACGGCGGCGCCATCGCCGACACCGTGGACCGGCGCAAGCTCGGCCTCTACAGCTCCCTCGGCGCCGCCGCCCTGTCGGTCGCACTCGCCGGGGCCGCGCTGCTCGACTACCACCGGGTCTGGTTCCTGTACGGCGTCGTCGCCCTCCAGGCGGTGTGCGGGGCGCTCACGGGACCGGCGCGGGCCGCCATGATCCCGAGGCTGCTGCCGGCCGAGCAGCTGCCCGCCGCCAATGCCCTGAACTCGGTGACCATGACCTTCGGGACGATGGTCGGGCCCGCACTGGGCGGGCTGATCGTCGCGCTCGGCGGCTACCAGTCGGCGTACCTGATCGACGCCGTGACCTTCACCGCCGCCCTCTACGCGATGTGGCGGCTGCCGTCGATGAAGCCCGACCGCGGAGAGGAGGCGCGGGGGCGGGCCTCCGTCGTCGACGGACTGCGCTTCCTCGGGACCCGGCCCAACATCCGGATGACCTTCTTCACCGACATGGCCGCGATGGTGCTGGCGCAGCCGAAGGCGCTGTTCCCGGCCACCGCCGCGCTCTGGTACGGCGGCGACGCGAAGACGGTCGGACTGATGGTGGCCGCGATCGCCGCCGGGGCGCTGCTGGGCGGGCTGTTCTCCGGCTGGCAGGGCCGCGTCCAGCGGCACGGGCTGGCGATCCTGCTCTCCGTCGCCGGCTGGGGACTGGCCATCGCCGTGTTCGGACTCACCCGGAACCTGTGGCTCGGTTTGTTCTTCCTGGCCCTCGCCGGGGCCGCGGACACCGTCTCGATGGTGTTCCGCAGCACGATGCTCCAGGCCGCCACGCCCGACGAGATGCGCGGCCGCCTCCAGGGCGTCTTCATCGTGGTCGTCGCGGGCGGGCCCCGCCTCGGGGACTTCATCGCCGGGAGCACCGCCGACCTGACCTCCCCGACCGTGGCCGTCACGGGCGGGGGGCTGGCGTGCGTGCTCGTACTGGGCCTGCTCGCGCTGCGGTGGCGGAACTTCGCCCGCTATGACGCACGGTCCCCGCAGGCCTAGTACTGCAACCGCATGTGGCGTGACGGTCGGTGAGGTTGCTCGTTGTTGTGACTGTGTGATGAATCGCTGACGGTTGAGCAGATCGAGTCGTGGTCCGAGGGTGTAGCGGGGTTGCATGCCCGGTTCGGGCATCGTTTTGGCAGGTCGGAGCCACGTGATCGGGCTCTGGACTACATGACGGGCCTGCTTGCGCCGCTAGAGAAGAAGAACGGGTGGACGCTGGCCGAGCAGGTCGGCCAGCTCCGCCCGGACGGTGTGCAACGCCTGCTCAATCACTCCGAATGGGACGAGAACGCGGTCCGGGACGATGTCCGGGACTTCGTCGTGGAGACCATCGGCGCCAAGGATGGCGTGCTCATCGGGGACGACACCGGGTTCCTGAAGAAGGGCACCAGGTCAGCAGGGGTCCAGCGGCAGTATTCCGGCACCGCTGGCCGCACCGAGAACTGCCAGATCGGCACCTTCCTCGCCTACGCATCCGCCAAAGGGCGGGCGCTGATCGACCGGGAACTCTACGTCCCGAAGTCCTGGACGGACGACCGCGACCGCTGCCGGGCAGCCGGGATCGACGACACCGTGCCGTTCGCCACGAAGATCGAGCACCTCAAGTGGATGCTGCAACGCGCCATCGACGCGGCTGTTCCCTTCGCCTGGGTGACCGCGGACGAGGCATACGGGCAGGTCAAACACTTCCGCGCCTGGCTGGAAGAACGCCAGGCCGCGTATGTGCTGGCCACCAAGGTCAACGACACCGTGATCACCGCCGACGGCCGCGACGCCCGCGTCGACGAGCTGATCGCGGCCCTGCCGAAGCAGGCATGGAAACGGATCTCCGCCGGAGCAGGCGCCCACGGCCAGCGGATCTACCACTGGGCCCGCGTCGCGATCCGGCCCACCTGGGAGGGCGGATCCGGGCACTGGGTGCTCGCCCGCCGCAACCTGTCCGACCCCACCGACATCGCCTACTACGTCTGCTACGGCCCCGTCACTTCCCGGCTGAAAGACCTGGTCAGGACCGCCGGAGCCAGGTGGGCGGTGGAGGAATGCTTCCAGACCGCGAAGGGTGAATGCGGGCTCGATCACTACCAGGTGCGGCTCTACCGGGCCTGGTACCGGCACATCACCCTCGCCATGGCCGTCCTGGCCTACCTCACGGCCATCCGTGCCGCAGAAGCCGCAAAAGGGGCAGCGGAGATGACGAGCAAGACCTCATACCCCTCAGCGTCCCGGAGATCCGCCGGATGATCGGGCACATCGTCGTCACGCCCCGCTGCCACAGCAACGAGCACCGTCTCCACTGGTCACGCTTCCGGCGCCGCAGCCAGGCCCGAGCCCGCCGCTGCCATTACCAACGCCGAGGCCACGACCCACACATGCGGTTGCAGTACTAGTCGCTGGGACCGCTGGGCCGGGCCGGTCGGCGGCGCCGCTGGTGCGGGGCCGGTTCGTGGGGGGCCGGTTCGTGCGGTGCGGTTCGTGGGGGGCCGGTTCGGGTGGGGGCGCGCGCGCCGGGGCGTCTCCTCGGGCGCCGAACGTGGCGGGGGTTCGGAGGGCCGAGGGGATTGCGTTCGGCGCCCTGCGGGGAGCGCCCCGGCACACGCCCGGCCCGGCTGAACCGGCGGTCCGGGCTCCGGGCGTGTTGCGTTTCGGCCGGCAGGGCCACCGGCACACGCCCGGCCCGGCGGAACTGGCGGTCCGGGCTCCGGGCGTGTTGCGTTTCGGCCGGCGAGGCCATCGGCACACGCCCGGCCCGGCGGAACTGGCGGTCCGGGCTCCGGGCGTGTTGCGTTTCGGCCGGCAGGGCCACCGGCACACGCCCGGCCCGGCTGAACCGGCGGGCCGGGCTCCGGGCGTGTTGCGTTTCGGCCGGCGAGGCCATCGGCACACGCCCGGCCCGGCTACGCGTCCACCGGCTCCCGGGTGCGGTCGCCGCCCGCGTTGCCGGTGTTCGTGGTGCCGGTCGGCTCGAACAGCAGGATCGCCGCCTCCTCGTCCGCCGCCGGGCAGTGCTCCACCCCGCGCGGGACGACGTACATCTCGCCGGGGCCCAGCACCACGTCCCCGTCGCGCAGGCGGATCGTCAGGGTGCCGGCGACCACGAGGAAGAGCTCGTCGGTGTCCTCGTGGCTGTGCCACACGAACTCGCCCTGGAGTTTGGCGGCCTTGACCTCGTAGTCGTTGACGCGGGCGATGCGGTGCGGGGCCCACTGCTCGGTGAAACCGGCCAGCTTCTCGGCGATGTTGACCTTGTGTGTCGTCATGCGGGCAGCCTGCCGGAGCGAACGCGGGCGGTCTTGTACGTTCCTGACATGCCCGCGATACGCCCGCGCAGCACCGTCTCCGCCTGGCAGCCGCCGGTCCCGGGGATCGCCGAGGTCTTCCACGCCCGGTTCACCGACCACGCCTATCCGGCGCACGTGCACGACACGTGGGCGCTGATGATCCTGGACGGCGGGCGGGTCGACTTCGCCCTGGACCGCGAGCGGCACGGCGTCGGGCTCCGGGACGCCGTGGTCCTGCTGCCGCCCGGGGTGGTCCACGACGGGCGGACCGTCACCGAGGCCGGCTTCCGCAAGCGGGTCCTCTACCTCGACACCTCCGTCCTGCCCGAAAGCCTCACCGGCGCCGCCGTCGACGCCCCCCTGCTGCTCGACCCGACCCTGCGGGAGCGCGTCCACGGGCTGCACCGGGCGCTCGGCACGCGGGAGCTGCCGGCCGGGGCGGTCGAGCGGCTGGAGGCCGAGTCGCGGCTGGCCTTCGTACGGGAACGGCTGCACCGGTGGCTCGCGGGACGCGCGCCGGCGGCGTACGGGGCGCCGGGCGCGGGCCTCGCCGTACGGCTGCGCGAGCTGCTCGACGCGCGCGTGACCGAGGGGCTCGGCCTGGAGGAGGCCTCGGCGGAGCTGGGCCGCGTCCACCCCACCCACCTGATCCGGAGCTTCCGGACGGCGTACGGGCTGCCGCCGCACGCCTACCTCACCGGGCGGCGGGTGGCGCTGGCGCGGCGGCTGCTGCTGGCGGGGATGCGGCCCGCCGAGGCGGCGACGGCCGCGGGCTTCTACGACCAGGCGCACCTGACGCGGCACTTCGGGCGGCACGTGGGGATCAGCCCGGCGCGGTTCGCCCGATCCGGCCGGACGTGAAGGGGAGTTGGCCGGTTCGTTGCAGCCCGGGCGGCCGGGGTGTCCCCGCGCCCCACCCGGGCCGCTGGCCGGCGACGGCAAGGACGCGCAGGGGCGCACCCTCCAAAGGATCCAGGCCTGGGAGCGGGGGCGGAATGGCGAGTTCCGGCTGGGGTGCCAGTACGCCTGCCCGGTCGACGCGGCGCGCGGCCTCGTCGAGCTCACGCCGACCCGCGACGGCCGGCTGATCGTCCTGGAGCGGGGCTTCAGCCAGCAGTTCAAGATCACCAAGCGGCTGTACCTCGCCGACCCATCCCCCAGACTCCGTCCGGGGGGACCCCCAGGTGCGACGGACACCTCGAAGGTGGACGTGCTGGCCGAGGGGCCGCGGCTGCGGGTGGCCCGCAAGACCGCGCTCGGGGACTTCGACGACTGCCCGACCCCCGGGGCGCCGTCGAAGCTCCCGCAGAACCACCCGCTGGTGGACAACGCCGAGGGCATGGTGGTGACGGACGCCGACGACACCGGCGGCGTCGGGCGGGTACGGCTGCTGCTGGTCAGCGACGACAACGAGCTCGCACAGCAGGTGACGCGGCTGTACCGGATGGACGTCCGGCTGCCGGCGCGCCGGAGCCGCTAGGGCTGCTTCCCGCCGACGATGCCGCAGGCGACCCCCAGCGCGACCAGGTCCTGGGGGCGGATGCGGAGTTGGTCCGCGGTGGCCGGGGCGGCCGACGGGGGGCGCTTGAGGATGGCCGCCGCCAGTTCCGGGGCGATGACGGAGAAGTAGCTGTCCGGGGTGACCCAGGTGTTGCCCGGCGCGGCCAGGGCGAGGGCGCCGCCCGAACCGCCCTCGCCGATCAGCAGGGTGGTGACGGGGACGGAGGCACCGGCCAGCGCCGCGAAGGTGTCCGCGATGGCCGCGCCCGCCCCCGCGTGTTCGGCGGCGGCGTCGTTGGCCGCGCCGGGGGTGTCCACCAGGGTGAGCACGGGGATGCCGAGCCGGTCCGCGAGGCGGATGACGCGGGCGGCCGTACGGTAGCCCGCCGGGCGGGTGGCGGTGCCGCACTGGGCGGTGTAGGCCACGGCCCGGCCCTCCCGCAGCCCGAAACCGCACAGCATGCCGGGGTCGGTGCCGCCCGCCCGGTCCCCGGAGAGGGGCAGGCGGAGTTCGAAGTACGCGTCCAGGTACGCCCCGGCGCGCGGGCGGTCCGGGTGACGGGCCTGACGGACGGCGTCCCAGCCGGTGGCCGGCGGCGCGGCGTCGGCCAGTGCGGCCGGGGGCTCGACGGGCCCGGAGGGGCGGGGCGCGGCCAGTACGCGCAGCCAGTCGGCGAGGGTGCCGGCCAGCCCGGCGGCGGGGACCACGGCGTCCACGTGACCGGCGGCGTACTGGCCCTCGGCGGAGTAGGCCGCCGGATCCGCGTCCGCCGGGCGCACCCGGGAGCCGGCGAAGCCGACCTGGGCACCGGGCAGCGCGAGGACCACGTCGGCCCCGGCCCCGAGGGTGGCCCAGCCGCCGCCGGTGGTCGGATCGCGCAGGACGGCCAGCTGGGGGAGGCCCGCGGCCCGCGTCAGGACGCTCTGCCGGGCCACGCGCTGGAGCTGGGTCAGCGCGAGCATGCCCTCCTGCATGCGGGAGCCGCCGGTGGCGATGAGCGAGACGAGGGGGAGGCGGTGCGCGCGGGCGTGGGCGTACGCGGCTTCGAGCCGGTCTCCGGTGCGTTCGCCGAGGGACCCGCCGAGGAAGCCGAACTCGAAGGAGACGAGCGTGGCTTCGCGGCCGCCGATGCGGGCGGTGCCGACGACGACGGACTCGTGCTCGCCCGTGCGGTCGGCGGCGCGGGCGCGGGAGTCGTCGTAGCCGTTCCAGGCCAGGGGGCCGTCGGCGGGGGACTCCCGCCGGGGGGCGGGGAGTTCGGCGAAGCTGCCGGGGTCGGTCACGGAGGCGATGGCCGCACGGGCCGAGAGGCGGGTCGTCGTCACGGGGTCACCCTAGGGGGTGGGGTGCCGGTCGGGCCGGGCGCTGCGCAGGGGCAGGGGGCGTCCAGGGGGCGGGCCGCGGGTCGGGTCGGGGGGAAGAGGGCCGCGGCGAAGAAGAGGGCGCCGAGCGGGAGCAGGTCGAGGCTGACGGCGGTGGCGGCCGTGCCCAGCACCACCATGACGGGGCGCCAGGGGCTGATGCGGCGCTGGACGGCGAGCTGGACCAGGAGCCAGACGAGTCCGACGTAGAAGAGCATGGGGCCGACGGTGTAGACGGCGGGCAGCACCCGGGGTGGCTCTGGACCTCCTCGAAGAGCCGTTCCATGCCCGGCCGGTCGGCGGCGCGGAAGCCGACGACGAGGTCGATGACCGCCTGGACGACGACCGCCAGCGTGCCGGCGAGGCCGAACAGGGCGGCGGCGGACGCGCTCAGCCGGCCCGCCCGGGTGGTCGGCCCGGTCATCCGGCGCAGGGCCGGGAAGACCACGGCGAACAGCGACACGCCGACGAGCAGTGCGATGTGGCCCGCGGTCCAGGCGGGGCCCGGGCCGTGGTCGGGGTCGCTGAGCCGGATGATCCCGTAGGCCGGCATGCAGAGGGGTGCGGCGAGGAAGGCGGCCCGTGTGACGGTCGTCCGGCGGTGCCCCTGCGGTGGATTGGGCATGTACCGATCATGTTCGGCGGGGGTGCCGGGCCGTATCCGGCATCGCCCCGAGGTCACCCCCCAGGTCACCCCGAGCCGTCCCCCGGTACCCCCGACCGCCTCCTCCCGAACGCCTTCAGGGGAGGGGCGGGAGGGGGAAAGCGATCTTCAGGGCGTAGGCGGCGACCAGGCCGTAGCCGAGGCGGAAGGTCCAGACGCGGGCGGTGTCGGAGATGCGGGTGCCGGCGAGCGAGCCGAGTACGACGAGGGTCTGCTGCCAGAGGAGCGAGGCCGCGCCGACGCCGAGGAGGAAGGCGGCTCCGGCCGGGCCGGTGCCGAGGGTGGCGCCCTGGGCGGTGGTGAGGGCGGCGAAGTAGAGGGCGGTGGTGGGGTTGAGGGCGGTGAGGCCGACGTAGCGCGCGAATGCCCTTGCCGCGGGGCGCGTGCCGGTGCGGTTTTCCGGGCCGGACCCGGGGCCCGGCCCCGGCCCCCGCGCCACAAGCGCCGGCGGGGCTGCACGATCGGGGCTTGGCCCCGGGCCGGGCGCCTCAAGTGCCGGCGGGGCTGCAAGATCGGGGCTTGGCCCCGGGCCGGGCGCCTCAAGTGCCGGCGGGGCTGCAAGATCGGGGCTTGGCCCCGGGCCGGGCGCCTCAAGAGCCGGCGGGTCGGGGCTCGGCCGCGGGCCGCGCGCCTCACATGCCGGCGGGGCCGGAGCGGCTCCAGGCGAGGTTGGGGTGGCTCCCGACCGGGCTGAGGACGAGAGGCCGTGGGCCGCGATGGTCAGGAGGACGGCGGCCGAGGTCAGACGGACCCAGGCTTCCACCGGGGAGACGTGGGCGGCCACCCATGGGCCGACGGCGGTGGCGAGGGCCGCGTAGCCGAGGTCGACCACCGCGATGCCCGCGGCCGAAGCCATCGCCGTACGGCGGTGCCGCATGGCCTCCTGGAGCAGCAGTACGCTCATCGCCCCCATCGGCATCGCCACGCCCAGGCCCGCGACCGCGCCCGCCAGGGCCGGTGTCATCAGTTCGCTCATACGGCGAGAGTCGGCCCCGGACCTCGCGGGATGCGCGCGAATACCGGGCCCGGCTGCGAGAATCGCGGCATGGACCGCCTCGACAGGGAAATCCTCGGCATCCTGCAGCAGGATGCGCGGATCTCGTACCGGGACCTCGGCGTCCGCGTCGGCCTCAGCGCCAACGCCACCGCCGACCGGGTGCGGAGGATGCGTCGGGAAGGGGTGATCCGCGGGTTCACCGTCGTGGTGGATCCGGCGGCCGACACCGCCGGCGGGCTCGTCGTCTTCATCGACGTCACCCTGCGCCAGGACACGACCAACGAGGAGTTCGAGCGACAGGTCGCCAAGCTCCCCGGGATCACCGAGGCCGTGCACGTGACCGGCGAGCACGACTACCTCGTACGCGCCCGGGCCGCCGACCCCGCCGCCCTCGACGGGCTGCTCCGCCGGCTGAAACGGGAGGCGGGCGTGGCCCAGTCCAACACCCGGCTCGCCCTCCGCGCCGCCAAGCGCCCCGGCCAGCCGTAGGCCCCGCCCGGCTTCCTACAGCGCCGACTCCCACGTCACCGGCGTGCCCCGCGTGCCCGACTCCGTACGGCCGTCGTCCGCCACCGTCAGGCGGACCCGGGACGGGGTCGCGTCCACCACCACCTCGATGGAGGTGACCCCGCTGCGCCGGTGCGCCGCGGCCAGGGCCGTGCGCAGGGCGGCCAGGAGGTCGGCCGCGACCGGATCCGGCAGCAGGGCGTCCACCGCGCCCGCGAAGTGCACCGACGGCTGGAAGCCGAGCAGGACCGCCGCCCCGCCCGTCTCGCGCAGGACCCGCCCCCGGAAGGTGGTCGGGGCTTCGGTCGGCGGCTGCTGGAGGGCGAAGATGGTCGTGCGGACCTCCTGGATGGTGGAGTCCAGTTCGTCGACGGCGTGGCCGAGTTCGTCGCCCACGGTGTCTCCGGACGGGGCGTTCGCGGCGCGCCGCCGGGTGCTCTCCAGCATCATCTCGGTGGCGAAGAGCCGCTGGACCACCAGGTCGTGCAGGTCCCGCGCGATCCGGTCGCGGTCCTCGTACACGGCGAGCTGCTCCCGGTCGTGCTGGGCGTCCGCGAGGACGAGGGCCAGTGCGGCCTGGGAGGCGAACTGCGAGGCGAGCAGCCGGTCCACCGCGTCGTACGGGGGACCGCCCCGGGCGCGCGGCAGGGCCAGGGTGCCGATCAGCTGGCCGCCACTCTGGAGGGGGAGCATCATGCTCGGGCCGAATCGTTCCCGCACGTGCGTGGTCATCCGGGGGTCCGTCGCCGAGTCCTCGATGAAGACCGGCTCGCCGCCGAGGAGTTGCGTGAGGACCGGGCTGCCGGGGGCGATCGCGGTGCCGAGCAGGTCGCCCGGGTCCCCGTGGGTGGAGGCGGCGACGATCTCCATGCCGCCCTCGGGGGTCGGCTGGAGCACCACGCCGGCCGCGGCGTCCGCGAGCAGCCGGGCCCGTTCGGCCACGCACCTCAGGGCGTCGGCCGCGGGGCGTCCGGCGAGCAGGGCCGTGGTCACCGCGGCGGCGCCGTCGATCCAGCGCTCCCGGCGGCGCGCGGTCTCGTACAGGCGGGCGTTGCCGATCGCTATGCCCGCCTGCGAGGCCAGCACGCGCACCAGGGCGAGGTCCTCGTCCGTGAACGGGCCGCCGCCGCGCTTCTCGGTGAGGTAGAGGTTGCCGAAGACCTCCGTGTGCACCCGGATCGGGACGCTCAGGAAGCTGTGCATGGGAGGGTGCCCCGGCGGGAAGCCGGCGGCCCGGGGGTCCTGGGCGAGATCGTCCAGCACGAGCGGGCGCGGGTCGCTGATGAGGGCTCCGAGCAGCCCGGAGCGCCCGTCCGGGAGGTGGGGGATCGCCGCCCGCTCCGCCTCGCTCAGACCGGCCGTGAACAGCTCGGTCAGCCGGGCGCGCTCGGGGTCGACGACCCCGAGCGCGCCGTACCGCGCCGAGCACAGCTCGGTCGCCGAGTCCACGATGTGCTGGAGGGTGGCGTGCAGTTCCAGCTCGGAGCCGACGCTGAGGACGGCCTCCAGCAGCACCGGGAGGCTCGCGCCCTCCTCGTCGAACTCCTCGCCGACCTCCTCGCCGAACTCCGGGTCGAACTCCTCGTCGGGTTCCTTTCCCGGCTTCCCGCCGGGACCTTCCTCGGGCTCCTGCCCGGAGTCCGTCATTCGGCCAGCGGGTTGAGAAGCATGGGGGCGATCTTCCCTTCGAGCATCGCGCCGAGACCGAGCACGGCGCACACGTCCGGCCGTTCCGCGATGGCGACGGGCATTCCGGTGGCGTCCCGCAGCATCTGGTCCAGGCCCGGCAGCAGGGCGCTGCCGCCCACCATCATGATCCCCCGGTCCGTCAGGTCGGCGACCAGGTCCGGCGGGCAGTCCCGCAGCACCTTGCCGATGCCGTCGAGGACGGCGGTCAGCGGCGTGTGGATGGCGTCCCGTACGGCGGCGGTGTCGACGTGGACGGAACGGGCCAGTCCGGTGGCCACGTCGCGGCCGTGGATCAGGGTGGAGGCCGGTCCCTCGGCGGTGATGCCGTTTCCGTGCAGGGCCAGTTGGAGCGGCCGGACGGCCTGGCTGGGCAGCATCAGCTCGTGCGCGTGCCGCAGGTGCTGGACGACCGCGTGGTCGATGGCCTCGCCGCCGACCGGGATCCGCTCGGCGGTGACGATCGAGCCGAGGGAGAGGACGGCGACCTGGGTGGCCGCGGCCCCGCACACCATGATCATCGTCGCGGTCGGCTGCTCCACGGGCAGTCCGCAACCGACGGCTGCTGCGATCAGGGTGTCGACCAGTTCGACCCGGCGGGCGCCGAGCCCGACGAGGGTTTCCACGGTGGCCCGCTGGGCCAGCGGGTCCGCGTCGTGCGGGGTGCAGGCGGCGGCCCGCAGCCGGGGTTTGCGGCGCAGGGCGCGCCGCAGCTTCTCGCCGAGGAGGTGACGCAGCATCCGCTGGGCCATCTCGATGTCGACGACGGTGCCGCCGGAGACGGGGCGCACGACCCGGATGTAGTCGGGCGTGCGGCCGGTCATCCGCTCGGCGAAGGTTCCGACGGCGATGAGTGCACCGGTACGCGTGTTGACCGCGGCGACGCTGGGCTCGTCGACCACGAGGCCGGCGCCCTTGACGTACACGCGGGTCCTTGCCGCCCCCAGGTCGACGGCGACGTGGCAGCGGCGCAACTGCTCAAGACTGACGGTCACGGCAGATCCTCCCGAGAGCGCTGACGCAAGAGGACCGGCGGAAATGCCGGTCATTTTTCATATCATCTCGGACATTTGGGTCTAACCGCCCGTTGGGCTGCTCCGGCCGGGGGTGCGTCGCGCCTGCATGGGGGTGGATTTCTGTACCGACAGGCAGCACCATGCCCGCACCGCACGCGCTACTCACGCGTAACAAGGTAAAGGGGACTCGATGCTGACGGCCCGACAGAGACGGCTGGCACTCCTGACGCTCTGCCTGGCGCTGGCGGCGCCGATCTCCGCCCATGCCGCCGACCGGGTCCCGGCCCCCACCTCTGACCAGGCGTCATCGCGCAATCCGGTGATCTTCGTGCACGGCTACAACGCCGATCCGGGCGTCTGGGGAGCCCTGCGCGGGGACCTGCGCGCCGCCGGGTACGCCGACTCCGAGCTCTTCTCCTGGGGCTACGACACCCACCAGTCCGTCAACGAGGTCCTCGCCGGGCGGCTCGGCGCCTACGTCGACCAGGTCCGCCGGGACACCGGAGCCGCCCGCGTCGACGTGGTCGCGCACTCCTTCGGCTCGCTCGTGAGCCGCTGGTACGTGAAGTTCGCAGGCGGCACGGCCACCGTGGACCACTGGGTGTCGCTGGCCGGCCCCAACCGGGGCACCTCCACCGCGTGGGCCTGCGCCCTGTGGGACCAGGCCTGCCGGGACATGACCCCCGGGTCGTACGTGGTGAAGAACCTGAGCGGCGGCGACGAGACCCCGGGCGCGGTGAAGTACGCGACCTTCTGGTCCGACTGCGACGAGGTGGTCAACCCGGACGACAGCGTCCCGCTGACCGGAGCCGCCAACACCCCGGTCGGCTGCCTCAAGCACAACGACCTGCTCGGCGACGACGGCACCTCGGCGGGCGTGCGCGCCTTCCTCGCCTCCTAGGAGCCGTCCGGTCCTAGGCGCCGTCCACCGCGACCCGCTGGAGCAGGCCGTACGTGAACTCCGCCACGCACGGCCTGCCCCGCGCGGCGAAGGCGAGGCGCCAGCGGGTCGGGGCGGTGCCCTCCATCGGCCGGACCGGGGCGAAGGCCCGCGCCACCTCGTCCACCGTCGCCGACCAGGGCCGCAGGTCGTCCGGCGACTCCAGTACGGGCCCCCGCGCGCCCGGGGCGCGCACCAGCCATTCGTTCCACACCGCCCCGTCCGGCGCGGCCAGCACCTCGAAGCGCAGGTCCGGCCAGAGCGGCAGTGGCCACAGCAGGGCCTCGCACTCCAGATCGCCGATCGTGCGGTGCTCGGCGGACTCCGGCGGTCCGAGCACCGAGCGGTACCGGGCCAGGGCGCCGCGGGAGCGGGGCGACCTGACCATCGCCTGCCAGTGCTTGTTGGCCTCCCGCTGGTCCGCGAGCGAGGCGCCCAGCCGGCGGCGGGCCTCGTCGGCGAGTTCCGGCTGGAAATCCGACATCCGCCGCAACAGCACCAACTGGAAGGCGGCGGGACCGAAGGAAGTCATGGAAGGAACGATTCCACACAGGATCCTTACGTTCTCGGAATGCGGCTGTTGCCGCTCACCACGTAGCCTGCGGGCGCCATGAACTACTGCCACGCATGCCGGAGGCACCTCAACGGCGCACTGGCGTGCGCCGGATGCGGAACGCCCGCCGAGTACCTGATACCCGCCGCGCCCGCCGCCGCGCAGGCCGCCCCCGTGGCGTCCGCACCGGAGCCGCCGCCGGTGCTGGCCGACGTGTTCGCCGACTCGCTGGTCGTGCTGTCCGCCCCGAACGAGCGCAGGCCCGGTGCGCGCCGCCGGGTCACGCACCGCAGACGCCGCCGGACCGTGCTGACCATCGGGCTCGGGCTGGCGGTCGCGCTCGGGGGTTCGCTGGCGGTGGCCCACATCGCCACCGACGGGCAGCGCACCGACCGGGCCGCCAACGTGGTGCTGACCGACGACGGCCCGCAGCAGCCCGCCCCGCTGCCGGACGGGCCGACGGCCGGGGCGCCCACGGGGTCCGGGAAGGCCACTGCGAAGGCCGCCCCCGCGGGCACGAAGAAGTCCGGGTCCGGGGCGCCCTCCGGGGCCGTCACCCAGCCGGGTCCGAGCCCGTCCGCCCCCGCCCCCGCGTCGTCGGGGCCGGCGTCCGGCACCCCCGGCCCGGGGGGATCCGTACAGCCCAGTGCGTCGGGCAGGCCCTCCCAGAGCATCTCCGGCACCGCGCAGACGCCGCCGCCCCCGGTCCCGCCGAAGCCCACGCCCACGCCGCCCAAGGACTGCGGCTTCCTGGGCATGCTCTGCTGGGGCGACTGACCGGGGGCGTCTCGCCCCCTACCCGCCGAGCATCCGCTTGAGCAGGTCCCGCAGCATCGCCCGCTCCGCCGGGGACAGTCCGGCCAGCGGTTCGCGCGCGAACTCCAGCGACTCGCGCAGCCGCTCCGCGGTCTGCAGGCCCTCCTCGGTGGGAGCGGCCATCTTGACCCGCCGGTCGGCCGGGTCCGGGCGGCGCTCGACCAGGCCGCGGGTCTCCAGCCGGTCGACGATCCCGGTCACGTTCGAGGGCTCGCACCTCAGCTTCTGAGCGATGCGGCGCATCGGTGTCGGCTCCAGGGAGAGCATGTTCAGCACCCTGGCCTGCGCGCCGGTCAGCTGATGGCTGGCGGCCGCATGCTCGTACTCCATGTGGTAACGGGCCACGACGTCGCCGATGAGCTCGACGACCTCGACGGTCACTGGGTCTACGCGACGACTGGGCATGGAACCAGCGTACCCATTTACTTGACAACATGAAATATCCAGGCGCATGGTTGTTTCACCTAGTGAAGCAATTTCGTTCTTACCAGGAGCGCCGCATGTCTGAGATCCCCGCCGTGAGCCGCGAGTGGCACCTCGTCCGTCGCCCGCAGGGCTGGCCCGTAGCCGAGGACTTCGCCCTGCGCGAGGCCCCCGTGTCCGCCGAGCCCGCCGCCGGCCGGATCCTCGTACGCAACCTCCACATGTCCGTGGACCCCTACATGCGCGGCCGGATAACGGCACTCTGACAACTTCTACCCAGAGTGACGATGTAACTCACGCTGTGCACATGACTCCTTACGCTCTGTGTATAGACTGGGGGTAATGATCGGAACTCTTTCCGTGTGAACCGCTCGGAGCGCCTTCCCTCGATCCTGTACGGGTTCCAGGAGTTCCGTAACGGCCCCTGAGGGGCTTTCTCCCCCCTACTGTGGCCCTAGCGCCAGCGTGACCCCATAGGCCGCCAGAGAGCCGTACAGGGCTTCCTGTGGCTGTCGCTTGGGCCTGTGGTGCCGACGCCGTGACATCAACCGGCTTCGGCTGACTCCTTCATGTGATCCCTGTCTCCCTTTGAGCCTTGGCTGTCCCAGTTCCCTCCAGAGGACAGGTACGTTTTCTGTGAGGGGTTTTCTATATCTGTCTGTAAGCACTTGAGCCGGCCCCGGGGTACGGACTTCTTTTGGCCCCACCCTCGAACCGATGGTCGACGGCTCACCCGAGCCCCTGACGGCCTCTTCTCGCAGGCCATGTCTGTGCATCAGCCCATCACCGGCCCGGCGGTCGAACGTCCGTCGGAGCCAAAAGAACTCCGTGCACTGGAGCCCAAACAAGTGCTTACAAACACTATATCTATAGATACTTACTAAGTACCTATAGAGGCATCCCCCCAAAGGGATGCCCTCTGTGAGACTCCTCCTCTGAACGTAAAGAAGCCCCGGCTCTAGTGGCCGGGGCTTGCTTGTTGCTTCGACTGCTTGAGAGCTGGGTTAGGTACGACTGAGTGAGAGTGGTTCCAGGAGAACCACCTGACAACCGTTCACGCGCCCGTTCGACGTGTTCCAGCGGATTCCGATTTCACCACCGCCGTACTCTGATCTGTTCGGGCGCATTCCGGCTTCGTGCCACCCGGGGTGATTGAACCGCAGGCCGCAGGTTGCGGAGTTGTTGACCCACCCTTCATAGCGCGGTGTTCCGGGGATTCCGCGCCGAACGGCCCACACCTGATAGGGGTACAGTTCCGCCCAGGCCCCGCACTTCACGGGCTTCTCGATCCTGACACTTACAAGGGGCGTGGACACGTACGTTCCTTCCGGGGAGGACGGTTTCTAGCATTCGGCGTAATACGCCTTCGCTGATTCCAAGCTGTGCAGAAAGGTGGACGTAGCTTTCGCCGTCGGCAAGCCGTTTCCTGAGCTTGTCCTCATGGGCCGCTATGTAGTCGCGGTTCTCTTTCATTTCTTGGGCAGTGAGTCTGGGCATTCTCAACCACGCCCCGAGTGCCTGCCCTCGTGGCCGATCGGAAGATTGCAGCCAAGGCAATAGAAGTCGCGCGGGTGGTTGCACGCGCTGTGTCCACAGAACGGCATCTGACGGACGACCGGTGACCCGCGCTGCCCCCAGATCATCCACAGCGCGCCACGCCCGTGTTCGTTGTCGTAGCTGTAGGAAAAGTGGCTGACGTGCTTCCCCCGGTGCCCTGCCCAAAGAACGCACAACTCGGGGCTGTCCCACGAGGGCATTTCGGAGTCTTTCCCAAGTCCGTAGTCTGCCTTGACGGCATCCATGATGGGTGACATCTGTTTGACGACCTGCTCGGGAATCGCCATGTCAGCGAGGCACGCATTTTCCGCCTGTTCCATCGCTCGGTTCACGGTGGCCTCGTGTGACGAATACGACGGCTGCGCCAACTCGGCTCCCTTAGCCCGGAAGGCGTCCACGGGGATTACCGTCAGCTCCGGCCGTTCATGCGTCATGCCCCTGAGTCCCTTTCTCGGCCGCCTCAGCGGCTGCACGCACAAGGGCAGGGATAGCGGCCCGTACGGCCGATGCCCACTCCTGTGCTTCCCGCTCCGCCAAGATCCGGGCAAGCCCCGCGTCCAGCTCCGCGCGCTCTTCAGCAGTGAAGCGCAACAGGGTTTGTCTGGCCCTCTCCACGGCGTTCACAGCCACTCTCTGCCTCCCCGGCTTGAACATCTCCGGGTTCCATTCTCACCCGCTTCTGAACTACCCAGGGCACCTAGTCACGTTGTCGCATAAAGTCGCCTGCCGCCCTACGCAGAAAGGTGGTTGCATCCGTTCCTCGCAGAGCATGACTTAGGAAGAGGTCAAACAGGCCAAGGTGATGAGAGATGTCCCGAGGGTCACGCAACACCACTTCCCCGGAGAACAGTTCCACGGTCACCAGGCGATCGTCATAGACAACGAACACATTCAAGGGGGTGCCCGGAACCTGGGCAGTCTGCGGAATGATCGCTATCTCTACGTTCGGTTTCAGGGACACGGCTGCCATGTGGTAGCACTGAGCGGCCATGGCCTCTGGAGTGGCCCGACGCCACCTGACAGCCTGCTCAGTGAGTAGGAACGTGAACGAACGGGAACGGTCATCCAAGACGGCCTGACGGTCCATGCGGGCCTGTACGGCTCTCTGTACGTCCCTGGCCGGATCGCTAGCCACCGTCTTGGACAGGGTCTGTTCCGCGTATTCACGGACATGCAGGAGACCCGTCGGGATCGCTGGCAGGAAGTGGCGCATTTCCCGAGAGGAACGCTCAAGCGCCTTTAGCTCTGCCTGCTTGTGATAGAGCCCGACACGGGCATAGGCCCGCCAGGATGCGTAATCGACGTTCGCTCTCCGGGCAAGCCTAAGAATCTCCTGGGCCACCTCTTCGGGCACTTCCAAGGCGCTCAGGATCTGCTCAACTTCAAGAACGGTCGGAATGTGTCTGCGGGTCTCAATCCGACTGATCTTGGTCTGGCTCATGTTGCAGCGAACGGCCAAGCGTTCACCGCTCAGGCCGGAGGCTTGGCGGAGGCCCCTCAGAATCTCCGCCAAGTCCTTCCGTTCTTGTTCTTGACTCTCAGGCTCGATACTCACCGAATGGAACAGCGTTCTCTAGGGCTACGTCTCGCCAACGAAGATACTTACTAAGATCCGGGGACTCGATCAGTTCCCGATTGATCTGTGTCCCGTCCGGGCGGTAGTTGAGGTGGACCATCGTGGACTCATCGAACATCCAGAAGTCTTGGTCCGGTAGGTCCAGGTCCCTGCCTGTGAGGTCAAGCACCTGGATGTCCTCCCCGGCCTGGATGTTGCCAGGGACGCCCCAGGCGAACTGATAGCGCTGATAGTCGGTCAGAGGCTGCCTTACGACTCTCACCCTCCCGAAGCTCTTCCCGGCCTCCACAGCGGCCCTGACGGTCCCGTGCCAGGCAGCGTTGTGGGTCTCCGGCTTGGGCTCTCCCCGCAGGAAGCGGGCCAGGCTCTCAGCCTCTGCGGGCATGGTGTAAGTCGGCTGCACTTCGAGCCGCCACGCCGACCGCTTGAAGTCTCGGAAGTACGCCTGCCAGGCGTCACCATCCAAGAGCACGGAATGCCTCCCTCAGCACGTTCTCAGGGATGGTCACGACGGCTTCCCCCTCGGGGGTCGGGTGGTCGGTCAGGTACCCCTGTACGGCGATCGTGCCCGGCCGGTCCGTGGTGAACACGTTGGCGCAGTCTCCCGAGTCGCACTCCGGGTCTTCCCCGGCAATCTTGGTCAGCTTCATGTCCATGCGCACCCCTCCCGTAGTGGTTGTCTGCAAGCTACGGAGCGACGTACCCAGAGGCAAGGGTGATCAGACCTCTAGTCACGTTCTCGCATAGATCCGTAGGCCCTGGTCACAGGCCCCTGAGGTTGAGAGGGTCGTTTGCCCTGGTGGTGTGGAACGCCTCTACACGTTCCCTTTCCTCATGGGTCAAGGTTTCCCATTTTTCCTTGCGTTCCTGCCAGGTATCCGGCTCCGGCGAAAAGGCGAAAGTCTTCTTACCCACCATGACCTTGTATCCGGATTCGATGAGCTGTTTCCGCCTGCCCTCCATATCGAGCTTAGGCCAGAGTTCCCCAAAGGTCATTCCCTGGTCTTCATCCTCCCATCCGCCGGGTACGACCGGCTGAGACTCCAATTCCTTCTTACGGGCCTTGTACTGGCTCATGCGGAATCGGTAGCCCTCTTGGTCGTCGTCCCAGTCCCCTTCCTCATCCTGCTTCCGCAGCCGTTCCATGCGCTTAGTGATGTCGGTAAGTTCCTTGGTGCTGTCGGAACCCTGGACCCATACCCGCTTGGTTACGCGCACAGCGCTGAACTTCTGAAGGAAATGGATTTCCATCATTTCTTCGATAGCCTCTGCCCGGCAGGAAATCCCGACGCATCGGTCACTCTTAGGCCAAGCACCACAGTTGTAGTAGCGGTAGGTCACGCCCCGGACATGAGAAACCTTGTGTACGGCCTTAGAGCCGCATCGGCCGCAATGGGCAACCCCGTACATGGGGCTAGTGCCGTTGATGCGCCTTTCCTTGGTGTGCGTGCGCCGCTGTACGGCAGCCTGCAATGACTCCCATTCGTCCGGAGTGAACACGGGGTCAGCCATTTGGATAGGCTGTCCGTCCATGCCATAGATGATCTCTCGGCTGTGCTTCTTCCGGCCCATGGTGGATTCGTCGGTAAGCAGCTTCTTTACAGAAGTCTCAGACCAGCGTTCCGGGGTTCCTTCTTCCCCGCCACGTGCCTTTACCGGCTTGCCCTTGGCGACACGTGCCCTATCCCTGGCAGTGAGAACACCCCGGTCATTGAGATCCTTCGCCACCCCTACAAATGATTCTCCGCTGATGACCTGTTCCCGCATGTCCCGTAGTTCAGCGGCCATGTCGTCATCAAGTTCAAGGTGTGCGGCTGTCTTGCCGTCCTCATACAGCTTGACGACACGGTACCCAAAGGGAGCGATACCCCCCGGCCAACGGTTGGTGAATCGCCTACGCTCGTGAGATTCCTTGTTGCGAATCTTGATCCGATCCAATTCCTTCGCAGGGCCAAGGGCCTTTGCGTGAAGGATGAGCCTTCCCTCAGCGGTGTGCATCTGCTCGTTGAACTGAGGGTCATCAAGCACAATGACAGTCTTCTGCCATTCGATGACACGGAACACAAAGGCCATGAAATGCATGTCGTCACGGCTCAACCGGTCCTGAGTGGTTACCCAAAGCTCATCCCACTGGGAGAGCCCTTCCGGCGTGAGCCACTGCCCCAGCTTAGGCCGGTCGAACATGTTCACACCGCCGGATACGGACAGATCAACTGCCGCGCCGACGATCGTCACGTTCCCCTCTGCCACGGCCCTTGTGCGGAGCTTCATGTCTTGAGCCTCTACAGACTCGGAGCGCTCTCCCTTGTCGTCTGAGATCCGCTCTGCAAGCAACACCCGGCGCATCTTGGCTGTCCCTCCCCTTGCACTGCTTCCCGCAGTGCTCCCCGTGCCGTCCCTGTGTCTCTGTGCTGGTCACAGCCTAGTGCATGTTTGTCACTCAGCCAACATCCGGGGCCGGATGAACGACCTGAAGTCCTGCATCCCGCCGTTCCAGCTGGACGAGCCGATGCAGGGCGGCGCCGTCGGTGAGGTCGTCGCCTCCGCCGCCGAGGGCTTCGCCGTCGGCGACCACGTGCTGCACCACCTGGGCTGGCGCGAGTACGCGGAGCTCGACGCGAAGTTCGCCACCAAGGTGGACGCCTCGCTGGCCCCGCTCTCCGCCTACCTCGGCGTCCTCGGCATGCCGGGCCTGACCGCCTACGCGGGCCTCTTCGAGGTCGGCTCCTTCAAGGAGGGCGACGCCGTCTTCGTCTCCGGCGCGGCCGGTGCGGTCGGCGGCCTCGTCGGCCAGTTCGCCAAGATCAAGGGCGCCTCCCGGGTCATCGGCTCCGCCGGCTCGGACGAGAAGGTGACGCTGCTCACGGAGAAGTACGGCTTCGACGCCGCCTTCAACTACAAGAACGGCCCCGTCGCCGAGCAGCTGCGGGAAGCCGCCCCCGAGGGCATCGACGTCTACTTCGACAACGTCGGCGGCGACCACCTGGAGGCCGCCATCTCCTCCCTGAACGTGAACGGCCGGGCCACCCTGTGCGGCGCGATCGCCGGCTACAACGACACCGAGGCCGCCCCCGGCCCGCGCAACCTGATGCAGGTCATCGGCAAGCGGCTGCGGCTCCAGGGCATCCTCGTCAACGACCACGCCGGCCTGCAGCCGCAGTTCGTCCAGGACGTCGCCGGATGGCTGCGTTCCGGTGAGCTCCGGTACGACGAGACGGTCGTCGAGGGCGTCGAGAACGCGACGTCCGCCTTCCTCGGCATGCTGCGCGGCGAGAACACCGGAAAGATGATCGTTTCTTTCACCGGTTAGGCTCACTGCACACCGTCGTGACCGTGGGCGCGAGTCGCGGCGATTACCAGGAGGATTTCCTTACATGTCCATCCAGCAGTCCGACGTCGCGTACACCGCCGTAGCCACCGCCGAGAACGGCCGTGACGGTCGCGTCGCCACCCACGACGGCCAGCTCGACGTCGTCGTGAACCCGCCGAAGGAGCTCGGCGGCAGCGGCGCCGGCACCAACCCGGAGCAGCTGTTCGCCGCCGGCTACAGCGCCTGCTTCCAGGGCGCCCTGGGTGTCGTCGCCAAGAACGTGAACGCCGACATCTCCGGCTCCACGGTCACCGCCGAGGTCGGCATCGGCAAGAACGACGAGGGCTTCGGCCTGATCGTCAAGATCTCCGCCGTGATCCCCAACGTGGACGCCGCCACCGCCAAGGACCTCATCGAGAAGGCCCACGAGGTCTGCCCGTACTCCAAGGCGACCCGCGGCAACATCACCGTCGAGCTCGCCGTCTGATCCGGCACCGCTCGGCGAAGGCCGCACTCCGGCAGGGGTGCGGCCTTCGCCGTGCACCGCAGCCTTAAACTGGCCGCATGCGCGATCTTGCGGGGGGCTTCCGGTATCTGCTGGCCGGACAGCGATGGGTGTTCCGGCACGGCCGGTGGCTCGGGTTCGGGCTGCTGCCCGGGCTCGTCTCGCTGGTCCTCTACGCCGGCGCGCTGATCGGGCTCGGCTACGGGGCCGACGACCTGAGCGCCTGGGCCTCCCCCTTCGCCGACGACTGGTCCAGGCCGTGGCTCGGGCTCTTCCGCGGCTTCCTGACCGCGCTGGTCTTCAGCCTCGGTCTCTTCCTCGCGGTGATCACCTTCACCGCCGTGACCCTGCTGATCGGCCAGCCCTTCTACGAGTCCCTCTCGGAGCAGGTCGACCGCGCCGAGGGCGGCGAGGTCCCGCAGTCCGGGCTGCCGCTCTGGCGGGAGCTGTGGATCTCGGCCCGCGACAGCGTGAAGGTGCTCGCGCGGGTGCTGCTCTACGGGATCCTGCTCTTCGCCCTCGGTTTCATCCCGGTGATCGGGCAGACCGTGGTCCCGGCGCTCGGGTTCTGCGTCTCCGGGTACTTCCTGACCCAGGAGCTCACCGCCGTGGCCCTGCAACGGCGCAAGGTGGACCTGCCCCGGCGGCTGGAGCTGCTGCGGTCGCGGCGGATGCTGGTGCTCGGCTTCGGGGTGCCGCTGGTGCTGTCGTTCCTGGTACCGCTGGTCGCCGTGTTCCTGATGCCGGGCGCGGTCGCCGGGGCCACGCTGATGGCGCGGGACCTCCTGCGGACCGACGAGACTCCGGCTGCCGAAACCACCCCCGCGGGGTTCGGACCGCCGCCGCCCGCGTACTCGTAACCGCCGGGTCGCGGCCCGGGGCCCGGCCCGGCTACCGCTTCAGCAGCAGGATGGCCCCCGTCGTGTCCTCCCCGCCGTGCGCGGCCGGGTCCGCGGCCAGCCGGCGCCGCAGCAGGTCCACGTACGGGGAGATCAGCTCGGTGCTGACGCCTTGCTCCTCCGCCGTGCGCAGCATGGTGGCGCTGCCCGCGACCTGCATCGCAAGGTTGGACACCACCCCCGAGGTGAAGTCGCGCGAGGTCAGTCGCTCGGCGGCGTTGCCGACGAAGAAGCCCATCGCGCCGAGCCACTCGGACAGCAGCGGAGCCAGGTCCTTCGGGGCGATGTCCTCGCCCTCGGTCAGCGCATAGGCCTGCGAGATACCGGCGAACATCCCCCACATCGCGCTGAGCAGCGCCACGTCGTGCAGGGCGGCGTGCCCGGGGTTCTCGCCGACGAAGCGGGCCCCGGCCGGGACCTCCAGGACGGCCCGGTGGGCATCGAAGAGCGCGCGCGAGCCGCTGTAGAAGACGTACCCGCCGGCCTCGGGGACGCCGATCATCGTCGGCGTGGCCATGATCCCGCCGTCCATGAACCGGGCCCCGCGCTCCTCGGCCCAGGCGGCCCGCGCCCGGCCCTCGGCCGGGGTGCCCGTGGTCAGGTTCACCACGTCCTTGCCGGTCAGGTCGATGCCGTCCAGGGCGGAGCCGACGGAGGGGTCGTCCAGCAGGCAGACCACGACGAGCCCGTTCGCGGCGACGGCCTCGGCGGCGCTCGCGGCGACGAGGGCCCCTTCGGCGGCCAGCGCCCCGGCCTTGGCGGCGGTGCGGTTCCAGACGGTGAGCCGGTGGCCGGCGGCGAGCCAGGTGCGGGCGAGGGCGGTGCCCATGTCGCCGAGTCCGAGCAGGGTGAGCGAGTGCTGAGGTGTGTTGTCAGTCATGGCGTTTAGCCTGCTGGCAGGCTGTGAAGCGCTCAAGTACGCACTTTGGAGTGGGTGGTTACCCCAAGGTGAGCGAACAGGTGGGGAGGGGTGCGCGATGGCGGTGACACGAAGGCCCGGTGCCGATCACTGCGGGATCGCCGCGGCGATGTCGGTGATCGACGGCAAATGGAAGGTTTCGCTCCTGTGGGAGCTGGAGCGGAGCCCGCGACGCCGTTTCGGTGAACTGCGCAGGCTCGTCCCCGGCGTCTCCGAGAAGGTGCTCGCCGCTCAGCTGCGTGAACTGGAGACGGACGGCATCGTCCACCGCGAGGTCCACGCGGAGGTCCCGCCGCGCGTCGAGTACTCCCTGACCCCGCTGGGGCAGAGCCTGAACGCGGCCCTGGAGTCCCTGGGGGAGTGGGGTGCAAAGCATCTGCTACCGGACTCCGCGTAGCCGACTCGTGATCGGCCGGCGGCCTCCGTCACCCCTTGGCGGGCCCGTAGTATGCATGGCGGCAGCAAGCGCCGAGGTCGTCTCTCACTGCCCTTGAGTCCGCCCTGGCCGGGAGCTTCGGAAGAAGCCCGGAGCCGGGCAGCGGCTTGCCGAGCCACGACCGGCCGTCGGGCCGAGGACCGACCAGCAGTAGGGACACAGCAGTGACAGTCAGTACCGAGGGCACGGTCACCGTGCTGCCCCCGGGCGGACCGGCCGCGCCCGCCCGCCCGATACCGGCCGTCCGGCGCGGGCTCGGTTCCCGGGGCACGCTCCTGCTCCTCGAAGCCGCCGTCGCGTTCGGCGCGGCGCTCGTGCTCCCGCTGCTGGCCGTCCGCTTCAGACTCGACCCCCTGGACCGGATCGCGCAGGTCAGCGGCCTCGCCGCGATCCAGCTGCGGTTCGCGCTCGTCGGTCTGCTGTTCATCGCCGCGGTGGCCCTGGCCATGCGGCTGCGGGGAGGCCGGCACTTCGACCTGGCCGCCCGGATCGCCGCCGCCGCCCTCGCGGGCCTGGCCAGCGGCTTCGTCGCCGCCGGCGCGGTCGTCGCCCTCCACGGGACGCCCTGGCCGATGTTCGGCCTCAACGGCGACAGCGGCCGCATCGTCGAGTGGGCCCACGCGGTGGCCAACGGCCGCCCCTCGGGCTCGCCGGTCTACCCGCCGGCTCCCCTCTACACCCTCGGCTACTACGCCGAGTGGTTCCGCGGCGGCAACACCGCGTACGCGTTCAAGGACCTCCAGATCCTCGGCGCCGCCGCCTTCGGGCCGCTGGTCTACCTCTGCTGGCGCATGCTCCTCGGCCCGGTCCGGGCCCTCGCCTTCGGCGTGGCCCCGGCCTTCGCGCTGATCGACGCGTACAAGCCGTACAGCCAGACCGTGCTCGTCGTGCTCGTGCCCGTCCTGGTGGCGATGGTGGTGTCGCTGAGCCGCAGCGGCACACAGGCCTGGCGGCCGCTCCTGCTCAAGGGCGCCGGATTCGGCGCGCTGCTCGGCGTGCTGTTCCTCACCTACTCGGGCTGGTTCCTGTGGAGCGCGGCCGGTGTCCTGTTCGCCGCGCTGCTGTACTTCCCGTGGCGGACCGGCCGGCTCGGCCGGCTCAAGGGAGCGGCCTTCCTCGGCGCCTCCCTGGCGGCCTTCCTCGTGGTCGCCGGCCGCTACCTCGCGGTCATGCTGACCGAGGGCCAGACCACCAAGGACTACAACTTCCGGTTCGACAACTTCACCGACCCGGCGTACTACCTCATGTGGCGCACGGACATGCCCGGCAAGGTCGGCGAGTGGCCGCCGCCCGGCGAATACGGCGGGGTCGGCCTGTTCGCCCTGGTCACCTTCGTCTGCCTCGGCGCCGCGATCTGGCTGGGCATCCGCAGGCCGATGGTGGTCACCGTCGCCGCGATGTTCATCAGCGCGTGGGTGATGCGCATGTACATCGCCTCGCACATGTACGAGACGCAGACCGTCCAGCTCTACACCCGCACGAACAACCAGCTCCTCTACTGCGGGCTGCTGCTGTGCGCTCTGGTCGTCCACCTGGCCTCGCAGCGGATGGGCGCGCGCCGGGCGGAGTCCGCGGCCGGCTCCGAGACCGTGAGCGGTACGGCCGGCACCGGCTTCCCCGGCCGCGAGGGCGCGGTGATCGGAGCCCTGTGCGCCCTCCTGCTGCTCCTCGGCACCGTCTCCTCCTCGATGGCCGACCGCTACATGCCGGCCAAGGAGAACACCTACCGGATCCTGCCGTGGGTGTCGCACACCATCACGGAGCAGGACGGCGGCTGCCCGAAGTACGCGCCTGGAGGCACCTGCTCCAAGGACGGCGACCAGAGCTGGCTGAGCTTCATCCGATGACCCGGGGGAACCGATGATCTCCGCACTGACGCGGCTGGCCGACTGGTCCGCCAGGACACCCAGGCGGCTCTGGCTGATCTCGTTCGCGCTGTTCTTCGCGCTCGCGGGCTCCTGGTCCGCCGCCAGCCCCATCGGCGGCTCTCCCGACGAACACGCGCACTTCGTCCGTGCCGCGGCCGCCGCCCGGGGCCAGATCAGCGGACCCCTGGTGATGGTCCCGCACCGGGTGGCGGGAATCGACGGGCAGTTCGCCGAGGCCGGGATGCAGCTCCCGGAGTGGTACGGGAACCTGGCCACGGTGCACGAGTGCTACGCGTGGCGCCAGTCCCAGCCCGCGTCCTGCGCTCCCTCGCTCGGCGGCTCCGAGAAGATCGTCCAGGTCCCCACGGCGGCCGGCCGCTACCACCCGGCGTACTACCTTGCGACCGGCTGGCCGAGCCTGCTCGCCGACGGCCCCAAGGGGCTGTACCTGATGCGCTTCATGTCGGCGCTGCTCTGCTCGGCCCTGCTGGCGAGCGCGGTGGTCACGGCCGCCGAATGGCGGCGCCGCTCGCTGGCCGTGCTCGGCGTGCTCGCCGCTGCCACGCCGATGACGCTCTACATGTCCGGCATGCTCAACCCCAGCGGCGGCGAGATCGCCGCCGGGATCCTGGTGTGGACGGCCCTGCTGTCGGTCGTCCTGTCGCCCGACCCGGTGCTGCTGAACCGGCGGCTGGCCAGGCTGGGCACCGGCGGCCTGGTCCTGATCAACATCCGGCCCCTCGGACTGATCTGGTTCGGCGGAGCGGTGGTCTTCTGCCTGCTGCTGACGCAGCGGCGCGGAGTGCTGGGATCCGTGCTGCGCCGCAAGGCCCTGTGGCTCTGGACGGCCCTGCTGGGCCTGGCGTCGGCCGGTGCGCTGTACTGGGCGGCGAGGCACCCGGACCGTTCGAAGATAGACATCCCCGACTCGCTCACCGCGGCCGTGGCCGCGAAGCGCACGCTCGGCAGCACCGACTTGTACATCAAGCAGATGGTCGGGTTCTTCGGCTGGCTGGACACCCCGGGCCCGGCCCTGCTGTACCTGGTGTGGACGGCGGTGCTCGCGACGCTCGTCGTGCTGGCGCTGGTCTACGGCCACAAGCGCGACGTGGTGGCGGTGCTCGGCATGCTGGTGGCCATCGTGATGGTGCCGGTGGCCGCGCAGGCCTCGGAGGCGGAGCGGATCGGCATGGTGTGGCAGGGCCGCTACCTGCTGCCCTTCGCCGTCGGCCTGCCGCTGATGGCCGTGCTGATCTGCGCCACGCGCGTCCCCGGGCGCGGTTTCCCCTGGCGGCGGCTGGTCGGCCTGTGCGTCGGCGGTCTGGCGCTGGCCAACGTGGCGGCGTTCTACTGGACGCTGCGCCGGTTCGCCGTCGGCAACAAGGCTTCGTGGGTGCCGACCTCGGCGCACTGGGCGCCGCCCGGCGGCTGGGTCTTGTGGACCGGCGTGTACGCGGTGGCGGCCCTCGCCGTCGTCGTGCCCGCCCTGGTCTCGGACCGCAAGGCCGCCGCGCCGCAGCTCCCGGACCTCGACGCCCCGCGTTCGGACCGCGAGGCGACGCGGGTGCCCGAGCCCGCCTGACGCACCCCGTCAGACGGCGCGGCCGACCTCGGCGGTCACCACCGACGGCGTACGGTCGTCCGCCTCGGCGAGCAGGGAGCCGCCCGGCGCCCACACGGCCGCGCGGCCGCAGCCGGTCCACGGGCCCGCCGGGCCGACGTGGTTGGCGAGGACGACGTACAGGCCGTGGTCCTTCGCGATCCCCGGGTACACGGTGGCGCGCTCGCCGATCCCGTCGCCCGTCCCGTACAGGGAGCTCGCCAGGTGCACCCGGCAGCCGTCGGCCGCGCCCCGGCCGGGCAGTTCGGGGAAGTGGTTGTCGTAGCAGACGCCCAAGGAGAAGCGGATCCCGCCGAGTTCGAAGCGCCCGTCGTCCGTGCCGGGCGCGAAGACGTCCTGCTCGCGGCGGAAGAGGTGCTGCTTCGCGTACGTCGTCAGGTGCGCGCCGTCCGCGTCGTGCACCAGCGTCGCGATGGCGGGGCGCGGGCCGGCGGTGGGCAGGGCGACGTTGACGGCGGTGGCGATGCCGGCGGAGCGCAGCGGGTCCAGGCGCGGGTCGTCGGAGGCCGTCCACAGGCCGGGGTCGGAGGCCAGCGCGTCCAGTTCGTAACCGGTGAGCGTGAACTCGGGGAACACCACGAGTTCGGCGCCCTGTTCGCGGGCCGCGGCGGCGAGAGCGGCGGCCCGCGCGACGTTGGCGGGGACATCGGCGGGGACGCAGGTCATCTGGGCTGCGGCGATCTTCATTGGGCCGAGGATGCCAGCCGGGTGGTGCCCGGGTCCTTCCGGGGGGTCGACGTACCGGCGGGGCGCAGGGATGCTGTAACGGCGTGCTCACGGAGCGCGCTCGGCGGTTGCGGCGGGCGGGGGGTATCCGATGCGACGTGACGGTTCGGCCTGGTGACGGCCCCCGACTGGGTCCAGCCGGTCCTCACCGGCGCCTTCCTGGTCCTCGCGTACCGGGTCGTGCGGACTTCCGGCGCGGGGCTGCGGGTGGCCGTGGCCTTCATGCTCGTGCTGAACGTGGGAATGCTGTGGCTGCTGTGGGACGACGGGCCGCCGTGGGCGGTGCCGGCCGTCGTCGCGGTCTCCCTGGTGGCCGCGGTGGTCAACGCCGTCGCCGCGGCCCGGACCGCGCTCGAACGCATCGAACGCGTGGACACCGCCCGCTTCCGGGACCTCGTGGGGCACGTCGCGCGTTCCGAGGGGCCCCAGGTGATGGGCGTGTGCGTGACCTACACGGGCGCTCTGGTCCTCACCGCCTTCGGCAGCGACGCCCGGCCGGAGGGCCGGCAGTTCCACCTGCCGCCCGGCCCGGACTGCCCGTTCTGCCTGGTGGAGGATCAGATACGGGGGTTCCTCGGGGCGGTGGACCCGCTGCTGGGCGAGTACCGCAGGCACCTGGGGGCGGGCAGCAGCCGGCACCTCCTCGTCAGGCGTCCGTCCACCGCGGAGCCCTGGACGGGCCGGTTCCGCGACCGGGCGTACTACCGGGTGCCCCGCCGCCGGCCGTCCTGCCCGGTCCACGACCCGCTGCTCGGCCCGCCCTGGCCCGGCCGCCCCTAGGAGTCCGCGGTGCCCCGCAGGAGGGTCAGGAAGGAGCGGAAGGCGGCGGGCATGTCCACCGACTCGGGGGCGAGCAGCCACTGGTACTGGAGTCCGTCCATGACGGCCGTCAGCAGGGGGGCCGCCTGTTCCGGGGTGAGGCCCGAGGGGAGGCGGTCGCCGAACTCGGCGCGGAGCACCGCCGCCATCTCCGCGCGGACCTGGGCGTAGCGCTCGGTGAAGAACTCCCGCGCCGGGTGCCCGTCCGTGACGCTCTCGCCCAGCAGTGCCGAGAAGGTCTGCACGATGCCCGGGCGCATCGCGTTGTACTCCACCAGCGAGGCCAGCAGGTCGAGGCGCCAGGTGTCGGCCGCGGCGCGCGAGCCGCCGCCGGTGTCCCAGCGGTCGCGCTCCTCCAGCACCGCGACCAGCAGCGCCTCCTTGGTCGGGAAGTAGTGCAGCAGCCCCTGCTGGGTCAGGCCCACGCGTTCGGCGACCGTGCCCAGGGACGCGCCCCGGTAGCCGCGCTCCGCGATCACCTCCACGGCCGCGCGGACGATCTCCCCGCGGCGCTCCTCGCTCCTCGCCCTGACCATCGCCCCGGCACCCCTTCCCGTACGACACCTGCCAGCAGGACCGTACGTCACCCTGATGTCACGAAAGAATTACGAACCCTACCGTTCAACAGGTAACAGGTCCACGATGGGGGCACCGCACCGCACCACCGCACTCAACGAGGAGGCACGGCCGTGACCGATGCCGATCAGGTCCGCACCAGCGTCGTCGAAGTGGCGCTCGGGAGGCTCGATCTCGACACCAAGGCCCGACTGCTGGCCGGGCAGGACATGTGGTCGCTGCCCGCGATCCCCGAGATCGGGCTGCAGTCCCTGGTCATGTCCGACGGCCCCATCGGGGTCCGCGGCGTGCGCTGGACCGCCGACGACCCGTCCATCGCCCTGCCCTCCCCGACCGCGCTCGCCGCCGCCTGGGACCCCGAGCTCGCCCGCCGCGCCGGCCGGCTCCTCGCCCAGGAGGCCCGCCGCAAGGGCGTCCACGTCCTGCTCGCACCCACCGTCAACCTGCACCGCTCCCCGCTCGGCGGCCGCCACTTCGAGTGCTACTCCGAGGACCCGTACCTCACCGGGGTCATCGGCAGCGGCTACGTGAACGGCGTCCAGGACGGCGGGGTCGGCGCCACCGTCAAGCACTTCGCCGGCAACGAAGCCGAGACCGACCGGTTCACCGTCGACTCCGTCATCGCCCCGCGCCCGCTGCGCGAGCTGTACCTGGCACCCTTCGAGGCCATCGTCGCGAACGCCCACCCGTGGGGCATCATGACCGCCTACAACCAGGTCAACGGCACGACGATGACCGAGCACCGGTACCTGGTGAACGAGGTCCTGCGCGGCGAATGGGGCTTCGACGGGTACAACGTCTCCGACTGGATGGCCGCCCGCTCCACCACCGGCGACATCGAAGGCGGCCTGGACGTGGCCATGCCCGGCCCCACCACCGTCTACGGGCCCGCCCTCGCCGGGGCCGTCCGCGCCGGGGAGGTCCCCGAGTCCGTCGTCGACGACGCCGTGCGCAACGTCCTGCGCCTCGCCGCCCGCGTCGGCGCCCTGGAGGGCGCGCCCGCCGTCGTCGAGGCCGCCCCGGCCCCGGTCGACGGCCAGGCGCTGGCCCGCGAGCTCGCCGCCCGCGGCTTCGTCCTCGTGCGCAACGAGGCCGTGCCCGGCAGGAGCGCCGCCCTGCCGCTCGACGCCTCCGCCGGCCGCACCGTCGCCCTCTCCGGCGCCGCGGCCCGTGACGCCCGCGTCCTCGGCGGCGGCAGCGCCACCGTCTTCCCCGAGCGGATCGTCTCCCCGCTCGACGGCCTCACCGCCGCCCTCCCGGACGGGGCCCTGACCTTCACCGTCGGCGCCGACCCCTCCGACGAACCGGTCCCCGCCGACAAGGGCTTCGAGCTCCGCGCCGTCTGCCGCGACGCCTCCGGCGCCGTCATCGGCGAGGGCAGTCTGCCGACCGGCCAGGTCCAGTGGATCGGGGACGACCTGCCCGCCGGCGCCACGTACGAGACCATGGCGAGCATCGAGGTCTGCGGTACGTTCCTCCCGCGTGAGAGCGGCGAGCACGCCTTCGGCACCCGCGGACTGGGCGCCTTCAGCCTCGCGGTCGACGGGCGGACCCTCTGGGAGGGCGTCCAGGAGATGGGCAACGAGGCCGACCCCTTCGAGGCCTTCTTCGGGGCCCCCAGCGAGCGCGCCCGCGTCACCGTCACCGAGGGCGAGCCCGTCGAGGTGTCGCTGACCTACCAGGTCCCCGACGTGTCAGCGCTACCGCTCAAGGCGATCATGTTCTCGCTGCTCCACCTCGGCCCGCGGAGCGACGCCGACGAGCTGATCGCCGAGGCCGTGGCGGCCGCCCGCGTCGCCGACACCGCCGTCGTGGTCGTCGCCACCACCGAGCGCGTGGAGTCCGAGGGCTTCGACCGGCAGGACCTCACCCTCCCGGGCCGCCAGGACGACCTGGTGCGCGCCGTCGCCGCCGTCAACCCGAACACCGTGGTCGTCGTCAACGCGGGCTCCCCGGTGGAGCTCCCGTGGCGCGAGGACGTCGCCGCCGTGCTGCTGACCTGGTTCCCCGGGCAGGAGGGTGGGGCCGCGCTGGCCGACGTACTCCTCGGCGACGCGGAGCCCGGCGGGCGGCTGCCCACCACGTGGCCCGCGCGGTTCGCGGACGCGCCCGTCACCGAAGTCGTCCCCACCGAGGGGCGCCTGGAGTACCGGGAGGGGCTCTTCATCGGCTACCGGGCCTACGAGAAGCACGGCGTGGCCCCCGCCTTCCCCTTCGGGCACGGCCTCGGCTACACCGACTGGGCGTACGAGTCCCTGGAGGCCACCGCCGACACGGTCCGGGTCCGCCTCACCAACACCGGTACCCGGCCCGGCCGCGAGGTCGTCCAGGTCTACCTCGCCCCCGTCTGCGACCCCGTGGAGCGCCCGGCGAGCTGGCTGGCGGCCTTCGCGGGCGTCTCGGCGGGACCCGGTGAGACCGTCGAGGCCGTGATCGCCCTGCCCGCCCGGGCTTTCGAGATCTGGGATCAGGAGACCTCCGGCTGGCAGCGGATCGGCGGCGCCTACGAGGTCCGCGCGAGCCACTCGCACGGTGACACGCGGCTGACGGCCACGCTCGACATCGCGTAACACACCGTAACCGTCGGAAATGGCCGGAAATCACCCCTGAAACACCCCTGAAAGCCGGTCCGGGGGCGAGCCCTGACTCCCCCGGCTACCGCTGGGAGGTGCCCCCAGCCCCCGGGCCCTCCGTGCACAGCGGCGTCAACGTGGCGGTTCGGCGGCCGTCACCTGGCGGTGCGCCAGTTCCGCCAGCCGTGCCTGTCCGTCCTTGCCCGGATGGAACCAGTCCCAGCGGCTCAACTGATCCGCCGCGAAGGGGTACTGGAACACCGCCCCGCCGTCGTAGCGGCACAGCGCGTCCTTCGCGCAGACCTCGCGCAGCACCTCGTTGTACTCGACCACGCGCGCCCGCACCTGCTCGCGCCGGGCCGTCGCCCCCGTCGCCGCCGACAGCGGGTCGGCGAGCATCGACTGACAGATGCCCAGCTTCCAGATCTGCCGCACCATCGGGAGGTCCTTGCCCTGCTCCCACAGCCGTTGGAGGTCCGGCACGCTGGAGACGTACACCTGGGAGGAGGGGGACGCGGCCCGGAGCCCGGCGAGGGCCTTCTCGAATCCGTCCCGGAACTCCGCCACCGGCGTCATCGACGAAGCCGTGGGCCGGCAGGCGTCGTTCGAGCCCACCATGACCGTGACCAGGTCGGGCTTGTGCGCGGCGGCCCCCGCCAGCTGTCCCGGCAGGTCCGCCATCCGTGCGCCGGTCACCGCGTAGTTCCAACTGCGTGCGGGCACCTCGGCGTCCCCGAGCAGCCGGGCGGCGAGGGAGCGGACCGCGGGGTCGTTCCCGGTGGCCCAGGAGACCTCCGGGCAGTCGGCCAGGACCGAACAGGCGTCGAAACCACGTGTGATGGAGTCGCCCACGGCCGCGACCGAGGCCGGCGCCGTGTTCCAGCGCGGAGCGGCCTGCGCCCCGCGCTCGCCCTCGCCGCCCGACCCGCCCGAGCCGCACCCCGTTGCCGTGCCGACCAGCAGCACGACCGCCGCACCCGCGCCCGCGAGGATCCGGCGCGCGCGGCGGCGCGGAGCGGTGGTGCGCATGGGAAGGGTTCCTCCTTGTCGCCCCCGCATCGTTCGGGGGGTCCTGCTGAGTGAAAGCTCTGTGTTTACGGGCCTTGGAGCGACCGTACGTCACACCATGACCCCTGGCGCACGGTAGCTTTTTCCCGTGGCGTTTCGGCCGCAGGTCCCGTAGCGCAATGTCAAATAATTTCCGTTACATTACATCACGTCACATACTGTCCGTTTTCTGGAGTTTATTCCCGACCTCGTCCACCACTGGAGGTCCCGGTGACGACACGTGGAGTTCTGTACGTGCATTCCGCACCGCGCGCGCTCTGCCCGCATGTGGAATGGGCTGTTGCGGGCGTGCTCGGGGTGCGGGTGAACCTCGACTGGATCAGGCAGCCCGCCTCCCCGGGCACCTGGAGAGCCGAGTTCTCCTGGCAGGCCGAAGCGGGCACCGCCTCGAAACTCGCCTCCGCGCTGCGCGGCTGGCACCTGCTGCGCTTCGAGGTGACCGCGGAGCCGTGCCCGAACGCCGAGGGCGAGCGCTACAGCTCCACCCCGGAGCTCGGCATCTTCCACGCCGTCACCGGCATGCACGGCGACATCCTGATCCCGGAGGACCGGCTGCGCGCCGCCCTCGCCCGGTCCGCGCGCGGCGAGACCGACCTGGAGGCGGAGATCGCCAAACTGCTCGGCAAGCCCTGGGACGACGAACTGGAGCCCTTCCGCTACGCGGGCGAGGGCGCGCCCGTCCGCTGGCTCCACCAGGTGGTCTGACCCCGTACGACGCGAAGGGCCCCGCACAGCAGTCGCTGTGCGGGGCCCTTCGTCGTGCAGTACGGGATCAGACGCTGCGGAAGGCGAGCGTCACGTTGTGACCGCCGAAGCCGAAGGAGTTGTTGATCGCGGAGATCGGGCCGTCGGCCGGCAGCTTGCGGGGCTCGCCGCGCACGATGTCCGCGTCGATGTCCTCGTCGAGGTCGTCGATGTTGATCGTCGGCGGGGCCAGCCGGTTGTAGAGCGCCAGCACGGTCGCGACGGTCTCGATACCGCCCGCTCCGCCCAGCAGGTGACCGGTCATCGACTTGGTCGCGGAGATCGCGATGTGGTCGAGGTCGTCGCCCAGCACCTTGCGCAGGGCCTTCAGCTCGGCCGTGTCACCCTGCGGGGTCGACGTGGCGTGCGCGTTCAGGTGGACCAGCTCGGCCGGGTCGAGACCCGTGTTGTCGAGCAGGTTCTGCACCGCGGCCGCGACACCGCGGCCGGTCGGCTCCGGCTGCGCGATGTGGTGGCTGTCCGCGGACAGACCCTGGCCCAGCACCTCGCAGTAGACCCGGGCGCCGCGCGCGGCGGCGTGCTCGGCGGACTCCAGGATGACGACGCCCGCGCCCTCGCCCAGTACGAAGCCGTCACGGCCCTTGTCGTACGGACGGGAGGCCTGCTCGGGGTTCTCGTTGTTCTTGGACATCGCCATCATGTTGGCGAACGCGGCGATGGGCAGCGGGTGGATCGCCGCCTCGGTGCCGCCCGCGACGACCACGTCGGCACGGCCGGTACGGATCATCTCGACGGCGTAGCCGATGGCCTCGGCGCCGGAGGCGCAGGCGCTGACCGGAGTGTGCACGCCCGCCTGGGCGTTGACCTCCAGGCCGACGTTGGCCGACGGGCCGTTCGGCATGAGCATGGGGACGGTGTGCGGGGAGACCCGGCGCACACCCTTTTCCTTCAGTACGTCGTACTGGTCGAGCAGGGTGGTGACACCGCCGATACCGGAGGCGATCACGGTGCCCAGGCGCTCGGGCCGGATCTTCTCGTCCTCGCCCGCCGGGGCGGTGTAGCCGGCGTCGGCCCACGCCTCGCGCGCCGCGATGACGGCGAACTGCGCCGAGCGGTCGAGCTTGCGGGCCAGCGGCCGGGGCAGGACCTCGCTCGGGTCCACGGCGGCACGGGCGGCGATGCGTACCGGGAGTTCGGCGAAGCGCTCGCCCTCCAGGGGCGTTACGCCGGAACGGCCGGCAAGCAGACCTTCCCAGGTCGAAGCGCTGTCGCCACCCAGCGGAGTGGTTGCGCCGATACCGGTGACGACCACGGTGCGATTGGTCGGGCTCACAGGAATTCTTTCTCCACGTCTCAGGGGGTGCTGAATTGTCACGGCGCCACCGCCAGGTGGCGACAAACGCTCGTCAGGCTCAGGCCTGGTGCTTCGCGATGTAGTCCGCGGCGTCGCCGACCGTCTTGAGGTTCTTGACGTCCTCGTCCGGGATCTTGACGTCGAAGCGCTCTTCGGCGGCGACGACGACCTCGACCATGGACAGCGAGTCGACGTCCAGGTCGTCGGTGAAGGACTTCTCGGTCTGGACGTCCTCGACCGGGATGCCCGCGATCTCGTTGACGATCTCCGCGAGACCGGCGACGATCTCTTCCTGCGTGGCGGCCATGTGGCGCTCCTTCTCTGGGTAACTGGGTAGACGGACCGGGATGTGGATCCCGGCCCTAGGGGAGGGTAACGACCGTCGCGGCGTAGACGAGTCCCGCCCCGAAGCCGATGACGAGCGCGGTGTCGCCGCTCTTCGCCGCTCCGGTCGCCAGGAGCCGCTCCATAGCGAGCGGGATCGAGGCGGCCGACGTGTTGCCGGTTGTCTCCACGTCACGGGCGACCGTGACGTGCTCCGGCAGCTTCAGAGTCTTCACCATCGAGTCGATGATCCGCATGTTCGCCTGGTGCGGAATGAAGACGTCCAGGTCGTCCGCGGTGATCCCGGCGGCGTCGAGCGCCTGCTGGGCCACCTTGGCCATCTCGAAGACGGCCCAGCGGAAGACCGCCTGGCCCTCCTGCGTGATGGCCGGGAACTTCTCGGCGGTGTCCTTGGTGCGGAACTCGTCCCACGGCACGGTCTGCTTGATCGTGTCGGACTTGTCGCCCTCCGAACCCCACACCGTGGGGCCGATGGCCGGCTCGTCCGAGGGACCGACGACCACGGCACCTGCGCCGTCGCCGAACAGGAAGGCCGTCGCACGGTCCTCCAGGTCCGTCAGGTCCGAGAGCCGTTCCACGCCGATGACGAGGACGTACTCCGCCGAACCTTCCACCACCATGCCCTTGGCCAGGGTCAGACCGTAGCCGAAACCGGCACAGCCCGCGGAGATGTCGAAGGCGGCGGGCTTGACCGCGCCGATCCGGTGCGCGATCTCGGTCGCGACGGCCGGAGTCTGCTTGAAGTGCGAGACCGTCGAGACGATCACGGCACCGATCTGCTCGGGGGAGACACCGGCATCGGCCAGCGCCTTGCCCGAGGCCTCCACCGACATCGCGGCGACCGTCTCCTCGGGCGAGGCCCAGTGCCGGGTCGCGATGCCCGAGCGGGAGCGGATCCACTCGTCGGACGAGTCGATGGTCTCGAGGATGACCTCGTTGGGCACCACGCGGGTCGGGCGGTAGCCGCCGACTCCGAGGATGCGGGCGTACGGGGAGCCCTTGGCCGGCTTGATCTTGGACATGCTGTGTGGGCTCCTTCTCTCAGGCCGTCAGTTCGGCGACGAGCGCCGCGGCCTTGTCGAGATCGTCCGGGGTCTTCAGAGCCACGCTCGGTACGCCCTTCAGCGCGCGCTTGGCCAGACCCGTCAGGGTGCCACCGGGGCAGAGCTCGATGATCCCCGTGACGCCCAGTTCGGCGAACGTCTCCATGCACAGGTCCCAGCGGACCGGGTTCGCGACCTGGCCGACCAGGCGGGCGACGACGTCGGCGCCCGTGGTGACGACAAGGCCGTCCTTGTTCGAGACGTACTTCAGCACCGGGTCCGCCGGGGAGAGGGCCTCGGCGGCCTTCTCCAGCGTGGCCACCGCGGGGGCCATGTGGTGCGTGTGGAAGGCGCCCGCGACCTTGAGGGCGACGACCTTCATGGAGCCTTCGGGCTTGTCGGCCTCCAGGGCAGCGATCTGCTCCATGGTGCCGGCGGCCACGATCTGGCCCGCGCCGTTGATGTTGGCCGGGGTCAGACCCAGCTTCTCCAGGTGGGCGACGACCACGTCGCGGTCACCGCCGAGGACCGCGGCCATGCCGGTCTCGGTGACGGCGGCGGCCTCGGCCATGCCGAGACCGCGGGTCCGGACGAACGACAGCGCGTCGGCCTCGGACAGCACGCCGGCGTAGGCGGCGGCGGTGATCTCACCGACGCTGTGGCCCGCGACGGCACCGAAGGTCAGGGAAGCGGGCAGCGCCGAGGCGGACAGCAGGCCCGCGGCGACCAGCAGGGGCTGGGCCACGGCCGTGTCGCGGATCTCGTCGGCGTCAGCGTTCGTGCCGTAGTGGGCAAGGTCGAGCCCGATGGCGTCGGACCAGGCGGCGACGCGGTCAGCGGCACCGGGGAGGTCGAGCCAGGGAGTCAGGAAGCCGGGCGTCTGAGCGCCTTGGCCGGGAGCGACGAGTACGAGCACCCTCACACTCTCTCTTGTGGATGGTCCCGGCCGCCGGTGGGGACAGGGACGAAGAACCGTCGGGGTAATTGTTGATGTCCGACAAAAGTCTAGGACTGGAGATCGCCGTCGGCCAGACGCCCGAGAATCAGGGCGATTCGCAGCGTGAACGCCGAGCGGACATCGGAGGGTGACCATCCGGTGACGTCGGTCACACGTCGCAGCCGGTAGCGCACCGTGTTGGGGTGCACGAACAGCATCCGCGCCGCCCCTTCGAGGCTGCTCGCCTGCTCCAGGTACACGCTCAGCGTCTCCAGCAGCGCAGACCCGGCCTCTTCCAGTGGCCTGTAGATCTCCTCCACCAGTTGTTCCCTGGCAGCGGGATCGGAGGCGATCGCGCGCTCCGGCAGGAGATCGTCCGCCAGGACCGGGCGCGGGGCGTCCTGCCAGGCCGTACAGGCCTTCAGCCCGGCCGCCGCGGCCTGCGCCGACTTCGTCGCGTTCAGCAGGTCGGAGACCACCGGGCCGGCCACCACCGGACCGGCCGCGAACGGCCCGATCAGCGACTTCGCCACCTGCATCGGGTTGTCGCTGCCGCCCGCGATGACGACCAGCCGGTCCCCGAGCACTCCGGTGAGGACCTGCAGTTTGTGGTGGCGGGCCGCGCGCCGGATCGCCTCCACCGTCAGCTCGCTGTCCCCCTCCGGCGCGGTGCCGAGCACCACGCACACGTGCTCGGGGGAGTTCCAGCCCAGCGCCGCCGCCCGGGAGAGTGCACCCTCATCGGCCTCGCCGGACAGCACCGCGTTGACGACCAGGGACTCCAGCCGGGCGTCCCACGCCCCGCGCGCCTCGGCGGCCTGCGCGTACACCTGGGCCGTCGCGAAGGCGATCTCCCGGGCGTACACGAGCAGCGCCTCGCGCAGGATCTGCTCGTCACCCGGGGCCGCCACCTCCTCGATCGCGGTCTCCATGACCTCGATCGTGGTGCGGACCATCTCGACGGTCTGGCGCAGGGTGATCGCCCGGGTCAGCTCGCGCGGAGCCGTCCCGAACACGTCGGTGGAGATCGCCTGCGGGGTCTCCGGGTGCCGGAACCACTCGGTGAACGCGGCGATGCCGGCCTGCGCCACCAGGCCGATCCAGGACCGGTTCTCGGGTGGCATCGCCCGGTACCACGGCAGGGTCTCGTCCATCCGCGCGATCGCGTTGGCGGCGAGCCGGCCGGAGGACTTCTCCAGTCGGCGCAGCGTCGCGGTGTGCGGATGGGCGGGAGCGGGATGCGCGGCGTGTGTGGCGGGCGAATGCTCACGTTCGGGTTGAGGCACGTGACAAGACTGCCTTATCGGGACGGGTGCGCGGAGTCCGGTACCGGGCCGGGCCCGCGACCCCGTGCCGCGACTGGGTCTACCGTGGCCCCCATGATTGATGTACGCCGAGCCGCCGACCGGTACGAGGGCGGGGACCCGGCCGCAGGGATCACCACCCGGCACGCCTTCTCCTTCGGGTCGTTCTACGACCCGGACAATCTGCGCTTCGGCCCCGTCCTGGCCTGCAACGAGGAGGTCCTCGCCGCGGGTGCCGGATTCGACGAGCACCCGCACAGTCACACCGAGATCGTGACCTGGGTCTTCGAGGGAGAGCTCACGCACCAGGACAGCACCGGCGAGAAGGGCCTGGTCCGGGCCGGGGACGTGCAGCGGCTGAGCGCCGGATCCGGCGCGCGGCACGTGGAGCGCAACGACGGCGACGGGCGGCTGCGCTTCGTGCAGATGTGGCTCGCGCCCCTCGCCGCGGGCGGCGAGCCCTCGTACGAGGTGGTCCGGGACATCGCCGACGGCACGCCCTACGAGGTCCCCGCGGCCGGCGCCGTACTGCACGTGCGGCGGCCCGGCGCGGGCGAGCGGGTGGTCGTGCCGGCGGCGGAGCGGGTGTACCTGCACGTGGTGCGGGGGGACCTGCGCCTGGACGGGGAGGAACTGGGCCCCGGGGACTCGGTGCGGATCACCGCCGAGCGGGACCTGGAGATCACCGCCGGGTCCCCGGGGGAACTGTTGATCTGGGAACTTCCCTAGGCAGAGCGCAGTTCGGCCAGGACCGCGTCCGTGAACGGGGTCCAGGCCGCCACGGCCCACGGGCCGAAGGCGCGGTCCGTCAGCGCCACGCACGCGGCGCGCGCGTCCGGGTCCACCCACAGGAAGGTGCCGGCCTGGCCGAAGTGGCCGAAGGTGCGGGGCGAGGAGGACAGGCCCGTCCAGTGCGGGGACTTGCCGTCGCGGATCTCGACTCCGAGGCCCCAGTCGTTGGGCGACTGGTGCCCGTACCCCGGCAGGACGCCCTTGAGCCCGGGGTGCACGACGGAGGTCGCCGCGGCGACCGTACGGACGTCGAGCAGCCGGGGCGCCTGCAGCTCGGCGGCGAAGCGCAGCAGGTCGGACACGGTGGAGACGCCGTCCTTGGCGGGCGAGCCCTCCAGGGTGGTCCGCGTCATGCCCAGCGGCTCGAAGACCGCCTGGTGCACGTACTCCGCGAAGGGGATGCCGGTGGCCTTGGCGATGTGGTCGCCGAGCACCTCGAAGCCGGCGTTGGAGTACAGCCGGCGCTCCCCGGGCGGGGCCGACACCCGGTGCTCGTCGAAGGCCAGGCCGCTGGTGTGCGCGAGCAGGTGACGGACCGTCGACCCCTCGGGCCCGGCCGGCTCGTCCAGCTCGATCGCCCCTTCCTCGTACGCGACGAGGGCGGCGTACGCGGCCAGCGGCTTGGTCACGGAGGCCAGCGCGAAGCGGTGGTCGACGGGCCCGTGGGCGCCGGCGAGGCTCCCGTCGGCGCGTACGACGGCCGCCGCGGCCGTGTCCACCGGCCAGGTTTCGATGATCCGCAGGCTTTCCATGCCGTTGACGGCCTCCATGCTCTCCATGCGGCCGAGCCTACTTGCTTGGAGTGCACTCCAGGGTTTTAGCGTGGGGTCATGAGCCAGAGCCTGACGCAGACGCGGTACACGATCAGCGAGGTCGAGGCCCGGACCGGTCTGACCCAGCACACCCTGCGCTGGTACGAGCGGATCGGCCTGATGCCGCACGTGGACCGCTCCCATTCGGGGCAGCGGCGCTTCACCGACAAGGACCTCGACTGGCTGGCCTTCGTGGGCAAGCTGCGCGCCACCGGGATGTCGGTGGCGGACATGGTCCGGTACGCCGAACTGGTCCGTGAGGGCGCGCACACCGTCGGGGAGCGCCGCGAGCTGCTGGAACGGACGCGGCACGAGGTGCGGGCGCGGATCTCGGAGCTCACGGACGCGCTGGCCGTACTGGACTACAAGATCGGCATCTACTCGGGGAAGGCACAGCCATGACGGAAGCCACGAAGATCGACCAGGTCGAACTCGGCAAGGGCGGCCCGCTGGCCGGCGTCCAGGGCCTCGGCTGCATGGGCATGAGCGAGTTCTACGGGGACACCGACGAGGTGGCCGCCCGCGAGACCCTGGACGCGGCGCTGGCCGCCGGGGTCACCCTCTTCGACACCGCGGACGTCTACGGCCGGGGGCGCAACGAGGAGTTCCTCGCCCCGTTCGCGGCCGCTCACCGGGACGAGATCACCCTGGCGACGAAGTTCGCCATAGAGCGCACCGACGACCCCGCCCACCGGGGCGTGCGCAACGACCGCGCGTACGTCCGCCGGGCCGTCGAGGACAGCCTGCGCCGCCTCGGCGTGGACGTCATCGACCTCTACTACATGCACCGGCGCGACCCCGCCGTGCCGTTCGCCGAGTCGGTCGGCGCCATGGCTGAGCTGGTGCAGGAGGGCAAGGTGCGCCACCTCGGGCTCAGCGAGGTGACCGGCACCGAACTGCGCGAGGCGCACGCCGTCCACCCGATCACGGCGCTCCAGTCGGAGTGGTCGCTCTTCAGCCGGAGCGTGGAGCGCAGCGCGGTGGCCGCGGCGGCGGAGCTGGGCGTGGCGCTGGTGCCGTACTCCCCGCTGGGCCGCGGCTTCCTGACCGGGGCCTTCGCGGACGCCACCGCGGAGCTGTCGCATGACGACTTCCGGCGCCACCAGCCCCGGTTCACCGGCGAGAACGCGAAGGCCAACGCGGCGCTGCTGACCCCGGTCCGGGAGATCGCCGAGGAGCTGGGGGCGACCCCGGCGCAGATCGCCCTGGCCTGGGTGCAGCAGCGGGCGCAGGTGCACGGGCTGACCGTGGTCCCCATCCCGGGCACCCGCAAGCCGGGCCGGCTGCGCGAGAACACCGCCGCGACCCGGATCGCCCTCACACCGACGCAGCTGGCCCGCCTGGAGCCGATCGCAGCCCGGGTCGCGGGCGACCGCTACCCGGACATGAGCGCGACCTCGGAGGCCCGCGAGGGCGAGGACCTGAGCTGAAGGCGGGCCCTGGCCGCGCGCCTCAGCGGTGCCGGGTGCGCAGGACCGCGAAGGCGGCCCAGAGGGCGAGGGCGGCCAGGGCCAGGACCACCGCCGTCTCGATGGACTGGGTCGGCCAGTAGTGCGTGGCCGGGTGGTAGTCGAGGTACCACCCGGTCACGTTCAGGTCGTCGGGACACACGTTGCTCCTGTGGGAGCGTGCGAAGCAGGTCCACTCGGGCAGGCGCTCGCCCGAGGCCGTGGTGAGTCCGGAGTCCATCATCAAGGTGTCGCCCGCAGGCATCGGCACCCCGGTCTCGGCCGACGACGTGGTGAGGGTCCGTACCGGCAGGAAGGACCACCGCAGGGCGCCGAGCAGCGCGATCACCAGGCCGGTGACGAGGCCGGTGACCGACATGGCGGCGAGTGTGCGCCGTACGAGCTGGCCGACCAGGGCTCCGACGGCCACGCCCAGGAGGCAGTACGCGACGAGCACCGTGCCGAGCGCTTCGTACGGTCCCCGGTCCGCCCAGGAGAACTGGTGCGTGCCGTCGAGCGGGAACCAGCCGATGCGGTAGACCCCGGCCAGGGCGGCCGAGCAGGCCACCGCGGCCACGGCGGCCACCGTGATCTTCGAGGCGAGCCAGGCCCGGGGCGTCGACGACTGGGTCAGGGCGAGGCGGTAGGTGCCGCTCTCCAGCTCGCGGGCGACCATCGGGCCGGCCACGAAGGCCCCCAGCAGCAGGGGCAGGAGCAGCAACGCCATGCCGGCGTACTCCATCCCCACCCGCAGCGGGCCGTCCGGGTTGTCCGAGCGCAGACCGGACGGGAGGCTCGCCCACCAGCGCAGCGCGACGACGACGGCGAGGCTCACGGCGAACGCGGCGGGCAGCGCCCACAGGGCGCGCCGGTGCTGGCGGACCGTGACCCAGCGCGGGCCCTTCAAGGTCAGCACGCTCATGCTTGCGCCCCTTCGGTGGCGAAGGGACCGATGGTGAGGGCCGGGGCCCCGGGAGAGCGCAGGTGGGCGAGCAGGACTTCCTCCAGGGACGGGTGGGCCGTCTGCCAGGTGTCCGTGTCGACCGGGCCGCGCAGCCTCGCGAGGGCGGTGAGCTGGCGGCCCGCCGTACGGGACTCGACGACGGTGTGCGCGGCGAGGTCGGTGAGGGCCGTGGCGGGCCCGGTGAGCAGGCGGTGGGCCGCGACGACCTCGTCGGCGGGGCCGGAGAGGCGGATCCGGCCGCCGTCGACGAGCAGCAGGTGGTCGCAGGCACCCTCCAGCTCGGTGAGGATGTGCGAGGACATCACCACGGACGTGCCGTTCTCGGCGGCGTCGGCCATCAGCGTCCCCATGAGCTGGTGCCGGGCGAGCGGGTCGAGATCGGCCATCGGCTCGTCCAGCAGGAGCAGGCCGGGGCGCTTTCCGAGGGCGAGGGCCAGCGCGACCCGGGTGCGCTGGCCGCCCGAGAGGGTCCGGACCTTGGCGGTGCGGTCGAGCCCGCCCTCCTCGACGATCCGCTCCGCGCTCTTCGCGTCCCAGCGGCCGGGGTTGAGCTCGCGACCCATGCGCAGGGTCTCGTCGACGGTCAGCTGCGGGTAGAGGGGCTTGTCCTGGCCCACGTAGGCCGTCTCCTCGCGCGGCGGCGCGTCGATGGTGCCCTCGGTCGGCCGGAGCAGTCCTGCCGCGAGGGCGAGCAGGGTCGACTTGCCCGCGCCGTTGTGGCCGACGAGCGCGCAGACCCGCCGGGCGGGCAGCTGGAAGGAGCAGTCGCGCAGTGCCCAGCCCCGCCTGCGTCCGTAGCGCACGCCGAGTAGGGACGCCTCGATCACCGGATCATCCGTCACGCGTCTTCCCCCTTGAAGTGTTGGTCCAGTACGGATGTGAAGAGCGCGGCCACGTCGTCCCGTTCCATTCCGGCGGCGTGCGCGCGCCGTGCCCAGTCGGCCAGTTCCTCCCGCAGGGGGGAGTCGGCCGGCGCGCCGCCCAGGGACCTCCGCACGAAGGTGCCCATGCCCCGCCGCCCTTCCACGAGGCCCTCGCGTTCCAGCTCCCGGTAGGCCTTGAGCACCGTGTTCGGGTTGATGGCCGTCGCCTCGACGACCTCGCGCGCGGTGGGCAGCTTGTCGCCCGGTTCCAGTAGTCCCAGGCGCAGGGCCTGCTTGGTCTGGTGGACGATCTGCAGATAGGTGGCCATGCCGCTGCGCCGGTCGATGCGGTATTCCAGCACGTGCAGCACCCTTTCGCTAGTTAAGTAGTGAAAGAATGCTGCACGAGACGGATGCTGTCAACGGGGCTCTGCGTCGGGCGTGTTGGTACGGACCTCGACGCCCGGACACCCCCTGGCGGGACTAGGCCCGGAAACGGTCCAGCAGCTCCACGTACTCGGCGTCCGTGAGGAGTCCCGCACTGTGCAGCTCGTCCAGGTGTCGCATCCGGTCGCCCCCGGTGCGCGCCGCCGGGACGGATCCCACGGCGGCGACGCGGGCGCGGCCGCGCAGCGCGGCCAGGACCGCGGCCGCGAACGGCAGCGACTCGTGCACCGCCCCGTAGCCCACGCCGAAGACGGCCGCCGTCAGGTCGTGGTCGGGGCGCGGATCGGAGGGGGTGTCCCGCATGCGGAGCCTCAGGTGGCCGCCCGGGCCCTCCGGGGAGTACCACTCGACGCCGGTGAGGGCGGCCAGCGGGACGCGCTGATCGCCGGCTTTCCACTTGGTGCTGGTGGCGCCGGTACGGGACCACTGGAAGGTGACCGCCGATCCGTCGAAACCCACCCGGGCGTCGAACGCCTTCAGGTGGACCGGCGGCTGCGGTACGTCGACCAGGAAGCGGTCGGCCGGTTCGGCGGCCTCCGGCCCCAGCCGGGAGCGCAGGGCGTCCGCGAACGCGGCGGCGTGCGGCGCCCGGTCGCCGGGCAGCACCAGCCGGTACGGGTCGCAGTTCTCCTTCAGCTGCCCGGCGGCGGCCTCCATCAGCGGATCCGCGCCCGGCCGCGGGACGGCACGCAGAACCACCGTGTCCCGCTTCCCGGCGGTCACGGTCACCTCGGACACCACTTCGAGGGGGATCCGGCGCGAGCCGAGGGCGTGCAGGAGCCTCGGCACTCTCGGCGTTCGTATCCCCCGTGAGAAGCGGATGAGCACCGAGTCCGAGTCGAACTCCCAGACGGCATGATTTCCGGCCAGTACGTCACCCATGCGGCACATCGTAAAGGGCGGCGCCCCCGCACGTCCCCCCTCGGTGCCGGGCCCGTTTTCCGCGCCTCTACGCGCGTCAGTCCGCCTCTGTCCCGGAAATTCCACGCCGGCAGGCGTCGTCCCCGGTCGCGCAGACAACGGAAGCGAACGCGCCGGTTCCGATCTTGGCGAAGTTCTCCACCGAGTCCGTCTCTGGCGCGAAATAGCCGGTGTGGCTCTTGGCCCTGGCCGAGGACAGCAGCCGAGCCCCGAACTCCGGGGACACCGGATCGGCGCCGTGGCCGACCCCGCCGACCTCCAGGTGCGGTACGTCCGCGATCCAGTCGCCCTCGTCCCGCGTCGCCCAGACCCGGGCCGAGGTGTGCAGGCCCTCGACGCTCGAAGCGCGCATCCCGGGGCTGCCCGCCACCACCACGTCCGTCACCCGGGCCGGCAGCTCGTGCGCGGCGACCCCGCACACCACCGATCCGTAGCTGTGGCAGAACAGCGCCACGCCCGAGCCCCCGGGCAGGGACGCGGTCAGCGCCTTCAGCCGGACCGCGCCGTCGACGGCCATCCGGCCCGTGGCGGCGTCCACCCCCACCCCGGTGGGCGCGGTGTAGCCAGCCCAGGCGATGACCGCCGTCCGGCTGTCCGGCGCGACCGCGCGCTGCGCCGCGTACAGGGACTCGGCCATGCCGACGGGTGAGGTCAGGCGGCGCTGGGTGCGCTCGAAGGTGAGCGCGTCGGTGTCGACACCGGGCACGATCACCGAGACCCGGCGGGCCCGGTCGAGGTCACCGAAGACCTCGGCCACGCGGCCGCCGCCGGTGGGATCGAAGGTGAGGATCTGCCGGCCGGGGTCGGCGAGCGAGGCGAAGCGGTGGGAGCGACGGGTGGCCTCCGCCCGGTCGGCCGGGGTCAGGGCCACGTCGCGGCTGCGGGCGTCCTCGACCCGGCGGGCCTGCTCCAGGCCGTGCAGGTTGGCCCGGTAGCGGGTGGCGGCGGGAGCCCCGTCGAGGTTGCCCACGACGAAGGGGTAGCCGTCGGCGAGCCGGGCCCGCTGCGCTCCGTCGAGGCCCGCGAAGAACCGGGCCACCGTCCGTACGGGGGCGTCCGCGGGCGGCACCGGGCGGCCGTCGATCCGGGCCTTGGTCCAGGCCTGGAGCGCGGCGGCCCGCAGCGGGGTGCCCCCCTCGGGCCGGTGCACGGCCGTCCAGCCGGTGGTCGCCAGCATGATGAAGACCACCGCCAGCGCGAGCAGCGCGCGCAGGGCGGCAGGGCGCGGGTCGGCGCCGGGAACGGGGGGATGGGCGAGGCCGGACAGATTCACTGGGACCAGCGTAGGAGACCTCCACGGGCAGTGGCGCCCTGGGTGACAGGACTCACGGCCGACCGTGGGACCCCTTACGGAACGCGGGTGATCCGCTACAACTCCCCCGGGAGTCCTGGCGATCAGGTCCCGGCCGCCTCCGGGCGCCAGCCCGCGGCCAGCGACGGGCCGATGCGGTCGAGGTAGGCCTCCGTCAGCCGCCGGATCGCGGCCACGCTGGTGTCGTCGCCCTGCCCCCAGAGCCGCCCCGTGACCCGCATCACGCCGCAGAACGCGGCGACGGCCACCCTCGGCCGCGGATCGGCGTCCACGTCCAGGCCCTCCCGGGCGGCGATCAGCCGGGAGATCCGCTCCTCCAGCTCGGTGGAGCGCCGCAGGTGCACGGCGAGCAGGGCCGGGGTGCACTCGATCAGCCGGCAGCTGCGCATGTAGAGGTCGACGGGGACCACGTCGGCGAGGGCCTCCTCGACGGTGTCCCAGGCGGCGAGCGCCGCGCCCCGCATGGCTTCGAGGGGGCCCTCGGCGGCCGGCCGGGCGTGCAGGGAGGCGACGAAGTGCGCCTCGGTCAGGTCCTGGACGGCGAAGACGACCTCCTCCTTGTTGGCGAAGTAGCGGAAGAAGGTGCGCTGGGACACGTTCACGGCGTCGGTGATCTCGTCGACGGTGGTGCGCTCGTACCCCTGGGAGAGGAAGAGCGGGAGCGCGGCGCGCAGCAGCGCGTCCCGGGTGCGGCGCTTCTTGCGTTCACGCAGTCCGGGCACCGGTGCCGCCGGCGCCGACCGCTCGTCGATCATCACTCCGGGGCTCCCTTCCGACGCCGAGTGGGCGGTCAGCGTACCGGTGACCGGCGGGCCGCGACCGTCGCGTTAAGCCGTTTGCGAAGGGCCGTCCGCCGCCGCGGGCCCGCGCGTGCGACCGGCCGCGCATGACACGTTCGGGTCGGCCGCCGTCCGGGGCGCCACCCCCGCCGGAACGGGCGCGGGCCCGCTCCGACGGCTCCCGGAAGCGTCAACTCCATACGTACGACGGCCCCGCCGGACGGTTCCGGCTGGGCCGTCGCCTATCCGGGTGGACCCGCCCGGGGCCCCTTCCGCCCGCCCGTCACCGCAGGTCAGCGTGGTGTCAGCGAGGCCTCGGAATCGGTCCGGGCGCCCGCCGTCCACAAGGAGTTGACCCGTCATGCGTACGTGTGGAACCACGCGCGTCACCACGGTCCTGGCCGCGACCGTCCTGGCCCTCACCGCCCTCATCCCGAGTACGGCCACCACGGCCCAGGCTGCGGGCCCGCCGACCCTCGGGGCCTGCGCGACCGGGCAGCTGTGCCTGTGGGCGAAACCGGAGTTCAAGGGCACCAAGCGGACCCACGAGCTCAGCACCCTGGCCGTCGACAGCTGCACCGCGCTGCCCGCCGGGACCAGCGCCCAGTCGCTCACCAACCGCACCGGGCGGCCGGTGACCACGTACCAGTCGGCGGAGTGCGCGGAGACCGGCGAGTTCCAGACCTACCCGGGCGACGGGGTCTGGCTGCCCCAGTCGCCCTACCAGGTGCGGGCGTTCAAGGTGTGGGAGAGGTAGCTCCCCGCTGCGCCGGGGCGTTCGGCCGGTCGGGTGCGGGTGCGGGTGCGGGTGCGGGTGCGGGTGCTGGTGCCGGTGCCGGTGCGGCTCCGGCCGCGGCCCCGCCCGTGGCCCCCGCGCCGCCCAGCCGGGCGACCTCGCCGCGCAGCGCCCGCACCTCCTCCCGGAGCTCCCGGATGGCCGCCAGCTGGAGCCGATCCGCCTGGTCGTCGCGGTCGAAGCGGGAGATGAACCAGGCGGCGATGTTGGCGGTCACCACACCGAGCAGGGCGATCCCCGACAGCATCAGGCCCACGGCCAGGACCCGGCCGAGTCCGGTGGTGGGCGAGTGGTCCCCGTACCCGACCGTCGTCATCGTGGTGAAGGACCACCACACGGCGTCGCCCAGGTTCTTGATGTTCCCGTCGGGGGCGTCCCGCTCCACGCTCAGCACCGCCAGCGAGCCGAACATCAGCAGCCCCACGACCGCCCCGGCCACGTACGTCGTCAGCTGGATCTGCGGGGCCATCCGGGCTCGCCGGCCCACCAGCATCAGCGTGGCGACCAGCCGCAGCAGCCGCAGCGGCTGCACGAGCGGCAGCACCACGGCCGCCAGGTCCAGCCAGTGGGTCCGCACGAAGTGCCGGCGGTCCCGCGAGAGCCCGAGCCTGACCATGTAGTCGAGGGCGAAGGCCCCCCACACCACCCACTCCGCGTGCGAGCACGCCCGGTGCACTCCCGCGTCCGCGTCGGGGGCGACGATCGGCACGGCGTACGCGACGGCGAAGGCCAGGGCGAGCACCAGCAGCGGGGCCTGAGTACGGCGTTCCCACTGCGCCTGACGGGAGGGTTCCTTCATGCCGAGCATCGTAGGCAACGCGTAAAGAAGCGCGGGCCCCGGCCGGAGCCGGGACCCGCGCCGGGTCCGCACGCCGTGCGCGCGCGGGGCGGGGCGGGGCGGACCGGGACCCGCCGGCCCGCCCTCACCCCGCCGGGCACGCCGCAGGCGTCAGGCGTCTCCGCCCGCCGCGCCCGGGTCGGCCGCCGCCACGTCCAGCAGCTGGTACCGGTCGACGGCCTGCTTCAGCACCGAACGGTCGACCTGACCGGTCTTCGCGAGCTCGGTGAGCGTCGCCAGGACCACCGACTGCGCGTCGATGTGGAAGAACCGCCGGGCCGCACCGCGCGTGTCCGCGAAACCGAAGCCGTCCGCGCCCAGCGAGGTGTACGGCCCGGGCACCCACCGCGAGATCTGGTCCGGGACCGAACGCATCCAGTCCGAGACCGCCACGAACGGCCCCTCCGCACCCGACAGCTTCCGCGTCACGTACGGAACGCGCTGCTCCTCCTCCGGGTGGAGCAGGTTGTGCTGCTCCACCTCGACCGCCTCGCGGCGCAGCTCGTTCCAGGAGGTCGCCGACCAGACGTCCGCCCGGACGTTCCACTCCGCGGCCAGGATCCGCTGCGCCTCCAGCGCCCACGGCACCGCCACGCCCGAGGCCATGAGCTGCGCCCCGACGATGCCCGAGGTGCCCCGCGACACCCGGTGGATGCCCTTGAGGATGCCGTCCACGTCGACGTCCGCCGGCTCGGCCGGGTGCTGGATCGGCTCGTTGTAGACGGTCAGGTAGTAGAAGACGTCCTCCGCCTCCGGCCCGTACATGCGCCGCAGACCGTCCTTGACGATGTGCGCGATCTCGTAGCCGTAGGCCGGGTCGTACGCCACGCAGCCCGGGTTCGTCGAGGCGAGCAGCTGGGAGTGACCGTCGGCGTGCTGCAGGCCCTCACCCGTCAGGGTGGTCCGCCCGGCGGTCGCGCCGAGGACGAAGCCGCGCGCCAGCTGGTCGGCCATCTGCCAGAACTGGTCACCCGTGCGCTGGAAACCGAACATCGAGTAGAAGACGTAGACCGGGATCAGCGGCTCGCCGTGCGTCGCGTACGCCGAACCCGCGGCGATCAGCGAGGCCGTGCAGCCCGCCTCCGAGATGCCGTCGTGCAGCATCTGGCCGGTCGGCGACTCCTTGTACGCGAGCAGCAGGTCGCGGTCGACCGCCTCGTACTGCTGGCCCAGCGGGTTGTAGATCTTGGCACTCGGGAAGAACGCGTCCATACCGAAGGTGCGGTACTCGTCGGGCGCGATCAGCACGAACCGCTTGCCGATCTCCTTGTCCCGCATCAGGTCCTTCAGGATGCGGACGAAGGCCATCGTGGTGGCGATCGACTGCTGGCCCGAGCCCTTCTTGGCGGCCGCGTACGTCGCGTCGCCCGGCAGCTCCAGCGGCTTGGCGCGCACCACGCGGGTCGGCACGTAGCCGCCCAGTGAGCTGCGCTGGTCGTGCATGTACTGGATCTCGGGGGAGTTGCGGCCCGGGTGGTAGTACGGCGGCGCCCCGCCCTCCAGCTGCTGGTCGGTGATCGGGATGTGCAGGCGGTCGCGGAAGCGCTTGAGGTCGTCGACCGTCAGCTTCTTCATCTGGTGCGTCGCGTTGCGGCCCTCGAAGTTCGGGCCGAGCGTCCAGCCCTTGACCGTCTGCGCCAGGATCACCGTCGGCTGGCCCTTGTGGGCCTTGGCCGCCGCGTACGCCGCGTAGACCTTCTTGTGGTCGTGCCCGCCCCGGCCCAGGTGCTGGATCTGGTAGTCGGTCATGTTCTCGACCATGGCGCGCAGCCGCTGGTCGTCCCCGAAGAAGTGGTCGCGGATGTACGCGCCCGATTCGGTGGCGTACGTCTGGAACTGCCCGTCCGGGGTGGTGTTCATCTTGTTGACCAGGATGCCGTCGCGGTCCTGGGCCAGCAGCGGGTCCCAGGACCGGTCCCAGATCAGCTTGATGACGTTCCAGCCGGCCCCGCGGAACTGCGACTCCAGCTCCTGGATGATCTTGCCGTTGCCGCGCACCGGGCCGTCGAGCCGCTGCAGGTTGCAGTTGACCACGAAGGTCAGGTTGTCCAGGCCCTCGCGGGCGGCGATCGACAGCTGGCCGAGCGACTCCGGCTCGTCCATCTCGCCGTCACCGAGATACGCCCAAACGTGGGACTTGGAGGTGTCCGCGATCCCGCGCGCCTCCATGTACCGGTTCATCCGGGCCTGGTAGATCGCGCCGAGCGGGCCGAGGCCCATCGAGACGGTCGGGAACTCCCAGAAGTCCGGCATCAGCCGCGGGTGCGGGTAGCTGGAAAGGCCGTACGGGGCCTTCGACTTCTCCTGGCGGAACGCGTCGAGCTGCTGCTCGGAGAGCCGGTCCAGGAGGTAGGCGCGGGCGTAGATGCCGGGGGAGGCGTGGCCCTGGAAGAAGATCTGGTCGCCGCCGTCGCCCTCGTCCTTGCCCCGGAAGAAGTGGTTGAAGCCCACGTCGTAGAGGGAGGCGGAGGAGGCGAAGGTGGCGATGTGGCCGCCCACCCCGATCCCGGGACGCTGGGCGCGCGAGACCATGACGGCCGCGTTCCACCGGGTGGCGTTCAGAACCTTGCGCTCGATCTCCTCGTTGCCGGGGAAGAACGGCTCGTCCTTGGTGGCGATCGTGTTGACGTAGTCCGTGCTGCGCATTTCGGGAACGGCCACGCGCTTCTCGCGGGCCCGCTCGATCAGCCGCAGCATCAGGTAGCGGGCGCGTTCACGGCCCCGCTCGTCGACTGCGGCGTCCAGGGAGTCGAGCCACTCCTGCGTCTCCTCCGGATCGAAGTCCGGGACCTGACTCGGCAGGCCGCCAATGATGATCGGATTGCGATCGGATGCGGAAGCCACGCTGTTCCTTCGCTGTCGGGGGAGTCGTGCTGAAGCCGTATCTGGGGGGCGCCGCCTCCCATGCTCTTACGCTCGGCCGAAATCGTCATCTTTACCACCGGGTAATGGCCGGAAGATCGGTGGCGGGTCCAGACAGACCGCGATCTTACGCCCGAGCCGGACGCCGGCTCCGTGAGACCGTTCGTCGCTCAAACAGGTAGGAAAGCCGGCGAGGGCCGCCGATGATGCCGAATGAGCTGGAATGGTGTGGGATGAGTCACCAGAGGTGCACACGGGAACGCTGAAAGTTGCGGCGAGACGGCCGCAATCGTCACCGTTTCGACGGTCTCGGCGGCCGGGTACTTGCGCGATCCGCCGCGCCCGTGTGGACTACGCCCAATGCTGCGCGTACGCGCGCCGCCGAAGACATTCACCGAACATGAGCAGGAGGCACCCCGTGAGCGCGACCGCGGACCACGCGGAGAGCCTGGCCGCCCGGCTGGGTTTCCAGTCCGAACAGGTGGTCCAGGAGATCGGCTACGACGACGACGTCGATCAGGAATTTCGTGATGTCGTCGAGGAGCTCGTCGGCGAACTCGTCGACGAGGACTACGACGACGTCGCGGACGCCGTACTGCTGTGGTTCCGAGAGGAACCCGACGCCGACGATCTGGCGGACGTACTGGTCGATGCCACCGAGCTGATCGAGGACGGCGCACTGATCCTGCTGCTGACCCCCAAGACGGGCCGTCCCGGCTACGTCGAGGCCAGCGACATCCAGGAAGCCGCGGAGACCGCAGGTCTCTCGCTGGCCAAGGGCGCTCCCGTCGGCAAGGAGTGGGCCGCCACCAAGCTGGTGACGCCCAAGACTGCCGCCAAGAAGCGCTGAGCAGCGTCCCTCGAGGACATCTCGTACACCCCGTCGACCCCGGTCGGCGGGGTGTACGCGTTCGAGGCCCCGGCCGCCCTAAGCTGTCTCTCACCCGAACAGCCCAACGCAGTCATGCAGGAACGAAGGGATGCGACAGATGGCGATCGAGGTCGGCGACAAGGCCCCGGACTTCGAGCTCAAGGACAACCACGGCGCCACCGTGCGGCTCTCCGACTTCCGCGGCGAGAAGGCCGTGGTGCTGCTCTTCTACCCGTTCGCCTTCACGGGAGTCTGCACCGGCGAGCTGTGCGAGCTGCGCGACCAGCTCCCGCGCTTCCAGAACGACGACGTGCAGCTCCTCGCGGTCTCCAACGACTCCGTGCCGACCCTGCGGGTCTTCGGGGAGCAGGAGGGCCTGGACTACCCGCTGCTGTCGGACTTCTGGCCGCACGGGGAGACCTCCCGCGCGTACGGCGTCTTCGACGAGGCGAAGGGCTGTGCGGTCCGCGGCACCTTCATCATCGACAAGGACGGCGTGGTGCGCTGGACCGTGGTCAACGGGCTGCCCGACGCACGTGACCTGAACGAGTACATCAAGGCGCTCGACAGCCTCTGAGCGAGTCTGCCCGGGCCGTACGCGCAGTTCCCTGCGAAAACCGCTTACGGGCGGGAACCCGTCACTAGGATCGAAACGTTGATCCGGTAGCAACCGCACGACGGGGCACCGCCCCACACAGAACCCAATGGAGGACCCGTGGGAGTCAGCCTCAGCAAGGGCGGCAACGTCTCGCTGACCAAGGCCGCGCCTAACCTGACGGCGGTCATCGTCGGTCTGGGCTGGGATGCTCGCACCACCACCGGCGTCGACTTCGACCTCGACGCCAGCGCGATCCTGACCACCGACCAGGGCAAGGTCACCAGCGACGCGAACTTCGTCTTCTTCAACAACCTGAAGAGCCCCGACGGCTCGGTCGAGCACACCGGTGACAACACCACCGGTGAGGGCGAGGGCGACGACGAGGCGATCAAGGTCAACCTCGCCGGCGTTCCCGCCGACGTAGCCAAGATCGTCTTCCCGGTCTCGATCTACGAGGCCGAGAGCCGCCAGCAGAGCTTCGGCCAGGTCCGCAACGCGTACATCCGCGTCGTGAACCATGCCGACAACACCGAGCTCGCCCGCTACGACCTCTCCGAGGACGCCTCGACCGAGACCGCCATGGTCTTCGGCGAGCTGTACCGCAACGGCGCGGAGTGGAAGTTCCGCGCCATCGGCCAGGGCTACGCCTCCGGTCTGCGCGGCATCGCGCAGGACTTCGGCGTCAACGTCTGACCCCGAGCAGTCCATCCGTCCGGCGCCGTGCACTGTGTGTACGGCGCCGGACGCGCTTCACCACATCGCTGTACACGTGCACTGCACCGCCACACCGCCACACCGCCACACCGCCACACCGTCGTCCGGGGAGGACCACAACATGGGCGTCACACTCGCCAAGGGGGGCAATGTCTCCCTGTCCAAGGCCGCACCGAACCTCACCAGGGTGCTGATCGGTCTTGGATGGGACGCGCGCTCGACCACGGGAGCCGACTTCGACCTCGATGCCAGCGCGCTGCTCTGCAACAGCGGCCGGGTGCTGGGGGACGAGTACTTCGTCTTCTACAACAACCTGAAGAGCCCCGACGGCTCCGTCGAACACACGGGGGACAATCTCACCGGCGAGGGTGACGGCGACGACGAGTCGATCATCATCGACCTGACCAAGGTGCCGGCCCGGGTGGACAAGATAGTCTTCCCGGTCTCCATCCACGAGGCGGACAGCCGCCGGCAGAGCTTCGGCCAGGTCAGTAACGCCTTCATCCGCGTGGCGAACCAGGCCGACGGCCAGGAACTGGCCCGCTACGACCTCTCTGAGGACGCCTCCAGCGAGACCGCGATGATCTTCGGCGAGGTCTACCGGTACGGGGGCGAATGGAAGTTCCGTGCGGTGGGGCAGGGGTACGCGTCGGGGCTCCGAGGCATCGCTCTAGACTTCGGGGTCAACGTTTCGTAAAGCCGTACAAGACGATGGGGTGCCAGTGGTTCTCAAAACCTTCGGCTGGTCGTTCGCAATCACTGCGCTCGGTCTGGTCGCAGCGGTGTTCTACGGGGGGTGGCAGGCCTTCGGGATCGTGGCGATCCTGTCCGTCCTCGAGATCTCGCTGTCCTTCGACAATGCGGTGGTCAACGCCGGAATCCTGAAGAAGATGAATGCCTTCTGGCAGAAGATCTTCCTCACCATCGGCGTGCTCATCGCGGTCTTCGGTATGCGACTGGTCTTCCCCGTTGTGATCGTCGCGATCAGCGCCAAGATCGGGCCCATCGAGGCCGTGGAACTGGCCATCAACGACAAGGAGATGTACGAGCAGCTCGTCACCGACGCTCACCCGTCCATCGCCGCGTTCGGTGGCATGTTCCTGCTGATGATCTTCCTCGACTTCATCTTCGAGGACCGTGACATCAAGTGGCTCGCCTGGCTGGAGCGTCCGCTCGCCAAGCTCGGCAAGGTCGACATGCTGTCCGCCTGCATCGCGCTGATCGTTCTGGCCATCGCCTCGATGACCGTCGGGGCCAACGCCCACCAGCACGGTGGCATCCACGTGGACAAGGCGCAGACCGTCCTGATCTCCGGCATCCTCGGCCTGATCACCTACATGGTCGTCGGCGGCCTCTCCGGCTACTTCGAGAACAAGCTGGAGGAAGAGGAGGAGGCCGAGCACGAGGCCGAGGAAGAAGCCAAGCGGAGCGGCAAGCCCGTCTCGGCCGTCGCCATGGCCGGCAAGGCCGCCTTCTTCATGTTCCTCTACCTCGAGGTCCTCGACGCCTCCTTCTCCTTCGACGGGGTCATCGGCGCCTTCGCCATCACCAACGACATCGTGCTCATGGCCCTCGGCCTCGGCATCGGTGCCATGTACGTCCGTTCGCTGACCGTCTACCTGGTCCGCCAGGGCACCCTCGACGACTACGTCTACCTGGAGCACGGCGCGCACTACGCCATCGGCGCCCTCGCCGTGATCCTGCTCGTCACCATCCAGTACGAGATCAACGAGATCATCACGGGTCTCGTCGGCGTGCTGCTCATCGGATGGTCCTTCTGGTCCTCGGTGCGCCGCAACAAGCGCCTGGAACTGGAGGGTTCCACCGCCGAGGCATGACCGCGGCGGTAATGCGGAACGCTCAACTGCGGGGCGGTCCACCGGGTCCACGGACCCGGAGGGCCGCCCCGCTTCCGTAGGCTCCACAGGGATCAGGGGACCAGGGGATCAGGGGGGTAAGGGGATGGGCTTCTTCGACGGCATCATGGGCAGCCGCGCCGTGCAGTTCCAGTCGGGCAGCGCCTCGTCGAACGCGATCGAGCTGACCAAGCGGCACGCGACGGTGTCGCTCACCAAACAGGGGGCCGTCCACGGCAATCTGCGCGTCAATCTGTCCTGGCGGATGCGCACCTCGGACATCGGCGGTCGCTCGGGCCAGAGCGGCCAGCTCTTCCGGCACCCGTTCAAGCTGTTCAAGCCGGACATGGTGCAGGCGCACACCCAGGGCATGGTCAACGTCGACCTCGACATGGGCTGCCTGTACGAGCTGACCGACGGCACCCGTGGCGCCGTGCAGCCGCTGGGGAACCTGCTGGGCGACCTCAACGACCCGCCGTACGTCAAGCTCAGCGGGGACGACCGGTTCGGTTCGGCCTCAGGGGAGACCCTCTACATCAACCTCGACCACGCCGACGAGATCAAGCGGCTGCTGGTCTTCGTCTACATCTACGACCAGACCCCGGCCTTCGACCGGACGCACGCCATGGTGACCCTCTTCCCCGTCACGGGGCCGAGGATCGAGATCCCGCTGGACGAGCGGCACCCGCAGGCCCGCTCCTGCGCGGTGGTCTCCCTGGAGAAGGTCAAGGGCGAGCTGGTCGTGCGGCGCGAGGTGAAGTTCGTGTACGGGTTCCAGGCCGAGCTGGACCGGCTGTACGGCTGGGGGCTCCAATGGGGGCGGGGCTACAAGAGCACCAAGAGCTGACCGGAGCCCCGGCGGCGTCACCGACGGGGCGGTACCGGCTCAGCGGCGGATGAACTGCGGACCCTGCACCGGCAGCCGGAAGGACGGGTCGCCGCCCGGACCCGGCACCGGCGCCGGCGACACCGGCTGCGGGTACCCGTAGGCGGGCTGGACGGGCGGCGGGGCCTGCGTGGGCGGAGCCGGCGGGGCCATCGCCGTCGTCTGCTCGGAGGTGGGCCCCGCCGCCGGGCTCGCGGCGGCCTCGGCGGCGTTCTCGTCGACCGAGATCCCGTGGTCGGTGGCCAGGCCCACCAGCCCGTCGGAGTAGCCCTCGCCCAGCGCGCGGAACTTCCACCCCTCGCCCCGGCGGTACAGCTCCCCGCAGATCAGCGCCGTCTCGGCGCCGGTCTCGGGCTGTACGTCGAAGTAGGCCAGCGGTTCGGAGCCACCGGTCGCGGTGGCGTCGTAGAGGAGGATCCGCAGGTCGTGGACCCGCTGGAAGGGGACGTCCTCGGCGGAGGCGACCACCAGGATCCGGTCCACCGTCGGCGTCACCGTCCGCAGGTCCGCCTGGACGGCGTCGGTGATCGCGTCGCCGATCTGCTTCTTGCCGAGCCGCCAGACGGCTCCCGAGGGGTGCCGGGGCTGGTTGTAGAAGACGAAGTCCTCGTCCGAACGCACCCGGCCGTCCGGGCCCACGAGCAGCGCGGAGGCGTCCACGTCCGGCACCTCGGGGCCGCCGGTCCAGCGCAGCACCGCCCGGACCGCCACGGCGGCCACCGGGATGTTCGAGCCCTTCTGCATCGCGTGCGTCATGCACGTCATCCTGCCCTCCCGGGGTGGAGCGGGACAATGCGGCCCCCCGTAGGGCCTTGTCTCGAACGGGAGACCTGGGCATGGTGCAAGAGGGTTACCTGAACTTCATGTGCTTGAGGAACTCTTGACTCACGTTCGTACGTACTATTACCGGCCATGCCAGTTGGGCCGCCGAGGCAGTACGGGGGAAGCACATGCGTCACTTTGGGCACATAACGCCCACCGTCCGTAAGGACCTCTTTCATCAGGAACCGGCGGAATTCACCGGAGCCTCGCCCGCCCGCGTCCTCGCCGCCGCGCTGGGGGCCACGCTCTACAGCCCGGCCACCCGCCCCGCACTCGCCGCGGACATCCGCAAGCAGGCCGGCCGCGGAGTCGTTTCCATGGTCCTCTGCCTGGAGGATTCCATCAGCGACGCCGATGTCTGCGGAGCCGAGGAGAACCTCGTCCGGCAGTTCGCCGAGCTCGACGCCGACGAAGCGGAGCTCCCGCTCCTCTTCATCCGCGTCCGCACGCCCGAGCAGATACCCGACCTGGTGCGCCGCCTGGGAGGCTCCGTGCGGCGCCTGGCCGGATTCGTACTCCCGAAGTTCGACGAGAGCCGGGGCATCGCCTTCCTCGAAGCCGTCGCCCAGGCGGAGGCCGTGAGCGGACTGCCCCGGCTGTATGCCATGCCCGTCCTGGAGACCCCGGACCTCCTGCACCTCGAAACCCGCGTCGAAGCCCTCGCCGGCATCTCCCGCACGGTCAACAGCCACCGCGAGCGGGTCCTGGCGCTCCGGCTCGGCGTGACCGACTTCTGCTCGGCGTACGGACTGCGCCGCACCCCCGACATGACCGCCTACGACGTCCAGATCGTGGCCGGCGTGATCGCGGACGTCGTGAACGTCCTCAGCCGCGCCGACGGCACCGGCTTCACCGTCACCGGCCCCGTCTGGGAGTACTTCCGCAGCCAGCAGCGCCTCTTCAAGCCCCAGCTGCGCCGCAGCCCCTTCCTGGAGGAGGGCGTGGAGGAGCTGCGCACCGCCCTCATCGAGCACGACCTGGACGGCCTGCTGCGCGAGATCGAACTCGACCGGGCCAACGGACTGCTCGGCAAGACGTGCATCCACCCCGCCCACGTCACGCCCGTGCACGCCCTCTCGGTGGTCTCGCACGAGGAGTTCTGCGACGCCCAGGACATCCTCAGACCCGAGCGCGGCGGCGGCGGAGTGATGCGTTCCGCCTACACGAACAAGATGAACGAGGTGAAGCCCCACCGGGCCTGGGCCGAGCGCACCATGCTGCGCGCCGAGGTCTTCGGTGTGGCGAAGGAGGAGGTCGGCTTCGTCGACCTCCTCACGGCCGGGCTCCAGGTGTGAGCAGGCCCTCGGAGCAGCAGAGCCGGACACGGACGAACGCGCCGGCGCAGAGGAACGCGCCGACGACGAGGAAAGGCAAGACGATCGAAGCAGTGTGGTCGGGTACCTGGGTCGCGGAGCGGCTGGGCGTCAGCCTGGAGGACTCCGAAGGGGGTCCGCGGCTGACGGAGCTGCTCGGGCTGGCCCTGCGGCGCAACCCCAAGCGGGCGCACCTGCTCGTGTCGCAGGTGCTGGGCAAGCACGTCCCCCAGTCCCCGCAGACGGTGTACGCCGCCGGGTACGGGCTCGGCGAACGCGTACGGGCGCTGCTCGGCGAGGACGGGGCCGCCACGGCGGTGGTCCTCGGCTACGCCGAGACCGCCACCGGACTCGGCCACTGCGTGGCCGACGGCCTGGGCCGCGCCCCCTACCTGCACTCCACCCGCCGGCCCGTGCCGGGCGTGGAGCCGGCCGGCGGCTTCGAGGAGGCGCACTCGCACGCCACCTCGCACCTGCTGCTGCCCGAGGACCCGCGGCTGCTCGCGGGCAGCGGTCCGCTGGTCCTCGTCGACGATGAGTTCTCCACCGGCAACACGGTCCTGAACACCATCCGCGACCTGCACGCCCGCCACCCCCGCTCGCACTACGTGGTCGTCGCCCTCGTCGACATGCGCTCCCCGGCCGACCGCGACCGGCTCACCGCCTTCGCCGCCGAGCTGGGCGCCCGGGTGGACCTCGTCGCCCTCGCCTCGGGCACGGTCTCCCTCCCCGACGGCGTCCTGGCCAAGGGCCAGGCCCTGGTCGAGGAACACGAGGCGGCCGAGGGCTTCCCCGCAGCCGGGCACATCGAGCCCCTCCGGCGTGTGAAGAGCGGGGGCCTGGGCGCAGCCCCGGCAGACGGCCCGCAGCCGATCACGCGCGTCGACCTGAACTGGCCCTCGGGGGTCCCCGAGGGCGGCCGCCACGGCTTCACCCCCGCCCACCGCGCCCGCCTGGAGGCCGCCCTGCCCGAACTGGCCGGCCAGCTCGAGGCCGCGCTCGGCACCGAACCCGGACGGGTCCTCGTACTCGGCAACGAAGAGCTGATGTACGCGCCGCTGCGCCTCGCGAAGGCCCTGGAGGAGGCGGGGGCGGCCCGCGAGGTCCGCTTCTCCACCACCACCCGCTCGCCGGTGCTCGCCGTGGACGACCCCGGCTACGCCATCCGCACCCGGCTGGTCTTCCCGGCCCACGACGCTCCCGCCGACGGCCCCGGCGACCGCTACGCCTACAACGTCGCGGGCGCCGGCTTCGACGCCGTCGTCGCCGTCGTCGACTCGGCCGGCGACACCCCCGAACTCCACGCCGGGCTGCTCGCGGCCCTCGCCCCGCACACCGGCCGCGTCGTACTGGCCGTCGTCCCGTCCTGCATACCCGGCACGTCAGCCACATCCGGCATATCCGAACGGCAGGAGCCGACCATGCCCGAGCCCCTGCGCGGCCCCGCCTTCTCCTCGTACGCCCCCGAGGACGTCGGCTGGCTGCTCCAGGACTTCTCCGACGTCGAGCTGGAGGCCCCGACCGAGGAGCGGGAGGAGGCCATCCAGGCGGGCGGCGCCCACTACGCCGAATCCCTCCCCGTCGAGTACCAGCCGTCCCCCCAGTACCAGGAGCTTTACCAGAGCGCCCTCACGGCCTCCGCCGCCCGCATCGCCCGGGCCGTCGGCACCGTCACCGAGACCGTCCTCGCCGAGCGCTCCCCCTCCCCGGTCCTGGTCTCCCTGGCCCGCGCCGGCACCCCCGTGGGCGTACTGATGCGCCGCTGGGCCCAGACCCGGCACGGCCTCGACCTGCCGCACTACGCCGTCTCCATCGTGCGCGGCCGCGGAATCGACGCCAACGCCCTGCGCTGGCTCGCCGCCCACCACGACCCCGCCGACGTCGTCTTCGTGGACGGCTGGACGGGCAAGGGCGCCATCACGCGAGAGCTGCGCGAAGCCCTCGCCGAGTTCGAGGGCTTCAACCCGGAGATCGTGGTCCTCGCCGACCCGGGCTCGTGCGTGGACACGTACGGCACCCGCGAGGACTTCCTGATCCCCTCCGCCTGTCTCAATTCCACCGTCTCCGGTCTCATCTCGCGTACGGTTCTGAGGTCCGACCTGGTCGGTCCCGCCGACTTCCACGGCGCGAAGTTCTACCGCGAGCTCGCCGGAGCCGACGTCTCCGTCGCGTTCGTCGACACCGTCGCCGCCCACTTCGACGATGTGGCCGACGCCGTCGACGCAGAGGTCAAGGAGCTGCTCGCGGCCGACCGCACCCCGATCTGGGAGGGCTGGGCGGCGGTCGAGCGGATCAGCGAGGAGTACGGCATCCACGACGTGAACCTCGTCAAGCCCGGCGTCGGCGAGACCACCCGCGTGCTGCTGCGCCGGGTGCCGTGGAAGATCCTGGCGCAGCGCGGCGCCGGGGCCGACCTGGACCACGTACGGCTGCTCGCCGAGCAGCGCGGGGTCCCGGTGGAAGACGTCGACGGGCTTCCCTACACGTGCGTAGGACTCATCCACCCCCGATTCACGCGCGGCGCCACCGGCGCCGACGGAAAGGCTGTGGCCTCGAAGTGACTGTCCTCGTAGCCAGTGATCTCGACCGTACGCTCATCTACTCGACGGCCGCCCTCGGCCTGACCATGCCCGACCCGGTGGCCCCGCGGCTGCTGTGCGTAGAGGTCCACGAGAGCAAGCCGCTGTCCTACATGACCGAGACGGCGGCGGGACTGCTGGCGGAGCTGACGGCCGACCCCACGGTGGTCTTCGTGCCCACCACCACCCGCACCCGCAAGCAGTACCAGCGCATCCGCTTCCCCGGCCGCCCGGCCCCATACGCGATCTGCGCCAACGGCGGGCAGCTGCTCGTCGACGGGGTGCCGGACCGGGACTGGCGGCGGCAGGTCGCGGCGCGCCTGGCACGCGAGTGCGCCCCGCTGGAGGAGGTCCACCAGCACCTGCTGTCCACGGCCGACCCGGCGTGGCTGCGCAAGGCGCGGGTGGCGGAGGACCTCTTCGCGTACCTCGTCGTCGAGCGGGCCCTGGTCCCGGACGAATGGCTCAAGGCGCTGACGGAATGGTCCGAGAGCCGCGGCTGGGCGGTCTCGCTCCAGGGCCGGAAGATCTACGCCGTCCCGCGCCCGCTCACGAAGAGCGCCGCGATGCACGAGGTCGCCCGCCGGACGGGGGCGACCACCACCCTCGCCGCCGGCGACTCGCTGCTGGACGCGGACCTGCTGCTGGCGGCGGACGCGGGCTGGCGCCCGGGCCACGGCGAACTGGCCGACGCGGCCTGGACCGCGCCTTCGGTGACGGCCCTGACCACGGCGGGCGTCCTGGCCGGTGAGGAAATACTCCGCGCGTTCACCCGTGAGGCGGTCCGGCTCGGCAGACTGGGCGCATGACCAAGGGCAACAGCACCAAGATCACGGACGAGCTCTACCGGTACGTGCTCGGCCACAACCCCCCGCTGGACGCGGTCCAGCGGGGGCTGGTGGCGACGACGTACGCGAAGTTCCCCGACGTCGCCGGAATGCAGTCGGCCGAGGAGCAGGGGCCGCTGCTGGCCTTCCTGGTCCGGCTCACGGGCGCGCGCCACATCGTCGAGGTCGGCACCTTCACCGGCTTCTCGGCCCTGTCCATGGCCCAGGCCCTGCCGGCCGACGGCCGCCTCATCGCCTGCGACGTCTCCGAGGAGTGGACGGCGTACGGCAGGCAGGCCTGGGAGGAGGCGGGCGTCGCGGACCGCATCGAGCTGCGGATCGCACCGGCCCTGGAGACCCTGCAGGCGATGCCGGCCGAACCCCACATCGACATGGCCTACGTGGACGCGGACAAGCAGAGCCAGATCGCCTACTGGGAGGAGCTGGTGCCGCGGCTGCGTCCCGGCGGCCTGATCGTCACGGACAACACGCTCTACCACGGCACGGTCCTCGACGAGTCGGCCACGGGCGCGGCCGCGGGCGTCCGCGCCTACAACGAGCACGTCGCTGCGGACCCGCGCATGGAGTCCGTCCTGCTGGCGGTCTCCGACGGCCTCACCCTCTCGCGCAAGCGCTAGGGCGCCCGGGCTTCGGCGCCGGCTCGATCTCAGCCGCAGCCGCCGCCACCGCAGCAGCCTCCGCCGCCCGCCGCCCGGGCGGGCGCGGGGGCACTGCTGGTCCCGCCGACGGCGACGGCGGACAGCAGCTTGACGGTGTCGGCGTGCCCGGAGGGGCAGTCGGCGGGCGCGGAGGACTCCGCCATGGGCCGGCTGACCTCAAAGGTGTCGTCGCAGGTCCGGCAGCGGTATTCGTATCGAGGCATGCGCACAGGCTAAGCGCGCCCGGCTACCGCGCGCTACGTACCGCGCGGCTACGGACAGCGGCCTGCGTACCGCGCGGCTACGGACAGCGGCCGTGCACTACGGGTGCCCGCCCCCGAGTGCGCCCCGCCCGGTCCTCCCGGGCCGCCTGCTCGGGGTGGCGGGCACGCCAGTACGGATTGTCGTGCGGCAGGGCGCTGCCCACCCGCCCGTACATCCCGAACCACATCAGCATCACGCCCACGACGAAGCTGAACAGCACGTTCTGGATCTCGAAGGCCAGGAAGTTCAGCTCCGTGTCCAGCAGCGCCAGATTCACGAACCCGCTCGCGATGAACAGCACGCCCAGCACGATGTTCAGGGTCGAGGCGAAGGTGCCGCCCACCACCATCCCGAAGAACAGCAGCGCACCGATGCAGATCGACAGGACGCTCAGCGCCCCGTTGGTGTTGAGCGCGAGCACCGTGTCCCCACCGGTGTCGAAGAACCCGATCTGATCGATCAGCCCCAGGATCCCGAACACCACCAGGAGCAGGCCCGTCAGACCCGCCCCGACCCGGTACACCTTGCTGAGCTTGTGGTCCGTGGGCAGATGATCGTCGAGCCGCGCGTTGACCGGATGCAGCGCGCGCTGCATGCGTCGGGAGACCGTGTCGGCGAAGCGCGGCGGAGCCGGGGCATCGGGATCGGGCTCGTGAGCGATGTAGGGCGCGTAGTGCTCATGCGGCTCGGTGCACCCGTACGCCGCATGCGCCACGTACGGCCCCGGTTCCCGGGCCGCTGTCGTGCGCGCTGTCGTACGAGGCTTGTGGAAGATGTGGGCAGCCATGGTGCCCTCCTCTGCTCCGTTCCCGGCACCTCCCAGCATCCGCCGCCGGAGGCCACGAAACAAACGGGGCCGCTTCCGGACCGGACAAACGGGGGCCCCTTCCGGACCGGCCGGCGTTGCCGCGCGGATCAGGCCGGGCTCACCGGGCTCACACCGCCCGACACGCATGCCCGTCCCGTCCGCTAGCCCTGCCCGCGCTCGGCCCGGATCCCGCTCACCACCCGGTTCACGGCCGCCCGCACGTCCTCCATCTCATGGAGGAACGCCCAGTAGTCGGGGTGCCGGCCCTCCAGCCCCTCCAGCGCCCGGCCCACCCGCGCCACCGCATCGTCCAGCGGCCGCGCATGCCGCGGATCCGGCACACTGCGGCCCGCCATCGCCAGCCGCTGCGCGTCCCGGATCGCGAACCGGGTCCGGTCCACCTCCGCCTGCGGATCCCGTGCCACCGCCTCCAACCGCGTCAGCCGGTCCTGGGCCGCCGACACCGCCTCGTCCGTCGCGTCCAGCGAGCCGCGGACCGCCTCGATCAGCACCCCCACGTCCGCCCAACGCTGCTCGTCCCGCGCCCGGCCGGCCTCCTTGAGCCGGTCCTCCGCCTCGGCGACGTCCCGTACCGCCTGGTCCGGAACGTGCTGCAGGTCCTGCCAGCACGCCGCACTGAACCGCCGGCGCAACTCGCTCAGCACCGGATCCACCCGGTCCGCCCGGTTGCGCAAGGCCTGCGCCCGCGTCCGCAGGCTCACCAGCCGCCGGTCGATCTCCGCCGCCCGCTCCGGCAACCGCGCCACCTCGGCCCGTATCGCCTCCGCGTCGCGCAGGATCCGGTCGGCGCGCTGCACCGTCTCCTGCACCCCGTGCTGCGCCGCGCCCTGGTTCAGCTTGGTCAGCTCCGGACCGAGCGCCGCCAGCCGCGCCGCCAGATCATCGGCCCGCATGCCCTTGGCCCGTACGGCGTCCAGCGCGTCACTGGCTCCGATCAGCGCGGCCCTGGCCCGCTCCCGGGCCGGCGCGATCCGGGCGAGCTGCGTCTCGGCCTTGTCCAGCAGCGGCTGCAGCCCCTGCGCGAACCGGTCCAGCTCCCCCTTGACCCGCACCAACTCGTCGCGCGCCCGCGTCAGCTCCTCCCGGGCCCGCGTCGCCACGGAACCCTCCAGCTCGGGCCGGTCCAGATCGTGCGCGTCGACCGCCTCGATGTAGACATGACTGACCTGGTCGATCCGCTGCCCGAGCGCGGCGAACCCCTCGGTCGCCTGCCGCGCGGCGGGCGACCCGTCCGCCGCGGCGATCGTCTCGATCGAGATCCGCAGATCCCGCTGTGCCGTATCCAGCTCGTAGAACGCGGCGGCGGCGGCATCTTTCGCCGCCTGCGCATCCGCCCGCCGACTCTCGTCCCGCCCACCGAACCACCGCCGGGATGCCGTCGTCACAATCCCTCTCCCGTACCGCGTCCGCCATGCCCCGATCCATTCTCCCCCACGGCAACGGGTTTGCGTGGGGGGCGTGCACGCCATGTAGGCTGTCCACTCATCCACGGGTGCGTAGCTCAGGGGTAGAGCGCTGCTCTTACAAAGCAGATGTCGGCGGTTCGAAACCGTCCGCGCCCACCAGTGAAAAGGCCCCCGACCAGCAATGGTCGGGGGCCTTTTGCATCCACGTCTGACATCAACGGGAGCAGTCAGGGACGGCCGGGCCGCTGCCTGAGCAGCCGGTCCATATGCCCGATCGCCTCCCTCTGCGTGTCCTGCACGACGTGGGCGTAGACGTTCATGGTCACGGCGATTTGCGAATGCCCGAGGATCTCCATCACGACCCGGGGTGGCACGCCGGCGGCAGTCAACAACGTGGCCGTTCCATGCCGTGCGTCGTGCAGGCGAATCACCCTCAGCCCGGCGTCCTTGGCCACGCGGGTGAAGGACCGGTAGACGTTCCGCGGCTCGATGGGCCGCCCGGTTCCGGTGATGAACCGTCCCGTCCTCCCGCAGGGCCACGGGCACCCGGAGTCCCTCAGAGGGCACGGCCGCCGGCATGCGCACCCGCTTGAGTACGTCGTAGCCGGTCATGCGCAGCTCGACGACGGAGCGGATCTCCTGCGAGACGACGTTGTGGAGGGCGAAGGAGTGCCGCAGCCGGTCGGAGGATGCGGAGAAGGTGAACGCGTCCTGGCCGGGCCGGAGTTTCAGCCGCAGGACCAAGCCTGTCGCAGTGAGCTTCAGCCTCAGGATCCGGGGCGAACGCGCTTCCGGGACAGGACGGTTGGCGACCCTGGCGACCCTGGCGAGCGCCATCCGCCAGCGGGAGGGCGGGACGGTGAGCCCGCAGGCATCCATCACCGAGCGGTAGCGGATCAGGACGCGGACCGTCGCGAAGGTGACCCCGAAGGTCATCCAGTACCAGGTGGGCCACTGCCACTGCCACCGCAGGACGCACGCGACGGCCGGGACCACCAGCAGCGTGATCCATAAGGCGTCCATCGTCAGCCCGCCTTGGCGAGCGAGGTGACGCGACGGCGCGGAAACCAATCCCGTGGCGCCAGGCCTCGACGGAGAGATTGAAGATCATTTCCCCGCTGGGGTGGCGGTGGAAGCTGACGTCTGCCTGACCGTGATCGACGGTCATGAACTGCTGCCCGCCCGGCGCCAGCGGGGCTGCTGCCCCACCCGCCTGCAGCTGGTGTGGCACCACTTCCCCAGAAGTCAGATGCAGGGCGCGGGGCCCGTGCTTCAGAGGCCAGCCTTCCCGGCGGGGGTGGCACAGCCTCCTCGGGATAATCCCGTCGGCCGCTCAGCCACCGACCGGCTACAACACACCAGGGCCCCACTGTCCTCTTCACCTCACTCCCCCTGCCCGAGAGATCGCAGACAAGGACCGGGCGCAGTGCCTGCCTTCCGACGGCTGCCGCCTTGACGATCTCGCCGGCTGGCGGCTACCTTCCCTTCTTTTCGACTATCGCCCCAAATGGGGTGAAGATACGGGGAGTTCTGTGCCCAAGGTCCTGAGAAGCCTTGTCGTCCTGATGTCCGCTCTGACGCTCGCCTTCGTTGCGGCGGGTCCTGCCTCGGCCGCGTCCTGGGGCAGCCCCAATCTCTCGGGCAGCCGGGCGTGCAGCGCGAAGCAGTACCACCGTGGGACCTCTACGGTGGCGATGTACGCCTGCTACGTCCTGCTACCCAACTCAAGGTCCCAGGTCGTGATGATCGTCGGCAACGGCGGAGGCAAAGCTGTCCCGATCGGCGGCGAGATCATTACCATGGACGGTTCGCACGACACCTGCCCCAATAGCTATCTCAGCGCGAAGAAGAGCACCGGGTGTTATGCCCGGGCCACCGAAATCAACTGCAACTACTTGCACGGGACGGTGACGCTGAGGATCAACGGTGTCTCGCACACGATGCGCACCCCCAAATTCAATGCCGGGAACGGTTGCTGACGGTCAGCGCAGTGGCCGGAGGGCTGCAAGCCCGGCTTGAAGCACGGCGGCTTGCTGGCGCGCCGGCACGTACGGCGAAGTAGACAAGAAGCACTGGATTCGCATCCACGTCCGACGGCGCATCGCGGGCGCGGCCCTGACATTTCACGACAGCGCGGGCCGCCACAGGGTGCTGGCGGCCCGCGCTGGGGACGTCGGAGGCGGTCTCTCAAGCGGAGGACCACAGGAGCTTTGACAAAGGGTTTCTGCCCGCCAGCTTGCCAGCTCCAAGGCCAGGTTCGCGTTCGGAGACGCACCGTCCTCCGAAAGCTGGGTGACATCGGCCTTGGGATGTCCGTAGGGGTCTCGACGGCCGCGCCGTCCAGGGCACCCCGCAAGTTCTTGCGCACCGCGGCGGCTGTTGTAGCGCCCCCGGTGCACTCAGTCCAGGCCGAGGGTCTCAGGGTGGGCGAGGAAAGCCGCGACGAGCCGGGGGCGCGTGACATCGGGTACCGGGGAGTCTGGGATCTGTCCTTCGATTCCCCAGTCGGTGTTGAAGGTGATGGCTTTGTCCTGCGGCACCACTGCGTCCCGGAGCCAGACGGCGAAGTTCGCGGCCGCGTGGGCGGTGCAGTCCCTGATGGCCACCCCCTCGGGCGTCAGCGCTGCGAAGCCTTCCAGCACCTCGTCATCCAACGTGATCCCGAAATGCAATGAGGCTCTGCGGACCGGCCCCGTGCGGCCTTCGTCGAGCCGAAGAAACTCGTTCGGATTTCGCGCAAGCAGGTGAGACCTGAACCCCTCGAACGTAAGCCCCCAGGTTTCCCCGTCGGCAGGGCTGAAGACGTACATGGTCCGGAGTTCGGCAAGGTCGGACGGGTCCAATGGCTTTCTCCTGTGACGTGGGGATGTGGATCAGGGAACGTGGCGGGCATAGCCCTTGACAGCGTAGGCGGCCATCATCACGCGCCAGTAGGAAACGGAGTCGCTGTTGTTGGTGGCAACTTCGACTCCACGCATCTCCGTGTTGCGGGGGTCTCGGAGGGCCGCCGCATACTTGGTCAGCTCCTCACGGTCCCCGATGTGGAGAAAGTCCTTCTTGCCAGTCCGATGATTTGCGCGGAGCTCGTCCAACGACCGATAGCACGGCTTGACGCCGACGAGGATCGCCGTACGCGCGTGCCCGTGCGGCGCGGCGCGGCGCAGGGGGTGGCAGGAGGGAGGGGGCGACCTCCTGGAGCAGTCGGACACCTCTGGGCCATCCGTGTGCGGGAGTACGTGAAGGAGCCCGTGCGGCGGGTGGCGGCGGGGCGCGGGTCCCGTTCATGCGAAGACCCCCGGCCGGTGGTGGTCGGGGGTCTTTCGGTGGGGCGGTTCAGGCGTTGGGGCGCTTGCCGTGATTGGCCTTCTTCTTCTTGCGGGTCCGACGCTTGTTGCCTCGTTTGGCCATGGTGCGAGTCTCCTTCAATTGGTGACTTTTCATGACTTCGCCAGTCTAGATTCGGCCCTAGACCTCCGCATCAGCTCCGCCCCGACGGCGACTCGAATCATGAAACTGGGCGGGGCCGAGCTGCGCCGGCAGCGGGATAGTAGGGGTATGTGCCGTTCCATTAAGACCTTGCGCCCGCCCGCCATCCCCGAGAAGGCCACCGAGGAGGAGATCCGCGCCGCCGCCCTGCAGTACGTACGGAAGGTGTCCGGGTTCCGGGTGCCGGCCGCGCACAACCGCGAGGTGTTCGAGGCGGCCGTGGACGCCGTCGCCGAGGTCACCGCGGCGCTGCTCGACGGGGTGCACGTACGGGGGCAGGCCGCCCCGGCATAACCAGAACCCGGCCTACGCCGCCTACGCGGCCCCGGTCCCCGCGGCGCGCCGGCGCAGCACCCAGACCCCGGCGCCGAGCGCGCCCGCGGCGAGGGAGCCGCCGACGGCGATCTGCCCCGGGCTCATCGAGTTGATGCTGCCGCCCGTACCGCCGCGTGCCGCGCCCGCGGTGACCTGCAGCGATACCGTGACGCGCTCGCCGCCCGGGCCGCCGCACTCGAAGGTGACGCGGTGCGTGCCCGGGTTGGCGTCGCGGAAGACGGTGGCGCTGCCGAAGAGGTTGGTGGCCTCCAGGCTGCCGGGGGTCAGCCGTACCTCCCCGAAGGCGGTCGACGTGGCCCGGGCGATCTTGGTCCCGCAGCCGTCGACGTTGAGGGCGACCCGGGCGCCCGGGGCGACGTTGGTGGGGGAGACGCCGGCGGAGGGGGCGGCGTACGCGAGCGTGGCGGGAGCGGTGGCGGCGACGATGAGGGTCGCGGCCGCGACGGTCATCAGACGTCGGGATGTGACGGGTGACGTGGCAGGCGGCTTGGCGGGCATGGAGAGAACTCCTCGGCTCCTCGAAACGGCGCGGCCAGGGCACGGATGTGACGCGGATTCGGTTGCGCACCGTGCTGTGGACGCTAGGAGCCCGGGCCGGGGGCGGCGATCGGGGCCGGGTGAACGGGTGAGCCACTGCTCCGCCCGGGGGAGGCGGCCATGGACTTCCCGCCTGCGGGCGCCTTGCCCGCGGCGTTTCGCCTGCGGGCCCCCTGCCTACGGGGGTCTTGCCTGCGAGCCTCCCGCCTACGGGCGTCTTGCCCGCGGGCCTCCCCTCTACGGGCGTCTTGCCCAGGGGGCTCCCGCCTGCGGGCGCCTTGCCCGCGGGCGCCTCGCCCACGGCGCCTTGCCCGCGGAAGTCGTGCCCGTCGACCTCCGCCCGTCGATGTCCGCCGTGGACGTCCCAGTCCGGGAGGGGCGTGCCTACGCCGCGGGAGCCGTCGTCGTGGTCGGGCGGCGGACGAGGAAGGCCGCCAGGGCGCCCGCCGCGAAGAGGGCGACGAGCGAGAGCGCGGTGCCGAGCCACTGGGTTCCCAGCCACTGGGTGCCGAAGTAGCCGAGGGCGACGCTGTAGCCGGCCCAGGCCATGCCCGCCAGGACCGACCAGGGCAGGAACTCCGCCACCTTGCGCTGCGTCTTGCCCGCGCCCAGGGACACCACCGACCGCCCGGCCGGGGCGAACCGGGCGATCACCACGAGGGCGCCGCCGCCGCGTGCCAGGGCCGTGCCGAGGCGCTCATGGGCCCGGGTGAGCCGGCGGGAGCGGGCGATGGCCCGGTCCAGCCGGGCTCCGCCGCGCCGGCCCAGCCGGTACGCGGCCATGTCACCCAGCACCGAGGCCGTCGTGGCGATGACGAGGAGGAGCAGGATGTCCGGCACCTGCGCGGGCACCGGCACCGGTCCCGCCGCACCGGCGGCCGCGGCGGCCGCCGCAGCGGTGATCACCAGGACCCCGCTCGGCAGTACCGGCAGGAAGACGTCCAGCACGACGGACACCGCCACCAGGGCGTAGATCCATGGGCTCGCGGTCAGCGACCCCAGCGTCTCAAACAAAGCGGGACTCCCCAGTCCGATTGACGTGCTGCGGCATGAAGCGCCGCGACGTCGCGGGGGAGCGGCAGGAGCGGCTGACAGCCATACAGCGTACGCCCGACCCCCGTATCCCGGGTGCCCGGGGCGGTTGCCACACCGCCGCCGCGTCAACTCCACCAACCGAAACCGCCCGAACCCCATCGAACCCGCCGGATCCCCCTACTCCACCTGCTCCGTCGCCCGACCCGCCGAGTCCCTTACTCCGCCGGTCCTACTCCGTAGCCGTGAGGTCCCGGTCCAGCACCGTCACCAGCCGGGCCCCCTCGCGCTTCTTCCGCGCCTGGTCCAGCCGCAGCCGCGCCGACCGTCCCGACAGCGCCAGCGTCATCAGCTGGTTCCCGAACCACGGCCCACCCGTACGCCGCCAGTTCAGCGGCGGCCGCCCCGTCCGCGCGTGCAGCGAGAAGCCGCGCCCCAGCCACCGGCCCGTCCGCGACCAGCCCAGCCGGAATCCCCACTTCACCGCGGTGTGGATGGAATTGTGAACCGGCGAGCACGTCAGTTGGAACACCCGCGCCGTACTCGGTATTCGAGGCTCGGCGACATACGCGTGATGCACGTCCCCGGAGAGCACGCACACCGTCGCCGGTGCCCGCGGCCCCGTGCCCACCTCCTCGATCAGATCGGCCAGCGCTGCGAACGAGGCCGGGAACGCCGCCCAGTGCTCCAGATCGCTGCGCCGGCGCAGATCCTCCCCGATCCGCGCCCACCGCGGCCCCCGGTCCCCACGGCACAGCGCGGCATTCCACGTCTCGGCATCGTGGATCAGCGGCGGCATCAGCCAGGGCAGCGAGGACCCGATCAGCAGGTGGTCATAACCCCCGTGCCCGGCGAGGGCGTTCTCCCGGAGCCACTGCTGCTCCGCCGGATCGAGCATCGCCCGCCCGTCCTCGGCCAGCACCCGCGCGGCCCGGGTGTCCACCATCAGCAGGCGGGTCCGGCCGAAGTCGCGACGGTAGCTCCAGCGCACCGTGCCCGGATCGGCATCCGCCGCGGACGCGAAGGCCCGTAGCGCGTCCGTACCGTCGGGGGTGCCCCGGACCGCCCCGTACAGTTCGTCGGCGGCCAGCTCGGACGGCGAGAGATTGCCCAGGTGCTGGTACACCCAGTACGACATCAGCCCGCTGAGCACGCGCTCCCGCCACCACGGCGTCGCCCGCATCTCCGCCAGCCACGCCGCGCTCGTGTTCCAGTCGTCGATCACGTCGTGGTCGTCGAATATGTGCAGGCTCGGCACGGTCGACAGCAGCCAGCGGATCTCCGGATCGAGCCACGACTCGTAGTAGAGCCGCGTGTACTCCTCGTAGTCCGCGACCTGGGCGCCGGGCGCCTCCCGAAGATCCCGCCGGGCCGCGAGCCACTGCCGGGTCTCCTTGGACAGCGCGTCGGCGTACACCTGGTCACCGAGCAGCAGCAGGACGTCCGGGCGGACCGCTTCCGGATCGGCCGCCAGCCGCGCCGCGAGGGTGTCGAGCGCGTCCGCGCCGTGCGGCCCGTGCCGGCCGGCCGGCGGCGCGGCCTGCCGGCAGGAGCCGAAGGTGACGCGCAGCCCGGGCGCCGGCCGGCCGGGGCCCGCCACCGCCGGAGCGGTGATCGTGCTCGGCGGGAAGCCGCTGTCGGGCAGCGGCCACACCTGGCGGCCGTCGAGCAGCACCTCGTACGTCGTCGTCGCGCCCGGGGTCAGGCCGGTCACCGGCACGAGCGCGTAGTGGTGACCGGCTATCTGGAAGGTACGGACACTGCCGCCCGCCCCGTCGGCGCACCGCACCTCGGCCGTACACGGGCGGTCCGCCTCGACCCATATCGTGGCCGATCCGCCCGTGTCCCAGTCGACGTGGCGCAGCAGTGGCCCCAGACGCAGTCCGGCCATGCAACTCCCCCTCCTCCGTAGCCCCTTCGATCACGGTACGACGGGAGGGGGGAGCGACGCCTCCCCCTGGCGGGGGAAAGATCGGCCGGCTGGGGTCAGCAGCCGTTCAGGATGTTGACCAGGGCCGTCTTCTCGCCCGAGTCCATGCTCAGGCCCCAGTACTGCTTCACGTCGACCCACATCCGTGCGTACGTACAACGGTAGGCCGTCCGCGGGGGCAGCCACTTGCCGGGGTCGAGGTCGCCCTTGGCCTGGTTGACGTTGTCGGTGACCGCGATGAGCTGCGGGCGGGTGCGGTCGTTGGCGAACTGCTGGCGCTTGCTGGTGGTCCAGGAGTTGGCACCGGAACGCCAGGCCTCGGCGAGCGGGACGACGTGGTCGATGTCGAGGTCGGAGGCGGCGGTCCAGGTGGCTCCGTCGTACTCGGAGTACCAGCTTCCGCTCACCGCGGCGCAGGACGAGTCCTGGACGACGTTCACGCCGTCCCGCTTGAGGACGGTCTCGCGGGTGTTGCAGGTGCCCGAGACGGTGCTCCAGTGCGGGAAGAGGTCGCGGCTGTAGCCGCTGGTGGACCCTTCGGTCTTCGGCGTGACCGTGGCCAGGTATGCGCGGGCGGCCGAGGCGCTGATGGGGGTGGGCGGGGCGGCCTGGGCGGCCGGGGCGTTGAGGAGGGAGGTGAGCGCGGCAAGGGCGGCCGCTGACGCGAGCACGCCAACTCGACGCGCGTAGACGTTGGATATGAGTGCCATGAGGGGCTCCCTGGGTGCGGGGGGTGTGGCCGTGCGGCCCCGGCGGGGCGTGGCCATGTTGGCGGCGCCGGGTTTCGCGGGGATGGGCGCCAGGTGACAGCGTGGCGACATGAGCACGTCACATCAAGTCGAGCAAGGGGCCTGATTTAAATGGAAGTTGAGATTCCGCAGCCTTGGGCGGCGGGCGCCGCGGCCGGGAGGCCGGTGCGGGGGCGGCGCTGGAGGCGGTGCGGCGCGGGTCAGGGCGGGGTCAGGGTCGTGCCGGGGGCGGTGCGGCAGCGGAGCGGTGGGGGGCAGGGCGGGACCAAAGGCCCATTCCGGCCCGCCGCGGGCGTCGCGTAGTCTGTTCGGAGCAGAAGGGGAGTAGCTCTTCGCCGGACCGTCGACATACTGCTGGGTCACCCCAGCCGGCGCCCGGAGGCAGGCCGCGCACAGCGGTCGGTCAGCGAGACCTTCGGCCGCAGTGTTCTGTTTCACGCGTGGACGCGTTTCTTACGCGCACACGCATGCCAGGGCGCCGCCGAGCCGAAGCGACCCCTGAAACACCCCAGGTCTCTCGGTACCGATGGCGTCCTGCCCGACCGATTGAGGTTTCCACCCCCGTGTTCAGCTTCAGCATCACGGCGATCGCCTTCGGCGTCGTCTTCCTTGCCGAACTCCCCGACAAGACGGCCCTCGCCGGCCTGATGCTCGGCACGCGCTACCGCGCCTCCTACGTCTTCGCGGGCGTAGCCGCCGCCTTCGCCGTACACGTCGCCCTCGCGATCGCCGCCGGCAGCGTGCTCACCCTGCTCCCGCACCGCCTCGTCCAGGCCGTCGTCGGCATCCTCTTCCTCCTGGGCGCGGCCATGCTGCTCCTGAAGAAGGACGACGGGGAGGAGGAGGTCAAGCCGCCCGCCGACCAGTCCTTCTGGAAGGTCTCGGGGGCCGGCTTCATGCTGATCCTGGTCGCGGAGTTCGGTGACCTGACCCAGATCATGACCGCCAACCTCGCCGCCCGGTACGACGACCCCGTCTCCGTCGGCATCGGCGCGGTGCTGGCCCTGTGGGCGGTCGCGGGCATAGGCATCCTGGGCGGGCGCACCCTGATGAAGTACGTGCCGCTGCGACTGATCACCAAGATCGCGGCCGCGGTGATGGCGGCGCTGGCCGTGTTCTCGCTGTACGAGGCGATCGCGGGCTGACGGGCGGGCGAGGGCGTGCGGGCGAGCGAGGGCGCGAGGGCGGGCTGCGGAGCGGGTGAGGGGTGGCGGCGCGGGTCGAGCCGCAGGTGGCGGGGGATATTCCGTTGCGGGCCGTACGCGTACGGGTCACGCTCGGGCCCGTGACCGACACCGCCGCCCCCACGGGCCCCTCCGCCCAGCCCGCGCCCCAGTCCGTACCCGCGTCCTCCTCGGACCGGCAGTTCGGCTGGTCCAACATGTTCGTCCACCCCGACGAGGACACCCGGACCGACGGGGGGTTCCAGGGCGAACGCGCCGTACTCGCCGGCTACCTGCGCGACCAGCGGCTGACGCTGGAGCTCAAGTGCGCGGGGCTCGACGCGCAGGCCCTGGCGAAGCGCTCGGTGGAACCGTCCAACCTGTCCCTCCTGGGTCTCGTACGCCACCTCGCGGGGGTCGAGCAGCACTGGTTCCGGCAGGTCATGGCGGGCCAGGACGTACGCCGCCACTACCGCTCGGAGGAGGATCCCGCGGGTGAGTTCACCGGCGCGGTGGCCCACCCGGCCGTGGTCGCGGACGCGTGGGCGACCTGGCGAGCCGAGGTCGCCTTCGCGGAACAACTCGTCGCGCAGGCCCCCAGCCTGGACATCACGGGGGACGCCGGGGGCGCGGGGGGCACGGGCGACGAGCCGATGGAACTCCGCGAGGTCCTGGTCCACATGATCGAGGAATACGCCCGCCACAACGGCCACGCGGACTTCCTGCGGGAACGCATCGACGGGAGGGTGGGGCAGTAGGGGCGGGAGCTCCCGCCACCCCGAAACCCTGCCCGGCCGGCCCTCAGGCCCCGATCCTCAGGCCCCCGCTCCCACCGTGATCCGGATCGTGCCGTCCTGGGTGGTCGTCACGGCCAGGGTCGTCAGGTCCGGGACGTGGGTCGTCGGGGCGTGGGCGGCTGCGCGGGGGCCCACGCCGATCACGCGCATGCCCGCCGCGCGGCCGGCGGCTATGCCCGCGGCCGAGTCCTCGAAGACGATGCAGTCGGCCGGGGCCACGCCCAGTGCGGCGGCGCCCTTGAGGAAGCCCTCGGGGTCGGGCTTGCTGGCCCGGACGGACTCGGCCGTGACCCGTACCGCGGGCATCGGGAGGGCGGCGGCCGTCATCCGGGCCGTCGCGAGGGCGGCGTCCGCGGAGGTGACCAGGGCGTGCGGCAGGGCGGCGATCGCCGTCATGAACGCCGGGGCGCCCGCGACCGGGACCACTCCGTCGGTGTCGGCGGTCTCGCGGGCCAGCATCACCGCGTTCTCGGCGTGGTTGACGTCCATCGGGCGGTCCGGCAGGAGGACGGCCATGGTGGCGTAGCCCTGGCGGCCGTGCACCACCTTCAGGGCCTCCTGCGGGTCCAGGCCGTGGGACAGCGCCCAGTCGCGCCAGCAGCGCTCGACCACCGCGTCGGAGTTGACGATCGTGCCGTCCATGTCCAGGAGCAGGGCCTTGGCGGTGAGGACGACGGGGGCGGTGGTGGTGCTGGCCGGCATTGCGGGGCTCCAGACGGGCGGAAAAAGAGAACAAGTGGTTCCGTCCACCGGTCAGGGAATGAGGACGGAACCACTTTGTTCCCACACGATACAAAACGAAGGGCGGTCCGCGCCACCAGCCGAGGTGTGACCCCTATCCCTCCAGCGCCTTGCGGGTCACGGGGCCGTAGACGCCCCACTCCTGGTCGTCGATGCCGTGGTCGTACTGGAACTGCGACAGCGCGTCCTCCACCCGCCAGTCGAACTTCCCATGGATCTTGCCCCGGTACAGACCCTGCGCCGACAGCAGACGTTGCAGCTTCTCCACCTCCGGACCCGAGTCCCCATACCGCAGGATCGGGGCCTGCGAGGCAGGCGGGGCCGACGAGCGGCCCGCGCTGGGCGACGGGCTCGCGGACGGCGGCGTTGACGAGCGGGACGTGCTCGGTGAAGGGGACGGCGAGGCCGACTTCGAGGCGCTCGGCGACGGGGAGGCCGAGGCGGACGGGCTGGCCGAGGCCGGGGTCCGGGTCGGGGACGGCGCGGGCAGGGCGGCGCTCGCCGCCGGGGCCGGCGCCTTCGCGTCGACCAGGGCGGCATCGCTCCCCGAGGGGCTCGGCAGCACCCACACCGCCATGGCCGTCCCACTGAGGGCGACCACCGCCGCGGCCCCGATCAGCAGCGCCAGCGGCCGGCGTGAACCGGAGCCGGGTCGCTTCTCCGGGCCCCCGCCCCCGCCCCCACCCCCTCCGCCGCCTCCGTATGTGTGCTCCGGTTCCGGGATCGCCCGGAGCCGGGCCGTCTCGGCCGGGTGCGGGGCGTGCCCCGGCGGCCCGTCCTGCCACGGTCCCGCTGCCGGCGTCACGGGTATCCCGTACGCCGGGGTGTCGTCCTGTGCCGGCACCGGCACCGGCGCCGGGCGCGGGTCCGGGGTGACGATGCCCGATACCGGCGGCGGGGACACCTCGGTGTCCGGCTCGCCCGGGTCGGACAGCGTCACGTACGGACGGATGCGCAAGGGGTTGAAACCCACACCCGGCGCACACCTGCAGCCGGCGCCGACAGCGCCGCAATCTGGACAGTGCTCACCGCTCACTGGACTCCCTCCCTGGCCGTTGCCTGCGATTATGCAGACCCGCCGGGGCCCTCCCAACCGGCCCGGGAGGCCATAACCGGACACACCGCTCAGTATGGAGATGTTGATCCGGCCTGAGGAGGTATCGATGGCTCAGGATGTGACCGAGGATGCCGTGGACCCCGGTTCCGGCCCGCAGAAGTCCGGCCCCGCCACCGAACACACCTCCCGCGAGGTCCTCGTCTCCATCGGCGCACTGCTGCTGGGCCTGCTGATCGCCGCGCTCGACCAGACCATCGTCTCCACCGCCCTGCCGACCATCGTCAGCGAGCTCGGCGGCATGGCGCACCTGGCCTGGGTGGTCACCGCCTACATGCTCGCCTCCACCGCGGCCACCCCCCTCTGGGGCAAACTCGGCGACCAGTACGGACGCAAGAAGCTCTTCCAGTACGCCATCGTCATCTTCCTGATCGGGTCGGCACTGTGCGGGCTCGCACAGGACATGCCCCAGCTCATCGGCTTCCGCGCCCTCCAGGGCCTGGGCGGCGGCGGACTGATGGTGCTGTCGATGGCGATCGTCGGCGACATCGTCCCGCCCCGCGAACGCGGCAAGTACCAGGGCCTCTTCGGCGCTGTCTTCGGTGCGACCAGCGTGCTGGGCCCGCTGCTGGGCGGTCTCTTCGTCGACCACCTGTCCTGGCGCTGGGTCTTCTACATCAACCTCCCCATCGGTCTCGTCGCGCTCGTCGTCATCGCCGCCGCCCTGCACATCCCGGCACGCCCCTCCAAGCACACCATCGACTACCTCGGCACCTTCCTCATCGCCTGCGTCGCCACTTGCCTCGTCCTCATCGCCTCCCTCGGCGGCACCTGGGGCTGGGGCTCGGCCCGGATCATCGGCCTCGCCGTCCTCGGCGCCGCACTGCTCGCCGTCTTCCTCCTCGTGGAGCGCAAGGCCGCCGAACCCGTCCTGCCGCTGGGGCTGTTCCGCATCCGCACCTTCACCCTCTGCTCGGCGATCAGCTTCGTCGTCGGCTTCGCGATGTTCGGCGCGATGGTCTACCTGCCGACCTTCCTCCAGGTCGTCCAGGGCGTCTCACCGACCATGTCGGGCGTCCACATGCTGCCGATGGTGATCGGCATGCTGATCTCCTCCACCGCCTCCGGCCAGATCGTCAGCCGCACCGGCCGCTGGAAGGTCTTCCCGATCGCCGGCACCGCCGTCACCGCCATCGGCCTGCTCCTCCTGCACCAGCTGCACCGCACCAGCTCCACCTGGGAGATGAGCGTCTACTTCTTCGTCTTCGGCGCCGGTCTCGGCCTGGTCATGCAGGTGCTCGTCCTGGTCGTGCAGAACGCCGTCAGCTACGCCGACCTCGGCGTCGCCACCTCCGGTGCCACCTTCTTCCGCTCCATCGGCGCCTCCTTCGGCGTCGCGATCTTCGGCACGGTCTTCACCGACGGGCTCGCGGACAAGCTCGCCGCCTCCCTCGCGGGTGTGCAGCTGCCGGCCGGGGCCAGCGTCGCGCAGCTGGAGGCCGACCCGCGGGCCATAGCCGCGCTCCCGGCCGATCTCCGTCCCCGCGTGCTCGACGCCTACGCCACCGCCATCACGGACGTCTTCCTGTACGCCGTGCCGATCGTCCTGGTCGCCTTCGTGATCGCCTGCTTCCTGAAGGAGGACAAGCTCCGCACCTCCGTCACCGCACCCGATGTGACCGAGACCCTGGCCTCCAACCCGGTCCAGCGCTCCTCCCGCGACGAGGTCGCCCGCGCACTGTCGGTCCTCGGCACCCGCGAGGGCCGCCGCCACGTCTACGAGAAGATCACCGAGAAGGCGGGCTACGACCTGCTGCCCGCCGCCAGCTGGCTGCTGCTGCGGATCAACAAGTACGGCTCGACCCAGCCGGCCATCCTCGCCGAGCGCACCAACGTGCCGCTGAAGGTCGTCACGGACGCCGCCCGCCAGGTCGAGGAGCGCGGGCTCGCCACCCGGGACGGGCTGGCGCTGGTCCTGACCGACCGGGGACGCGAGACGGCCGCGAGGCTCGCAGAAGCCCGGCAGGAGTCCCTTGCCGAACTGCTCGGCGACTGGTGGGGCCCGGACCGCCCGACCGACCTGGTCAAGCTGGTCCAGGAGATCAACACGGAGCTGTGCGGATCCGACGCGGAGGAGCCCTACGACGCGGCGCCGCGACGGGACCACGCCGCGCACTAGCCCGGTGCCCGGTGCCCGGTGCCCGGCGCCGGGTGGTGGCCCGGGCGGGGTCAGACCAGGCGCTTCTCGAACCAGTGCTGTGCGTAGGGGCCCGAGCTGTACGCGGGTATCTCCGCGTACCCGTGGCGCGCGTACAACGCGCGGGCTTCGACGAGATCCGTCCGGGTGTCCAGCCGGACCCGCTCGGCGCCCAGCGCACGGCCGTGCGCTTCCAGGGCCTCGAGCAGCGCCGCCCCGCCGCCGGTACCGCGGGCGCGCCGGTCGACGTACACCTTGGTGAGCTCGGCGGTGACGGGGTCGAGCAGTCGCAGGCCGCCGCACGCCAGCGGCTCGCCGCCGCGCCGCCCCACGACGAACCGGCCCGTCGGCGGGACCAGATCGCCGTCCGGGAAGTCCAGCAGTCCCTGGTCGATCTCAGCCTCCGTGACCTGCCGTTTCCAGTACCGGCCGGCGACCTCGGCGTAGTAGGCGCGGCGCAGGAGGGTGGCGTCACGGGAGGTGACCGGTTCGGGGGCCACCGTCCACGACGCGGTGGCCGTGTGGTGGTCGTCGAAGGGGTTGTTGAGGTGGTCGCCGAGCTGACTGCCGAGCTGGTCGCTGTAAGTGTTCATGGCGTCATTGTGGGGTTGGCGGCGGATCTGCCGCGTGGAATATCCACAACACCGGGCCGATGATAGGAAAAAGGACAAATCCCGCGTACCTGGAGGGTGTGAAACGCCATGTCAGAGCATCCCGACTGTGCCCTGGTCCGCCGCGGCTACGAGGCCTTCGGCAAGGGCGACCTGGAAACGATGAGCACGCTGCTGACGGCCGATGTCATCCACCACGTGCCCGGCAACAACCCCATGTCCGGGCACCACAAGGGGCGGGAGAACGTCCTCGACTTCTACCGCCGGCTCGGCGAGGAGACGAAGGGCACGTTCCAGGTCCACCTGGAGTCGGTTCTGGCGGACGGGCGGGGGCACGTGATGAGTTTCCACACGGCGCGCGGTGACCGCGGCGACCGCGGCATCGAGATCCGCGAAGGACTCTTCTTCACGATCGTCGGCCACAAGATCACCGACATCGACCAGTGCACCGCGGACATCGACGAGGAAGACGCCTTCTGGAGCTGACGCACCCGGCGAGCCCCCGACCGAAGCGGGGCGCGGGGTCCGGGCCCCGCGCCCTCACCGGGTCAGGCCTTCTTCGGCGCGGCCTGCTGCACGACCTCGAACGACCACACCGTCGACGCCGAAGCCGCCGGCTTCGGCCGCTCGCCGCCGCCCTCGCCGCCCTCGCCGCCCGCACCAGCCGCGCCGCCGCCCTGGTGAGCGGCCTTCATGGGCCCCTCCATCCACGCCTGGAAGTCCTCCTCCGAACGCCAGCGCGTGTAGACGAGGTACTGGTCGGTGCCCTCTACCGGACGCAGCAGCTCGAACCATTCGAACCCGTCCGAACCCTCCACCGTTCCGGCCCGAGAGGCGAAGCGCCGCTCCAGAACTTCCCGCTGTTCGGCGGGGACCGTCAGTGCGTTGATCTTCACGATGCTCATGGGAGCCATCCTAGGTATCCCGCGGGAGATATCGTCGTGCGGGTAATGGAGCGCGGCAGCCAGGCGAAGTCAGGGTTGCGGTCAACAGGGCGGGAGGCCGGCGAGGCGTGGCTAACGCGGCAGAGCACAGCGGTGCGAACGGACATGCCGGGGTCATAGGCGATAACGGCAGGCTCGGGGCGGCACGCCTCCTGCTGTGGGCGCTCGCGGGCGCCCTCGCCGTCAGACAGGCGGCCGCGGTACTGCGGGTGCCACCCGGCGAGTGGCTGAGCGGCCTGCACCTTCCCGCCGCCCTCCCCGGCTCGCTCTACGACTCCGGCCAGTTCGCCGGCACCCCCTTCGCCGGGCTGGTCCTGAAGCCGCTCGTCGGCCTCGCCGCCCCGTCCCTGGAGGTGGCCTGGACCTGCGTGACGCTGCTGTTCGTCGCCGCCATCGGGCTGGTCGCCGCGCGCGGCCTGCCCGATCCCGTGCCGCGACGCACCGCACTGCTCGCCGCGCCCGTGCTGACGGCCCTGCTGATGGTCTCGCTGCCCGTCCGCGAGGCCGCCTCACCGGGCCAGACCGCCGTCCTGCCCGTGCTGCTGGTGCTGCTGGCCGTCTTCCGCGTGCCCGGCGACCGGCCCGCGGGCTTCCTCGTCGGCCTCGCGGCCGCGCTCCAGCCTGCCCTGCTGCTGTTCGCCCCGCTGCTGTGGCTGACCGGGCGCCGCCCGGCCGCACGCACCGCCGCCGTGACCTTCGCCGGAGCCACCGCGCTGTCCTGGGCCGCCATGCCGCGCGACTCGTGGACGTACTGGGCCGAGCACCTGGCCGGCACCGGCCTCGGCGGGGCCCCCGACAGCCGCTCCAACCAGTCCCTGCACGGCGCGCTGCTGCGCCTGGGCCTGAGCGGCCCCGCCGAGATCCTGCTCTACGCCGCCCTCGCCGGCGCCGTCGTCTGGTTCGGCCTGCGCCGCGCGGTCCGCTACGCCCGCGACGGCCAGGTGCTGCTCGCCGTCGCCGTCACCGGCTGCGTGGCCGTCGCCGTGGCCCCGACCGGCTGGCGCCACCAGCTGCTGTGGGTGCTGCTCGCCGTCGCCGGCAAGGTGGGCAAGCAGGCCGCCGACCGGCGCGTGTGGCCGGTGGCCGTGGTCCTCGCCCTGACCCTGCCGAGCTCCGTGCTGCTGCCGAATCTGGCCGCGCTGGCCCCCGTACGCGACAACGTGCTGCTGCTCGCCGCGCTGGCGGCGGCCTGCGCGGTGCCGTTCCTGCCGCGCTCGTCGCCGTACTGGCGCGAGCCCGTACCGACCGCCTACGGGCGGCCCGCCGCCGCCCGCTGGCAGCGCGTGCCGCTGCTGCCGTTCTGGCGGCGCGTGCTGTCCCGCCCGAACCTGCTGCTGGAACTCCTGCTGATAAGGGTCGGATACTCGCTCTACTCGCACATCCGGGCCGCCGCGCCCACCAGCCGCACCCTCGCCGAGGGCAACGGCAGCCAGATCCACGGCATCGAGAAGGCCCTGGGCATCGACATCGAGCACGCCGTGAACCACGCGGTCGTGAACACGCCCTGGCTGGAGGCGTTCTTCAACTTCTACTACACCTCCTTCCACTTCGTGGTCCCGCTGACGATCCTGGGGGTGCTGTACTGGCGGCGCCCCGGCGACTACCGCTGGGCCCGCGCCTCCCTGGGCCTGGCCACGGTCCTCGCGCTCGTCGGCTTCTGGCTGTACCCGCTCGCTCCGCCGCGCCTGATGCCCGGCCTCGACTTCATCGACACGGTGCACGGACCGCAGGACCTGGCCAACCCCTCGTACGGGGCCATGACCGCGATCTCCAACCAGTACGCGGCGATGCCCTCGCTGCACTTCGGCTGGTCGCTGTGGTGCGGGATCGTGATCGTCGTGCTGGCGCCGAAGGGGTGGCAGAAGCTGCTCGGGGCGCTGCACCCGCTGATCACGGTGTGCGCGATCGTCGCCACCGCCAACCACTGGGTGCTGGACGCGGTGGGCGGCGCGGTCGTCGTGGCCGCCGGCTTCGGGCTCGTGTACGTGCTGTCCGGGCCGCGGAGGCTGCAGGTGAGCCTGCCTGGGCAGCGCCGGAGCGACGAGGAGCAGCCGGTGGGGGCTGCGGCGCGGACTGCGTAGGCGGACGTCGTGCGCCGGACTCGGCGGCGCGTCGTTCTCGCCCGTGGCGTCCGGCCCGGGCCTGTTGCGGGCCGAAGGGGCGCCGGGGCGCACGTGCCCCGGCGCCCCTTCGGCTGGATCGCCGCTGTCTGTCAGGATCGCCCGGTTCGGGCGGGGCCGCCACTCGAACGGGCGTGGGCCCGGCGCCTCAAACGCCGGCGCGGCTCAAGATCGGGGCTCCGCCGGCGACCCCTGCCGGCGGGGCTCGGTGGGTGACGGTGGGCTGGAGCGTGCGGCGCCGTTGCGGGGGCGCTGCCCCCGAGCCCCCGCGCCTCAAACGCCGGCGGGCCTGGAGTGGATCGGCGGCGCCGGATCGTGCCTACCAGGCTGGATTGGGTGCCACGGGGCCGGAGGGTGCGGCCTTCAAGATCGGGGCTCCGCCCCGGACCCCGCGCCTCGAACGACGGCGGGGCTGGAGTGGGCCGGCGGGGCTGAAAGCGAGAGGTGGCCAGGGGCGGCAGGGGCCGGGGCGTGGGTGGAGGGGGCCCCTGCCGTCCTGGGGCCGGGTCAGCCGTGGGTGACCCGGAGTTCCTTGATGCCGTTGAGCCAGGCCGCGCGCAGGCGGCGCGGGTCCTCGCCCGTCAGGCGGAGGTCCGGCAGGGCGTCGGCCAGCGCGTTGAAGATCAGGTCGATCTCCATCACCGCGAGGGACTTGCCGAGGCAGAAGTGCGGGCCGCCGCCGCCGAAGCCCAGGTGGGGGTTCGGGTCGCGGGTGATGTCGAAGGCGTCCGGGTTCTCGAAGACCTCGGGGTCGTGGTTGGCGGAGGAGTAGAACATCCCCACCCGGTCGCCCGCCTTGATCTTCTGGCCGCCGAGTTCGGTGTCCTGCGTGGCGGTGCGCTGGAAGGACACCACCGGGGTGGCCCAGCGCACGATCTCCTCCGCGGCGGTGGACGGCCGGGTCGCCTTGTAGAGCTCCCACTGGTCGGGGTGGGTCAGGAAGGCGTGCATGCCGTGGCTGATGGCGTTGCGCGTGGTCTCGTTGCCCGCGACCGCCAGCAGGAGGACGAAGAAGCCGAACTCGTCCGAGCCGAGGTTGCCCTGGCCCTCCGCCGCGACGAGCTGGGTGACGATGTCCTTGGCCGGGCACTCCTTGCGCTGGGCGGAGAGGTTCATCGCGTAGCCGATGAGCTCCATGGCCGCGTTCGCGCCGACCTCCTCGGTGATCGCGTACTCCGGGTCGTCGTAGGCGATCATCTTGTTCGACCAGTCGAAGATCTTGGCGCGGTCCTTCTGCGGTACGCCGATCAGTTCGGCGATGGCCTGCAGCGGGAGCTCGCACGCCACCTGCGTGACGAAGTCGAAGCTGCCGTCGGCGGAAACGGCCAGGGCCTCCTCGACGATCTTCCCGGCGCGGTCCCGCAGTGCGTCCTCCAGCCCGCGAATGGCCCGCGGGGTGAAGCCGCGCTGCACGATCTGGCGCACGCGGGTGTGTTCCGGCGGATCCATGTTCAGCATGATCAGTCGCTGGGCATCTATCGCATCACGCTGGATGTGCTCGTTGAAGCGGATGATCGCCGTGTTGGTGGTGGAGGAGAAGAGCTCCGGGTGCGTGGAGACGTACTTGACGTCCGCGTGCCGGGTCACGACCCAGTAGCCCTCGTCGTCGAAGCCGGTGACGCCCCGCCGCTGCGGGCACCACCACACGGGTGAGGTCTGCCGCAGCTGCGCGAACTCCGGGAGGGGGACCCGGCTTTGGAGCAGGTCGGGGTCGGTGGCGTCGAAGCCTTCGGGCAGCGCGGGACAGGGCATCGGGGCAACTCCAAAGTCTGACGGCCCATCAGAAGTTGGCTTGAAGGTAGTAACGAGTTCTAGAAGTGACAAGGGTCGCGGCGGCAACTGTTGCGTGTGGAATCCGTGCAGGGCGCGTGCAAGACCCTTGCGTGGCGGGGCCCCAGGTCATAAGACTGCGGGGAGAACTAGAACGCGTACTAGTTCGGGCGGGGCGCCGGGACGGCCCGCCGCGCTGGCGCTGTGCAGGAGAGGACGAGCTCATGGCCGCGGAACCCGTCATCGTCGAAGCCGTACGCACCCCCATCGGCAAGCGCGGGGGCGCGCTCGCCAACCTCCATCCCGCCTACCTGCTGGGCGAGACCTACCGCGAGCTGCTGGCCCGTACCGGAATCCAGCCCGACTGCGTCGAGCAGATCGTCGGCGGCACCGTCACCCACGCCGGCGAGCAGTCGATGAACCCCGCCCGCAACGCCTGGCTCGCCATGGGCCTGCCGTACGAGACCGCCGCGACGACGGTGGACTGCCAGTGCGGCAGCTCGCAGCAGGCCAACCACATGGTCGCCAACATGATCTCCGGCGGTGTCATGGACATCGGCATCGCCTGCGGCGTCGAGGCCATGAGCCGGGTGCCGCTGGGCTCCGGCTCCAAGCACGGCCCGGGCAAGCCCTTCCCGGACGAGTGGAACGTCGACCTCCCGAACCAGTTCGAGGCCGCCGAGCGGATCGCCCGCCACCGGGGCCTCGGCCGCGAGGACGTCGACCGGCTCGGCGTGCTCTCCCAGGAGCGGGCCGGGGTCGCCTGGGCCGAGGAGCGGTTCAAGCGCGAGACCTTCGCCGTGCAGGTGCCGACGACCGAGGAGGAGCAGGCCGCCGGGCAGGGCATGTGGCGCCTGGTCGACCGGGACGAGGGCCTGCGGGACACCAGCATGGAGGCGCTGGCCCGGCTCAAGCCGGTCATGCCCACCGCCGTGCACACCGCCGGGAACTCCTCGCAGATATCCGACGGGGCCGCCGCCGTGATGTGGGCCTCCCGCAAGATGGCCCGCGCGCTCAAGCTCAGGCCGCGCGCCCGGATCGTCGCCCAGACCCTCGTCGGCGCCGACCCCCACTACCACCTGGACGGGCCGATCGACGCGACCCGGGCCGTGCTCGGCAAGGCCGGGATGTCCCTCAAGGACATCGACCTCGTCGAGATCAACGAGGCCTTCGCCTCCGTCGTCCTCAGCTGGGCCCAGGTCTTCGACCAGGACCTGGAGAAGGTCAACGTCAACGGCGGGGCCATCGCCCTCGGCCACCCCGTCGGCGCCACCGGAGCCCGGCTGATCACCACGGCACTGCACGAGCTGGAGCGCCGCGACAAGGAGTTCGCGCTGATCACCATGTGCGCGGGCGGCGCGCAGGCGACCGGCACGATCATCCAGCGCCTGTGAGCCTTCCGCGCAGGCGCCTCTGAACCCCGTGGGATGGGATGCAGAAGGCCCCGGCGGCCGGACCTGGGGAGGCCGGCCACCGGGGCCTTCGTATGTCTGCGACTGCCGGTGCTGCTGCGTCTGCTGTGTGCCGGTCGGTCTTAGTACCAGTGGTTGGCGGACCAGAAGTTCCAGGCGCCGACGGGGCTGCCGTAGCGCTCGTTCATGTAGTCCAGGCCCCACTTGATCTGGGTGGCCGGGTTGGTCTTCCAGTCCGCGCCCGCGGAGGCCATCTTCGACGCCGGCAGGGCCTGGGCCAGGCCGTAGGCGCCGGAGGAGGCGTTGGTCGCGGTGTAGTCCCAGCCACTCTCACGCGAAATGATCTTGTCGAAGGCGGCGAACTGGGCCGGGTCCTTGATCATCTGCTGCGCGATCGCCTTGGCGCTCGTCGGGGCAGCCTGCGCGGGAACCGCGGCAAGCATGGAACCGGCGACGCCCAGGGCGAGGACGGAACCCGCGAGGGCCTTCTTCGAAGCGGCGATGCGGCGGATGACGGTGTTGGACACGGATTGACCTTCCGAAGGGGACAGAGACGGTCGCCGCATGCCGAAGACATGCGTGAACCACTCACGCAGTGGAGAGGGGAACCGCAGGCGGCGGGTGAAACACCCGTGCCGCCCGGCGACTCATCCAGTTCTACCGACGGCCCGGCGGCCTGGCAAAGGCCCCGCTTACTAGCCGGCCTCGCAGCCGGGACGGAACGGCCGCTGCGCTGCGTTGCCATGGGCCCTGTACGGCCGACTATCCCGGTTCGTATGTGACCTGGGTCCTGTGGGGCGCCTCACCGCCGAGGGCCCCGAATGTCACGCTCCGCCACCGTCCGTACTCCTTTCGAGGGCAGGCCCGGGGCCCGTGACGGCCCCCGAATCGAAGGAGACGGGTGCGTCGAACGCGGCTTTGCGCGTCGCCCGCCGCAGCGCCTTCAGCAGGGTGGCCCCCAGCGTGAGCGTCAGCACGACGGTCAGCGCCGCCCGGCCCAGGTCCCAGCCCACCGAGGTCGCCAGGCAGTACGCGACGAAGCGCGCCAGATTCGCGGCGACCGGCTCCCCCGGATGGAAGGAGATGCCCTGCCCCATGCCCTGCAGGATCACCCACCCCTGCAGATTCATGACCGTGCCGTACGCGAACGAGCCCAGGAAGCCGTAGGCCGCCAGCATCAACAGCTCCGCCCGGCCGCGTAGCCGCTCCGGACCCGGCAGCAGCCCGGCCCCCAGCGAGAACCAGCCCATGGCCAGCATCTGGAACGGCATCCACGGCCCGACCCCGCCCGTCAGCAGGGCGGAGGCGAACATCGTCACCGAGCCCAGGACGAAACCGAACCCGGGACCGAGGACGCGGCCGCTGAGCACCATCAGGAAGAACATGGGCTCCAGCCCGGCCGTGCCCGCGCCCAGCGGTCTCAGCGCCGCCCCGACCGCGGCGAGCACTCCGAGCATCGCCACCGCCTTGGCGTCCATGCCGTTGTCGGCGATCGTCGCCACGACCACGGCCACGAGGAGGGGCAGGAGCGCGGCGAAGAGCCAGGGGGCGTCCTGGGAGTGGGCGAGCCCCGACTGCCGGTCGGCGAGGAGCGGCCAGCCGAAGGCCGCGATGCCGATGAGGGTGACGAGGACCAGGGCGGCAGCGGCCCGGGGGCCGATGCGGACGGGGCGGACGGGGCGGGCGGGGCGGGTGGGACGGGTGGAACGGGCTGGGCTGGTCACCGGGCCTCCGCCGCATCGAGGGCCGCGGCGACCTGGGCCACCGTGAGCCAGTGACCCGGGGCCAGGATCTTCGCCACCTGCGGCGCGAAGGCGGGCGAGGAGACGACGACCTCGGCGGTCGGGCCGTCCGCGACGACCTCCCCGCCGGCCAGGATCACCACGCGGTGGGCCAGCTCGGCGGCGAGCTCCACGTCGTGGGTGGCGAGGACGATGGCGTGGCCGTCGGCGGCCAGGCCGCGGAGGATCTCGATCAGGCGGACCTTGGCGGCGTAGTCCAGGCCGCGGGTGGGCTCGTCGAGCAGCAGCAGGGCCGGGCGGCCGGTGAGGACCAGCGCCAGGGCCAGGGCCAGGCGCTGGCCCTCGGAGAGATCCCGCGGGTGGATGTCGTCGGGGACGTCCGGAAGCAGCGCCGACACGAGATCCCGGCACGTGCCGGGGGCCGCGCCGGCGTCGGAGTCGGCGGTGGCGCACTCGGCGGCGACGGTGTCGGCGTAGAGGAGGTCGCGCGGCTCCTGCGGGACGAGGCCGACGCGGCGCACCATCTCGGGCGGCGGCGTGCGGTGGGGGGTGCGGCCGCCGACGGTCACCTCGCCGGTGGTGGGGGCGAGCGTGCCGACGAGGGTGGCGAGGAGGGTGGACTTGCCGGCGCCGTTGCGGCCCATGAGGGCGACGGTCTCGCCCGCCGCCACCGTGAGGTCGATGCCGCGGAGCACGTCCGTGCGGTTGCGGCGGACGCCTAGGCCGCGGGTGTGGGCCGGGGCCCCTGCCGGGGCGGGGACGGGGCTCGGGCCCGGCGTGCCCCGGCGCAGCAGGCGCGCGACGAGCCGGGCCGCGCCGCCGCCGGGGCCGGTGGGCTCGGGCGGATGGTGTGCGGGGTTGGCGGCGGCCCCGGCGGGAGCCGACAGGCGGGCCCGGAGCGGAGCGGCGCGGCGGCGGGCGTCGCGGACCGAGAGGGGGAGCGGGGACCAGCCCGCGAGGCGGCCCAGGGAGACCACCGGGGGGTGGACCGGGGAGACGGCCATGATCTCCGCCGGGGGCCCCAGGACGGGCGCTGCCCCGGGGGACGGCAGGAGCAGCACCTGGTCGGCGTACTGGACCACCCGCTCCAGCCGGTGCTCCGCCATCAGGACGGTGGTGCCGAGGTCGTGGACGAGGCGCTGGAGGACCGCCAGGACCTCCTCCGCCGCCGCGGGGTCCAGCGCGGACGTCGGCTCGTCCAGTACCAGGACCTGAGGGTGCGGGGTCAGGACCGAGCCGATCGCGACCCGCTGCTGCTGGCCGCCGGAGAGCGTGGCGATGGGCCGGTCGCGGAGTTCGTTCAGGCCGAGGAGGTCCAGGGTCTCCTCCACGCGGCGGCGCATCACCGCAGGTGGCAAGCCCAGGGACTCCATCCCGTACGCGAGCTCGTCCTCGACCACGTCCGTCACGAAGTGCGCGAGCGGATCCTGGCCGACCGTGCCCACCACGTCCGCGAGCTCGCGCGGCTTGTGCGTGCGCGTGTCACGGCCCGCGACGGTGACCCTGCCCCGGAGCGTGCCCCCGGTGAAATGGGGGACCAGGCCCGAGACGGCCCCGAGCAGGGTGGACTTGCCGACTCCCGACGGGCCGACCAGGAGGGTCAGCTCGCCTTCCGGGATCACCAGGTCGACGCCCTGGAGGGAAGGCCCGGCCGCGCCCTCGTAGGTGACCGACACCTGCTCGAAGCGGATCACAGCGACGCCTCCTTGGGCGGTACGGGTGCCACGAACGCGGGCAGCAGGCCGATCAGGATCGCCGCCGCCGGCCACAGCGGCAGCGTGGGCGCCACCAGCGGGACCACGCCGGGGTGCAGCGCGGCGGGGTCGACGGTGCCCGCGCGGATGAGGAGCGCGGCGACGGCCGCGCCCGACCCGGCCACCAGCCAGGCGCGCGGCCCCCAGCGGTCGGGCCGGTAGCGGGTCCGCACCGACCGGCGCCCGCCGAGGCGCAGGCCCGCGAGGGCCAGGACGGCGCCGATGCCGAGCACGGGGAGTCCGTACGCGGCGCCCTGCGCGGCCAGCAGCCCGTACGTGCCCGCGCACATGCCGAGGAGCCCGCCGAGGGTGAGGACGTTGGTGGTGTGCCGGACGGCCGGCGGGACCTTCGCCGTGCGGCCGTAGCCGCGCGCGTCCATCGACGCGGCGATGGCGACGGAACGCTCCAGGGCGCCCTCCAGGACCGGCAGGCCGATCTGGAGGATGGCCTTCACCCCGCCGGTGGGGCGGCCGCGCAGCCGGCGGGCGGTCCGCAGCCGGACCACGTCGGCGACCATGTTCGGCGCGAAGGTCATGGCGACGACGGCGGCGACCCCGGCCTCGTACAGGGCGGCCGGCAGGGACTTCAGCAGCCGCGCCGGGTTCGCGAGGGCGTTCGCGGCGCCCACGCAGACGAGGAGGGCGGCCAGCTTCGCGCCGTCATAGAAGGCGAAGGCCAGCTGTTCGGCGGTGACCTTCCCGCCGAACCGGATGCCCTGCGCCCAGGCGGGCAGCGGGATCTCCGGGAGCGTGAAGAGGGTGTGCGCGCCGGGGACGGGGGAGCCGAGGAGCACGGAGAAGAGCAGGCGCAGGCCGATGACGACGAGGCCGAGCTTGAGGAAGGCCCCGTAGGAACGCGCCCAGGGCGCGTCCGTGCGGCGGGCCGCCACCACGTACCCGGCGACGCCGACGGTCAGTCCGAGGAGCAGCGGGTTGGTGGTGCGGGAGGCGGCGGTGGCGAGCCCGAGGGCCCAGAGCCACCAGGCCCCGGCGTGCAGGGCGGTGGCCCGGCCGGCGAGCGGTGCCTGCCATTTCCTGTACGTCGACCGGTGCGGCGGGTCCTGCGCCGCGGGGAGGCTCCGGCGGGCCGGGGACGCGTCGTCGGGTGCGGCTCCGGTGGGGGTGCGCCCGGCCTCCGGCCGGCCCGCGTACCCACCCGCACCATCCGTGCGGCTCGCACTCCGGCCGCGGGTGGCCCCGGCGGCTGCCTGAGCACCGTCGGCGGCTGCCGCACCACCGCCCGGTGTCGGGCCGGAGCCCGGATGCGGGACAGGGAGCCGCCGGGCGGCCGTGGCCGACCGCCCGCCGCGGCCCGGCAAGGCTCCGCCGCGCCCGGCCGGCGCCGCCCCAGCCGCCTCGGCTGCGCCCGGTCGGCCCGGCTGGGCCGCGTCAGTCCCGGTGGTGCCCGCCTCGCCCGCCTCGCCTGCGGCGACTGCGCCTGGCGTGCGTGCCTGGGAGTTCTGGGCCGTGCCCGCCTCGCCCGTCACCGTCGCGCCTGCCTCGCCCGTGCCCGGCTTGGCCGTGCCTGCCTCGCCCGTGCCCGGCTTGGCTGCGCCCGGCGGAGTCGGGGCCGTCATCGGGTGCGGCGGCGGGACTGCCAGATGCCGGCTGCGGCCAGGGCGGCCACGGCTGCGAGGCCCGCCAGGAGGCCCGCCGACGGGCCGCCGTCATCCGGGGCCGGGGCGGCGGGCGCCGCCGACGTGCTCGGCGCCGGGGTGTCCGCCATGGGTTCGCCGCAGCCCTGCTTCGGGTAGCCCGAGATCGCGCACAGCAGCGCCGCGCTGTTGTAGCGCAGCGGCTTCGCGACCGAAGCCAGCGCCTCGGCCGCCGTGGCGTCCGGGGGCACCTGCGCGCAGGCCGTGCGCGGCGCGTCCTGCGGCGGGGCCTCGCCCGCCGGGGCGTCCGCCGGGACGCCGAAGTCGATGACGAGCGCGACCCGCTTGCGGCCCTCCGCCGGTGCGGTGGACCCGCAGACGGCCTCGAAGCCGGCCGCGGCGCGCGGCCGGGCCGCCTCGGCCGCCGCGTCCTTGCTCACCGAGAAGCGGAAACCCTGGACGGAGCCGTCCGCCGGGCGGGCCATCGAGGGGCCCTGCGTGGCGTACGACCACTGGCCGCCGCCCGAGCCGTCCCAGAACGACCAGTAGCGGTAGCCCGCCGCCATCGCAGGAGCGGCGGCCAGTACGGCCAGGACGATCCCGAGGGCGAGAACCAGGGCCACGGCGGGCCGGCGGCGGCGCATCAGAGCTGGTTCTTCTTCCGGCGGCCGCTCAGCAGGATGCCGATGCCGACGCAGGCCGCGCCGCCCGCGCCGATGATCCACCAGAGGTTCTGGCCGCCGGACGACTCGTCCTTCCCGCTCTCCACGGCCGTCGCGTCCGCGTCCGCGCCCTGCGGGGCCGGGCCGGTCGCGTTCAGTGCGGCGACGAGGTCGGTGCCGCCGAAGGACTTCGGGTCGGTGCCCGTGGCGTGTGCGGCGAGGACCAGGGTGCCGAGGGCGGCCGGGTTGCCCTTCGCCCACTGCGCGGAGTTGGCCTTCAGCCACTCCAGCGCGCCCGCCGCCGACTGCTTGTGCCCGGCCGCGGCCAGGGCGATCACCGCGTCGACGGTGTTGCCGGTGTCCGGGGTCGGCTGGTCGGCGCCCGGGGTCACGGCCGTCAGGTGGCCGTCCTTCTTGAGGGCCTCGGCCAGGTAGCCCGCCGCGCCCTGGGCCGCTGCCGCCGGGTCCGCGGTGCCCGCCGCCGGGCAGGTCAGCGCCGTGGCGGGGGTGTCCGTACCGGACGGGACGACGGCCGAGCCCTTACCGAGACCGGCCAGCGCGGCCGCGGCCGTGGCGTCGCCGTTCGCGAGCAGCTTGCCGTCGACCGGCTGGAACGCGAAGGCGCCCCGGTCGGTGGCCGGCTCGGCGGCGCAGCCCAGCTGGAAGGAGAGCAGCGCCTCGTAGGGGGTCTTGCCCGCCTTCGACTTGGTCTCGGCCGGCTTCTCGCCGGCCGCGGTCAGGGCGCTGATCACGATGGCGGTCGAGTTGGCGTCGGTGCCGTTGTCCATGGCGCCGCCGGGGTTGGAGTTCCAGCCGCCGTCCTCGTTCTGCACGGACTTGAGCCAGGCGAGCGCCTTCTTGACGCTCTCACCGTGGCCGCCGAGCGCGGTCAGCGCCTGTACGGCGGCGGCGGTCGCGTTGGAGTCGATATACGCCGTCGCGTCGCAGTCCTTGGTGGTGTCCGCGCGGAAGGCGGGGAAGGAGCCGTTCGCGCACTGCTGGCCGACCAGCCAGTCCACGGCCTGCGCGGCGGGCTTGACGCCCACGGTGTCCTGGGCGAGCAGCGCGAAGGACTGCCGCCACACGCCGTCGTACGCGGGGTCGTCCTTGCCGTAGAGGCCGGAGGGGATGACCGGGGGTGCTGAGGGGGAGGCGGGCGGCGCGGTGTCGGCGAGGGCTGCGGGGGCGACACCCACGCAGAGCACGGCGGAGGCGGCGAGCGCGGCTGCGCTGCGGCGGACGTTCATGGGGGAGGGTGCCTCTCCTGCTGGGGAACCGGAGGCGGGCACGCACTGGCACCGGGCTCCGGCTCCGTTTACCTCGACGGTGCCGACCGCCGGAGGATCCGGCGGCGCGAGCCGCGCACTTCCGGTACGGGGCATTCCGGCTCCCCGCCCGGTCGGTGCCGGAGCGGGTCACGGTTGCGGGTCAGCGCCGGATTCGCACCGGCTTCCCCCCGGACGGAAGTGTGGACGACGGCTTCACTCTACCGGCCCGTAGCCTGCGGACTCCGGGGCGCCGGGGGTCCGAGCCCCTTACAGGTCGGGTCCGAGCGCCGTGCCGGGCCGGGCCCGGGCCCCGTACGGCGCCGCGTCGCGGCCCTTACGCGGCCCGGTACGTCACCGGGTCGGTGCCCGGGACGGCCTCCGCGCGGCCCTGCTTGACCAGGCGCCGCAGGTGGGCTTCCGCTTCCGAGACGGCGATGGTGCGGGAGCCGAACGGGATCTGCTCCCAGGGCCGGTTCCACTCCATGCGCTCCGCCAGCCCCCACGGGGTCAGCGGTTCGGCCAGCAGGGCCCACAGCCCGGACAGCCGTTCCTCGTGGTGGTCCAGTAGTTCCCGTACGCGGGCGGGTGCGTCGGTGAAGGCGTGCTGGTGGGCGGGGAGCACCTCGGCGGGCGCCAGCCGGCCGATGCGTTCGAGGGAGTCGAGGTAGTCGCCGAGGGGGTCGGTGACGCGGGTGTCCTCCGGGGCCTCGTACAGGCCGATGTGCGGGGAGATCCCGGGCAGCAGGTGGTCCCCGGAGAAGAGGCGGCCGTTGCCGGGCAGGTTCGCGGGATGGGCCTCCTCCAGGTGCAGGCAGACGTGGCCGGGCGTGTGCCCGGGGGTCCAGATCGCGCGCAGCCGGCGGCCGGCGAGGGGGAGGAGTTCGGCGGGGACGATCTCCCGGTCGGGCACGGCGGCGCGCAGCCCGGGCAGGGTCCGCATGCGGCCGCTCGTGCGGGCGGCGCGCAGGGGGGCGATGTGTTCCTCGGGGGCTCCTGCGGCGGCGAGTTTCGCGCTCATGTAGTCGAACCAGACGCCGGGCTCGGAGGCGCGGGTGCGGACGACGACCTCGGTGTCGGCGGCGTGCATGGCGATCCAGGCGCCGGACGCCTCGCGGACCTGGCCGGAGAGCCCGTGGTGGTCGGGGTGGTGGTGGGTGATGACCACGCCGTGGACGTCGGCGACGGCGATGCCGAGCGCGGCGAGGCCGGCGACGAGGGTGTCCCAGGACTCGGGGTCGTCCCAGCCGGTGTCGACGAGGACCGGGCCGCGGTCGGTGTCGAGGACGTGGACGAGGGTGTGCCCGAGGGGGTTGTCGGGGATGGGCACCTTGATTCCCCACACGCCTCCGCCGTGATCGGTGACCTGTGACGTGTCCTCCGGCATGAGCCCTCCGCCCGTTGCCGCCCTCTGACGAGAACGTGTTTCAGTAGTAGCCCAAGTCGACCACCTCCGGGCTTTTCTGACTAGTCGTTGGATCTTCTCCGCTGTTCCGTCCTGGCCGTGGACTCCTCGAACTAGAACTGGTATCAGTTCTGGAACGCCAAGCCGCAGGGCAAGCCGCAGGAGGCCTCAGCCATGACCGAGCTCGTGGAACACGGACAACTGTTCATCGGCGGGGAGTGGACTGATCCGCTGGGCACCGACACGATCCGGATCGTCTCCCCCCACACCGAGCAGGTCATCGGCTCCGTCCCGCACGCCTCGAAGAGGGACGTGGACCGCGCCGTCGCCGCCGCGCGCAAGGCGTTCGACGAGGGGCCCTGGCCGCGGATGACGCTCGACGAGCGCATCGCCGTCGTCACCCGGATCAAGGACGCCATCGCCGTCCGGCACGAGGAGATAGCCCGCTCGATCAGCTCCCAGAACGGGTCCCCGTACTCCTGGAGCGTCCTCGCCCAGGCGCTGGGCCCGATGATGGTCTACGACGCCGCGATCACCGTCGCGCGCGCCTACCCGTACGAGGAGCACCGCCGGGGCGTGCTCGGCCCGATCCTGGTGCGCCGGGAGCCGGTGGGCGTGGTCGCCGCCGTCATCCCCTGGAACGTCCCGCAGTTCGTGGCGGCGGCCAAGCTGGCCCCCGCCCTGCTGACCGGCTCCACGGTGATCCTCAAGCCGTCCCCCGAAGCGCCGCTGGACTCCTACATCCTGGCCGACATCGCGCGGGAGGCCGGACTCCCCGAGGGCGTGCTGTCGATCCTGCCCGCCGACCGCGAGGTCAGCGAGTACCTGGTCGGCCACCCCGGCATCGACAAGGTCGCCTTCACCGGCTCGGTCGCCGCGGGCAAGCGCGTGATGGAGGTCGCCGCGCGCAACCTCACCCGCGTCACCCTCGAACTCGGCGGCAAGTCCGCCGCCGTGATCCTCCCCGACGCGGACCTCGACACGGCCATCGCCGGGATCGTGCCCGCGGCCTGGATGAACAACGGCCAGGCGTGCGTGGCCCAGACCCGGATCCTCGCCCCGCGCAGCCGGTACGAGGAGGTGGCCGAGGCCCTCGCGGCGGCGGCCGGCGCGCTGGTCGTGGGCGACCCGCTCGACCCGGCGACGCAGCTCGGCCCGCTCGTGGCCCAGCGGCAGCAGCAGCGCTCCCTGGACTACATCCGGATCGGCCAGGAGGAGGGCGCGAAGGTCCTGTCGGGCGGCGGCCGTCCGGCGGGCCTGGACCGCGGCTGGTACGTGGAGCCCACCCTCTTCGGCGACGTGGACAACTCCATGAGGATCGCGCGCGAGGAGATCTTCGGCCCGGTCGTCTGCCTGATCCCGTACGGGGACGAGGCGGAGGCGGTACGGGTGGCCAACGACTCGGACTTCGGCCTGAGCGGCAGTGTCTGGACCGGCGACGTCGAGCACGGCATCGACTTCGGGCGGCGGATCCGCACCGGAACCTTCAACGTGAACACCTTCAGCCTGGACATGCTCGGCCCGTTCGGCGGCTACAAGAACAGCGGCGTGGGCCGGGAGTTCGGCCCGGAGGGGCTGAGCGAGTACCTGGAGCACAAGATGATCCACCTCCCGGCAGGCTACGAGGCGGGTGCCTGATGGGTGACCGCTGGCAGGTCGAGGTGGACCGGGCGGTCTGCATCGGCTCGGGCATGTGCGTGAACCACGCCCCGGACGGCTTCGTCCTGGACTCGGCGCGACAGTCCCACCCCCGCACCGCGCAGTCGGACGCGAACGAACCGATCCTCACGGCGGCGGAGGGCTGCCCGGTGGAGGCCATCCTGATCACCCTGGCCGGCTCGGGCGAACCCGTCTTCCCGCCGGAGGAGTAGGGGCGTCGTGGGGTCGAAGTGGCGCTTCCGGCGCCGCTTCGACCCCACGGGACTCCGGGGCTGGAACCGCTGGTTCCGGCCCCGATCGACATGCCCGGGAACCGTCGTTGACCGGAAACGAGCGCCAGTGGCGCAAGGGCACGGAAAGGTCGCGGCCATGAGATGCCGCCGTCCGCATCGGTTGCCCGGCCGCTCTCGTGGCCTGCATGCGGGAATCCGGGCCCGGTCCCTGATCCCCGTCCCGTCCCGTCCCGCCTCGTGTCCGGGCGTCCGTCGAGGCCTACTTCGCCATTTCGGCGGCGCTCCGCTCGACGCAGAACTCGTTCCCCTCGGGGTCGGCGAGGGTCACCCAGCCGCTCCCGTCGGCCCGCCGGTGGTCGCCGACGAGGGTGGCGCCCAGGGCCACTATGCGCTCGACCTCCTCGTCACGCGTGCGGTCCTGCGGCTGGAGGTCCACGTGCACCCGGTTCTTCACGGTCTTGGTGTCGGGGACCGTCACGAACAGCAGGGTCGAGCCGGGCGCAGTGACCAGTGCCTCGGGGTCCCCGGGGAAGTCGTCGTCGGCGAGCGAGCCGTCCAGGACGGCGGCCCAGAACTGCCCGAGGCGGTAGGCGTCGGAGCAGTCGATGGTGAGGTGTCGCACAAGAGAGGCCATGCGGCGGACTATCGATCACGGGCCCGGCCGCTGTCCACCGAAATTGTCCGGGGCGTGCCCCAGCGGCTGCTTCAGGCCTTTTCCGGGGCCGTCAGGTCGATCAGGCGGCACACCATCTCGATGTCGATCTTGACCTGGGCGATCGAGGCACGGCCTGAAAGCCACGTGATCAGCGCCGAGTGCCAGGTGTGCTCGATGACCCGGACCGCCGAGAGCTGTTCAGCCGTCGGCGGGTGCTCCAGGCCCATCGCGTCCAGGATGATCGCTGTGGTCAGCCGGGACACCGTGTCCACCTCGGGGCTCACGCTACGGTCCGCGAAGGTCAGCGCCCGCACCATCGCGTCGGCCAGCTGCGGTTCCCGCTGGAGGGCGCGGAAGGCCCGCATCAGGGTCTCCGCGACCCGGGCCGCCGGGTCCTCCCCGGCCGGCGGGCGCTTGCGCAGCGTGGTGTGCATGTGCTGGAGCTGGTCCTGCATGGTGGCGACCAGCAGGTGCACCTTGGACGGGAAGTAGCGGTAGAGCGTGCCGAGCGCCACGCCGGCCGCCTCCGCGACCTCACGCATCTGGACGGCGTCGAAACCGCCCCGGCTGGCCAACTGGGCACTGGCGTGCAGGATCCGGCGGCGGCGCGCCTCCTGGCGCTCCGTCAGGGGAGGCGACGCCGGTGTGATGACGGCCTTCACTTCCGCTGGCATCGGCCTTCTTTCGTGGAACCCCCCTGCTTCAGCTGGGGGAGGGAGCGAATCCTTGGGGCACAGGCGCGGAGCGCCGGAGGTCTCTTCGTTGCTGTCGGTGGCGGTCAGGTGGTGTCCGGAGGTCCTTCGGGTCGGGTGGTGTAGGCGTAGCCGTCGGCTCGTTGGATGAGGCGGAAGTGTTTGTGCCCGATGCCTTGGATGAGGCCGTGGGCGGTTTTGATGTTGAACCTGCCGGTGGCGCGGACGGCGATCCGTCCGGTGTGGGTGCCGGCCTTCTTCCCGGTGGGGACGACTGCGCGGGTGAGGTCTCCGGTCTGGTAGCCGAAGAACGTCTTTTGCCTGGGCAGTCGCAGGCGGGGGAAGCCGTACTTGTCGGTGCGGGTGCGGGTGTATGTGCCGCGTCCGGTCGCGGTGACCGCGAGGACGCGGGCCGGGGTGCGGGTGACGGTGTCGAGCACGCCGACGCACAGGGCGTCGAGGGTATGGGTCTTCGAGGTGCCGGTCCGCTGACGGTTCCATTTGGTGCGGCCCCCGGATGCGGTGTGCACCGTGGGGAATGCGGCGCCGAGGGCGCGCCAGAGGGCCCAGCGGGTGGCGTTGACGGCTGCCGCGTCGTTGAGAGGGGCTTTGGCCTGGGCGAGGATCCGGGTCAACGTGCCTGGGGAATGCTTGAGGAAGTCCTTGAGTGGCTGGTTGGACTTCTTCTCGTTGCATGGGATGCACGCTGTGCACAGGTTGGAGATGCGGTCGCTGCCGCCGCGTGAGCGGGGGTGGATGTGGTCGATGTTGAGCGGGACTTCGGTAGCGCCGCAGTAGGCACAGGCCCGGCCCCACTTGGCCAGCAGGTATTCGCGGACTTCTGTGCCGCACAGGGTGCCGTGCTGGTACTCGGCCCCCTCCAGCTGTCCGCCATTGGACATGGCGTGAGTGTCGAACGCGACCCGCTCCACATGCACCGCGCGAACGGGTGCCCAGCGTGCGAGCCGTGTGGTCCACGACATGGTGGTGTCCACACGGTGACGCAGCGACGGCGCGAGCCAGCCCTTGGGTCGGGTGCGGTTGGAGAAGCGCGGAGCGCGATGACGCAGGTTGCGGGTTCGCCTGCCACGCCGGTAGGCGGCGCGAGCGGTGAGCTTGTCCCGGATGCCGCCGCCCCGGTGGGTCAGCTCGACCGCGTACAGGCCACGGCGCTCACCGTCCTTCGCGGTGAACACGGCGATGCCTGTGCACTTCGATCCGGGGTCGATTCCGAGCTCCACACCGTCCACCTGCGACTCGGAGACCGTGCGGTCTTTGAGGCGGATCACGAACGGAGTGTGCCGCGCAACGGCAGCCCGGCCCTTCTTGAGGAGCTCGCGGGCCCTGGCGGGTGTGGTCGGTTGCAGCGGTGTGCCGTGCTTGTCCAGGACGAACACGACAGGGTGGCCATCACGGGCCCTCTCCCCAACCTCGCGGTTGGGGGTGACGTGCCCGCCGCCAGGTGAAGCGTCGGGCATCTCCCCTCGCACATGTACCGCGCCGGGTGCCTCACGGCGTTCGAGTCCCGTTTCGTCCCCGATCCGGGGGGTGTCTGCTGACTCCAATTCGAGAGCAAGCTGCTGAGGAAGCACAGCTCGGTCGGTCTTCTGTCCTACGCGGTACGTAGCCAACTTCGTTCACCTCCACACATGTGTTGGCTGGTGCTGGTAACGGCGGCTCTTAGCCAGTGCGGCTGAAAGCCCCCTCCTTCCGGAGGGGGATCCCGTTACGTGTCCCGTTCCGTGGCCCTCCGTGTCGTTGCGCGGGCTGATTCCGGGCTGAATCCGGCTGGTCCGCAGTCAGCATGGCAGGCGCCGCAGTCGTGGCGCGAATCACCTGCTCCGCCTCTTACGGTGTAGTTTCCGGCCGGTAGATTCAATGCTCTTCGACGGATCAAGTCTGAAACTTGTTCTACATTATCCGAGCGGTTACGCTCCGGCGAAAGTTGCAGGGAGAAGGGGGCCGAGAGTGACCGCTGAGGCCATGGTGACGAGCCCTTTCGCGGGTTCCGCCACCGACGGCGACCGCCCGCTGCGCATTGCACTCCTCACCTATAAGGGGAACCCGTTCTGCGGCGGCCAGGGCGTCTACGTCCGCCACCTCTCGCGCGAGCTCGTACAGCTGGGGCACTCCGTCGAAGTGATCGGCGCGCAGCCCTACCCGGTGCTCGACACGGGCGCCTCGCTCACCGAGCTCCCGAGCCTGGACCTGTACCGCAGCCCCGACCCCTTCCGTACGCCGGGGCGCGAGGAGTACCGGGACTGGATCGACGCCGTCGAGGTCGCCACCATGTGGACCGGCGGCTTCCCCGAGCCGCTGACCTTCTCGCTGCGCGCCCGCCGCCATCTGGCCGCGCGCGCGGGGGACTTCGACGTCATCCACGACAACCAGACCCTCGGGTACGGCCTCCTCGGCGACCTCGGCGCACCGCTGGTCACGACGATCCACCACCCCATCACCGTCGACCGCAAGCTCGACCTCGATGCCGCGCAGGGCCGGGTGAAGCGGGCGTCCGTGCGCCGCTGGTACGCCTTCACCCGCATGCAGGGCCGCGTGGCCCGCAGGCTCCCGTCCGTCCTCACCGTCTCCGGATCCTCCAAGCAGGAGATCGCCCAGCACCTGGGCGTCCGGGACGAGCGCATCCACGTCGTGCACATCGGCGCCGACACCGACCTGTGGTCGCCGGACGCCTCCGTCGCCGAGGTCCCCGGCCGCATCGTCACCACCTCCAGTGCCGACGTCCCCCTCAAGGGGCTCGTGTACCTCGTCGAGGCCCTCGCGAAGCTGCGCACCGAGCAGCCCGAGGCCCACCTCGTCGTCGTCGGCAAGCGCGCCGAGCAGGGGCCGGTCGCCCGCGCCATCGAGACGTACGGGCTCCAGGACGCCGTCCGCTTCGTCAAGGGCATCACCGACGCCGAACTCGTCGACCTCGTCCGCAGCGCCCAGATCGCCTGCGTCCCCTCCCTCTACGAGGGCTTCTCGCTCCCGGCGGCCGAAGCCATGGCCACCGGCACCCCGCTCGTCGCCACCACCGGCGGTGCGATCCCCGAGGTCGCCGGACCCGACGGCGAGACCTGCCTCGCGGTGCCCCCGGGCGACGCGGGCGCACTGGCCGCCGCGCTGGGCCGGATGCTGGGCGACCCGCAGCTGCGGGCCCGCCTCGGCGCCGCCGGGCGCGAACGGGTCCTGACCCGCTTCACCTGGGCCAAGGCCGCCGAAGGCACCGCCGCGCACTACCGCGCCGCCATCGAGCAGGCCGCCCGTACCCGCCGCGCGCGGTGACCTGCCGCGCGCGGTGACCCTCCGCCTCATCCACACCCCCGCCCCACACCCCCGCGACCGCGAAGGCAGGACCCCGTGCTGACCGTCGATTTCTCCCGGTTCCCGCTCGCCGCAGGCGACCGCGTACTCGATCTGGGCTGCGGCGCAGGCCGGCACGCCTTCGAGTGCTACCGGAGAGGCGCCCAGGTGGTCGCCGTCGACCGCAACGGCGAGGAGATCCGCGAGGTCGCCAAGTGGTTCGCCGCCATGAAGGAGGCCGGCGAGGCCCCCGCCGGGGCCACCGCCACCGCCATGGAGGGCGACGCCCTCGCCCTGCCCTTTCCCGACGACTCCTTCGACGTCGTGATCATCTCCGAGGTCATGGAGCACATCCCCGACGACAAGGGCGTGCTCGCCGAGATGGTGCGCGTGCTCAAGCCCGGCGGGCGCATCGCCATAACCGTCCCGCGCTACGGCCCCGAGAAGATCTGCTGGGCGCTCTCCGACGCCTACCACGAGGTCGAGGGCGGCCACATCCGCATCTACAAGGCGGACGAGCTGCTCGGCAAGATGAGGGCCGCGGGCCTCAAGCCGTACGGCACTCACCACGCGCACGGGCTGCACTCCCCGTACTGGTGGCTCAAGTGCGCCTTCGGCGTCGACAACGACAAGGCGCTGCCCGTCAAGGCGTACCACAAGCTCCTGGTCTGGGACATCATGAAGAAGCCGCTGGCCACGCGGCTCGCCGAGCAGGCCCTGAACCCGCTCATCGGCAAGAGCTTCGTGGCGTACGCGACCAAGCCCCACCTCCCCGTCGGCGCGACCCAGTGAGCTCGCCCGGACGCACCGAACACCTGGTCCTGGACGGCGTACTGACCGCCGAGCAGGCCGCCGCGACGGTGGCGGGCATCCTCGCCGCCCAGCGCGCGGACGGGGCCATCCCGTGGTTCCGCGGGCACCACCTCGACCCGTGGGACCACACCGAGGCCGCGATGGCGCTGGACGCGGCCGGCGAGCACGAGGCCGCCGAGCGGGCGTACGCGTGGCTGGCGCGGCACCAGAACCAGGACGGCTCCTGGTACGCGGCCTACGCCGACCGGCCGCAGGGCGTGGACACCACCGAGCCGCAGGACGCCAGCCGCGAGAGCAACTTCACCGCCTACATAGCCGTCGGCGTCTGGCACCACTACCTGTCCACCGGCGACGACACCTTCCTCGACCGCATGTGGCCGGCCGTCTACGCGGCCGTGGAGTGCGTCCTGACGCTCCAGCAGCCGGGCGGCGAGATCGGCTGGAAGCGGGAGGCCGACGGCACCGCCGTCACCGACGCCCTCCTCACCGGCTCCTCCTCCATCCACCAGGCACTGCGCTGCGCCTTGGCCATCGCCGAGCACCGCGAGGAGCCGCAGCCCGACTGGGAGCTGGCCGCGGGCGCCCTGCGGCACGCGATCCGGCGCCACCCCGAGCGGTTCCTCGACAAGAACCACTACTCGATGGACTGGTACTACCCGGTCCTCGGCGGCGCCCTGACCGGCGCCGAGGCCACGGCGCGCATCGAGCAGCGCTGGGACGAGTTCGTGGTCCCAGGCCTCGGCGTGCGCTGCGTCCTGCCCAACCCGTGGGTGACGGGCGGCGAGTCCTGCGAGCTGGCGCTCGCGCTGTGGGCGACGGGGGAGTCCGACCGGGCCCTGGAGATCCTGCGCTCGATCACCCACCTGCGCGCCGACAACGGCATGTACTGGACGGGATACGTCTTCCAGGACGAGGCCGTCTGGCCCGTGGAGCAGACCACCTGGACCGCCGGGTCCCTGCTGCTCGCCGTGGCGGCGCTGGGCGGGGACGAGGCCACCACCGAGGTGTTCGGCGGGACCTCGCTCCCGGCCGGACTGGAGCCGGACTGCTGCGGCTGAGCCGCGGCCGGCGTCAGCGCCGGTAGAGCCAGCCGGCTACGGCGTGGCCGACGAGGAGGCAGACCACGGCGGCCACGCCGTAGCCGAAGACGACCTGGACCCTCCCCCAGCTACCGCTGGGGGTGCCCCCAGTGACTGAAGGTGAACAGGTCGTAGGACCAGCCGGCCAGCCGGCTGGCGGTGTCGTGGACGAACTCCACGAGCTCGTTGCCCCGGTTGGCGTCCAGCAGGTACATCAGGATCCACAGGGCGATGACGAAGGCCAGTACGCCCGCCACCAGTGCGACGGCCCGCCCGGCCTGACTGCTTCCGCGTGCGCTTGCCCGGGTGTGTGTGGGCATGCTCCGCGTGTTGCCGCGTAGGCGGACGGCAAACCCGAACGGGTCCCCGCGAGTGGCGGGGCCGCGGGGCAGGGGTGAGGCTGCGGGGGACACCTCAGTCCCCGGAGGAAACCGTGTCCGTACCCACGACCGTCCGATTCCGTCGCGCCGTCACGGCGGTGGTCCTGTCCACCGCGCTGATGGTCGGCGCCACCGCCTGCGGCAGCGGCGGGAGCGGCCCGCGCGAGGAGCTGTCCGCCGCGTCGATGGGGGAGCTGGCCGCGCTCGCGGCGGCGGAGCCCGTCGCGGCCGAGGCCGACGAACTGGCCGCGGTGGCGCCGTCGCCCAGCACGTCCGCCGAGAAGCAGAAGTTCGCCAAGACGCGCTTCGTCGCCAACGCCGGGCTCGCGGCCGGAGCGACGTACCAGTGGATCATCAAGCCGTACCGTGCGGGCAAGTTCAAGAAGGGCGCCAAGGGCCGTACCTTCGCGCTCATCAAGGCCGGCCTCGCGGGAGCGTTCGCGTACAACCGGCTGAAGGCGGCGGCCGACAACGCCAAGGGCGACCCGCTGCTGTCGAAGGCGATGGCGCCGCTGACGGCGGGCATCGCGTCCCTCAAGGGCCTCGGCACCAAACTGCGCAAGGGCGAGGCCGGCGACGCCGACATCAACTCCTTCGACGACGTCATCAGCAGCGTCAAGGAGGCGGGCAAGAGCGCGGGCGCCGAGGTCGTCGACAAGGTACCGAGCACGTCCCAGCTGAGCGGCGGCTGAGCCGGCCGGCCCGCCCGGCCCGGCGGCCGGTTCCGGCCTGTTTCAATGGGCGGATGATCGAGTACGTGTTCCTCGCCGCCGGGGCAGCCGGAGCCGCGTGGCTGTTGCGGCGCAAGCACCTCGCGCGGACGGCCGCCGGCCCCGTGCCCGGGATTCCCGGGATGGCGCGCCGGCCCGCCGGCGAAGGGCGCTGGCGGGCCGGCCGGGTGTACGCCGACGGGGGCGCGGCCCGCTGGGTCCCCGAGCGCGGCGAGCCCGTACCGCTGCCCGGCGGCCGCGCCACCGGGGTGCGGGTCCCCTCGGTGAAGGAGGGCATCGTCATCAACCCCGGCTCGCGGATCGTCACTTGCACCTACGAGGGCGGCGGGAGCATCGAGATCGCCGTCATGCCGCTCGACGTGCGCGAGCTGCTGGAGGCCGTCCCCCGGGCGGACACCGACACCCCTTCGTCCTGACACGCCGGGAGCCCCGGTCACCGCGGTGTGCGCGGTGACCGGGGCTCCGGTGTGCTGCGGGTGGGGTCAGCCCCGGGTGAAGTGGCCGAACAGGTCGGTGATCACGTGGTTGCTGCCGTCGTAGCTGTTCCGGATGCCGGCGCGGCCGTCCGCCACGGGGGTGGTGACGTGGTTGGGGACGGTCTCGCCGGGGCGCGTCTGGAGGCTGCTCGCCTCGGGCCGCGTGCCGCCGTGTCCGTAGACGGTCAGGAAGCCGGGGCCGGTGGTGTCGGTGGTGGTCACGTTCAGGGCCGCGCCGACGGAGCCTGCGGGCAGGCCGGCGACCGAGGCGGTGGCGCCGGGGGCGAGCAGCCGGAGTCGGAGGCGTTGTCCACGTAGAGGTTGATCGGGGTTTCGGCGGCAGCCGCAGTGGCGGGCAGGCCGAGGAGGGAGACGAGGCCCGCGGTCAGCAGGACTGTCGCACGAGTGGGGCGCAGCAAGGGTTTCCTTCGAGCAGAGGACGGCGTGGCCGCGGCGGGCGCGGCGCATCGCGACCGGTCTGCGGCCGGTTGCCCCCGGCGCCAGTCGGGCGCACGCGAAACCCGTAGCGGCGACGATCGTCATCCACTTTCAGCCAGCCACTGTCACTTCCGATGATCCCATCGGCGGGGCGTCCCCTAGCTGTTGAGTTCCGCCAGCACCCGGAGGGTGTGCGGGTCCGGGGCCGTCACGAGGAGGTCGGTGACAGGGCCCTTGCGCCACAGTTCCAGGCGTTCGGCGATCCGCTCCCGCGGGCCGATCAGGGAGATCTCGTCGGCGAAGGCGTCGGGGACGGCCAGGACCGCCTCCTCCTTGCGGCCGGCGAGGAACAGCTCCTGGATGCGGCGGGCCTCCTCCTCGTAGCCCATCCGGGCCATCAGGTCGGCATGGAAGTTGCGGGCCGCGTGGCCCATGCCGCCGATGTAGAAGCCGAGCATCGCCTTGACCGGGAGCAGCCCCTCGGCGACGTCGTCGCAGACCTTCGCGCGGGCCATCGGCGCGATCATGAAGCCCTCGGGGAGGTCCGTCAGCGCGGCCCGGTAGACGTCGGTGCGGGTCGGCGACCAGTACAGGGGCAGCCAGCCGTCCGCGATCCGCGTGGTCTGGGCGATGTTCTTCGGTCCCTCGGCGCCCAGCAGGAGCGGCAGGTCGGGGCGGAGCGGGTGGGTGATGGGCTTCAGGGGCTTGCCGATGCCGGTGCCGTCCTCGCCGCGGTACGGGTGGCTGTGGAAGCGGCCGTCCAGGGCGACCGGGCCCTCGCGGCGCAGCACCTGGCGGATGACGTCGACGTACTCGCGGGTCGCGGTGAGCGGGCTCGCGGGGAAGGGGCGCCCGTACCAGCCCTCGACCACCTGCGGGCCGGACAGGCCCAGCCCGAGCATCATCCGGCCGCCGGAGAGGTGGTCCAGGGTGAGGGCGTGCATGGCGGTGGCGGTCGGGGTGCGGGCGGCCATCTGCGCGATGGCCGTGCCGAGGCGAATCCGAGAGGTGTGCGCGGCGATCCAGGTCAGCGGGGTGAAGGCGTCCGAGCCCCACGCTTCGGCGGTCCACACCGAGTCGTAGCCGAGGCTCTCGGCCTCGGTGGCGAGGTCGAGGTGGGCGGGCTGGGGGCCGCGGCCCCAGTAGCCGAGTGCGAGTCCGAGGCGCATGTACGTCCCTCCGCGGTGCCGACAGCCATACCTGACGATGCGTCAGGTGACTGTAGGGCAACGGCCCCCCCGCCCGGAAGGGCGGGGGGGCCGTCGTGTGCGCGGGAGCGGGACTCAGCCGCGCTGGATGCCCGAGGTGTCGTTCAGGATGCCGCGGCGGCCGTCCTGGGTCTGCGCGACCAGGGTGGCCGGGCCGCGCTGCTCGACGGCCAGGTACCAGGTGCCCGGGGCGAGTTCGGCGATCGGGGTGGGGGTGCCGTCCTCGGCGAAGAGGGGGCGGGCCACCGGGACCGCGAACCAGAACGGCGTGAAGTCCGCAGCCGGGGCGGGCGTCGGAGCCGGCTGGTGGGCCTCCTGCGGGGCCGGCGTCGGGGTGCCGCCGTACGGCGGGACCGGCTGCGGGGTGGAACCGTAGGGCTGCTGCCCGCCCGGGTAGCCGTACCCGGCGCCCGGCTGGGGCTGGCCCGGCTGGCCCGGCTGGCCCGCGTACGGCGGGACGGCGGCCGGCTTCGGCTCCGGCACCAGCTGGCCCGCGAGGGCCGGGATCTTCGCACCGGCCACGGCCACGCCGGCCAGCGCCAGGGTGGCGAGGAAGGCGAGGACGGCGCCCGCGCCCAGGTCGAGCTGGCTCGGGCAGGTGATCAGCGCCCACAGCGCCGACCAGGCCGCCGAGACGGCGAGCACGGTGCCCCACGCCGTCAGCGGCAGGCCCAGGACCTTGCGGGTCTCCGGCTGGAAGCGGCCCGCGATGAGCAGGCCGGCGGCGATGAAGCCGAGCAGGAAGACGCTGGGGAGCACCAGGCGGTAGGAGTCGGTGTCCCACGCGCTCGGCAGGTCGCCACCCGTGGTGGAGTAGAAATCGAGGAACGAGGCGATGAACAGCAGCGCCGCTGCTCCGATCACCACGCCGTCGCCTCGAGTGAGGGAGCGGATGTTCACGTCTTAGGTGTCCTTCTCGGTCTCGGTCGTCTCGTGGTGCCGCGGTCGCAGATCGCGCCTGCACAGGGCGGGCGGCACCATGGTACGGAGGTTCCCCGCGGCCGAGAGGATCGGGGCGGCGAGCAGCCCCGAAACGGGGCTGCCGAGGTGGACTACCCGCCCAGGAAACCGACGATGCCGTCCGCGATGCCCTGCGCCGCCTTCTGCCGCCACTCCGGACTCGTAAGCTGCGCCGCGTCCTTGGCATCACGCATGTTGCCGCATTCGATGAACACCTTGGGCCGAGTTGACAGGTTCAGTCCGCCGAGGTCGTCACGAACGACCAAACCGGTACCGCTGCCGAGGTAGTTGGCGGGGGCCGATCCGGTGGTGCGGGCGAAGTTCCCGGCGATCCGCTCGCCGAGCTCGCGGGAGGGTCCGACGATCTTCGCGGTGTCCGCGGCGCCGCCCTTCACCTTGGCCGGCAGGATCACGTGGAAGCCGCGGCTGCCCGCGGAGACCCCGTCGGCGTGGACGGACACGACGGCGTCGGCGTTCGCCTCGTTGCCGATGCGGGCCCGCTCGGTGATGCACGGGCCCCACGGGCGGTCCTGCTGGTGGGTCAGGACCACCTTCGCGCCCTGGGCCTCCAGGGCCGCCCGCAGCCGCAGGGACACGTCGTAGGTGAACTCCGCCTCCATGTAACCGGAGTTGGTCGTGGTGCCGGTGGTATCGCACTCCTTGTGACCCGTACCGATGTCGACCTGCTGGTCGATCTCGTCGGTGTGCTTGAAGTTGCCCGTGTTGTGGCCGGGGTCGACGACCACGGTCTTGCCCGCGAGCCGGCCCTTGGCGGGCGCGGGAGCGGGTACGGGGGCGGCCGCGGGCGAGCTCGCGTCCGTACTCGGGCTGCCGCTCGGGCTGTCGCTCGGGGTGGAGCCGGGCTTCGCGTCCCGCCCGCCCGGCGACAGGGACGAGTGCGAGGCGGGCAGCGGCCGGGGCTGCTGCCCGTCGGGCTCGGATCCGGACAGCACCTGGGTCAGCACCCAGCCCGCCAGACAGGCCGGGGCGAGCGCGGCGACCCCGACGACGAGCGTGGAGCGTCGGGTGAACCAGGGCCGGTCCGGACTGACCGAGGAACCGGACTCGGGGGGCGGGTAACTGTCGTCTTTGCGCACGCGGCGATGCTAGACCGCCCCGCTGCCGCCCGGCCGGAACTGGGCCATCCGGGGGCGTGGTGCGATTGTCGGCCCGGCGTTCGTAGGCTCAGATGCCCGGCCCCGTGCGGCGCAGTACGCGCAGCGAGTCGGTGACCGAGATCTCCTCGAAGGCGCCGGAGGCGAGGGCGCGCAGGTAGATCCGGTACGGGGCCTGCCCGCCGTCGGCCGGATCCGGGAACACGTCGTGGATGACCAGCGTGCCGCCCTCCGCGACGTGCGGGGCCCAGCCCTCGTAGTCGCCGGTGGCGTGCTCGTCGGTGTGGCCGCCGTCGATGAAGACGAAGCCGAGCTTGCCGCCCCAGGCGGCGGCGACCTGCGGGGACCGGCCCACGATCGCGATCACGTGGTCTTCGAGACCGGCCTTGTGCAGGGTCCGGCGGAAGGTGGGCAGCGTGTCCATCAGGCCGATCTCCGGGTCGACGACCGTCGGGTCGTGGTACTCCCAGCCCGGCTGCTGCTCCTCGCTGCCGCGGTGGTGGTCGACGGTGATCGCCGCCACGCCGGCCTCGCGGGCGGCGTCGGCCAGCAGGATGGTGGACCGGCCGCAGTACGTCCCGACCTCCAGCAGCGGCAGCCCGAGCCCGGCCGCGGCCGCGGCCGCCTCGTACAGCGCGAGCCCCTCCCGTACGGGCATGAACCCCTTGGCGGCCTCGAAGGCGGCGAGGGTCTCCGGCTTGGGGTGGGCGGCCATGTGTTCCTCCTGAGCTGCGACTGGTCGGCCCATGCTGCCCTACCGCCGGGTAGGGGTCCATGCCGGGGCCCGGGCGGGCGGCCCCGGCCGGTTCTGACTGGTCCTGGCGGGGACGGCGCGCGGTGCGCCCGTTTCGCTCCGCGGGCTCTCCTTCCCACGCGTGAGCTGTGCGGACTGACCGGAGCCGGGCCGATTGCGTGATTCGGGCCACCTGTCCGCAGCCGGACGATTACGCTCGGCTACGGAACCACAACTGGCTTGGGGGTGACCGTCCATGGTCAGCACGCGCGATCTTGATCCCAGCGCCTCGCCGCTGGATTACTACGGCTACGAACTGCGCCGGCTGCGCGAGGGCGCCGGGCTGAAGCAGTCGCAGCTGGGCGACATCATCTACTGCACCGGCTCGCTGATCGGCCAGGTGGAGAACACGAAGCGGGTGCCGACGCGGGACTTCTCGGAGCGGGTGGACGCGGCGCTGGGGACCGACGGGCACTTCTCCCGGCTGGTGGGGCTGGTCCTGCGGAGCGTGCTGCCGACGTGGTTCCAGGCGTACGCGGAGATGGAGGCCAGGGCGGCGTACATCTCCACCTTCCAGGCGCAGTTGGTTTACGGACTGCTGCAGACCGAGGAGTACGCGCGGGCGGTGCTGGGCGTGCGGAGCGACGGGGACCTCGACGCGAAGGTGGCCGCCCGGATGGAGCGCCAGCGCGTACTCGACCGCGAGAACCCGCCACTGATGTGGGTGGTGTTGAGTGAGGCCGTGCTGCACCAGGAGATCGGTGGCCGGGAGGTCATGCGGAACCAGCTCGCCCACTTGTTGGACCTGCGGAGGCGGGAGTGGGTGCAGGTGCAGATCCTGCCCTTCGATGCGGGCGCCCATGCCGGACTGCCTGGCTCGTTCACCGTCCTGAGGTTCGATGACGACCCGGACATCGTCTATACCGAGGACTTCGTGCAGGGCCATATGACGGCCAATCCTCAGGCTCTCAGGGAAGGTTCGCTCCGATACGATCATCTGCAGGCCGCCGCGCTCTCCCTGGATGACTCGGCGGCGCTGATCGCCCGCGTATTGGAGGAGCGTTATGGACACCAACCAGCACCTGACGGGCGCAAAGTGGCGTAAGTCCTCGTACAGCTCCGACACCGGCGGAGAATGCGTCGAGTGTGCCCCCCTCGGCACCGCCGCCTGGCGCAAGGCCTCGTACAGCGGCGACACCGGCGGGCAGTGCGTCGAGGTCGCCGCTCAGCCCTGTCTTGTCGCCGTCCGGGATTCCAAGAACCCCGACGGGCCCGTCTTCACCGTCCATCCCGCGGCTTTCGCCACCTTCGTGAGGGCCGTCTCTGTATGATCCGCTCCCGACTGGGGGCAGGGGATTCGGGGGAGCAGAGGCTATGGAGCACGTAGGGCCGGGCGGTCCGGCGCACGTGGGGCCGTTCGAGGTCGTCGGCGTGCTCGGGCAGGGTGGGATGGGCCGGGTGCTGTTGGGTGCCGGGCCGGACGGGCGGCTCGTCGCCGTCAAGCAGGTGCTCGCGCACTTCGCGGACGACGAGGGTTTCCGGGCCCGGTTCCGGCGTGAGGTCGCCGCCTCGCGCAAGGTGTCCGGGGCCTACACGGCCGCCGTGATCGACGCCGATCCGGACGCGCCGACACCCTGGCTGGCCTCGGTGTTCGTGGGCGGACCCTCCCTGGCGGCCGTGGTCAGGGCGGACGGGGTGCTGGACGGGGCCGTCGTCCACCGGCTCGCGGCGGGGCTGGCGTCGGCCCTGGCGGAGATCCATCGGGCGGGGCTGATCCACCGCGACCTGAAGCCCGACAACGTACTCCTCGCCGAGGACGGGGTACGGGTCATCGACCTCGGCATCGCGCGGGCGACCGAGGGCGAGTCCGAAGGCGACGCCGGGCTGACGCGCACCGGCTGGGTGATCGGTTCGCCCTCCTTCATGTCGCCCGAGCAGGCCGAGAGCAAGCCGCTGACCCCGGCGAGCGATGTGTTCTCGCTCGGTTCGGTGCTGGTCATGGCGGTCACCGGCAGCAGTCCCTTCGCCGGGACCTCGACCCTGCAGACGCTCTACGACGTCGTGCACTCCACGCCCGACCTCGGAGCCGTACCCGCGGGGCTGCGCGGGATCGTGGAGCGGTGCCTGGCCAAGGACCCGGCCGAACGGCCGACCCCGGCGCAGTTGCTCGGACTCCTCGGCCCGGTCGCTCCGGCGGGGCGGCAGTGGCCGCCGGCCGTGTACCGGATGCTCGCCGAGCAGCGGGCGGACATCGACCGGCTGCTCGGCGGCGGCCCGGACGGCGAGGTGGAGCCGACCGGCCCGGAGCCCGTGTACCTGCCCGAGCCGGTCGCCGTACCCGCATCCGTACCCGTACCCGTTCCCGTACCCGTACCCGTACCGGAGGGTGGACCGGTCGCGCCGACGCCGACTCGGGACGCGCCGGTGCCTGTCCCTTCCCGCCCGGAGCCGTCGCCCCGGAGCCCGTGGCGCGGTCCTCGCCGGATCGCGGCCCTGGCGGCGGCCGGTGTGCTCCTGGTGGCCGGTACCGGGGTGGCGCTGTACGTACGGGACCGGGTCACGGCTCCCGTCGCCTACACGGCCGTCCCCAGCTGCCAGGTGGCGCGCAGGGAGTTGCAGCCGCAGTTGCTGCTGTCGACCACGGACACCAGGTCCGAGACGGCCGCGGGCGTGAAGTCGAGCTGCAGCGCGAGCGGCGGTACCGCCGCGTCGCCGACCGCGCTGGTCCGGTGGGACCTGAGCCTCGGCGGCAATGCGGACACCAACGCGGTGACGCAGAAGGCGCGTTTCCAGTCGGAGGCGGCCGGTCAGCGCGAGGCGCCCCGCCTCGGGTTCGGCACCGAGGCCTACTGGGGGTCCGGCGGGGCCGACTGGACCTGCGTCCTCGCCGTACGTGAGGGCAACCTCTCCGTCTGGGTGGGCCTCCGGGCGAAGTCGTACACCAAGGGCGCCTGCGAGACGAAGGCGAAGGAGGTCGCCCGCGGCGCCCTGAAGGCCTCCCCGCGCCGCTGAACGTTCGGATCCCGGGAACCAGCGGGCCTGCACGCTCGTCGTCCGTGACGAGAACCTGACCGTCCGGGAGGTGGCGGAACGCGCATGACGGCTCCTCGTCCGCATGGTGACGGTTTGTAGGATCCACGCCGCTATCGGGGAGGGGCAGTACAGGCATGGGGAGATCAGAGCTGTCCGCGTCGGAGTTCGTGGGGCCGTTCCGGACGGTCGCCGTGCTCGGCCAGGGCGGGATGGGCCGGGTGGTGCTGGGGGTCGGGCCGGACGGGCGGTACGTCGCGGTCAAGCAGGTGCACGCCGAGCTGGCCGAGGACGAGGGGTTCCGGGAGCGGTTCCGCCGCGAGGTGGATGCCTCGCGGCGGGTGGCAGGCGGCTACACCGCGGCGGTGGTCGACGCCGATCCCGACGCCGAGACGCCGTGGCTCGCCTCGCAGTTCGTGCCGGGGCCCTCGCTGAGCCAGGCCGTGGACGCCGCCGGGCCATTGCCCGAGGAGGCGGTGCGCCGGCTGGCCGCCGGGCTCGCGCACGCCCTCGCCGACGTACACCGGGCGGGGCTGATCCACCGGGACCTCAAGCCGTCCAACGTGCTGCTAGCGGAGGACGGCGTACGGGTCATCGACTTCGGCATCGTGCGCGCGGTGGGGGACCAGACCCGGATCACGCACGCGGGCGCGCTCATCGGCTCGCCCGCGTACATGTCGCCCGAGCAGGCCCTGGGGCAGGAACTCACTCCGGCCACCGACGTGTTCTCGCTCGGCGCGACCCTCGTCATGGCCTGTACGGGGAAGCCGCCGTTCGCCGGGAGCTCGGTGCCGCGGATCCTGCACGAGGTCGTGCACTCCGAACCGGAGCTGGGTGACGTACCGGCCGGGCTGCGCGGGATCATCGCGCACTGCCTGGCCAAGGATCCGGCCGACCGGCCGACCCCCGGCGAGCTGCTGAGCGCGGTCGGCGAGCTGGCGCCCTCGGCGCGGCCGTGGCCGGAGGCGGTGAACACGCTGGTCCACGAGCCGCTCGCGGTGACGGGCGGGCTGGTCAGCGGGACCACGGCTCCCCAGACGGCTCCCCGGACGTCCCCCCGGTGGCGTCGCCCGTGGCCCCGGCAGCGGATCGTGCGGGTTGCCGTGGCGGGCGTCGTGGCCGTGCTGGCGCTGACCGTGTGGCGGCCGTTCCTCGGGGACACCTACCGCGAGTTCATCGCGGATGTCCGGTCGACAGGGCTGGATCAGAAGCAGGACAAGTACCCGGCGAAGCCCCCGTCCTGCCAACAGGTCTGGGACGAGCTGCGCGTGCCGTCCGGTTTCGCCCAGCCGGCCGGGTTCGGACCGGTCGAGAAGTACGGCTCGGCCTATGCCCGCTGCACCTGGACCGACCGGACCGGTGACGCGATCGAAGCGGAGTGGCACTTCTTCACGACCGGCCAGGGCGAGGGCACCGGGGCCGAGCAGGCGAAGAGGTACTACGAGCGCTCCCACGAACCCGGCCGGACCCGGCGTGACATCGACCTCGGGTTCGCCGACGAGGGGCTGTGGCAGAGGCCCCAGGGCGAGGGGTATCCGAACTGCCGTCTGTACGTACGGGAGGTCAATCTCGTGGCCAAGGTCTCGGTGACGGGCCCCCGCTACCCGTCCGGCACCTGTGAGGCTGTCGCGCGGGAGCTCGCCGCCTCGGTCGTGGAGTCGGTGGGGAGCCGATGAGACCGCTCAAGACCTCGGATCCGGCCACGGCGGGACCGTACCGGCTGCTCGCCGAGCTCGGCCGGGGCGGCATGGGCCGCGTGCTGCTCGGCGCCGCACCGGACGGGCGGCTCGTCGCCGTCAAGCAGGTGCACGCCCGGCTCGCCGACGACGACGGCTTCCGCATCAGGTTCCGGCGCGAGGTCGCCGCCTCGCGGAAGGTGTCCGGCGCCTTCACGGCCGCCGTCCTGGATGCCGACGCGGACGCGGACTCACCGTGGCTGGCCTCGGTGTTCGTGACCGGGCCCTCGCTGGGGGCCGCGGTGGAGCGCGCCGGGGCGCTGCCCGAGGAGACCGTACGGAGGCTCGCCGCCGGGCTGGCGGCGGCCCTCGTCGAGATCCACCGGGCGGGGCTGGTGCACCGGGACCTCAAGCCCGACAACGTGCTGCTCGCCCGGGACGGGGTACGGGTGATCGACTTCGGGATCGCGCGGGTGGCCCGGCCAGGCGAGGTCACCGAGCTGACCCAGGCCGGGACGGTGATCGGCTCGCCCGCGTTCATGTCGCCCGAGCAGGCCGAGGGCGGTGAACTGACCCCGGCGAGCGACGTGTTCTCCCTCGGGTCCGTCCTGGTGCTGGCCGCGACGGGGCGCAGTCCCTTCGTGGCGGCGTCGGTGGCACTGACCCTGTACAACGTCGTGCACGCCGAACCCGACCTCCTCGGCCTCCCGCCGGGGCTGCGCGAGCTCGTCACCCGGTGCCTGGCCAAGGATCCGGCGGCCCGGCCGTCCCCGGCGGAGATCCTGGGCCTGACCGGCGCGGCCGACGGCACGCTGTGGCCGCCCGCGGTCGAGCGGATGGCCGTCGCCCAGCAGGAGGAGATCGACGGGCTGCTCCGGGATCCCGACGGCCCGGCCCGCGCGCCCGGAGACCCGGACGTGGACCCGGAGGCGCCGACCGCCACCGCCCCGCAGGCCGTCGGCCCGGCGCGCTCCCACGCGCCGCGCGGCCGGCGCCCGCGGCTGCGCCCGCGGTACCTGCTGCCGCCCGCGGTCGTCCTCGTGGCGGCCTGCGCCGGGGCGGCGTACGCGTTGCTCGGGGAGGAGCCGCCGGTGGCCCCGGCGGACCGGTATCTGAGCGTGCCGCGGTGCGCGGAGGTGGCCGGGAAGCTGCCGCTGCCGCCGCTGGAAACGCGCCAGTCCGGCGAGAACGAGTCACCCGTGAAGTCGTCCGTGGGCTGCAACTGGGTGGCGGCCTTCGACGCGGTCGGCGGCGAGGAGGAGCCGAAGCCGCACACGTCCGTCAGCTGGTCCCTGGAACGCAGCGGCCGCCTCCCGGGCAGCGGTACCTCGCGGACGCGGTTCAACCTGGGCAGCGGGCGGCCGGAGACCGGTGTCGGGGCGGGGGACGGCGCGAACTGGTCGACTCCGGGGACCGGGGAGACCTGTGCGCTGGGCGTGACCGACGGCAACCTCCTGGTGCGGGTGACGCTCGGCGGTCCGCAGCACCCCGCCGAGACCTGTGAGACCGAGGCGAAGGAGATCGCCCGGGCGGCGCTGGCCGCCG